>NZ_FQYT01000002.1 GCF_900141895.1 Parasporobacterium paucivorans DSM 15970 | reverse complement strand
TTCCGTTCCTAGTGAGCGTCCCTCCATAGAAATAAAAAAATGAAAAAATGTATCAAAATCCAATTTCCTTTTCCTTGAGAAATCACTTTCTGGATTCTTTACAAAAAGCCAAGGAACTGTACTCATTTCTTTAATTGATTCAGAAAGTGTTTGTTTTACAAATGAAATATGGTCTCGCATGTGGTTTTCCTCCTTGAAATATATAATCAAAGGGCTTCGCCACATTTTTCTCATTATTTGTCAAGAGTTTTTTGGTTTTTATTACATAAAAAAAGAGCAGGGTATGTATTTCTACATACTCTACTCATGCGTCATTCTTAACTTAATGACATTGGCTGAAAACGGTTCTTTTTTTTAATGCGGGAAAAGGGACTTGAACCCTCACGTCGTTGCCAACACTAGATCCTTAGTCTAGCCTGTCTGCCAATTCCAGCATTCCCGCAAGTCGACTTGTATTCTCGACGAAAAAAAGTATATCATAAATGAATCGGTATGACAACCGTTTTTTTGCGTCTTTATAAATAAAATTTCCGCTTTACAATATCTAAAATATCTGATACAATATCCTTCGTCAAGCGGATGTGGCGGAATTGGCAGACGCGTTAGATTCAGGTTCTAATGGCCACTAGGCTGTGCAGGTTCAAGTCCTGTCATCCGCATTTTTGATGAAGTTGCGAATCCCTTTTATGCAGGGATTCGCTTTTTTTTGTTGTAAAAATCATTATTGCCAAAATTGAATTAATCCGGATGGAGATTTGTGACGATAACCTTATATAGCAATAATAAGGAGGATTTACAAATGAGAAATTTATCCATAACACTGAGATTGATAATCGGATTTGGGTTGACCGCCCTGATGATAGTGGCGGTAGGCCTGGTCTCCATGGTGGCAGCAGGCGGAGGTTCTCCTGTTGACAGAAGTATAATGGCCATGCTGTTGGCGGCAGCCGTCATCATCGACTTGATAATATGCATTGTGATCCTAAGGAGTATTGTTGTCCCATTGAATGCAATGATTGCGAACGGGGAGAAACTTGCATTGGGAGAGGTGGATATGGAGCCTGCCATGATTGCCAGAGACGATTTGGGCAGATTTGAAAAGGTTTTACAGAAAATGATGCTGAGCATGTGTGACCAGGCAAAAGCAGCCGAACAAATTGCAACTGGAGACATGACGGTTAAGATCAACGTCAGATCAGAAAAGGACATTCTTGGAATGGCCCTGGCCAGACTGGTAGAAAATAATAATCTGGCTCTGGTCAACATAGCATCTGCTGCGGACCATGTGGCTTCAGCCTCAAAACAACTCTCTGATACAAGCGTTGTACTTTCGGACGGGGCAACACAGCAGGCAAGCGCAATTGAAGAGCTGACGGCCTCGATGGAAGAAATCTCGGCACAGACAGAATTAAATGCCCGGAATGCGGATGAGGTGAATAAATTAGCTGAAGATACCCAGACCATAGCGGAACAGGGCAATTCCAAAATGAAGGAAATGCTGACCGCAATGGAGGACATCAATGAGTCATCCAAGAATATTTCGAAAGTAATTAAAGTAATCGATGATATCGCTTTTCAGACGAATATTCTTGCCTTGAATGCTGCCGTTGAGGCTGCGAGAGCCGGCCAGTACGGAAAAGGCTTTGCGGTAGTAGCGGAAGAAGTCCGCAATCTGGCAGCCCGTTCCGCAAAAGCGGCAGAAGAAACGACGGATATGATAGAAAGTTCAATCAAAAAAACGCAGGCTGGCACGAAGATTGCAGAACATACATCGGAGGCTCTGGATAATATTACTCAGGGTATAAAAAAGGTGACAACCTTAGTGAGTGATATAGCTATAGCGTCAAATGAACAGGCCTCTGGAATTGAGCAGGTTAATCAGGGCATAATGCAGGTATCGCAGGTTGTTCAGGCAAACTCTGCCACATCCGAAGAAAGCGCTGCTGCAAGCGAGGAGCTTTCGAGCCAGGCTGTACGTCTGAAGGAAACGGTCGACAGATTTAAGCTTAAAAATGATGCCTGCCAATCGTATACACTGGATTCCGAGGTGGAAGAAATGCTGGGTTCCATGACCGAAAGAGGCAGAAGTATATCATATGGCTTTGCCCAATAAAAAGATTGTAAATATATACCTGTTATGCTATTATTTTTTCTGAGCGGTATTCGTACAGAAACTGCATCAGATGAATAATGTTGTCACTTCAAGAGATAAATGGAGGTGATAACATGAATATAGGCATAATTGGAGCGGGCAGAGTCGGATGTTCAATAGGTAAATACCTCACGGAACATGCGGACGACTGCACGGTTGTCGGTTACTTTAGCAGGACTCATGATAAGATAACTGACGCAGCAGATTTTACTTGTTCAAAGGCATTTTCGGATTTGGACGAGTTAATTAAGTCAAGCGATACCCTTTTGATTACGACACCTGATGATTCAATTAAGGACGTATGGGATTGCATTGATAAGCAAACAATTAATGGAAAGATAATATGTCATTTTAGTGGCTCATTATCATCTGATGTTTTCGAGGACATTTTGGAATTTGGGGCTTTCCCTGGTTCCGTCCATCCTATGTACGCGTTCAGCGACAGATTTCAATCCTATAAAAATTTGAATGAAGTTGTTTTTACCCTGGAAGGACATTCTTTTTTTCTAAAAAGAATGGATCTTCTTTTTTCCAGTTGTGGAAATACCGTCTGCCTCATAGAGAAAGACAATAAAGTCAAGTACCACGCGGCAGCGAGTATGGTGAGCAATCATATGCTGGCTTTACTGGATACAGGCATTTCCCTGTTGCAGGAAATTGGATTTTCAAGGGAAGATGGCTACAAAGTATTTTCACCGCTTGTGAAAAACAACATATGCAATGCCGTTGATTCTTCGATAGAGGCTTCTTTGACCGGGCCGATAGAGAGGGGTGATTTTAATACGGTAGTAAAGCATTTGAATGGTTTGCAAGGATACCCAAAAGAAGTATATGGATTGCTTGGGAAAAACGTATTGGAAATCGCAAAGAGAAAGAACGCTGACAAAGATTATCTGAGAATAGAAAGGATATTAAATAATGAAAACCACAGTAACGACATTTAGAGATGCAAAACAAAATAAAGAGAAGATTTCAATGCTGACAGCATACGATTATTCAACGGCTAAACTGATTGATGCGGCAGGCGTCAATTCCATCCTGGTGGGAGATTCCCTCGGCATGGTCTGTCTCGGTTATCCCGATACCCTCAGCGTTACGATGGAGGACATGATTCACCATACAAAGGCTGTTTCACGCGGAGCGGAAAATGCCCTGGTTATTGCCGACATGCCATTCATGTCCTATCAGACAAGCGTTTATGATGCGGTAGTAAATGCTGGAAGACTTGTTAAAGAGGGCGGAGCACAAGCGGTAAAACTGGAAGGCGGACTGGAAGTTTGCGACCAGATCAGGGCGATTGTAAACGCATCTATTCCCGTCTGTGCCCATCTGGGCCTGACTCCCCAATCCGTAAATGCATTCGGTGGATATAAGGTGCAGGGAAAAGAAGAGGGACCCGCTAAAAAATTATTAGAAGAAGCAAAAGGAGTTGAAGCTGCCGGAGCGTTTGCCGTAGTATTTGAATGCGTTCCGGAAGCACTTGCTGCATACATTTCGGAAGAAATCTCCATTCCAGTCATCGGCATTGGGGCCGGAAGAGGGTGCGACGGCCAGGTACTGGTATATCAGGACATGCTGGGACTGTTTTCGGATTTTACTCCTAAATTTGCAAAAGTGTATAAAGAATTAGGGAAAGAAATGAAGGAAGCATTTGCAAGTTATGCTGACGAAGTCAAGAACGCTAAATTCCCGGAAGAAAAACACACATTTAAAATGGACGAGGGAATAATAGAAAAAATCAAAAAACAGGAGCTCAGCTAATGGAGATTATCACTACGATATCCGGAATCAGAGGCATAGTGAAGGAGTGGAAGCGGGAGGGGCTGTCAATCGGGCTTGTTCCCACAATGGGATACCTCCATGAAGGACATGAAAGCCTCATTGAAAGGGCAGCCAGGGAAAACGACAGGGTCATAGTGAGTGACTTTGTCAATCCCATCCAATTTGGAGAAAACGAGGATTTTTCGAGTTATCCGCGGGATATCGAAATGGATTCCATAATTTCCGGGAGAGCGGGGGCAGATATTCTATTCTGCCCTGAGGGTTCGGAGATGTATAAGGGCAGCTTCAGCACGTTCGTAGACCTGACTGGCCCTTCAGACAGGCTCTGTGCGAAAAGCCGGCCTTCACACTTTCGAGGTGTATGCACAGTGGTTTCAAAGCTGTTTTTAATCACAGAACCTGGCAGGGCTTATTTTGGACAAAAGGATGCCCAGCAGCTGGCTGTGATAAAAAAGATGGTGCGCGACCTGAACTTCGATATTGAGATTATCGGATGTCCGATTATCAGGGAAGAAGATGGTCTTGCAAAAAGCTCAAGGAATTCATATCTAAGCGAAAGTGAAAGAAGAGCTGCGGCAATTTTGAATAAAGCTTTGGATGAAGGGAAAAGCCTTGTTGAATCCGGTGAAAGGGATTGCGTCAAAATTATTGAAACTATAAAACAAAAGATTGCACAGGAGCCGCTTATGAGAATCGATTATGTTGAAATAGTAAGCTTTCCCGAAATAGAACCAATGGCAGTCATGGATGGACCGATACTGGCAGCAGCAGCTGTTTACATAGGAAAAACAAGACTTATAGATAATTTCATCATGGAATAGATACAGGTGGGAATAATGCTGATAAACATGTTAAAAGGAAAGATACACAGGGCAACAGTGGTTCAGGCGGATGTAAACTATGTAGGAAGCATAACTATCGACACGGAACTGATGGAGGCAGCTGGAATCCTGGAATATGAAAAAGTGCAGGTTGTAGATGTTGAAAATGGAAGCCGGTTCGAAACATATACAATTGCAGGCGATGCCGGATCCGGAATGATCTGTCTGAATGGTTCCGCTGCCAGGATGGTTGTCCCGGGAGATCATATAATAATCATGGCATATTGTCTGATGGAGGCGGGAGAGTCAAAGAACCATAAACCCTATGTAGTCATTGTGGACGAGGAAAATCGGATTAAAAAAATCGCCAGATATGAAAAACACGGCGCTCTCAGTGAGGAAGAATTATGTTAAAGGGGAAGACTGTGATTTTGGGGGTGACCGGAAGCATCGCGGCATATAAAATAGCAAATCTTGCCAGTATGCTGGTGAAATTAAATTGCAGTGTGCATGTAATTATGTCGAAAAATGCAACGAATTTTATCAATCCAATCACATTTGAAACTTTAACAGGGAATAAATGCCTGGTGGATACTTTTGACCGCGGCTTTGATTTTGAAGTAGAGCATATTTCTCTGGCAAAAAAAGCGGATTTGTTCCTTGTGGCTCCGGCGGGAGCGAATGCTGTCGGCAAAATTGCAAACGGTATCGCAGATGACATGCTTACAACTACGTTTATGGCATGCAGATGCAAAAAACTCATCGCACCTGTAATGAATTCCAGCATGCTCGAAAATCCCATCCTGCAGGAAAATTTGAAAAAACTGCGAGGTTATGAATATGGGATCATCTGCCCGGAAGTAGGGCGGCTTGCCTGTGGGGATACAGGCGCTGGCAAGCTCCCCGCTGAGGGAGTGCTGTTGGATCATATCTTAAGGGAAATCCATTATCAGGAAAAAGACATGTCCGGAATTAAAATGCTTATTTCGGCCGGTGCAACGGTAGAATCAATCGATCCTGTGCGGTTTGTATCAAACCGTTCAACGGGAAAGATGGGTTATGCGCTGGCAAGATGTGCAATGGAAAGAGGCGCGGATGTCACAGTGGTTGCTGGACACACTTCGGTGGAAGCACCATCTTTTGTGACAGTTATTAAAGTAGAAAGCGCTGAAGATATGTTTGAAATCATATCGGAAATGGTTCCGTCCATGGATGTGGTCATTAAGGCAGCGGCGGTAGCTGACTATATGCCTGAGAATTATCAGACGGAAAAGTTGAAGAAAAGCGAGATGGATTTGACAATCCGGTTTGTCAGAACCCGGGATATTCTAGGCTATCTGGGAGAGCAAAAGAAGCCAGGACAATTTTTATGTGGATTTTCAATGGAAACTGAAAATTTGATTGAAAATTCCAAGGCAAAATTAATCAAAAAAAATTTAGATATGATAGTCGCCAATAATCTAAAAGAAAAAGGTGCCGGATTTGGAGTGGATACTAATGTTGTAACGATAATCACAAAAAATGGGCAGAAGCATCTTCCAATCATGTCAAAAGATGAAGTTGCCTGTAACGTACTGGATGAAATACTTCGTATCAGGACAATAACAGACTGTTGAAAACCAGTGGGTAAGCCGGGATATTCCGGGCTTACCCACTGGTTTTCGCTTCAGTGTTTTCAGAAAAATATTGCGCTGGAATGATGACCTTAAAAAAGGAAAACAACGAAAAGCGCAGAATAATTATTGTGTAAGATAAAATGTTCGGACGGGGGTGGGTTTTTTGAGTATCAGGGATAAATTGGAAGAAAACGAAAAAATCTATTTAAGTCCTTTTGCGTCCCGCAGCAGGGAGACCCGGGGAAGGGACCGTCAGGAAGAACCGTGTGATATTCGTACTGAATTTCAAAGAGACAGAGACAGAATTCTCCATTCCAAAGCGTTCAGAAGGCTCAAACACAAAACCCAGGTCTTTCTGGCTCCGGCTGGAGACCATTACCGTACCCGACTTACCCATACTTTGGAGGTGGCCCAGATTGCCAGAACGATTGCAAGGGCGATTTCCCTAAATGAAGACCTCACGGAGGCCATTGCTTTGGGGCATGACCTGGGACATACACCCTTCGGTCACGCAGGCGAAAAAGCCCTCAACAGCGTTTGCGACTTCAAACATAACGAACAGAGCATCCGCGTAGTCGAATTGCTCGAAAGAGACGGGGCAGGTTTGAATCTTACATGGGAAGTCAAAGATGGTATTTTGAACCACAAAACCGGATGCAGTCCATCCACACTGGAAGGAAAGGTTGTCCGTCTGTCTGATAAGGTTGCCTATCTTCACCACGACATAGATGATGCAATACGGGGCAGGATACTGACAGATGGGGACATACCCGGGGAAATTGTCAGAACCCTTGGAGAGACAACCAAAATCCGTCTGAATACTTTGATTCACGACATAGTTTATTCCAGTCTTGGGAAAAACGACATCCATATGTCCCCCGAAATCTACGAATCCATGTTAAGTCTCAGAAAATTCATGTTTGAACATGTATATACAAATCCCCTTGCGAAAGGGGAGGAACCGAAGGTTACTAATATGCTGGTGGAACTGTTTGATCACTATTCCAGGCATTTGGAAGAGCTGCCCGACGAATATATTTATCTGATGGAAGAAAAGGGGCAGGACCAGATGCGGGTTGTCTGTGATTATATTTCGGGTATGAGCGACCAGTATTCAGTAACGAAATTCAAAGAACTGTTTGTACCCAAATTTTGGATATATTAGGAGGGGAAAATGTATTATCCGGAAAACCTGATTGAAGAAATCAGGCAGCGAAGTGATATTGCAGATGTCATTGCGGAATATGTAAAGCTCGAAAAAAGAGGAGGCACCTATTTCGGGTTGTGTCCGTTCCATAATGAAAAGACTCCTTCCTTCAGCGTTACGCCAAGAAAACAGATGTATTACTGTTTTGGCTGCGGAGAAGGAGGAAATGTAATCTCCTTTATCATGAAGTATGAAAATTTTTCCTTCGTGGAAGCAGTAAAGCTTCTGGCCGAAAGGTCAGGGATTGCGCTCCCGGAGGTGGAGTATTCCAGAGAGGCTAAGGAAGCTGCCGACCTAAGAAGCATTCTTCTGGAAATAAACAAAGAAGCAGCCAAATATTATCATTATCAGTTAAAAACTCCTAAAGGGTCAGATGCATACAAGTATTTTCTTGACAGAAGCCTGACCGATGAAATAATTACAAAATTTGGTCTTGGATTTTCTAACAGAACCAGTGATGACTTATATAAATACCTCAAGAGTCGGGAATTTTCGGATTCCCTTTTGAAGGAATCAGGTCTTGTCAGCTTTGATAATAAGGGCGGCTATGACAGATTCCACAACAGGGCCATGTTTCCAATTATGGACGTGAGAAACAGAGTCATTGGTTTCGGAGGCAGGGTAATGGGTGAAGGAATGCCGAAATACCTGAATTCCCCGGAAACAAAAATCTTTGACAAGAGCAGGAATCTATATGGGCTTAATTTCGCCCGGGCATCCAGGAAGCCGGATGTTATAATCTGTGAGGGGTACATGGATGTTATAACTCTTCATCAGGCTGGATTCACAAATGCAGTTGCATCCTTGGGGACATCGCTTACAAGCGGGCATGCCATGCTGCTGAGAAGATATACGAAACAGGTTCTTCTGGCCTATGACAGTGACACAGCCGGAATAAAGGCTGCAGTCCGGGCAATTCCGATTTTGAAAGGGGCTTCCCTGTCTGTAAAGGTAATTGATATGACGCCATATAAAGATCCGGATGAATTTATTAGAAATCTGGGAAAAGAAGAGTTTGCGGAAAGGATCAATAAAGCCTCCAACAGTTTCCTTTTTGAGGTAAGGGTTCTCAAATCGAAATTCGACCTGGCCGATCCAGAAGAAAAAACATCCTTTTATAATGAACTGGCAAAAAAACTTCTGGAATTTGAAGATGAACTGGAAAGGAACAATTACACGGAGGCGGTTGCCCATGAAATCTCCATTTCTTATGAAAGTCTGAAAAAGCTGGTCAATAAGACAGCCCTTACGTATGATCCGGTAAAATTCAAGGAATCTCCGGTTTCGGAAACGGTGTCCTTCAAGAAAGAAAAAGACGACGGAATTAAAAAGTCCCAGAGAATTCTCCTTACGTGGCTGACTGAGGATGAGTTTCTGTTTGAAAAAATTTCGGATATCATTGACGAAGATGATTTTATAGAGCCTGTCTACCATAAGGTGGCGGCAGTTTTATTTGAACAGCTGAGATCTGGAAGCCTGAATCCGGCCAAGATATTAAATAATTTTGAGAACGAGGAGGAGAATAATGAAGCAGCATCTTTATTTAATGAAGTAATACCTGGTTTTGAAAAGACCGAGAAAGAAAAATTAATTAATGATGCCGTTATAAAAATCAAGAGAAACAGTCTGGATTATCATGCAGGAAAGGTTCAAAGCATCGAGGATTTACAGAAAATCACCAGACAGCGGGCTAAACTGCAGAAACTGCATATAACAGTGGAGTAAGGGGAGGAAAATGATAATGGATGAAGCAAATACAAGATTCGAAGACAGACTTAAGGATTTGGTGGATTTGGCCAGGAATAAGAAAAATGTCATTGAATATGAAGACATTCCTGGGTTTTTTACGGAAATTGAGCTGGATGCGGAAAAGTATGACAGGATTTTAGAGACACTTGAATCCAATAATATCGATGTTCTGAGAATTACTGAAGACGATGAAGATGTTCTGCTGATTGCCGATGAAGAAAAGGCGGAAGTTGAACCTGAGCTGGAGATCGTGGATATCACCTCCATAGATGGTGTGAACATAGAAGATCATGTTCGTATGTACTTAAAAGAAATCGGAAAAGTCTCCCTGCTGTCAGGCGAAGAAGAAATAGAATTGGCAAAACGCATGGAACTGGGCGATGACGCTGCAAAAAAACGTCTGGTAGAGGCGAATTTAAGGCTTGTGGTCAGTATTGCAAAAAGATATGTGGGACGAGGCATGCTGTTTCTGGATCTTATCCAGGAGGGGAACCTTGGGCTTATAAAGGCAGTTGAAAAATTTGACTACAGAAAAGGCTATAAATTCAGCACATATGCCACTTGGTGGATCCGACAGGCCATCACCAGGGCAATTGCCGACCAGGCAAGAACAATCCGGATACCCGTCCATATGGTTGAGACAATAAATAAGCTGGTCAGGATATCCAGACAGCTTTTACAGGAGTTGGGAAGAGAGCCTGTACCGGAAGAATTGGCGGAACAAATGGATTTGCCAGTCGAAAGAATCCGTGAAATCATCAAAATATCCCAGGAACCCGTCTCCCTTGAAACCCCGATCGGGGAAGAAGAGGACAGCCACCTGGGTGACTTCATTCAGGATGAAAATGTGCCGGTCCCTTCGGATGCCGCTTCTTTCACCCTTCTGAAGGAGCAGCTTGTTGAAGTGCTGGATACATTGACGGACAGGGAACAAAAGGTCTTGAAGCTGCGTTTTGGTCTGGAGGACGGAAGGGCAAGAACATTGGAAGAGGTAGGTAAGGAATTCAATGTCACCCGGGAGAGAATCCGACAGATTGAAGCAAAAGCTTTAAGAAAGCTTCGTCATCCCAGCAGAAGCAGAAAACTTAAGGATTATTTGGATTAGGAGTATCCATGAATTTATCAAAAAGACTGAATACAGTGGCATCCTTCGTCACACCGGGAAGGATTCTGGCAGATATTGGGACGGACCACGGGTATATCCCGATACTTCTGGTCTCAAAAAACATCATTCCCCAGGCGTTGGCAATGGACGTTAATGAAGGGCCCCTGCAGAGAGCTTCTGCCAATATTATTGAGGCCGGTCTGCAGGACAGGATAATTGTCCGGCTATCAGACGGACTGAAAGAGCTCAAGCCGGGAGAGGCCGAAGCTATTTTAATTGCCGGAATGGGTGGAATGCTTATAAAAAGAATCCTCCAGAACGGTATGGAACTGGTCCGTTCGGCAAAGGAACTCGTTCTTTCTCCTCACCGGGAAGAAGATGAGATCAGAAGATTTCTGCATAAAGAAGGCTTTCTGATTGCTCGTGAGGAAATGATTAAAGAAGATGGAAAATTTTATGTAATCATCAAAGCCTTATCGGGTGAAGAAGAATATGAAAAAGAGATTTTTTATAAATTCGGATATTTGCTTCTGAAGCAGAAGAATCCTGTGCTTCAGGAATATCTTATTGCACAAAAAAAGAAAGCTGAAAAGATCATTTATGATATCCGTGAAAGCGGTTCGAATAAAAATCCGGAGAAAATCAAAGAGCTTGAAGAGGAGATCGTATATCTTGAAGAAGCGCTTAATTACTATTCTTAAGAGGGAAGAATTATGAATAAAATGATAAAAGTGAAAATAGAGAACGAACAGAAAGAATACCCCGCAAATACCCTTCTGAAGGAAGTTGCATCCGAATACCAGAATACGCAGAAGTATGACATCGTTCTGGCTCTTGTGGATGGACAGCTTGTGGAGCTTCATAAAAAAATCAGGGAAGGTTCAGAAATCAAATTTGTAACGGTAGGTCATCCTCATGGCATGTTTACATACAGGATGAGCGTTCCGCTGCTTATGCTGAAAGCTTTTGCTGATGTGGCAGGACGGGAATTCGCCAATAAGATCAGTATGGAATTTTCTGTAAGTTATGGAGAATACTGCAAATACTCCGGAACAGAGAAAGTGGACGAAAAGCTTCTCTCCAGAGTACATAACAGAATGCGTGAACTTGTGCAGGGGAATATCCGGATTGTCAAGCATTCGGTGAGTACCGACGAAGCAATCCGCATGTTTAAGAGCCAGGGAATGAAAGATAAAGAAAAAATGCTGAAATTCCGCAGGGTTTCCAAGGTTAATCTTTATGAACTGGATGGATACTATGATTATTATTTCAGTTATCTTGTTCCAAGCACAGGATATCTGAAATATTTTGACCTTTTCCCATACGAGGATGGATTTATACTGAATATGCCCATGGTAGATAATCCCACAGAGCTGCCGGAATTCAGGCCACGTCCTAAGCTGGTCAGTGTCCTCATGGAAACGGAACGATGGGGGGAAATGATGGAGGTAGATACTGTCGGCGCCCTGAATGAAAGAATTACGAAAGGCGATTTCAATGAGATTGCTCTGGTCCAGGAGGCTCTCCAGGAAAAAAGAATAGGGGATATCGCAACCCGTATTTCGGGAATGAGCAATAAGAGAATCGTGCTGATTGCCGGACCATCTTCTTCCGGCAAGACCACATTTTCTCGCAGGCTCTCTGTACAGCTGAAATCAATAGGGTTAAAGCCCCATCTGATCAGCGTGGACGATTACTTTTTGAACCGGGAAATGACGCCAAAGGATGAATTTGGGGAGTACAACTATGAGGTCCTGGAAGCCTTGGATCTGGAGCAGTTCAATCACGATATGAATGCCCTGCAGGAAGGAGAATGTGTTCAGATACCTTCCTATAATTTCATCCTGGGGAAGCGCGAGTATAAAGGAAAATATCTGCAATTGAAAAAAGATGATATTCTTGTAGTAGAGGGAATCCACTGTCTGAATGACCAGCTGACTCATTCTATTAAAAAAGAAGACAAATTCAAGATATTCATCAATGCCTTGACGCAGCTGAATATTGACGAGCATAACCGGATATCAACTTCGGATGGCCGGCTTATAAGAAGGATGGTAAGAGATTCCCTCACGCGGGGAACGGACGCCCTTGGCACAATTGCCCGCTGGAAATCCGTCAGACATGGGGAGGAAAACTTCATTTTTCCATATCAGGAGGATGCAGATGTGATGTTCAATTCGGCACTGGTCTACGAGCTGTCCATCTTGAAGCAGTATGCAGAGCCTCTGCTGTTCAATGTTCCAAAAGAAAGCGGAGAGTATGTGGAGGCCAAGAGACTCCTGAAATTTCTGGATTTCTTTTTGGGCGTAAGCAGCGAAGCTGTACCCCAAAACTCCCTTCTGAGGGAATTTATCGGAGGCAGTTGCTTTTGAGAGAAAAAGAAGATATAATGTCATATGGTCACCGAGTAGAATAAATGATCGCGGCTGCTATGTCCGAAAGGATGCAGCCGAGGAAAGTCCGGGCTTCGCAGGGCAGAATGCCGGATAACATCCGGTGGAGGCGACTCTAAGGATAGTGCAACAGAAATATACCGCCTGCAGATTGCCTGCAGGTAAGGGTGGAAGGGCAGTTTAAGAGACTACCGCCCTCCCGGTAACGGGAGGGGCATATGTAAACCCCATTCGAAGCAAGGCCGAATAGAAAGCGAAGGGCTGCCCGTCCAGCTTTCGGGTAGGTCGCTCGAGTCTGCTGGCGACAGCAGACCCAGATAGATGATCATTCACGACATAACCCGGCTTATCGTTCTGCTCGGTGACCCTTTCGTTTATGAATATTGTTCTTCGCAGTACATACAGCTGTACGTCTCGTTTTCTTCACTTGTTAATAGAAAAACTTGTGGCAATTCCTGCTCTATCGATGTGATACAGCGGGGATTTTTACATTTAAGGATATTTCGGACTTCTTTTGGCAGTGTCAGCTTTTTCTTTTCAATAATTTCCCCATTTTCAATGATGTTAATGGTAATATTGTGATCGATGTATCCCAGAATATTCAGGTCGAGCAATTCCAGAGGCCCTTCGATTTTAATGATGTCCTTTTTCTGCATGACATTGCTCCTGGCGTTTTTAATGATTGCCACCTGGCAATCAAGCTTGTCCAGTCTCAGGAACTGATATATGGACATGGCCTTTCCGGATTGTATATGGTCTAAAACCAGTCCATGTTCAAGTTTGCCGACGTTTAACATGTTTCCACCTCCAATAATGTCAGAATCAGTGCCATTCTTACGTAAACCCCATACTGCACCTGTTTGAAATAAACGGCTCTGGGATCATCATCCACCTCGACCGAAATTTCATTTACTCTTGGAAGGGGATGAAGCACCATCATGTTTTCCGAAGCCAGGGACATTTTTGCTTTGTCAAGAATGTAAGAGTCTTTTAGGCGAATATACTCCTCCTCGTTAAAAAACCGTTCTTTTTGAACACGGGTCATGTACAGCAGATCCAGATCGCCAATTACGTCTTCCAGCTTTTCCACTTCCAGGAACGGGATATTTTTTTTCTCAAGAACCTCCCTGCGGATATAATCCGGTATGCGAAGTTCCTTTGGGGATATTAAAACAAAAGAAATACCGGAGTACCTAACCAGAGCATTGATAAGGGAGTGGACAGTTCTGCCGAATTTCAAATCCCCGCATAAGCCGATGACCAGGTTGTCCAGCCGGCCTTTCAGGCATCGAATAGTGAGCATGTCTGTCAGTGTCTGGGTAGGGTGCTGATGTCCCCCGTCTCCCGCATTTATGACGGGAATGGAGGATTTTTGGGAAGCGACCAGTGCGGCGCCCTCCTTGGGATGGCGGATAGCACAGATATCCGCATAGCAGGAGATGATTCGCATAGTATCCGATACGCTTTCCCCCTTAGAGGCAGAACTGGAATCGGCCGAAGAAAAACCGAGAACCCCACCACCTAAATTCAACATTGCCGATTCAAACGACAGTCGGGTGCGGGTACTCGGTTCATAAAATAAAGTTGCAAGTTTTTTTCCATTACAAATATCTTTGTATTTAGCAGGATAATTTTCGATATCAACAGCCAGATCTAAAAGCTTGTCCAATTCGTCGACCGAAAAATCCAAAGGACTGATTACGTGTCTCATGCGCACCTCCATTTATTGTACTTGAATTCCTTATCCTTAATTATACATATTTCCCGGACTATATCAACCAAAAAATACTTTAAAAAGCAGATATACTATGTTATAATAGGCGAAGTCGAGAGATAGGAGGTTTTAACATGAAGCATATTAAAACATTAAACGAGAGAACACTTCAGAGCACAACCAAGAAGGGCGGATGCGGCGAATGCCAGACTTCCTGCCAGTCCGCATGCAAGACTTCCTGCACAGTAGGAAACCAGGTCTGCGAGAATAAAAACAGATAAGATTTCAGCAATCCTTTAACAGAGTCAATGCTTTGCGTTGACTCTGTTATCATGCATGCTAAAACTCTCAGTGAGGAGAATAAGGTGATACATCAATATAAGAGCAACGGATATAACATTGTACTGGATGTCAATAGTGGTTCGGTCCATGTGGTGGATGACGTCGTATACGATATGATCCCAGAATTGGAAAACGAAAACAGCATGAATGTGATCGTTGAGAAAATGGAAGACAAATATACCGTGGATGAGATTTTGGAAGCCGCGGAAGAAATAGATTATTTGAAAAAAGAAGGCCGGTTATTCGCGGAAGACAGCTATGAGCAGTATGCGGGGGGGATAAAGCAGCACGAAACAGTGGTAAAAGCGCTTTGCCTTCATATAGCCCACGACTGCAACCTGGCCTGCAAATATTGTTTTGCAGAAGAAGGGGAATATCACGGCAGGAGAGCCCTGATGAATCTGGAAGTTGGGAAAAAGGCTATTGATTTTCTGATAAAGAATTCCGGAAACCGTCACAATCTGGAGGTTGATTTTTTTGGCGGTGAACCGCTCATGAACTTTGACGTAGTGAAGGAAATAGTCAGGTATGGAAGAAGCCTGGAGAAGGAACATAATAAAAAATTCCGATTTACCCTGACGACAAACGGCGTGCTTTTAAATGAAGAAATAGGAGAATTTCTGAATGCAGAAATGTCTAACGTGGTTCTCAGCCTGGATGGACGCAAGGCTGTGCATGATCGGATGAGACCTTTCAGAAACGGGAAAGGCAGCTACGACCTCATAGTCCCGAAATTTAAAAAGTTCGTTGAAGCAAGAAGGGATAAAGACTATTTTATAAGAGGTACCTTTACCCGCAATAATCTTGATTTTGCAGAGGATGTGCTGCATTTCGCCGATGCAGGATTTGACCAGCTGTCCATGGAACCGGTGGTGGCTGAGCCTGGAGAGGATTATGCCATTCGTACGGAAGATATTGAAGCAATCAAGATGGAATATGACAGGCTTGCGCTGGAATATATTAAAAGGCATCAGGAAGGACAAAAATTCAACTTTTTTCATTTTATGATTGACCTTAACCAGGGACCATGTGTATATAAAAGGCTTACAGGCTGCGGAGCAGGAACGGAATATCTTGCTGTTACCCCTTGGGGAGACCTTTATCCCTGTCACCAGTTTGTGGGAAAAGATGATTTTAAAATGGGCGATGTTTTCGAGGGGCATCTGGATCCTGCCGTCCAGGCCAGGTTCATGGGTCTGAATGTATATTCCAAACCATCTTGTAGTGAATGCTTTGCCAGATTTTATTGCAGCGGGGGATGTGCGGCAAATTCATTTAATGAAACCGGTACACTGAATCAGGTGTATGAGACGGGGTGTGAGCTGCAAAGGAAAAGGGTGGAATGTGCAATTATGATAAAAGCCGCCCTGGCGAACGAATAAATCAGGAGAAGAGGTAATGAGATTATGAAAATGACTAAAAAGAAAAGTACCATTCTGTTTATTATCAGCCTGGCCTGTATCATTATTCTGGGATTAATTTCCGGAATCGGCATTGGAAAAACGAAGACTGGGAGCGCAGAAAGGATTAAGCTCGGGCTTGATTTGCAAGGAGGCGTAAGCATTACATATCAGGTTGCTGATAAAGAATTTACGGCAGAAGAACTGGCGGATACTGTATACAAGCTGCAGAAGAGGGTTGCAAACTACAGTACAGAAGCCAATGTATATACAGAAGGAACCAACCGCATTACGGTAGATATTCCTGGGGAAACAGATATATCTTCAGTTTTACAGGATCTTGGAAACCCTGGTACGTTACAGTTCATAACCTATACGGGCGTAGAAGATAATCCGGATACAGCAGAAAACGAAGCAGTTAAAGTTTGGCTGAGTGGTTCGGATATTAAAAATGCACAGGCTGGCACAAGAAAGAATTCTACTTCCGGAGCGGCGGAATACGTTGTACAGCTTACCATGACCGACGAGGGATCTGCAAAGTTTGAGGAAGCCACCACTCAAAATGTTGGTCAGATAATCTACATTTTATATGACAATTCCATCGTCAGTGCACCAAGGGTTAACAGCGCCATTTCGGGTGGTGAGGCTGTTATCGAGGGTATGGCAAATTATGATGAAGCAGATCATCTTGCCTCCACTATCCGTATTGGATCGTTAAAGCTTTCGCTGGAAGAACTGAGCTCTAAAGTGGTCAGTGCCAAGCTGGGGGAAGATGCCGTAAGCACCAGTCTTTTGGGTGGTATAATTGGACTTCTTGTTGTTATGGCATTCATGATTTCTGTTTATAGAATCCCGGGAGTTGCGGCATCCATAGCTTTGGCACTTTATACGATTATGATGCTGCTGGTAATGAATGCTTTTGACCTGACGCTGTCTCTATCGGGCATTGCAGGAATTATTCTGTCAATCGGAATGGCGGTCGATGCAAATGTTATTGTATATGCCCGAATCCGTGAGGAAATTGCCGCAGGAAGAAGCCTTCATGAGGCGATTAAAATCGGATTCAAGAAGGCTTCTTCGGCCATTATTGATGGCAACGTGACGACGTTTGCCATTGCCATCATACTGATTTTGAGAGGCTCCGGAAGCGTACAGGGATTCGGACAGACTCTGGCGATAGGTATTGTATTGTCAATGTTCACCGCAATGGCTGCATCCAGATTCTTAATGTACATGTTCTATCACATGGGATTCAGGAAAGAAAGCTATTATGGTAAGTATAAAGAAAGAAAAGCCTTCGATTTCATAAAAATAAAGAAGATTACATTCCCTATAGCTGCCATTTGTGCCGCCGCTGGATTGGTTATTATGATTGTCTTCAGCGCAACAGGTAAAAGTGAATTGAATTACAGCGTTGAGTTCAAAGGCGGTACTTCTACAACGGTCGAATTTGCACAGGATTATTCAATCAATGAATTCAATAATACGATAAAGCCCGTAATTGCAGAAATTATCAATGACAACGATATTCAGGGCCAAAAGGTAAATCAATCGAACAAATACGAAATTAAGACAAAGGCAGTGTCGCCTGCTTTGAGAGACGAAATAAAGTCTGTGTTGGTTGATAAATTCGGTGCACTTCCGGATAGTTTTGAGACTGTATTTATCAGTTCAAGTATCAGTACTGAAATGACCAGGGACGCAATCGTTGCGGTAGTTTTAGCTCTTATATTTATGCTTTTCTATATCTGGTTCAGATTCAGGGATATCCGATTTGCTGCCAGCGGCATTATTGCCCTTGTGCACGATATACTTGTGGTTGTTACTTTTTATGCATTGTTCAGGGCGTCGGTCGGAAATAATTTCATTGCATGCCTGCTCACGATTCTTGGGTATTCAATCAATGCTTCCATTGTTATATTTGACAGGATACGTGAAAATGTCAAAAAACCGGAATATAAGAACAATCTTTATGAATGTGTGAATGCCAGCATAACACAGACTCTTACAAGGAGTATCTATACAACCTTTACAACCTTCATTGTACTGTTTGTTCTTTATATATTTGGAGTTGTGGCTATTCGTGAATTTGCTTTGCCATTGATAGTTGGAATTCTGGCTGGAGTGTACTCTGATGTATTTATATCCGGTCCATTATACTACCTGTTTGCAAAGAATAAAAAAGAGAATAAGAAATAATTTGGTGATGATATGCAGAAATGGATGATATATGCAAAAAAAGCTGATTTTGCGGAGCAGTCACGCAGGTATCATATCAGCCCGATTCTGGCCAGAATAATAAGAAACAGGGAAATAACCGGCGATATAGAAATCGCCGGTTATTTGAATGGGAAAATCGGAGATCTGGCTTCGCCATGGATAATGAAGGATATGGAAAAAGCTGTAAATATCATAAAGGAAAAGATTGAACGAGGCAACAGAATCCGCGTTATCGGGGATTATGATATCGACGGAATCTGCTCCACTCATATCTTAAGAGACGCTATGATATCCCTGGGTGCCCTGGCAGATTACAAAATTCCGGAACGGATAAGGGACGGGTATGGCATTAATGAAAAGCTTATCCATGACGCATATCAGGACGGTGTGGATACAATCATTACCTGTGATAACGGAATCGCTGCGGTGGAAGCCATAAAATATGCCAGGGAGCTGGGAATGACGGTAATCGTAACAGACCACCACAATGTTCCCTATTCTCTGCATGACGGAGTAAGGACGGAAGTTCTTGTTGAGGCTGATGCCGTCATAAACCCCAAACAGAATGGATGCAAATATCCATTCAAGGAACTTTGTGGAGCCGGTGTAGCCTTCCGTCTTGTCCAGGCCTTATGGGAATCAATGGGAATGGATCCGGAAGAGGCATTAAAATATTTGGAATTTGCCGCGATTGCAACTATAGGGGATGTTGTCTCCCTGACGGGGGAGAACCGGATAATTGCCAAGGAGGGTCTTAAAAGGCTGAACAATACGCAAAATAAAGGCATCATGGAACTGATCCGGGCAAACGAGCTGACAGACAAGGAAATAAAGGCATACCATATCGGATTCATATTGGGCCCCTGTCTGAACGCAGGCGGAAGGCTGTCTGATGCCGGGCTGGCCTGCGACCTTCTGGGGCAGCCGGATGAATATCTGGCCCAGCAAGGGGCCAGGGAACTGCGAAAATTAAATGACACACGGAAAATTATGACAGAAGAAGCCTCTCAGGAAGCGGTGCGTCTCATGGAAGGATATGGACCGTACAGGGACATGGTTCTGGTCGTCCATCTGCCCGAATGCCATGAAAGTATTGCCGGCATTGTCGCGGGCCGTTTGAAAGAGAAGTACAACAGACCTGCCTTTGTCCTGACAGGAAGTGGAGAATACGTAAAGGGTTCCGGTCGTTCCGTTGAGGCATATGACATGCATGTCGGATTAACGGAGTGCAGAGATCTCCTTATGAAATTCGGAGGTCATCCAATGGCTGCCGGGCTGAGCCTGAAAAGGGAAAATGTTCAGCTATTCAGGGAAAGATTGAATCACAGGTGCAATTTAACAGAGATGGATCTAAAAAAGAAACTATGGCTGGATATGGTCTTACCCTTTGAATATGTGGATGAGAGGCTGATTGAAGAGCTGGAGCTGTTGGAACCTTTTGGCATGGGAAATGAAAAACCTGTTTTTGTGGAAAAGGATGTCGGTATAGAAAGGATCCGGGTGATGGGCGAGTCCGGGAATGTGCTGAAATTTGAAATGAAAAACGGCAGCAATCATGGGATTACTGCCGTAGCTTTTGATAGAAACAGGGAATGGTTAAACTTCCTGCTGGAAAAATTCGGAAGCGATGAAATTGAAAAAGCGAAGCGGGGAGTTCCCAACGATATGCAGCTGTCCATCGCCTATTATCCGAAAGTCAATGAATACAGAAACAAAAGAGAAGTTCAGCTGGTCATTATGAATATGATCTGATCATACGGTAAGGTATTCCAGGATGTCCTCGAATACCTTTTCTTTTTCATAATCGTTGAGGATTTCATGGCGGCGGTTTTTATAGATCCTGTAAGTCACATTGATATATCCTGCATCTTTCATAGTCTGAACTGCTTTTAAAAAACCGGCCATGTCCGTCATGCAGGGGTCGTCTTCACCGGAGAGGAAGACGACCGGAAGGGCGGGATTATTTAATTTCCATCCATCCGGGGAATAAACAGCAGCCAGAAGATTCATAAGGACCTCATAGCCGTTGAGGGTGAAAAGGAAGCCGCATTTCTCATCTGAATCATATTTCCTCCACACTTGTGGATCGGCGGTAATCCAGGAATTGCAGCTGCCATCCTCCGGAAATTTCCTGGAAAAAGGCCCCGTAACCAGATTGCCCATAAACGGACTTTTGTAGCGGGCGCCTTTAAACAGACTCAACCCTTTAATGAGTATCCTTGCAGCGCCCTTTACGGGGGAGTCGGAAGGACTGCCAGTGAGGATGAGGCCGGTCAGAAAGGAATCATAAGTTTTGGCATACACCCTTGCAATCAACGAGCCCAGGCTGTGCCCGATCAGGAAGAAGGGAAGATCAGGAAAACTGCCCTTCAGGTACAAAGTAATATCATGGATATCTTTTACCAGGAGATTCAGCCCATCTTCGCCAAAGTATCCAAGATCATCCATACGAGTGATGTTATCGCCATGACCCCTCAAATCCGATATGGCACAGACATATCCATTCAGGGTGAAGAAATTCATGACTTCTATGTACCTCTGTCTGTGTTCAGCCATACCGTGCACGAACTGTATCGTGCCGACAATATCTGTACCTGGGGGCGGGGTCAGGATCGTAACATGATTTGGAAGGTTTTTCATGGCGTCCTCCTATATAAGGTTTTTTAATAAATCGGCGGGTACTTTTAAATTGCCATATCCACTGCCCATGTCGAGCCCTTTCTTGAGTCCGCCGTGGTAGTCAGACCCCCCGGTTATAAACAGGCCGAAATGGGCTGCGAGCCGGCGCATATCGCCTTCGGCCCTGCCTTTATGGGAAGGATAGATCGCTTCAATGCCCTTAAGCCCCATGGATTTAAGACTTCGGGTCATCCGGTACAGTTTGTCCGAATTTTTATCGTAATAAAGAAGAGGGTGGGCAAGTACAGGTATGCCACCGGATTGAAGAATCAGTCGGATGGCAAATTCTGCCGGTATGTTATCTCTGGGCACAAAGAAGGGAGTGGTTTTTCCTAGAAACTTGGAAAAGGCCTCCTGGGTATCTTCGACATAGCCTCGCGAGACCAGGTAATCGGCGATGTGCCCCCTGGTTATTATGGCATCGGGGTAACGTATCTGCATCAGAACCGGCGTAATAACTATGCCTGCTTTGTTCAGCTGGGCATACATTTTTTCGTTGCGTTCTTTTTTTTCCAGGTTTATGGATACAAGTGATTCCAAAAGGTTCCGGTCCGTATGATCGATATTATAACCCAGGATATGGATTTCTTCTCCCTCATAGTCTGCCGTCAGCTCAATTCCGGGAATCAGGTTGAAATTAAATTTTTCTGCTTCTTTAAGGGCACCGGGCAGCCCCTGGACAGTGTCGTGATCGGTAATTGCGATGGCGGAAAGTCCCTTATCCATCGCATACCGAACAGTTTCTTCCGGGGTTTTTGTGCCATCGGAGGCAGCTGTGTGGACATGAAGATCAATATATTGCAAGCAGGTATCCTCTCCGAAATTAATTATCCTGATCCGTCTCATCCATGGAATATATCTGGCGTTTACGTGCATCTACATCGCTTTCGAGGTATTCATCATAGGAAGAGATTTTGTCGATAAGGCTTCCGTTGAAGATCTCCATGATACGATTTGCGGTTGTCTGAACGAACTGGTGGTCATGGGAGGTGAAAAGTATCACTCCGGGGAATTTAACCAGTCCGTTGTTCAGGGAAGTGATGGATTCCATATCCAGGTGGTTGGTCGGTTCGTCGAGAATCAGGACGTTTGAACCGGAAATCATCATTTTGGAAAGCATGCAGCGGACCTTTTCGCCTCCGGAGAGGATTTTGACCTTTTTCATGCCGTCATCTCCTGAGAAGAGCATTCTTCCAAGGAAACCTCGGACATAGGTTACGTCCTTTTCTTCGGAGTACTGGGTGAGCCAGTCGACAATTGTAAGGTTGTTGTCAAATTCAGCAGTATTGTCCTTTGGGAAGAATGATCGTGTTGTGGTTATTCCCCATCTCACGGAACCCCCGTCCGGCTCCATCTCACCTGCGAGGATTTTAAAAAGCGTTGAGGTTGCCAGTTCGTTGGAACCAACAAAGGCAATTTTATCTTCATGGTTGACAATGAAGGAAATATTATCAAGAACTTTTACACCGTCGATGATTTTTGTAAGACCTTCCACTGTAAGGACTTCATTGCCGATTTCACGGCTTGGCCTGAAGTCGATATAAGGATATTTCCTGCTGGATGGCTTGATGTCGTCCAGCTCGATTCTGTCCAGAGCTTTTTTTCTGGATGTGGCCTGCTTGGATTTCGAGGCATTGGCACTGAAACGCTGGATGAATTCTTGCAATTCCTTGATTTTGTCTTCTTTTTTCTTGTTGGCATCTTTCATCTGACGCATGAGAAGCTGGCTTGATTCGTACCAGAAGTCGTAGTTGCCTGCGTAGAGGGTAATCTTTGCGTAGTCTATGTCAGCCGTGTGTGTACATACTTTATTGAGGAAGTAGCGGTCATGGGAAACAACGATAACAGTATTGTCAAAATTGATCAGAAACTCCTCTAACCAGGAAATGGCATCTAAATCCAGATGGTTTGTCGGCTCATCCAGAAGCAGGATATCGGGATTGCCAAACAGCGCCTGGGCAAGAAGCACCTTTACCTTCTGACTTCCGTTCAGATCTTTCATGAGCATGTAGTGGAATTCTGTGTCAATGCCAAGACCATTAAGAAGGATAGCGGCCTCTGATTCAGCTTCCCAGCCGTTCATGGAAGCAAATTCACCCTCCAGTTCACTTGCCTTGATGCCATCTTCCTCTGTAAAATCCTCTTTGGCATAAATGGCATCCTTTTCCTTCATTATTTCATACAGTCTTGCATTCCCCATCATAACGGTATCCATGACCGTATGTTCATCAAATTTGAAGTGTTCCTGCTTCAGGAAGGATAGTCTCTGTCCCGGAGTAATGGAAATGGTGCCTTTGCTGGGGTCGATTTCTCCAGATAAAATCTTCAAAAAAGTGGATTTACCGGCGCCGTTGGCGCCGATAAGACCATAGCAGTTCCCTTCAGTGAATTTGATGTTTACGTCTTCAAAGAGAGCCTTTTTGCCTATTCTGAGTGTTACATTATTTGCACTTATCATATAAAATTTACCTTTCATTTTAATTCGCTATTTCTTATTGTACAATATTTGGTATAATTTGCAAGAGGCTAATCATTGATTTGAGATACAGGAGGAACAATGGAACAGTTTAAGAAGATTCATACAACGACCTTTCTGCTTAAAATAATTGCCGTTGCAAGTATGCTGACAGATCACGTGGGGGCCGTATTGTTTCCCGAGTTCATCCTGCTGCGTATTATCGGACGTCTTGCGTTTCCCATTTATTGTTTTTTGATAGTGGAGGGGTTCTTCCATACGAGAAATATAAAAAAATATGGAGCCAGACTGTTCGTGTTTGCCTTGGCGTCGGAGCTGCCTTTTGACATGGCCTTCCATCATTCGCTTATGGATTTTTCCGGGCAAAATGTATTCTGGACCCTGTTCATCGGGCTTTCCACTATTGTTTTCTGTGCAAGGGCAAAAAATTATATAACAGAAATAATCCCACTGGTTCTAGGGATGGCGGCAGCCATGATTCTGAGGACAGATTATTCCGCAGCTGGTATACTGTTGATATACGTATTTTACCGGTTCCGACATGAAAAGAAAGTGATTGTGGCAGCCATGCTGCTGATCAATGGACTGATGTTCGGAGGAATCCAGATTTTTGCTCTGATATCTCTCGTGCCGATTTTTCTTTATAATGGAAAAAAAGGGTTCGATGGGGGAAAATATGCTTTCTATTTATTCTATCCAGTGCACCTGGTCATACTGGCCTTGTTAAAAATCGCAAATCTGGCATTTTACTTATAACCAGTTTATAGTATTATGAAGAAAATAATTTATGCGAGGTGCAAGTCATGACTATGAACGTTGAAAACAAAGAAGGAATATCTGTTAAAAAATTAGTGTATGCCGCTCTGGCGACAGCCTTGATCTGTATCTCCACCATGTTCATTCAGGTTACCATACCGCTGGGCTATGCCCATTTTGGAAATACGTTTATACTTCTTTCCTCGTATCTGTTTGGTAAGCGGGTGGGCGCAGCGTCAGCAGCAGTTGGTTCTGCGTTGGCCGATTTTCTTACGGGATATGCCATCTGGATTATTCCAACCCTTATCATCAAAAGCATAATGGGGTTTGTTATCGGCAGCCTTTCGAACAAAAACAATCATCCTAAAAAAGTGGCCTCAGCAGGTCTTCTGGCAGGGGCGGTGATATCAAACGCGTGGATGGTTGTCGGCTATACATTCAGCGGGGCCATTTTGTACGGAAGTCTTGCAGCAGGGCTGGCTTCCACTCCAGGGCTTATCCTGGAGGGTGTAGTGAACATAGTGGCATTTTACATACTGGCCTTCATACTGGAAAAATCTTCATTTATTAAAACTATGACAAGGTAGGCGAAAAACATGTCCCATAATAATCAGAAAAAAATTGCAGTAATCAACGATCTTTCCGGGTTTGGGAGATGCTCCCTAATGGCTGCCATACCGGTCATATCCCATTTGAAAGTACAATGCTGCGCAGTTCCGACCGCAATACTCTCCAACCACACTGGATTTGATGAATATTTCTTTGACGACTATACAGAGAAAATGCAGCCGTATGTGGACCACTGGAAAAAACTTAACCTGGAATTTGAAGGGATTACCTCGGGATTTCTAGGCAGCGTGCACCAGGTGCAGATCGTCAAGAAGTTTATCCGTGATTTCAAGACGGAAAGAACACAGGTCATTATTGATCCGGTCATGGGAGATTACGGTCACAGATACCCTACCTGCACCAATGATATCTGCTCCACGATGTCTGAACTGGTTGAATATGCCGATATTATGACGCCAAACCTTACCGAGGCCTGTATTCTGACGGACACTGGATACCACGAGGGAGTATGGAGGATCAAAGAGCTGGAAAAAATTGCTGAAACTCTGTGTGAAAGAGGTCCGGACAGAATTGTTATAACGGGAATTCTGCAGGGACAGTTCATTTCTAATATGATATACTGCAGAGGTGAAGAAGTACGCATGGTCAAGTCCCACAGAGTGGGGACGGAAAGATCCGGTACGGGAGATATCTTTACGGCTGTCATAGCTGCAGATGCGGTTAATGGAGTGGAACTGTATCATTCTGTACGGAAGGCATCCACATTTGTAAAAAAATGCATCCTCCGTTCCATCGAGCTGGACATACCCAAAACGGACGGAGTCTGTTTTGAAGAAATGCTGCAACACTTAAAATAAACCGGAGGTAGATGATTATGATGACAATTCTATATGAGGTGCATGGAAGCCTTTATATCAACCTGACAAACAGGTGCCCGGCAGACTGTGTGTTCTGTCTGCGCAATTCCATGGACAGCGTCTACGGGTCGGACAATCTCTGGCTGGAACATGAACCATCTGTCGATGAGGTGATCCGGGAGCTGCAGTCAGCCGGAATAGAGAAATACAAGGAGATAGTTTTCTGTGGTTTCGGTGAACCTACGGAGAGGCTGGATGATCTTCTGGCTATTGCAAAGTTCATTAAAGAGAAATATAATAAACCCATACGGGTAAACACCAATGGGCTGACAGATCTGATTCATGGAAAAGATACTACCCCGATGTTTGAGGGATTGGTTGATACTGTATCCATCAGTCTGAATACTCCTGATAAGGATAAGTACTTCGAACTGACCCGGAATATTTTTGGAAGAGATTCATTTGACGCAGTGCTGAAATTTGCCGGAAACGTAAGAAAATATGTGAACAGAGTCGTCATGACTACCGTGGATTCCACAATAACAAAGGAAGAGGAAGGACAGTGTCAGGAAATCTGTGACAGGCTCGGAATCGAATACAGGGTAAGGGCCTGGGAAAGTTAGGTATAAAATGTATAAATTCGTTCTCGCTTCACAGTCACCAAGAAGAAAAGAGCTGCTGGCAAGCCTTGATATCGGGTTTATTTGTCAGGTCAGCACGGTGGAGGAGGTGACCCTCCAGACTAATCCAAAGGAGATAGCCAGAGAACTTGCCGTAATGAAAGCGGAGGATGTGGCAGGGGATTATGGTAATGGGACGGTAATCATTGGTGCGGATACCATCGTGGTTTCCGGCATGGATATCCTGGGAAAGCCGAAAGACCGCGAGGACGCCCTGCGCATGCTCAGACAGCTGCAGGGAGATCGTCATGCTGTATTTACAGGAGTGTGCCTAATCATAAAGGAGAATGACAAGGAAAAAGTGATTTCCTTCGTTGAAAAGACGGATGTCTCCATGTACGAGATGACAGATGAGGACATCAACAGGTATATTGACACGGAGGAACCCTATGATAAAGCCGGCGGGTATGCCATCCAGGGAAAAGCTGCAAAATTTATTCAGAAAATCGATGGCGAGTATGCAAACGTGGTAGGGCTTCCAATCGCAAGACTTTACCATACCCTGAAGGCCCACAAAATCATCTGAACAAGGCATTGACAAATAATCGGATAAGTGTTAAATTATACGCATAAATATACATAAAAATGTAAATTTATGCGTAAATTATGAATTAATATACATAAATAGGAGGAGAAACTTAATGAAAAAAGTTCTAGTTTTTGCGGCAGCGGCGGTGTTGGCCATGTCTCTAGCCGGATGCGGAGGCAGTAATATTCCAGAGAACACGGTGTTTTCCGTGGACGATCTCCCGGGCAAGACAATAGGGGTCCAGCTGGGAACCACAGGTGATATTTATGCATCGGACTACGAAGAGGACGGGTCCAAACTTGACAGATATTCCAAGGGAACAGATGCTGTCCAGGCTTTAAAACAGGGAAAGGTAGACTGTGTGATTATCGACCAGGAGCCAGCAAAAGCCTTTGTTGCAAAAAATGATGATCTGACCATACTGGATGAAAAATTTGCTGAAGAGCAATACGCAATTTGTATTTCCAAAGAGAACAGCGAGTTGAAAGATAAGATCAACGGAGCTCTTACGACCTTAAAAGAAAATGGTACACTGGATTCCATCATCAGCAACTACATCGGCGACGATACAAAAGGGAAGACGCCATACACCTCACCGGAAAATGTCGACCGTTCCAACGGAACGCTTACAATGGCAACTAACGCAGCCTTCGAGCCATATGAATATTATGACGGGGAAACCATTGTAGGAATCGATGCAGATATGGCACAGGCAGTATGCGATATCCTGGGTATGGAATTGAAGATAGAAGATATGGAGTTTGATTCCATCATAAATGCCGTTCAGTCAGGCAGGGCTGATATAGGTGTTGCTGGGATGACGGTGACGGAAGACAGGCTTCTCAGCATCGATTTTACAGTGCCTTACACAACCGCAACGCAGGTAATCATCGTTAGAAAATAACCGTAAATAAAACATCACGGGGTTGCAGCATTCGTGCCGCAGCCCTGTCTGTCTGAGGTGATAGAATGGAAAATTTTTCCGAAAAATTTATTAACAACTTCATAACGGACGACCGCTGGGTCTATCTGTTCGAGGGACTGAAAACAACGTTTGTCATTACGTTTTTTGCGTTAATCATTGGCGTTGTTCTTGGTTTTGTGGTGGCAGTAATCCGTACCAGTGCGGATAAAACCGGAAAGCTGAAAATTCCCAATGCCATCTGCAAGCTGTATCTGACGATTGTACGAGGCACACCAGTAATGATACAGCTATTGATTATTTATTATGTTATATTTACCAGCCCCAATGTTTCCAAGGTTTTCGTTGCTGTGATTGCCTTCGGCATCAATTCAGGTGCTTACGTGGCAGAAATTGTCCGCTCTGGTATCAATTCCATCGACAGCGGACAGTTTGAAGCTGGAAGGAGCCTCGGATTAAGCTACCTGGAGACGTTCCGGTTTATTATTATTCCCCAGGCTTTTAAAAATGTATTGCCAGCCTTGGGCAACGAATCCATCTCTCTCCTTAAGGAGACCTCCATTTCCGGGTATATCGGGCTGATGGATTTAACAAAAGGGGGGGATATTATCAGAAGCCGGACCTATGAGGCCTTCATGCCACTGATAGCGGTAGCCCTCATCTACCTGGTTATCGTGATGTTGTTATCAGCGGGGATAAGCCGCCTGGAAAGGAGACTGCATGCCGGTGAACGTTAATTCGGATATAGTATTTAAAGTCGAAAATATCGAGAAGTTTTTCGGAAAGAACAAGGTTCTTGACCGTGTGTCCATGGACATACACAAAGGGGAAGTCATGGTCATCATTGGCCCATCTGGATCCGGAAAATCCACGTTTCTCCGATGCCTGAACCGGCTGGAGGAAACCAGTGCGGGGACCATTCTTTTTGAAGGTGTGGATATAACGGACTCCCGGAATGATATTAATAAACTGAGATGTAAGATTGGAATGGTGTTCCAGCAATTCAATCTGTTTCCCCATATGACGGTTCTTAAGAATATTACTCTGGCGCCCATGCGTCTGCTGAAATTATCCGCGTCGGAAGCGGAGGAAAGAGCCATGAAGCTTCTGCGGAAAATCGGACTGGAAGATAAAGCGGACTCGTATCCCAATAAACTTTCGGGAGGGCAGAAACAGCGTATTGCAATCGTGAGAGCACTCGCTATGGAACCGGAAGTGATGCTCTTTGATGAACCCACTTCTGCTCTGGATCCAGAAATGGTTGGGGAGGTTCTGGAGGTAATGAAGGATCTGGCCCGAGAAGGAATGACCATGGTTGTTGTCACCCATGAAATGGGATTTGCCAGAGAAGTAGCAGACAACGTATCATTCATGGACAACGGATTGATATTGGAGACCGGAAGCCCGGCAGAAATATTCAGCAATCCACAAAATGATAAAACGAGGAAATTTTTAAACAGTGTCCTTTAGTATAGAATGCACGGAGAAATTATGAAAAGCGAAAAAAATATAAAAATAGGAGCAAGACTTTCCCTGTTTGCAGCGGCGCTGATATGGGGGAGCTCCTTTTTTATTATGAAAAACACAACAGAAGTCCTGCCGTCTAATTATCTTCTTTCCATCCGCTTTACGGTAGCCTGCATCTTTTTGTGCATAGTATTCCGTAAGAAGCTGCCTGGAATAAATGCAGAGTATATCCGGGGGACGCTCGTTATAGGCGCATTTCTGTTTGTTGCGTACTTTACGCAGACTATAGGAATTACCGGGACCACACCGGGAAAGAATGCATTCCTCACCTCGATTTACTGTGTTATGGTCCCTTTCCTGTTTTGGTTTGTGCGGAAAAAAAGACCGGAGATGTCGAATTTTATTGCGGCGGTGTTATGCCTTGGGGGAATTGGATTGGTTTCCCTTACTGAAGGACTGAGAATAGGCTTTGGCGATGCTTTTACAATTATCGGCGGATTTTTTTATGCAGCTCATATGGTTGCCGTTGCGGTTTTTGGGAAAAACAGGGATCCGGTATTGATTACAATTCTGCAGTTTGCTTATTGTTCGGTGTTTTCCTGGATCACCACCTTTATATTCGAAGACATTCCGCCTGTTTCCGTATGGTCGGGAGGTCTGGTCCTTGATATGGTCTATCTTGCTTTTTTTGCCACGGCAATAGCACTGCTATTACAGAACATCGGACAAAAATACACAAACCCTTCTGCGGCATCCATTATTCTAAGTCTGGAATCGGTTTTTGGAGTTTTATTCTCCGTAATGCTATATGGAGAAAGTGTCACACCCAAACTGCTCGGAGGATTTCTATTGATATTCATTTCAATTGTGATTTCAGAAACGAAGATTTCCTTCCCTGTTCTGAAATATGTCCGCAGCAAGGCAGAAGAAGCAGATGGCTGACATTGATGCTTTCAGGGGTGATTGACCCTGTTTTGCGTGTCTTATTCAGACTGAGCATTAGGAGTCAAATCAAACGTTAATGTTCTGGCAGTAAAAAACAAATTCAGGGAGCAGAATTATAAAATGAAAAAAATGGTCTTGGCAGCAATGCTATGCATTCTGCTGCTCAGCGGGTGCGGCAGGATTAATTTCACTACAATACTCAGCAGCAAAGAGGTTTATACGATATCGGATGAAACCTGCAGTGTCAGTACTGCCAGGCTTTTTCTCGGAATTAAGAAAAGTGCGTACGAAAAACGATTTGGTGAAGATGTGTGGAACCAGGAATTTGCTGGAGACGGATTTGAGCAATATATTAAGGCGGATGTACTTGATGAAATGTCCGATATAACGCTTCGCTATCTGTTCGCAAAGAAAAATGGAACCGTACTGACGGATGGGGAAAAGGAAAAGGTGAAACAGGTCAGCAATGTATTTTATGGTGCCTTGACTTCGGATCAGGTTGAAAAGACCGGGGTCAACCAGGAATCCATCTATGAAATCGTTGAGAAATATGCGCTGGCTGAAAAGGTCTTCGATGAGATGACCGGGGATATTGCATCGAAAATCAGTGACGTGGATGCCAAGGTAATCCGGGTCCAGAGCATCTTCATCAAGACATTCTCTCTGGATGATGAGGGAAACCGAGTTGCATTTGGAGAGCAAGAAATCCAAAGTGCAAAGTCGAAAGCGGCAGATATCCTGGACAAGGCGACGAACGGAGAAGACTTTGCGGCACTGGCGCAGGAATACTCGGATGATTCGACCGTGGAATATACCTTCTGTAAAAGCGAAATGGAGGAGGTGTTTTCAGAGGCGGCCTTTTCTCTTAAGGATGGAGAAATAAGCGGAGTCATTGAGACGGATAAAGGATTTTACGTTATCAGATGCCTCAACAGTTATCTTCCGGATGAGAGCGCACATAAAAAGACAGAGCTTATCCAAAAGGAGAAAGACGAAGTATTTGAAAAATCCTATCAGCCATTTGTTGAAGGTTTGAACCATACAGTAAATAAAAGGCTATGGAAAAATCTTTCCATAGCCGGTATTGCAAGCATTGATATCAATCTTTATGACGCTTTCGATACAGCTTCCACCCAATAACCAGTAAGAGTGCAACAAGTGAGGCAGCCGAGATGATGAAGCCCAAAGCAAGACCTTTGGGTGAGTATACCAATACAATCGTATGGCTGCCTTTTTCGACCGGAAAACTGATGAAGGCGTTTTTGAAAGCTTTTGTGTCTGTTTTCTTTCCGTCCACATAAACGGAGAAGCCTTCATCATATGGAATGGACGTAAGCAAAAGACCGTCTTCACCGGCATCGACAGTGCCGCGGATATACGTATCGGAATATTTTTCGATTACAAGAGATCCGGCATCCAGTTCCTTGAAAACATCCGTATAAACTTTTTCGTTGAACGCAGCGAAATAGGAGAAGATGGCATTCTCTGAGCTGTCTGGAGATATAGTGACTTTGTTACCAGCAGATACGGTGCCAATATCTATAATTCGGTCATGCTGGGTACTATCATACGTTTTTGTTTCAATGGTTATTCCGGAGGCACTTGTGATTTCAACTGTAACGGATTTTGCATCCGTATTTACATAGGCGAAAATATGACCATCTTCCTCTATGTCTGCATACGCGGAAGAACCGGTGCTGCCGGAGGAAAGTATCGTGAAAATATTTTCCAAGCCAGTGGTGGCGGACACAAAATTATTCTGTACCACAAAAGGATCATTATCCAAGGTGGAAAATATTTCTTCCAGGTTCCCATTCACCATGAAGCCTAGTGGTAAAGTATATTTATTTTCATACAGGGAAATGCTTCCGGACTGGGCGTACAGACTGTATAAATCGCTTTCTTCAAGTACTGTGTTTGACAGCATGTATTTCACATTAAGCAGTGAAGCGGTCAAAGGCGTATATCCATAAAAGGAATAAGCGTTCATAGATTCCTCAAAGCCAAGGGAACCAAGGTAGTCGGTGACGCCGGCATTTGTAGTGGAGGAAAAGATGGAAACTCCTTTGTAATCGTGCCAGGCGGCGTCATTTTTTGTCCGGCGCAAAACCTTTTCAATCCGGTAAAAACCCGTATCCTCTTTCTGGACCTGGGCAAGTACATTTTCCACGTCCGCATTGTCGCTTAAATAGGCAGATCTGGTGGTTGTGCTGAAGGCGGTGGACCCTGTGTTGATTGCGGCTTCTGCTATTGCAACAACAAAAAACAGGTACAACACGGCTGGACGGGAAATGCCGTTTCCCCGGAACAGGCTTATTACGAGCAGGTACAAGGCAACGAATAAAAGACTCAGATAAACTGTATAGTAGGGGAGTTTATCTTCACCTGTCAGGAAATGCTCGATAAACATGAAGAAGACGGCAGTTCCGAAGAAGCTTCCGTAGATCTGGGAGGATGAATACCTTCTTATGTCGATAAAAGCCTGGAAACTCATTACCAGCAGCAGGAAGATAAGAATGAAGGACTGCCGGCAGGGCAGACTGTTTGGAAAATGAAAACCATGCCAGATATAGTTAGGTATATTGAAATTGAAACTCAGGAAAAAAATGGCGACCAGAATCATCTTGCAGGCTTTTTCCCTGCCGCTTATTCTTTTGTTGAACAGAAACAGGGGAATCATCATAAATACGATGACACTGCTGTAAATGTTGGCTTCGTGGGCTGTAAGGACTGCCGGCTCCACATTCATCAGCCCTCTGGCCAGAATTTCAAACATTGTAAAGTATTTGATCCATGTCTGAGGGAAGGTCATATCGGAGGACGCAGTAAGCTGCATTGCGTAAATCACCGGAATGAGTAAGAATGCAGCCAGACCACCGGAAATCATGGAATAAAGGATGAAATTCTGGATTTTCCGTAAGATATTTCCAAGGCTGGAGTCCGGTGTGGAAACCATCATGAAAATGAAATAGAGGACGGAAAAAATGCTTATCATTATGGCAATGTAGTAGTTGGATATGATGCATATGGCAAGGGCAATGCAGTAAAGGAGACATTTATTTCTGAGTACCAGTTCTTCTATTCCCAGTACGACAATAGGCAGCAGTACGATGCAGTCGAGCCACATCAGGTTCCATGTGTAGGCAGCCATGTAGGAGGAAAGGGCATAGAAGATTGAAAATAAGGCGATCAGCATGTTGCGTGTATTGTACTTCCTTCCCAGGTAATAAGCGAAGGTAAACCCGGCGAGACCAGACTTGAGAACAATGAAAACGCTCATGATTTCAATTATGTGGTTCCGGGAAACGAAAACAATAATCCAGTTTAGGGGACTTGCCAGGTAGTAGGCGTAAACAGGAAGGAAATTCACCCCCATACCGATATTCCAGGAATACGCAAGGCTTCCGCCGCTAACAAGTTTGTTGAAAAATTCTTTCATGAAAGGAGCGTATTGGTGATACATATCACTCCGGAGATAACAGTTGTCTCCAAAAGGGTAGATTCCTCTGAATATGTAAATGATGGTTATGATAAGGACAGGAACGAAGAAGGAGATGATATAAGCTGCACAGGGGCGTCTTGTTTTATTCATTGGTGTCGCTTCCTCCCTTTTTCAAACTTGTCCCTTTGATTATGAAAATTGGACGTTTTTTTGCTTCCATATAGATATGTCCTATATATTCTCCGATGATTCCTATCGAAATCTCCACGATTCCACCCAAAAACAGCACGGCTGAAAGAGTCGTGACATATCCGGGTACATCGATGCCGGTGATCAAGGTCTTGATGAGTGTGATGATTATGTAAACAAACGCAATGACGGAAATGAAAAATCCCATTGCCGTCACAAGCCTCAGGGGAAGGACGGAAAAGGACGTTATCCCGTCCATTGCATATTTGAAAAGATTCCTGTAATTCCACTTGGACTTTCCCGTTTCCCGGGTTATGTTATCATAGGGAATCCACTTGGTGTCGAACCCTACCCAGGCAAAAAGACCTTTTGAAAAACGCTGCACCTCTCCCAGGCTTAAGACCGCATCCACTACACTGCGCTTCATGATCCGGTAATCCACCACGCCTTCAGCGAGGCTGACATCTGTCATCTTGTTGCTGATTCTGTAAAAGGCTCTGGACAGGCCGCTCCTGAAAAAGGTTTCTCCGGTACGTGAAATCCTTTTTGCAGCACAACTGTCATAGCCCTCCCGGATTCCTGCAATCATTTCCGGAATAAGGTCAGGCGGGTGCTGCAGATCTGCATCCATAACAATAACGCAGTCGCCGGTGGAAAACTTCAGACCCGCATATATGGCAGCTTCCTTGCCGAAATTCCGCGATAGGGATATATAATCGGAGTCCGAGTTAATCTTAGCAAAACGGGCGAGTATGTCCGGTGTTTTGTCCGAACTGCCGTCATTTATGAAAATGAAATGAAAAATACATCCGTCAATTGTGTCCAGGACTTTTCGGGTCTCGGCATAAAAGGACTCAATTCCGGATGCTTCGTTAAAGCATGGAACAACGATATCAACTGACTGCATGGCAGACCTCCGCTTTCTTGTTCTTATCAGCTATTGTACTATAATGGGGAGAGGGTGTAAATGGATTTATAGGCAATAATCCTTGCCAATTCAGAAAAACCGTGGTACAATTCTATAGCTACAAAAATGCACGTATGCCAATTCTGAAAAGGGTGCCTGAATTCAGGTTTTTTCGGAGCGTGAGACATACGGAGGATATTAACCAAAATGGAGGAAAAAAAATGAGCGTTATTTCAATGAAACAGTTACTTGAAGCCGGTGTACATTTCGGACACCAGACAAGAAGATGGAACCCTAAGATGGCTCCATACATTTACACAGAAAGAAATGGTATCTACATCATCGATTTACAGAAGACCGTAGGTCTGATCGATACCGCATACAAGACTATTTCCGATATCGCAGCTGATGGCGGAAGCATCTTATTCGTAGGAACAAAGAAACAGGCCCAGGAAACCGTTAAGGTTGAAGCAGACCGTTGCGGTATGTTTTACATAAATGAAAGATGGTTAGGCGGTATGCTGACCAACTTCAAGACCATCCAGAGCAGGATTGCAAGACTGAAAGATATCGAAAGAATGTCAGAAGATGGAACTTTTGAAGTTCTTCCTAAAAAAGAAGTTATCGAATTAAGAAAAGAATGGGATAAGCTGGAGAAAAACCTTGGCGGTATCAAGAACATGAAAAAAGTTCCAAGTGCCATCTTTGTTGTAGATCCTAAAAAAGAAAGAATCTGTGTATTAGAAGCTCAGAAACTGGGAATACCTCTTATCGGCATTGCTGATACAAACTGTGATCCAGAAGAACTTGATTTTGTTATTCCTGGAAATGACGATGCCATCAGAGCCGTAAAACTGATTGTTTCCAGAATGGCAGATGCTGTTATCGAAGCAAGACAGGGCGAAGAAATGACTGGCACTGAAGAAGGGTATTCAGAGGAAGCTGTAGCAGAAGAAACAGCACCTGTTGAAGCATAGGAGGTTATTGTAATGGAAATTACCGCAGCAATGGTAAAAGAATTAAGAAATATGACCGGTTCAGGAGTTATGGACTGTAAAAGAGCTCTCGTGGAATCTGAGGGTGATTATGATAAAGCTGTTGAGGTCCTGAGAGAAAAAGGACTGGCTTCAGCAGAGAAAAAAGCCAGCAGAATCGCAGCTGAGGGTATCGTATGGGTTTCTGTTAAAGATGATGTTACCGCAATTATAGTTGAAGTTAACAGCGAAACAGATTTTGTTGCCCAGAATGATACATTCAGGACTTTCGTAGCGGACGTGGCAGAACAGATTCTTACTTCAGATGTTGGAACGGTTGAAGAGCTTGCGGAACAAAAATGGATCAAAGACGCATCCAAAACCGTTCAGGAAGAACTTGTCAGTCAGATTGCTGTTATCGGCGAGAAATTAAGCATCAGAAGATTCGTTAAGATCAATGCAGAAAACGGAGTGGTTGTTCCTTACCTCCATGGCGGCGGAAGAATCGGCGTTCTTGTAGACGCAGAATCCGCTGTTGTAAATGCTGAAGTTAAAGAGGCACTTAAGAATGTAGCGATGCAGGTAGCTGCTTTGTCTCCAAAATATGTTTCCAGGGATGAAATCAGCGATGAGTATATCGAGCATGAAAAAGAAATCCTTAAGGCTCAGGCAAGCAACGAAAATCCAGACAAGCCGGAAAGCATCATTGAGAAAATGATAATCGGACGTCTGAACAAGGAGCTTAAAGAAGTATGTCTTCTTGATCAGATTTATGTAAAGGACGGAGATCTTACTGTAGCCAAATATCTCGAGCAGGTATCAAAGGCAGTTGGAACCGACATCAAAATCAAGTCATTCGTACGATTTGAGACGGGTGAAGGCATCGAGAAAAAAGAAGAAAATTTTGCAGAAGAAGTTGCAAAACAGATGAGCAAATAATCAGGTATATTCATAGCCGCGAACCCTTAAACGGGCTGGCGGCTTTTTTTATCGTTGGGAAGGAGGAAATGGAGTGAAATTTATAGTCCAAAGGGTCAGCCGTGCCTCAGTAATGGTGGAGGGCAGAGTAACAGGCGAAATAGGAAAAGGTTTTCTGGTTCTGATCGGAGTCAGTCGGGAAGATACAAAAAAAGAAGCCGATAAGCTCGTGAGAAAGCTTACCGGCCTGCGGATATTTGAAGATGAAAATGGAAAAACCAATTTATCCTTAAAGGATGTGGATGGCAGCCTGCTGATTGTGTCCCAGTTTACATTATATGCAGATTGCAGAAAAGGCAACCGGCCGTCGTTTACACGTGCAGGCGAACCTGAGCAGGCCGAGTCTCTGTATGAGTACATAATTGAAAAATGCAAAGAGGATATCTCAGGAGTGGAAACGGGCATCTTCGGAGCTGACATGAAAGTCGAACTGATAAATGATGGCCCCTTTACCATAATCCTGGATTCTGAGGAACTATGACAGCCTCTGTTTGAAGTCCTCAAATCCAAATTCCCTGATTATCTTAATCTCTTTATCTGTACTGTAAACAGATATGGAAGGAAGCGCCATGCCATTGAATGTGTTGTTCTTGACCATCGTGTAATGGGCCATATCGCAGAAAACCAGCCTGTCCCCCGGATTTACGGCAGTGTCGAAAGAGTAATCCCCGATGATGTCTCCGGCCAGACATGTCGGCCCGCCAAGACGGTATGAGTAATTTTTTTCTCCCGGCAGACCCGCTCCGATAATCTCGGGGCGGTAAGGCATCTCCAGGACGTCCGGCATGTGGCAGGCAGCGGAGGTGTCCAGGATCAGGATGTCCATGCCGTTATGGATGGTCTCCAGTACCGTAGTGACCAGGAATCCTGTGTTCAGGACTACTGCTTCTCCAGGTTCCAGATAGACTTCAATATCATAGGTTTTCCTGAGCCGCAGAATGGTTTCTATCAGGACCTCCACATCGTAATCATTTCTTGTGATGTGGTGACCTCCGCCCAGATTCAGCCATTTCATATTCTTTAAATACGAGCCGAATTTAGCCTCAAAAACTTCAAGCGTCGCAAGAAGCGGTTCCTGTGTCTGTTCACACAAGGTATGAAGATGGAGACCGTCCAGACCTGCAGCATCATTGCCCTTGAATTCGGTTTCAGTTACTCCGAGGCGGGAATAGGGTGCACATGGGTCGTAGATGGCGTGACCATCCTGGGTAGAGAATTCAGGGTTGATCCGCATGCCGCAGCTTTTGCCCGCGGCCATGGCGGCCGGACTAAATTTCTCCCACTGGGAAAAGCTGTTAAAGATAATATGGTCGCAGATTTTTGTTATGACGGGAAACTCTTTTTCCTGATAGGCCGGACTGAAAATATGGGTCTCGCCATCGAATTCCTCGTGTCCCAGACGTGCTTCAAAGAGACCGCTTGCTGCGGTCCCAATCAAGTACTTTGAAATCAGAGGATACAGATAAAACATGGAAAAGGCCTTCTGGGCCAGGAGTATCTTGCATCCGCTCTTGTCCATTACGTATTGTAGGATTTCCAGGTTTTTTATAAGCAGGTTTTCGTCTATCACATATCCTGGCGTCGGAACCTGACTGAAACACTTTTCCATCATTAATCCACCAGATCCGGATGGAAGCTTTCTTTCCAAGGTAGTCCCCACTTGTTGAGGGCATCCATGAAAGGATCCGGATCAAATTCTTCTATATTGTATACGCCGGGTTTTGCCCAGGTACCATTCATGACGAGCATGGTGCCGATCATGGCCGGGACACCGGTCGTATAACTGATGGCTTGGCTGCCTACTTCCCGGTAACATTCCTGATGGTCGCATACGTTATATAAATAGTATGTCTTTTCTTTTCCGTCTTTTATGCCCCTGAAAATACAGCCGATATTGGTTTTTCCCACGGTCCTTGGGCCCAGGCTGGCAGGATCCGGAAGAACAGCTTTCAGGAACTGCAGGGGAACAATCATCTTTCCGTCAAACTCGATAGGCTCGATGGAAGTCATCCCCACGTTTTCCAGGCATTTCAGGTGTGTCAGATAGCTTTGTCCGAAGGTCATGAAAAAGCGGATTCGCTTGATTCCTTTAATATTAAGAGCCAGGGACTCCAGTTCCTCGTGATGAAGGAGATACATATCCTTTTCACCGATTTCCGGGAAGTTATAGACTCTCTTGATTTCCATAGGCTCTGTCTCCACCCATTTTCCATTTTCCCAATAGCTTCCGTTGGCCGTTACCTCACGGATATTGATTTCCGGATTGAAGTTGGTAGCAAATGGATAACCATGATCGCCCGCATTGGCATCCAGAATGTCGATGTAATGTATTTCATCAAACTCATGCTTCAGCGCATAGGCGGAGAATACACTTGTAACGCCAGGGTCGAATCCGCTTCCCAAAAGGGCGGTGATGCCGGCCTCCCTGAATCTTTCCCTGTAAGCCCACTGCCATTTGTATTCGAATTTTGCTGTGTCCAGCGGCTCATAATTGGCCGTGTCCACATAACTGGTCTTGGTCGCAAGGCAGGCATCCATGATGCTCAGATCCTGATAAGGCAGAGCGAGATTCAGCACTACGTCCGGTTTGAATCCATTGATGAGTTCAATAAGTTCCTCGACATTATCCGCATCTACCTGTGCGGTATGAATGATTGTCTTGCTGTTTTTTAATTTTTCTTTGAGAGCATCACACTTGCTTTTTGTTCTTGAAGCTATCATAATCTCTGTAAAGACTTCGCTGTTCTGGCAGCATTTATGGATGGCAACACTGGCGACTCCGCCACATCCGATTATTAGTGCTTTTCCCATAATTCTACACCTCCGTAATTTATAATTGTTTAGCGCTAAGCGAGAGCAGAATCTCCCTTAACAGTTTACAGGCCGTCATGGTAGATATGCCACTGGAATCATAAGTCGGTGAAAGTTCATTTAAGTCACACGCAACTATGTTCATGGATTCCGTTATTTTCATGATGCCTTCCAGCAGCATATGGAAAGATAGTCCGCCCGGTTCCGGGGTTCCGGTTCCTGGAAACACGGAAGGATCCAGAATGTCCAGATCTATCGTGAGATAGACCGGTTTTCCACGGAGACCTTCCAGGGTGTTTTCCAGCCCTTCCAGATTGAATTTATTCATGTATGTGTGTCTTTTGGCGAATTCAAATTCACTTTTGTCTCCGGAACGGATACCAAACTGGAAGATTCTTCCATCGCCTAAAATTTCATGGCAGCGACGTATGACGCAGGCATGTGACAGCTGCATTCCCAGATAATCATCCCGTAAATCCGCATGAGCATCCAGGTGAAGGATGTGAAGGTCCGGATATCTCGCAGCGGAGGCCCTGACGTTTCCCAGTGTGACCAGATGCTCTCCCCCGAGCAGGAAAGGCAGTTTACCTTCAGCCAATATCTCGGAGGCCATATCTTCTATCTGTTTCAGGGAATAGGAGCAGTCTCCGAAGCAAAGGTCCAGGTCACCTGCGTCATAAATTGTGAAATCGGCAAGATCCAGGTCCTGGTAGGGGCTGTAAGTTTCGATACCAAAGAATTCACTTCGCATGGATTTGGGTCCAAATCTGGTCCCTGGGCGGTAAGAAGTGGTGGAATCGAAGGGAGCTCCAAAGATGACAATGTCCGACTCTTCGAAATTCTGGGGACCTCCCAGGAAGTTGTCATTATTCTTCTGATTCAACATTTCTCAAAATCTCCTCAACGTAGTTTGGCAGAGCAAAGGAACCTGCATGCAGGTTGGTATTATAATAATGCGTTTTCAAATCCAGGGCCTTCCATTTTCTGACCTTCAGGTCTCTGACCGGATGGTATTTTTTTGAGGCAAAGCCAAACAGCCAGTGGCCGGACGGATAAGTCGGAATATGAGCCTGGTAGACCCTGCATATCCCGAAGGATTCCGTAATCCGCTTGTGAGCCCTCTGCATGGCCTCCGCATCTTTTGGATAAAAAGGACTTTCGTGCTGGTTCACCATAATTCCGTCTTCTTTAAGTGCTTTAAAACAATTCCCATAAAATTCTTTTGTGAACAGACCTTCACCCGGACCAAACGGGTCCGTGGAATCCACGATAATGATATCATACTTGTCAATACAGGAACGGACGTATTTGAGGCCGTCCTGATAGAATACGCGAACCCGGCTGTCGTCAAATCCACAGGCAGTCTGGGGCAGCCATTTCTTGCAGACATCAACCACCAGCTTGTCGATTTCAACGATATCCAGAGTTTTCACGCCGGGATATTTTGCCAGTTCCCGCAAGGCGCCACCATCCCCGCCTCCGATTACAAGAATGTTTTCCGGATTGGGATGTACTGCCATAGCGGGATGCACAATCATTTCGTGATAGATAAATTCGTCTTTTTCCGTGAGCATCATATAACCATCCAGTGTCAGAAATGTCCCGAACGCAGGAGATTCAAACACATCAATTCTTTGAAATTCACTGTCAATGGAGGCAAGCTGTTTGTCCACCCGGATTGAAAATTTTACATCATTCGTATGCTTTTCCGTATACCAAAATTCCATATTATTCCTCCTTTAAGACGTTCAGTCTCTCCACTTCCATATCTTCCGGGCCTGTCATGGAACAGCCTTTATCTTTACAGTAGCGGATATATTCGATTATCTGGGAAGTGATCATTTCTCCCGGTGCCAGGATGGGAATCCCCGGGGGATAGCACATGACGAATTCGGTACAGATCCGGCCGCTGCAGTCATCCAGCGGCAATGAAACGCAATCAGAATAAAAGGCATCCCTGGGGGTCATAACGACCTCGGGGTTGATGTATTCTGTCTTGAAGAGAGCTACTTTGTCCTTTTTGAACCGTCTCCTTATTTCTGACAGGGCACCGATCAGGCGTTCAATGTCGCTCCGGCGGTCGCCCACAGAGATGTAGGCAAGCATGTTGGCAACATCTCCAAACTCTGTCTGGATATCATATTCATCCCTCAGAAGGTCATATACCTCGATACCCGCCAGCCCAAGACTCAATGTGTTGATGGAGAGTTTTGTGACATCAAAGTCAAATATTTCCCGGCCGTTAATAAGTTCTCTTGAAAATGCATAATAGTCACCAATCTGGTTTATTTCCTCCCGGGCATATTCGGCATATTCAGATACTTTTGCAAAAATTTCCTGTCCGTGCAATGCAAGATTTTTGCGAGAAATATCCAGACTGGACATGAGCAGGTAAGAAGCACTTGTAGTCTGGGTGAGGTTTATTATCTGCCTTACGTGGTGCGGATTGATATCCGGCCCGCACAACAGGATGGAACTCTGGGTCAGGGATCCGCCGGATTTGTGCATGCTTACGGCTGCCATGTCCGCTCCGGCCGCCATGGCGCTTATGGGCAGGTTTTTTCCGAAATAGAAATGAGTACCGTGTGCCTCGTCCACAAGTACCTTGAGATTGTATTTATGGGCCATTACGGTTATGCTGGTCAGGTCGGAACACACGCCGAAATAGGTAGGATTGTTGACATAAACTGCTTTTGCGTCCGGATTTTTCAGTATGGCATCGTGCACTTCATCTATAGTCATTCCGAGGGATATCCCCAGCTCATCATTGGTTTTCGGGTTTACGTAAATGGGCACCGCTCCGCAGAGAATCAGGGCATTAATGACACTTTTATGCACATTTCTGGGAACAATTATCTTTTCTCCATGCTTACAGACAGACATAATCATTGCCTGCACGCCGGAGGTAGTACCATTTACCATGAAAAAGGCTGATTTTGCTCCAAATGCGTTGGCGGCCATTTCTTCTGCATCTTTTATCACGCTGATTGGGTGACAGAGGTTATCCAGGCTTTTCATAGAGTTGACATCCACGGTCAGGCATTTTTCCCCTAAGAAATCCGTAAGAAGTGGATTTCCTTTTCCTCTTTTGTGACCTGGTACGTCAAAGGGAACCATGCGCATTTTCTTGAATTCCTGCAATGCATCCAGCAGGGGTGTTTTGTTTTGGTCCAGTTTCATTTAGTCTCCTGCTTAGTTAGTATACGTTTGTACCGCTGAATATCTCGATCATTTCCTTTCGGAGATTATCGGATATCAGCAGGCGTTCTTTGGGGGGCAGCTCATAAACATCCGTTTTGAAGAGATAATTCTGCAAATCAAGTTCTTTTATGAGCATCTTTGTATGAAAAATATTGGATTGGTACATATTTATGTCTATTGCATCGTACTTTTGCAGGATCTCATCATCAATATAATCCTGAATGGACGAGATGTGATGGTCGATAAATATTTTCTTTCCTGCGATATCACGGGTGAAACCGCGCACATGATAATCCATTGTTATTATATCAGAATCGAAGCTGTTTATCAAAAAATCCAGGGTGCTGAGGGGCGTGATTTCTCCGCAGGTAGCAACATCGATATCCACCCGGAAAGTAGCTATGGAATTATCCGGGTGATACTCCGGATACGTATGTACGGTGACATGGCTTTTGTCCAGATGGGCAACCACTGTTTCGCCATCCTTAAAAGGAACCATGGATTCCTCTGCAATCAGAAGGGTAACACTGGCTCCCTGCGGGTCATAATCCTGCTTGGAAATATTCAATACATTTGCACCAATCATGTCTGTAACTTTCAAAAGGATGTTCGTAAGGCGTTCTGAGTTATACTGCTCGTCGATATAGGCTATGTAATCCCATTGTTCGCGGTTGCTTTTTGCATAACACACATCATATATATTGAAACTCAGGGATTTGGTCAGGTTGTTGAATCCATATAATTTATACTTATCTTTCATGTTAAAATCCTCCCAGTGATTATTTATTCTTCAGGCCATAAAAATAGCCCGGTCAGAGTGTTAAGCCAACACTGCACCCGGGCGTATCAATCAAACATCACATTAACGGACAAGCGCCAAAACGGTATAAGAAAAAGGCACAAAATTATCCGGATTTGAGGTTTCAGAGTCTATATAGCAAGAATACTTTTACTACTCTTATTGATCGTTTCACAAATGCCATGCACAGGCTGATTTTTTTAGTGAGCTGAAGCTCAATCAATAATGCAACAAAGTTGCCGATTGCGGCTTTTGACCGGGCTGTCCGTATGGCCATAATCCGATGGCAAAAGCAACGGATGGTCAAAATCTTGCTAAAAGGCATTGAGCCTCTTATCAACATTCAAATTATATCTAAGTGAATAATTGATGTCAATACAAAAATTTGTTATATTGACAGTATAGCATATAAATCAGGATATTTTGCTTAAAACATTTAAATGTTGATAGTAAGGATGGGCAGCTGGGAGGAGTAAAATAAATAAATAAGGTATTTTCTATTTATGAAAATATGGTACAATATATATGAATTTGACCTGGAGGATATTATGAGTGAATATAACAGAGTGTTATTGAAGTTAAGCGGAGAAGCGCTGGCAGGCGAAAAATCAGCCGGTTTTGACGAGGATGTGGTGGTTGATATTGCCAGACAGGTAAAACAGCTGGTATCGGAGAATCTTTCAGTAGCAATCGTCATTGGCGGAGGAAATTTCTGGAGAGGAAGGACAAGCAATAAAATTGACCGGACAAAGGCAGATACAATAGGCATGCTGGCAACAGTCATGAATTGCATTTATGTATCCGAGATTTTCAGAACAGAGGGAATGGAGACCTCTGTCTTCACTCCATTTGAATGTGGGAGTTTTACACGTTTGTTTTCGAAGGACAGTGTAAATCAATGTTTTGCCAAGAATGCCGTTGTTTTTTTTGCCGGAGGAACCGGCCACCCGTATTTTTCAACAGATACAGCCATGGCGCTGCGGGCTGTGGAAATCGAAGCAGACTGCATTCTGGCTGCAAAATCCATAGACGGGGTCTATGATTCGGATCCGGATAAAAATCCGGATGCAGTCAAAATTGAAGAAATGAAAATGCAGGATATCATTGACAACAAACTGGGTGTAATTGATACGGCGGCGGCAGTGTTATGTGTGGAAAATAAAATGCCGATGCTGATTTTTGGCCTGAATGGGAAAAACAGTATAATCAATGCGGCAAGCGGGAAATTCAGCGGAACGAAGATATCCGTATAAATTTAACTTAGTGGGAAGGATGAAAGATAATTATGGAAGAGATTTTATTACAGCTTGAATCAAAAATGGAGAAAAGTGTTGAAAACCTTATGGCAGAATTCGGATCTATCCGTGCAGGCAGGGCGAACCCCCATGTACTGGATAAGATTAAGGTGGATTATTATGGAACGCCTACCGCAATCCAGCAGGTGGCCAACGTATCCGTACCAGAACCCAGAATGATTCAGATCCAGCCTTGGGAAGGCAGCATGATAAAAGTCATTGAAAAGGCAATCCTTACTTCCGACTTAGGACTTACTCCGACGAACGACGGAAAAACAATCCGCCTCTCCTTTCCCGAACTGACAGAGGAAAGAAGAAAAGACCTTGTAAAGGACATTAAGAAAAAAGCCGAAGAGGCGAAAGTTGCAATCCGGAATATACGAAGAGATGCAAATGATAAATCCAAGAAGAAAAACAAAGCCGGAGAACTTTCAGATGACAACTTTAAAGAACTGGAAGAAAAGGTTCAGAAAATCACGGATAAATACATCGTATCCGTTGATAAAGCAGCGGAGACGAAATCCAAGGAAATACTTACTGTATAATAATATATATGCAGAGGGCATAAGATTGTTTATGCCCTTATTTTTAATAGTGACCAGAGGAGAATCAAAATGAGTGTTGATATTGAAAATATGAAGATTCCACGACACGTTGCCATCATTCTTGACGGAAATGGACGTTGGGCAAAAAAACGCTTTATGCCAAGAAATTTCGGGCACATAGCCGGGGCCAGAAACGTAGAGACTATTTGCAGGGCAGCATATGATGCTGGGATTGAATATCTGACGGTTTATGCATTCTCTACCGAAAACTGGAATCGTCCGGCTGACGAGGTCGGATCCATCATGGAGCTGATGCGCAGCTATCTGAAAGACAGTATTGAGAAATCCAGAAAAAACAACATGGTTGTACGTGTTATAGGGGACAGAAGCAGACTGGATGAAGATATAAAGAAAATGATTGAAGTGCTGGAAGAGGATTCATCCCGGAATACCGGGTTGAATTTTACCATAGCATTAAACTATGGAGGAAGGGATGAAATAATCCGGGCTATCAACCGGATTCTTTCCGAACCGGAAGGCAGGATAAAGGAAGTGGATGATGAAACCTTTTCCAGGTATCTGGATACGGCTCAAATTCCTGACCCGGATCTGCTTATTCGAACCAGCGGGGAAGAAAGACTGTCCAATTTCCTTATATGGCAGCTGGCTTATGCAGAATTTTATTTTACCGATGTCCTATGGCCGGATTTTGATAAAAAAGAGCTGCTCAAAGCGATTGTCAGCTTCAACAAAAGGGACAGAAGGTTTGGAGGAATAAATGATGTCACTAAATAGCCTGAAAAATAAATCCTTTTATACAAGACTTGTAAGCGGCATTATTTTAGTCTTGATTATTCTGGGAACGATTATAGGCGGGGGTAACCTGCTGCTGGGATTCTGTTTCGTGATTTCCATCATTGGGCTGCACGAGCTGTATAATGTTCTGGGATTTGCCAAGAAGATTCTTGGAATAGCCGGATATGCTGCCGCTGCCGCATATTATCTGCTTGTCAAGTCCGGAAATGAAAACTATATCATCCTTCTCCTTGTAGCCTCCATGGTCGTTATGATGGTGATTTTTGTTTTCCGGTTTTCTGAATACCATGCTGACCAGATTTTCCTGGCCTTTTTCGGAATCCTTTACGTAGCCGTCATGATATCCTTTATCTACAAGCTGAGAATCCAGTCAGAAGGAACGTATCTGGTCTGGCTGATTATTCTGGGTTCCTGGGGATCAGACACTTTTGCTTATCTCGTTGGAATGATATTCGGAAAACACAAGCTTGCACCGGTACTCAGTCCCAAGAAGTCCGTGGAAGGTGCAGTCGGAGGTGTAGTCGCCTCTGGAATTCTGGGAATAGTCTACTGTCTTATCTTTAAGGAGCATATATCGGTTTCGCCTGTTATGACGGGGCTGATTTGTGCCGGTGCAGCCGTCATATCCCAGATCGGGGATCTGGCCGCCTCCGGCATCAAACGTAATTATGAAATCAAGGATTATGGCAGGTTGATCCCCGGGCATGGCGGGATACTGGACCGGTTTGACAGCATAATATTTGCAGCACCCGTCATTTATTACCTGATAATGTACGTCTGAATTATTATCCGGGAGGGAATTCATTATGAAAAGACTATCTGTTTTGGGCTCGACTGGTTCCATTGGCACCCAGACGCTTGAAATTGTTAGGAGAAATCCTGAACTGAAGGTTACCGCCCTGGCAGCAGGTTCCGATATAGCAAGCCTGGAAGCACAGATCCGGGAATTTAGGCCGGCTGTTGTATGCGTGTATAATCGCGAAAAAGCGGATGAACTCAGGATAAAAATCAAAGATACAGATACTGCGGTGTTTTCAGGAATGGATGGACTGATTGAAACGGCCTGCCATAAAGACGCAGATATTGTCCTGACAGCCATGGTGGGCATGATTGGTATCCAGCCTACAATCGAAGCCATAAAAGCGGGGAAGGATATTGCCCTCGCAAACAAGGAAACACTTGTAACGGCCGGCCACCTCATCATGCCTCTTGCAAAGCAATGCGGGGTCAGAATTCTGCCAGTTGACAGTGAGCATAGCGCCATTTTCCAGTCCCTCAACGGAGAAGATTCCGAAAATATAAGCAGGATTATTCTTACTGCTTCAGGGGGACCGTTCAGAGGGCTTACCAGAGAGCAGATGCAGGGCATTCGACCGGAAGATGCCTTGAAACATCCTAACTGGAGCATGGGCAGGAAAATCACTATTGATTCGGCAACCCTTGTCAATAAAGGCCTTGAGGTAATGGAAGCCAAATGGCTTTTTGACGTTCCCCTTGAAAAAGTGGAAGTCATTGTACATCCCCAGAGCATCATTCATTCCATGGTCGAATTCGTGGATGGTGCAATAATTGCCCAATTGGGCTGCCCGGATATGAAGCTGCCCATACAGTACGCTCTCTTTTACCCGGAGCGGAGATACCTGGACGGGGATAGGCTGGATTTTGCTGCGATAAAAAATTTTACCTTTGAGGCACCTGACTTGAAAAATTTCCCCGGTCTTAAACTGGCCTATGACGCATCGGCTGCGGGAGGAACCATGCCGACCGTTTATAATGCCGCAAATGAATATGCAGTAAGGAAATTTCTTGATAACGAGATCCGCTTTTTAGATATAGCTGAAATAATAAGCCTTGCAATGGATGGGCATAAGGTTATCGGAAATCCTTCCGTGGAAGAAATATTACAGACAGAAACAGACACCTATTATAGAATCGAAAGTAGATGATAAAATGAAAATTATTATTGCATTAATCGTATTCAGTATTTTAATCATCATACATGAACTGGGACATTTTCTCCTGGCAAAAAAAAATGACATCCTTGTGGTAGAGTTTTCCCTGGGTATGGGACCGAGGCTTTTCAGTTTCACGAAAGGCGAGACGAAGTACTCTCTGAAACTCCTGCCCTTTGGAGGTTCCTGTGCTATGCTTGGAGAGGATGAGGACCTCGAAAGTGAAAGGTCTTTTAACAAGAAGTCCGTGTGGGCCAGAATATCAGTTATTGTGGCCGGACCGGTTTTTAATTTTCTTCTGGCCTTTGTCCTAGCCCTCATCGTGATTGGTTTGGTAGGGTATGATCCGTCCAGGGTTACGGCGGTCGACCCGGAAGCTCCTGTTTACGAGACGGGCATCAGAGAGGGGGATACAATCACATCCTTCAACGACCGCTCCGTGCACTTTGGCCGTGAAATATTCCTTGAAGAATATATCAATCCTGCTTCGGATAAATCCATAGACATTACATACGAAAGAAACGGGAAAGAAAGCACGGCCTCGTTTCTGCCAAAAGCAGTCAGCAAGTATGCGGTAGGCATCCGGTATTATTCCACGGACGCGCCGGCCCAGATATCCGAGGTTGTTGAGGGCGGTGCAATGAAGGAAGCCGGTGTAAATACCGGGGATATCATTACATCTGTAAATGGAACGGTAATTGAAAATGGAATTCAGTTAGGTGAATATTTGCAGGGACTTGATATGGGTGCCGGAGAAGCTCTGGCGATTACCCTTGAAAGGAACGGAAAATCTTTTCAGGTCAGCGTTATCCCGGAGATGAGCACCTACTATGAACTAGGGTTTGCGTATAACCTTATGCGGGAAAAAACTTCTCCATGGGGCGTTATGAAATACAGCTTTTTTGAACTCACCTACCAGATTGAAACCGTATTCCGAAGCCTGGTGCTTATGGTAAGCGGCCATGTCTCGGCAGATGACATATCAGGACCGGTTGGTATTGTAGGCATCATTGGGGACACTTATTCTGAAAGTTTGCAATATGGTGCCCTGATGACCATAATGAGTATGGCAAATCTAACCATAATGCTTAGTACTAATCTGGGTGTGATAAATCTTATTCCGTTTCCGGCGCTCGATGGTGGAAGGCTGTTTTTCCTTGTTTTAGAGGGAATCAGAAGAAAACCAATACCTAAAGAGAAAGAAGGCCTGGTTCACTTTATCGGAATGATACTGCTGATGGCGTTGATGGTTTTTATTATATTTAATGATCTAAAGAAGCTTTGATGGAGGTTGCGATGCATAGAGAACAGACCAAAAAAGTTCAGATTGGAAATAAAGTAATCGGCGGAGGAAGTCCGGTACTCGTTCAGTCCATGTGCAATACAAAGACGGAAAACGTCCGGGAGACGGTTGAACAGATATTCATCCTGGAAAAGGAAGGATGCGACATCATACGTGTGGCAGTTGCTTCCAAAGAGGCCGCTATTGCTATCCGCGACATTAAAAAAGAAATACACATTCCATTGGTGGCTGACATCCATTTTGATGCCCGTCTTGCTGTTCAAGCTATTGAAAACGGTGTCGATAAAATCAGAATAAATCCGGGAAATATCGGCGGAACGGACAAACTTCTTTCTGTTGTGGCCGCCGCCAGGGAAAGAAATATTCCAATACGAGTGGGCGTCAACAGCGGTTCTCTGGAAAAGGAACTGGTAGAAAAATACAAGGGAGTAACGCCCCAGGGTCTTGTGGAAAGTGCTTTAGCAAAGGCTGGGATTATAGAGGATACGGGATATGATAACATTGTAATAAGTATCAAGTCCTCCAATGTCCTTATGAGTTATGAGGCACATAAGCTTATAGCAAAAAAGACCAAGTATCCATTGCATATTGGCATCACAGAATCGGGCACTGTGCGGACCGGAAGCATTAAATCAGCCGTAGGACTGGGGATAATCCTTAATGAGGGCATAGGAGACACGATCAGGGTATCTTTGACGGGAGATCCGGCGGAGGAAATCCGTGCGGGAAAGATTATCCTGAAAACCCTGGGTCTTCGTAAAGGAGGGATAAATATTATTTCCTGCCCTACCTGTGGAAGGACGCAGATAAATCTTATCGATCTGGCCAACAAGGTAGAAGATCTTGCAGCCAGATACGACCTTGATATCGACCTGGCTGTAATGGGCTGTGTGGTGAATGGACCGGGAGAAGCTAAAGAAGCGGATTTAGGGGTAGCCGGCGGAAAGGGATCCGGAATCCTGATACGTAAAGGGGAAGTCATCCGGACGGTTGCTGAGGACGAATTATTGAATGCCTTAAAGGAAGAATTGGATAACTGGGGTCATCAGGAGTAATCGCTATGAATCGTTTTATGTTTTTTGATGTTTTTCCAACTTTAGAAGTAAATAATGAATTAGGCGGACTCTTCAGGGAGGTTGAGGTTAAGAAGGTGACCACAACCTCGGCGAAGAGTTCCCTTCGTGTGCACATAGAGAATGAAAAACCAATACCTAAGGATAAGGTATTCATAATGGAGGAGACTATCCGTAAGCAGGTATGCGGATATGCAGCTATTAAAGTGGAAATTGTTGAAAAATACAACATGTCCGGCAGATATTCGCTGGGGGATGTCCTGAGCCTGTATAAGGACAGTGTTTTTTTTGAAATCAAAAACACCAATACAATCGGATACAGCATATTAAAGAGTTCGCAAATCATTATTTCTGGTGAAAACAGTATTAAAATTACTGTGGAAGACGGTCTGATTCATAGAGAGAAAACCACAAAGCTTAAGTCTATCCTGGAAGAAATATTGGTCAGCAGGTGCAGTTTGGATATCAGCATAGATGTCGTGTATATTGCGAAGACAAACAAAATTGAAATCATTTCCCAGGAACCTGTGGAGGCTGCATTCGCACCGGAAACTGTTTCAATCCCAGCTGCTGATAAGGATAAGATGGAAAAAACCATCGCAGATCCGGAAAAAAACAAAAAGAAAAAGAAGCAGCCGGACGGACTCCTGTACGGAAGGGATTTTGAGGGGAAGTCCGTTTCGCTTAAGGATGTTGTTTTTGAGATGGAAGAGGTTATTGTTGACGGGAAGATTGTCGAACTGGATAAAAGAGAAACCAAATCCGGGAAGACAATCCTGATTTTCACAATTACAGATTTTACGGACAGCATAAGCGTCAAACTTTTCCTGAAACCTGAGCAGACCGAAGAAATAGGATCAAGTATCCAAAAAGGGATGTTCATCAGACTTAAGGGAACGACCCGCATTGACAAATTCGATAACGAACTGACCATTGGTTCTGTGTACGGCATTCGTAAATCCTATGATTTTACCGAAAAAAGGATGGATACTTCACTGCAAAAACGAGTGGAGCTCCATTGTCATACAAAAATGAGTGATATGGACGGCATGACTGAAATCAGGGAGTTGATTCACACAGCCGTTGAATGGGGACACAAAGCGGTCGCTATAACAGATCACGGTGTAGCACAGGGATTTACGGAGGCTTTTCATGTATACAATGACTTGAAGGCAGATTATAAAAAACAGAAAAAAGAATTTGATTTCAAGCTGATTTATGGAATCGAGGGTTATATTGTCGACGATCTGATTGAAATCGTCCAGAATTCCCGCAATCAGTTTCTGGATGATACTTATGTTGTTTTCGACATAGAGACAACTGGACTGAATGCCCAGAAAAATGAAATCATTGAGATCGGTGCTGTAAAGATGACCAAGGGGGTAGTGACAGATAATTATAGTGCTTTTGTGAACCCGGGAATTCCGATTCCTTACCGGATTGAGGAACTGACGGGCATCACGGATTCTATGGTGGCTGAAGCAAGGAATATCGACATTGTGCTTCCTGAATTTCTCGCATTCTGTGAAGGAGCCGTTCTGGTTGCACACAATTCGGAATTTGATACGGGATTCATCAAAGAAAAGGCGTCCAAAAGAGGGATTGGGTACGACTATACATCCCTGGATACTGTGGCGCTGGCCCGGATGCTCCTTCCTAACCTGAAGCGCTATAAATTGGATAATATTGCCAAGGCACTTGATATACCTCTGGATAATCACCACAGGGCAGTGGATGACGCCCGATGCACAGCCCTGATATTCATTGAATTTATCAACAGGCTTAAAAAGCAGGGGATAGAACGCCTGGATCAGTTGAATACAGCAGGAGAAATTTTTGATTCTACCATCAAAAAGCTGCCTACCCACCACATAATCATCCTTGCGAAGAATGAAGTCGGTCGGGTAAACTTATATACACTCATCAGTAAATCGCATATTAATTATTTCCATATGCGGCCCCGGATCCCAAAAAGCGAGTTGCTGAAACACAGAGAAGGGTTGATTATCGGCAGTGCCTGTGCTTCGGGAGAGCTCTATGATGCCATCCTGATGGGCAAGGATACGGCAACCATAAGCAGGCTTGCACAGTTTTACGATTATTTTGAAATACAGCCGTTAGGAAATAATGGATATCTGGTAAGAGATGAAAAGACTGGCGTACATTCCGTCGAGGATCTGATGGAAATCAACAGAAAGATTGTGAAGCTGGGAGAGGAATTCAACAAACCGGTTGTTGCAACCTGTGACAATCATTTCCTGAACCCGGAGGATGAGATATACAGAAGAATCATCATGTCCGGGAAAAAATTTGCGGATTCGGATGAGCAGCCGCCCCTGTTCTTCAGGACGACGGAGGAAATGTTGGAGGAATTCGCCTATTTAGGGGAAGAAAAAACAAAAGAAGTTGTAATTGATAATACAAATTTAATTGCGGATATGGTTGAATATATTGAACCGGTACGTCCTGACAAATGCCCTCCGGTCATAGCGGATTCGGATAAGACGCTTAAGGAGATATGCTATCGCAAAGCCAACTCAATGTATGGAGAAAATCTTCCAGATATCGTAACGGCCAGGCTGGAGAGGGAACTGGAATCCATTATTTCAAACGGCTTTGCAGTGATGTATATCATTGCCCAAAAGCTGGTATGGAAATCCAATGAGGATGGGTATCTGGTGGGATCCAGAGGATCGGTAGGATCCTCTTTTGTGGCCACAATGGCCGGCATTACGGAAGTTAATCCACTGCCGCCCCATTATTATTGTCCACAATGCCATTTTTCTGACTTCGATTCAGATCTGGTCAGTCAGTACCAGGGAGCGTCCGGCTGTGACATGCCAGATCGTTTGTGCCCTGACTGCGGCCATCCATTGAATAAAGACGGTTTCGATATACCTTTCGAAACTTTCCTGGGCTTCAAGGGAAACAAAGAACCAGATATTGACTTGAACTTTTCCGGTGAATACCAGAGCAAAGCCCATGAGTACACTGAGGTGATTTTTGGGAAGGGACAAACATTCCGTGCAGGTACCATTTCGACCCTTCAGGATAAAACGGCATATGGCTACGTGAAGAACTATTTTGAAGAAAGAGGAATAATCAAGCGAAAATGCGAGATATCCAGGATTCTGAGCGGATGTGTGGGAGTAAGACGTTCTACCGGGCAGCATCCGGGAGGAATTATTGTCATGCCTCATGGTGAGAATATCAATTCATTCACTCCTGTGCAGAGGCCAGCCAATGACATGGAGACGAAGACAATCACAACCCATTTTGATTATCATTCCATTGACCATAATCTTTTGAAACTGGATATCCTTGGACACGACGATCCAACCATGATCCGTAAACTTGAGATTTTTACCGGAATCGATGCGAAAAACATAAGGCTGGACAACAAGGAGGTGCTATCCCTGTTTGAAAACACCTCTGCTTTAGGAATAAGGCCGGAAGATATTGACGGATGCAAGCTGGGAGTTCTGGGAATACCAGAATTCGGTACGGATTTCGTTATCCAGATGCTTCTGGATACGAAACCTAAGAATTTTTCCGACTTAGTCCGTATATCGGGGTTGTCCCATGGGACCAATGTGTGGCTGTCCAATGCCCAGACCGTAATCAAGGAAGGCAAAGCAACCCTTGCAACGGCAATATGTACAAGGGATGATATCATGCTCTATCTGATTACGAAAAATCTGGATCCGGAGCTCGCCTTTACTATCATGGAGGCGGTGAGAAAAGGAAAGGGACTCAAGCCTGAATGGGAAGCGGAGATGCTGGCCCACGATGTTCCGGACTGGTATATATGGTCCTGCAACCGGATTTCCTATATGTTCCCAAAAGCCCACGCGGCGGCGTATGTTATGATGGCTTTCCGCATTGCCTATTTCAAGGTTTTTCACCCGTTGGCATATTATGCGGCTTATTTCAGCATCAGGGCTACTGCATTTAATTACGAAATTATGTGCGGTGGAAGGGAAAAATTCAATCACTATTTTGCGGAATACAAGAAGAAGGCCGAATTGGGAATACTCACCAATAAGGATGAAGATACTTTCAAGGAACTGAGGATCGTTCAGGAAATGTATGCCAGAGGAATAGATTTTGAGCCTTTGGATATTTACAGGGCAAAAGCTAAGGATTTTCAAATTATTGATGGAAAATTAATGCCATCCTTGTCCACAGTAGAAGGTCTGGGAGAAAAAGCGGCGGAGGCAGTGGAAGCCGCGGCAAAACATGCTTCATTCCTCTCCAAAGATGATTTTAAGAATAGGACCAAAGCAAGTAAAACGGTTATAGATTTGATGGATCAGATGGGTATCCTGAACAGTCTTCCAGCAACGAATCAGCTTTCTTTGTTTGATATGTAAAAGTTATAAAAAGCGCTTGCCAAAAAGCAAATTACCGAGTATACTTATACAGTGCTTCAGGAAAGCGCGTATGGCTCGTTGGTCAAGGGGTTAAGACGCCGCCCTCTCACGGCGGAAACAGGGGTTCGATTCCCCTACGAGCTACTGACTATTTAATTGAATAGCCCAACCCAAAAGACGGTCTTTGTTCCTTGTTTAAGGAACGGGGGCTGTTTTTTTTGTTCTCATACAGGTTAAAAACATTGAGATAAGAAATACTTTATGATAGGATATAGTTATAAACTAAAGGGAGGTAATAAGTATGTATAATCAGACCAGAACAAAACTTGTAAAATGTGTGGTGTGCGGAGCTATATTTGATGCGTCTCTTGAAATATGTCCCGTATGTAAAGCGGGGAAAGATAAATTTGTTCCTTATGAAGAAGAAACAGCAGCTTTTCATAAGGATACAGCGGAAACATTCCTCATCCTTGGGAACGGCGTCGCAGGCATCGAGGCTGCAAAAGCGATCCGTGAAAGGAATAAAAGCTGCAAAATAATCATGGTGACCGATGAAGAAAGCCTGAGTTATAACCGTCCGATGCTGACGAAAGCTTTAAGTACCCTTAAAAGTGCAGATGATATCGCCATGTATGATAGGGAGTGGTACGATTCCCACAAGATTCAGAATGTGTTAGGCACGAAAATCGAAAAACTCGTATCTGAAGAGAAGATGGTTTACTTTGCTGATGGCAGAAAACAGGGATATGACAAATGCATCTATGCATTAGGTTCTTACTGCTTCATACCGCCAATAAATGGCAAAGACAAGCCCCAGGTTATTGCCATCCGGAATATTGCGGATGTGGATAAAATAGGAAAACTCATGCCTTCAATTAAAAATACAGTCGTGATTGGAGGGGGCGTCCTCGGCCTGGAGGCGGCCTGGGAAATGAGCAAGAAGACACATGTCACCATCCTGGAAGTAGCGGATAAACTCATGGTACGGCAGCTGGATGACGAAGGCGGGAAATTCCTGGGGGATATAATTACAAAGCAGGGAATCGATTTCAGGCTGAATGCCCAGATTGAAGAGATTACCGGAGAAGACAAGGTGACTGGCGTGAAGCTGAAGTCAGGTGAGTTTTATCCGGCAGATCTGGTTATAGTTTCCAGCGGAGTGAGACCAAACACGGAAGTTGCCCAGGCGGCCGGGATAGCTATTGGGCGTGCGGTCATTGTCAATGAAAAAATGGAGACGAACATAAAGGATGTCTATGCCTGCGGTGACTGCGCGGAATACAAAGGTGTAAACTATGCAATCTGGCCAGAGGCTATGGAAATGGGCCGTATAGCTGGTTCCAACGCAGCCGGAGACAGTCAGGTATATGAAAACGCAATGGCAGCCCTGACCTTCAATGGATTGTCAACTTCCCTCTTTTCAGTAGGAGATAATGGAAAAAATCCGGATCTGGTCTACACAAGTGAAGGAAAAACGGACAGCAGCAACTATGAAAAATTCTACTATGTGGATGGCAGGCTTGTGGGTTCTATTTTGATCGGTGACACATCCAAAATGATAGAGGTAACAAAAAAGCTTGAGGAAGGATCAATGAAATGATAGCAATAATTGACTACGATGCCGGGAATATGTATAACGTGGAAAAGGCCTTTGAGTACATCGGGGGAGAAAAGGTTGTTCCCACCATGGATAGGGACCTGATCCTGTCGGCTGATAAGGTAGTGCTTCCGGGAGTTGGATCTTTTGGAGATGCCATGCAAAAATTAAAGAAGAACGGCCTCGCAGGCACAATACATGAAGTTGTTGAAAAAAAGACTCCTTTTTTGGGGATTTGTCTGGGACTCCAGCTGCTTTTCGAATCCAGTGAAGAATCGGAGGGCGTAATGGGACTGGGAGTATTAAAAGGAAAAATTCTTAAAATACCTCCGGCAGAAGGTTTGAAAATACCGCATATTGGATGGAATTCCCTGGACTTTCGCAAAAATGGAAGACTGTTCGAGGGCATGGAGGCAAATCCGTACGTGTATTTCGTGCATTCATATTACTTGAAAGCGGAGGAGGAAGAAATCATCACTGCAACGACGGATTATGGCGTGTGCATACATTCTTCCGTGGAAAAGGATAATATTTTCGGGTGTCAGTTTCATCCGGAAAAAAGCGGAAATACTGGCATTCAGATTCTGAGGAATTTCGTTAAGCTGGGCAGGGAGGAAAAATAATGTTTACAAAAAGAATTATTCCATGCCTGGATGTAAAGGACAACAGGGTGGTCAAGGGAATAAATTTTGTTGATCTGAGGGATGCGGGAGATCCGGTGGAAGCTGCCATTGCCTACGACAAGGCAGGAGCGGATGAACTGGTTTTCCTTGATATCACTGCATCTAGCGATGCCCGCAAGACTGTCACGGAGATGGTTACGAAGGTGGCTAAAAATGTATTCATTCCCTTTACCGTCGGCGGCGGGATAAGAACTGTTGAGGATTTCCGGGAAATCCTTAGAGCAGGAGCAGATAAGGTTGCCGTGAATTCGGCGGCCATTAACAGACCTTCCCTGATAAGAGAAGCAGCGGATAAATTTGGGAGCCAGTGCGTGGTCGTTGCAATCGATGCCAAACGAAAAGCAGATGGAACAGGCTGGGAAATTTATAAAAATGGCGGAAGGGTGAATACAGGCATTGACGCTGTGGAATGGGCCATCGCTGCAGACCGTCTGGGAGCTGGGGAAATACTTCTGACCAGTATGGATTGTGACGGTACCAAGAATGGATATGACCTGGAGCTTACCCGGGTGATTTCCGAAGGTGTGAGCATACCTGTCATTGCCTCAGGAGGTGCTGGAACAATGGACCATTTCCGGGATGTCCTGACGGACGGAAAGGCGGATGCTGCGCTTGCTGCCTCTCTGTTTCATTATAAAGAAATGGAAATCAAAGACTTGAAAAAGTATCTGAAAGAAAATGGGGTGCCAGTTAGAGAATGTCCGCAATAAATAATGATTGGCTGTGTGCCTTGAGATTGGAATTTTCCAAGCCCTATTATAAGGAATTATATGACCGAGTATTGAAAGAATATTCGGATCATATTGTATACCCGGATGCGGAAGATATTTTCAATGCCTTTAATCTTACTCCTCTGCATAAAGTCAAGGTAGTGATTCTGGGACAGGATCCCTACCATAACGAAGGGCAGGCACACGGACTTTGTTTTTCTGTAAAACCGGATGTGGAAATACCACCTTCCCTGGCAAACATTTATAAAGAACTTCATGATGATCTGGGCTGCTTTATACCTGATAACGGGCACCTGGATAAATGGGCAGAACAGGGGGTATTGCTGCTAAATACGGTTCTAACCGTACGTGCCCACCAGGCCAATTCCCATAAAGAAATAGGGTGGGAACAGTTCACAGATGCGGTCATCCGGATTCTTAATGAGCAGGACAGGCCCATTGCATTCCTGCTGTGGGGAAGACCTGCTCAGAATAAAGGGATGATCCTCAACAATAAGAAGCATATGGTGCTGAAAGCACCTCATCCAAGCCCTTTGTCGGCGTATAGAGGATTTTTTGGGTGCAGGCATTTCAGCAGCACAAACCGGTTTTTAGAGATGAATGGTCTGGAGCCTATTGACTGGCAGATCGAAGATGCCAGATAAAAAATGCTTCAGGGAGTAGAACTCCCTGAAGCATTTTTTATTTGTTTTTTATCTGTTTGTGTGACATCAGGTTTTTGTTTGCTGTTGCCAGCATCAGCTTGATCCTGTTTAACTGGTTGACCTCACTGGCACCTGGATCATAATCTACTGCCACGATATTGGATTCCGGATATACATACCGCAATTCTTTGATGACACCTTTTCCAACGATGTGATTAGGAAGGCAGGCAAACGGTTGGGCACAAACGATATTTGGCACACCGCTGTGAATAAGTTCCAGCATCTCTCCTGTTAAGAACCAACCTTCACCGGTCTGATTTCCAGTGGATACATATTTGCTGGCCATCTGGGCGAGCTTGCTGATGTGAGTAGATGGTGTGAAATGCTTGCTGGCTGAGAAGGCCTTGTTTGCGCTTTTTCGCATATGTTCAATTAGGGCAATTCCCAGATTTGCTTTGATGGCAGAGGATTTTTTCATACCCAGATTCTCCGACTTGAAATTGCTGTTGAATAAAGAATACTGCAGGAAATCTATTAAATCCGGCATCACGGCTTCGGCACCCTCAGCTTCCAGAAGTTCTACAAGGTAGTTATTTGCCAGGGGGAGGAACTTAACCAGGATTTCTCCGACGATACCTACGCGAGGTTTGACCTCATCCGTGATAGGCAGGTTGTCAAAGTCCTGAATGATATCCTTTACGATTCTGCCGAATTCCCGTCCTGTCAGGCGATTCTTCGTGAGGGAATTAATACATACCTTCTTCCATTTTTCGTGGAGTGCATCGGCTGATCCGGGGACTTTTTCGTAAGGTCTCATCCGGTAAAGAACCTTCATGAATACGTCGCCATATAATACCGAGTGGATTGCTTTTATTAAGAGCTTCGGGGTAATCTTGAAACCGGAATTCTTCTCGTAACCACCGGCACTCAGGGAAATGACCGGTATGTGCTCCATTCCAGCCTTTCGTAAAGCTCTTCTTATGAAGCCGATATAGTTGGAAGCCCTGCATCCTCCGCCTGTCTGTGACATGATGACAGCAACTTTGTTAAGGTCGTATTTTCCGGACAGAAGTGCCTCCATAACCTGACCAACAACAATCAGAGAAGGGTAGCATGCGTCGTTGTTTACATACTTCAAGCCCATGTCGGTTGCTTCCCTGTTATCGTTTTCCAGTACCTCAAGCTTCAGCCCGCAGGAATTGAAAGCTGGTTCTAAAAGGTCGAAATGTATAGGTGACATCTGTGGGCAGAGGATTGTATAATCTTTTCTCATCTCTTCGGTAAACTCGGGCTTTTGAATAGAAGAGGGGTGTATTACCCTGTCCATTCCCTTCATGTTACGAACTTTTAATGCAGCAATAAGGGAACGTATACGTATCCTCGCAGCACCCAGATTATTAACCTCATCAATTTTCAAGACCGTATATATTTTTTCGGAGCTGGAAAGTACATCGGACACGCAGTCTGTGGTTACAGCATCCAGACCGCATCCAAAAGAGTTGAGTTGGATCAGATCCAAAAAATCAACGGTCTTAACATAATTTGCGGCTGAATACAGTCTGGAGTGGTACATCCACTGATCCATGACGATCAGTGGGCGTTCGACCTCCTGCAGGTGAGAAACAGCATCCTCCGTAAAGACGGCAAACCCATAGGAAGCAACCAGATCGGGTATACCATGGTTGATTTCGGGATCAACATGATAAGGACGGCCGGCAAGGACAATTCCGCGTCCTCCCGTTTCCTTGAGCTGTGCGATGATCTCTTCGCCTTTCTTCTGGATATCCCTGTGTACAGCATCCATTTCATTCCAGCCGGCAAGGGTCGCCAGTCGAATTTCTTTTTCAGGAATATCGAAGATTTCTTTGATGACTTTTACCAGCTGGTTCTCTAATACTTCTTTGTTGGTCATTGCCATGAAGGGGTTATAAAATTTCACTTTCTGCTTATATATTTCTTCCACATTGTTTTTGATGTTTTCCGGATAAGAGGTTACAATCGGGCAGTTATAGTGATTGTTTGCATCTTGAGTTTCATCCCTTTCATAGGGAATACATGGATAAAATATTCGTTCTATGCCATTGTTTATAAGCCACTGGACATGTCCATGGGCAAGTTTGGCGGGATAACATTCGGATTCGCTGGGGATGGATTCCATGCCGAGCTCATAAAGCTTGTGGGTGGATTCCGGTGATAAAACGACACTGAATCCGAGGCTTTTAAAGAAAACAGCCCAGAATGGGTAGTTTTCAAACATATTCAATACTCTTGGAATGCCGATGACTCCCCTGGGAGCTGACTCTGCTGGAAGCGGATCATAGTCGAAAAGGCGTTGGTTCTTGTATTTAAAAAGATTCGGTACTTCAATATCTGGTTTAGCTTTTCCGACGCCAATCTCACATCTGTTGCCAATGATGAATTTTCGGTTTTCATTAAATTTATTGATTGTGAGCAGACAGCTATTTGTACACCCCTTGCATCTTGCCATAGCACTTTCGTATTTCATGTTATCAATCTCATCGTAGGGAATCATAGTGGAAACGGTACCTTCCACGAATCGTTCCCGAGCAATGAGGGCCGCACCAAAGGCACCCATGATTCCTGCGATGTCTGGCCGGATGACCTGGCGGCCGGATATCTGTTCAAAGCTTCTCAAGACAGCATTATTGTAGAATGTACCGCCCTGAACAACAATTTTGTTGCCCAAATCCTGGGGATCCGTAATCTTGATTACTTTGAAAAGGGCATTTTTAATGACAGAATAGGCAAGCCCTGCAGAAATATCCGCAACGCTGGCTCCTTCCTTTTGGGCCTGTTTTACATTTGAATTCATGAATACCGTACATCTGGAGCCTAAATCTATAGGATTCCTTGATTTCAACGCTTCTTTGGCGAAATCCTTTACGCTGTAGTTCAAAGATTTCGCGAAAGCTTCAATAAATGAACCGCATCCAGAAGAACATGCCTCGTTCAGAAGCACGTTTTCGATGGCGCCATTGCGGATACGTATGTATTTCATATCCTGTCCGCCAATGTCCAGGATACAGTCAACGTCCGGCTCGAAGAAGGAAGCCGCATAATAATGGGCAACAGTCTCGACCTCGCCCTCGTCCAGCATCAAAGCTGATTTTATGAGCGCTTCCCCGTATCCTGTGGAACAGGAATAAGCAATCACTGCTTCCGGAGGAAGTTTTTCGTGGATTTCTCTTAAGGCGGCTATTGTAGTGAGAAGAGGGCTGCCGTTATTGTTGTTGTAAAAGGAGTAAAGCAGATTTCCATCTTCAGAAACCAGGGCAACCTTAGTTGTAGTTGAACCAGCATCGATTCCCAAATAACATTTCCCGATGTACGTTGCAAGCTCCTGCGTAGCCACAGAATGAAGGCTGTGACGTTTTACAAATTCTTCATATTCCTCATCTGAAGCAAAGAGCGGATCCATTCTTTTGACCTCAAACTCCATTTTGAGCTTGGAAGAAAGACGGTCCGTCAAGTCCTGAAAGGAAGTATAAGATTCCTCCTTGTAGCTGAGCGCTGCCCCGATTGCGGCAAACAAATGTGAGTTTTCAGGTGCGATCGTCTGTTCTTCTGTGAGTTTTAATGTACGGACAAAAGCATTTTTGAGTTCGCTTAAAAAATGGAGTGGGCCACCAAGAAAAGCCACATTTCCGCGTATCGGTTTGCCACAGGCAAGACCGCTGATTGTCTGATTTACAACAGCCTGGAAAATAGAGGCGGACAAATCTTCTTTAGTCGCTCCTTCGTTGATTAATGGCTGGATATCCGATTTTGCAAACACGCCGCATCTTGCGGCTATGGGATAAATGGCCTTGTAATTTTTCGCGTAATCATTGAGACCGGCTGCATCTGTCTGAAGAAGGGATGCCATCTGGTCAATAAAGGAACCTGTGCCTCCGGCACAGATTCCGTTCATTCTCTGTTCGACTCCGTTTGTGAAGTAGATGATTTTGGCATCCTCTCCGCCAAGCTCAATGGCAACATCAGTATGTGGAAAATACCTGTCCAGAGAAGTGGAGACGGACACGACTTCCTGGACAAACGGTATTTTCAGGTATTTCGATAACGTGAGTCCGCCCGAACCCGTAATGACCGGATAAATGCGGCCGTCTCCAAGCTGGTCAGCTGCATCCTTGACGAGATTGTGCAGTGTTTCCTGAATATTGGCAAAGTGTCTTTTGTAGTCTGAAAACAAGATGTTATCATCTTTATCAAGTACGGATATTTTAACAGTTGTGGAGCCTATATCGACTCCTAGTTTATAGTAAATTGTATTATTTGTATTTTCTTTCAAAACGCGAACCTCCTTAAACTCATTCAATTATTTATTATAATATAATTTTTTATAAATGACAACATTTAACATTTAACATTTAATATGTAGGAATAAATCATATTTGACAAACAGGGACAGCTTAAACTATAATTAACGAATGTTACCGGGGGTGCCGGATATTTCTGGCATCCCTGTATAAAATCACGAAAGGCCGGTTATCATGAAACTTATCGAGAAGCTTGAAAGAAAGTTTGGAAGATATGCCATTAAGAATCTTACATATTATATTATGGGGGCGTATATCATCGGATGGCTGATTCAGCTGACCGCACCGCAGGTTTACAATGCGTATCTGTCATTGAACGCAGAAGCTGTTTTGCACGGACAGATATGGAGAATCCTGACATTTCTGGTAAATCCTCCCAGCTCAAGTATGATTTTTATGATATTTACTCTTTATCTGTATTATTTTATCGGTACAAGCATCGAAAGGGCATGGGGAGCATTCCGGTTCAATCTGTACTATTTCACAGGGGTGATTTTTCATGTGATTGCCGCAGTGATAATTTTTCTGCTTTTCGGAGTGAATTACGATCTTGGAACATACTATCTCAATATGTCCCTGTTTCTTGCTTTCGCAGCATTGTATCCAGATATGCAGCTTTTGTTGTTCTTTATCATACCTGTTAAAATAAAGTGGCTGGCACTGCTTGACATTATTTTGTTCGCCGCAACGATTGTATCCGGATTTGTCATCAATTTTCTGCCTTCCACAGTCCAGATAAGCCTGTTTTATAATCTCGCCAGGTTTGGAATTATGGCCTCGCTTCCGGCAGCCATTGCTGCGTTGGTTTCCCTCTTGAACTTCATAATATTCTTCTTGTCGTCGAGAAATCTTCAAAGGGTTTCGCCTAAGGAATTTAAACGTAGGAATGATTTCAGGAAGAAGACCAGAATGGATGCAGCTCGTACACGACACAAATGTGCGGTTTGCGGACGGACCGAAAATGACGGGGATGACCTGGTTTTCAGATATTGTTCAAAATGCGGAGGAAACCGCGAGTATTGCCAGGATCATCTGTTTACCCATAAGCATGTGAATTAGGACTGAAAGGAGCTTCCAAGGAAGCTTCTTTTTTCTTGACATTTTTGAAAGGAAATAATATAGTATTCCTAAATAGTAACACTATTTGAAAAGGCGGGATAATATGGATAATATTGAGCTGTTGATGGCATTTGGCCTTACCAGGCAGGAAGCAACCCTCTACCTGACCCTGTATAAACATGGGAGCATGTCCGGGTATGAGGCGGCTAAACAGACCGGAATTTCAAGATCCAATGCATACAGTGCGCTGGCCGGGATGGTGGAAAAGGGAGCAGCCTTCATTATTGAAGGAACCGTTACGAAATATATTCAGGTTCCGGTTAACGAATTTTGCAGCAACAAACTGAAGAACCTGGAAACCTGCAAAGACACTCTGAGTAAAAATATGCCTGCCCAGAGGGACGAAAGCGATGCTTACATCACTATAACCGGAACGAAGCATATTCTTGAGAAGGTCCAGACCCTCCTGACGATGGCGGAGCAGCGTATATATCTTTCCCTGCCGTCTGATATGATTGAACTGCTGCAGAACGAGATAGACATCCTGGTGAAGAAAAGGATTAAGGTGGTTATTATAACGGAGAGAAATCTCAGGCTCCCTGGAGCTAAGGTTTATAAGACTGGCAAGATAGACAATCAGGTCAGGATGATCGTTGACTCGAGACATGTACTGACTGGAGATTTCGACAAGGAGAATTCAAGCTGCCTCTATTCAGGCAATAAAAACCTTGTGGATGTATTTAAAGATGCCCTTAGAAATGAAATGAAATTAATTGAACTGACTAAAGGAGATATGTAGTATGAAAAAAACACCATTTTTAACATTAGAACAGGTCCGTGAAATCGAAAAAACCTACCCAACTCCGTATCACATCTATGATGAGAAGGGAATCAGGGACAATATCAAGCGTTTGCAGGATGCATTCTCCTGGAATAAAGGTTTCAAGGAATATTTTGCTGTCAAGGCGACTCCAAATCCTTTTCTTCTTGAGATTTTCAGGGATATGGGATGCGGCCTCGACTGCTCATCCTATACGGAGCTTATGATGTCAGAGAAGCTCGGCGTAACGGGGAGCGATATTATGTTTTCTTCCAATACTACCCCGGTGGATGAGTTTGTATACGCATCGAAGCTGAATGCTACCATCAACCTGGATGATTTTACCCATATTGATTTTCTGGAAAAATGCGCCGGAATACCAGAAACTATTTCCTGTCGTTTCAATCCCGGAGGAATTTTCACTATAAGCAATACGATTATGGACAATCCGGGTGATGCCAAATACGGATTCACCAGAGAACAGCTCTTTGAAGGATTCCGCGTTCTTAAACAAAAGGGAGCAAAGCATTTTGGAATCCATTCTTTTCTGGCGAGCAATACAACGACCAACGAGTATTATCCGATGCTGGCGAAAATTCTTTTTGAACTTGCCGTGGAGCTCCACGATGAAACAGGGGCGGATATTAAATTTATAAATCTTTCCGGCGGAATAGGAATACCATACAGACCGGAACAGGATCCGGCAGATATTTATGAAATTGCCGAAGGAGTCAGGAAGGCTTACGAAGAGATTCTCATTCCGGCAGGAATGGATGATGTAGCTATATTTACAGAACTGGGAAGGTTCATGACAGGGCCTTACGGACATCTTGTTACAAAGGCTATTCACCAAAAACACATCCATAAAGAATATATCGGAGTAGATGCATGTGCCGTCAATCTCATGAGGCCGGCTATGTATGGCTCCTATCATCATATTACCGTGCTTGGAAAGGAAGACAGACCTTTGGACCATAAATATGATGTAGTGGGATCCCTGTGTGAAAACAATGATAAATTCGCAGTAGACCGTATGCTTCCGGAGATAGAAAACGGTGATTATCTCGTAATACATGATACAGGCGCGCATGGTTTTGCCATGGGGTACAATTACAATGGAAAATTAAAATCCGCTGAGCTTCTTCTGAAAGAGGATGGCAGTGTAAAAATGATCCGCAGGGCGGAAAATCCGAAGGATTATTTTGCCACATTTGATTTTTGTGATATCCTTGCCTAGAAATCCTCTGATTTAAAAGGCATATCAATTGACGCATGTATCCAGTTTTGTTATAATTAGACATCGAAAGGCTGTGGAAATCGTGAATTGGTACAAAGATCTGTATGTTGGCGAAGGTGCCGCGGAAATCAAGAACCTGATAGTGAGAAATATTAAGAAACATAAACCCCAGACCGGGGTTTATGTTTTGACGCTTCCGGAAAACACATCGGAAACACTTGACATTTATCACGCAATCACACTCCTGGGGAAGGAGGACATGAATCCGGATGTATGGATTATCGGGATTGCTTTGGGGAAAAAAGAATCATATGAAGTTATGGAAAAAATTGTCATGGACTGCTACAGCCAGACGGGAAGTTTCAATGTCCATAACTACATCAGATACGGCTTGCGAAAAATTTGATTCTGAATGAGAGGCTATTATGCTGCACGTCTTATGGATAATTTTGATATGTCTGCTGAGCATACTTGGGTTTTTGTTTCTGCTGCTACTGCTGGTTTTGTTCCTGCCCGTTTTCTATAAGCTGGATATCCGTTATAATTCAGAAAGCTATAGTATAGCCATCCGGGGGACATGGATGGCCGGAGTGCTGGGATATCGGGGCATTTTCAGTAAAAAAGGCTTTGAGAATATCCTTTCTGTTTTTTGCAAACCCGTAAAGCAGGGACGCAAAAACAGAAAACAAAAGAAGAAGCAGCCAAAAAAGGGTGCTTCGGAAAAAACAACAGAAAAACTGCACGCAGAGCCCGCTTCCAGTCAGGAGGAAAAAATAACATCCAATGCGGAGCTGCACAAACAAGAGGCGGAGACAAAAACAAGAGAAAAAACGCAGAAAAAGAAAAAAGAAAAAAAGAAGAAAGAGAGAAAACAAAAATCAGGTGCAGGTGAGCGGATCAGGCATACAATCGAGTATGTCCGGAATGAAGAAAATCGAAAATCTTTTCTTTTTGCGAAGGCCCGCCTTTTTGAACTTCTCAATCACATAAAGCCCAGACGGGTTAAAGGATTCGCTGTCATTGGATTTGAAAATCCGGCCACCACCGGACAGGTTTTGGGAGCCATTGGTGTTCTGTTCGGGTTCCTTGGCAAGGGAATACGGATTCAACCTGAATTCGACAGAAGTATATTGGAAGCAGATGTGTATATGAGTGGAAGAATAAGAGTTTTTAATCTTTTGATAATATTTTTACGAAGCCATTTTAACAAACAATTCAGAAAATCAGTAGATGACCTTTCAGGTCTATGAGATTAAGGAGGAGCAGCCATGTCAGTAAACAATTTCGAATCCACGGTAGAAGCCCTGTTAAAGGGGATGGGGAATTATGTTTCAACGAAAACCGTTGTAGGTGAGGCTATCCATATTGATGATGCCATTATACTTCCGCTGGCGGAGGTGTCCTTTGGGGTTGCCGCCGGAGCGTTTTCAGGAGATCATAAAGATAACGGAGGCGGCGGAATGGGCGGCAAAATAACTCCTAGCGCCGTGCTGGTCATTCAGAACGGAACCTCAAAATTAATCAATATTAAAAATCAGGATATGATCACAAAATTGATGGACATGGTCCCCGATTTAATTGACAGATTCAGTGCGGGCAGAGAAAAGAAAGACGACATCAATTTGAAAGAGGTATAGAGTGGACTTTAAAGACTTAATAGCAGGAAATGAATTCGTAATTCTTGATGGGGCTATGGGCACTATGCTGCAACAGAACGGAATGAAGGCAGGAGAACTGCCGGAACTTATTGGGATTTCCAGACCGGAGATCGTAACGGGTATCCACAGGGAGTACATTGAGGCTGGCGCACAGATAATCTATGCAAATACTTTTGGAGCCAACCGGTACAACATGAACAGAACTGAGTATAGCGTGGAAGATGCTGTTAAGGCCGCTATTCAGAACGCAAAGAAAGCAGCGCAGGGAACGGATGTGCTTGTGGCTTTGGATATCGGACCAATCGGACATATGCTTGAACCTTTAGGCAGCCTCCGATTTGAGGATGCTTACGAGTTATACAAAGAAGAGGTTCTTGCGGGTAACGATGCAGACGTAATCGTGATTGAAACAATGACAGATTTATATGATATGAAAGCGGCCCTGCTTGCTGCCAAGGAAAATAGTGATCTTCCGGTCATCTGCTCGATGACCTTTGAACGGAGCCTGCGAACGTTTACAGGATGTCCGATCAGCGCAATGGCGTTGACGGCCCAGGGACTGGGTGCGGATGCCATTGGACTGAACTGTTCCCTTGGACCTAAAGAAATAGTTGCCCTTGCTGAAGAAATCGCGAAATGGACAAGTCTGCCGATTGTGGTTAAACCGAATGCCGGACTTCCGGATCCCGAAACAGGCGCATATGATGTCAGTCCGGAGGAATTTGCCGGATACATGAAGGAAATGGTTGGTCTGGGTGTTAAGATATTTGGTGGATGCTGTGGTACCACCCCTGCCTTTATAAAATCTTTAAGAGAAATGCTCTCTAAGGAGCATTTTCAGAAAAATGTGAACACTGTCCCATCCGGTATATGTTCCGCTTCAAAAACGGTCATTATGGAAGGAATGCTTCGGGAGGAAAAGGGTATAAATCCTGCTGGTGACAAAGACCTTGAAAATGCCCTGATTGAGGGGGATATGGATTATGTTGCCGACCTGGCAATGGAGATGGCAGAAGAAGAGGCTGAAATCATCAGCGTAAACGCTGCGATTGCCGGAGTGGATGAGAAGGAATGTCTTCCAGGAATGATCAGGACCATTCAGTCCATCACGAATATACCTCTTGTTATAGATTCGGTGGTGCCTGAAGCCGTTGAAGCGGCGGCCAGAGTATATAATGGAGTTCCGGGCATCTACCTTGGAACCGGGGATGATAAATCCCTTCAGGCTATACTGCCCATAGCCAAAAAATACGGGGCGCTTGTAATTCCGCGTTCCCTCTCCAATGAGCAGTAAGAAGAAGCAACAAAAAATCCTTCATTTTACCAATTGGTAATAATGAAGGATTTTTTATGGTATAAAAATATTACGCACGTACAACAAGTCCGGATCTTAAACAAGAAGTACAAACATTCATTTTCTTGGAGAGTCCGTTTACATTAACTTTTACTGACTTAATGTTTGACTTCCACATTCTGTTTGATCTTCTATGAGAATGGCTGACGTTATTTCCGAAATGGACACCTTTACTACATATTTCACATTTTGCCATGATAACACCTCCCTGATATTCTAAGTACAAATCACTTAACACGAATTGCATTTTATCAGATATAAGGATATTTTGCAAGTCTTTTTAAAAATCAGAAAGGAATTTTATGCTTTCCATTTTAAATGAAAGAATGTATAATACTATATGCATCACACTAACGAGATTCATTATGTAAATAATGGAGGTATAAAAGTGAATGGAAAAATGAAAACCAAAATGGGTGAAATAATAATTGACGGCCATGTCATTGCAAAATATGCCGGATTGACCGCAGTGGAGTGCTTCGGTATAGTTGGAATGGCTGCGGTAAGCGTAAGGGATGGAATAATCAAGCTCCTGAAAAGGGAAAGCCTGGAAAAAGGTATTAACGTGGTAGTCAGTGATGATAATCAGATAACAATCGATTTTCATGTAATTATTTCGTATGGGGTCAGGATCTCTGTTGTGTCTGACAATCTTATTTCCAACGTGAAATATAAGGTTGAAGAATTCACAGGAATGACCGTGAAAAAAATCAACATTTTCGTAGAGGGTGTCAGGGTAATTGACTGATTGCCGTCAAGCGACTGTTTAATATTGAGGAGGATATTGTCTTGAACAATAGGATAGATGCCAAGATGTTCCGAAAAATGTTTTTAGCCGGGGCAGCTAACTTGGAATCCAGCAAGGAATGGATCAACGAACTGAACGTGTTCCCGGTTCCTGATGGAGATACGGGAACAAATATGACATTAACTATTAAATCAGCCGTTAAGGAGATGGTACAGTTAAGCAATCCGAATTTAGGCGAACTTGCGAAAGCAATCTCCTCAGGATCTTTAAGGGGTGCCCGTGGAAACTCCGGCGTTATCCTTTCCCAGTTGTTCAGAGGGTTTTCCAAGGAAATCGAAGACTTGGAAACCATCGATGCATATAGCATGGCCAATGCCAGCCACAGAGCAGTAGAAACAGCCTATAAGGCAGTTATGAAGCCAAAAGAAGGAACTATCTTGACCGTAGCCAGATGCATGGCTGAAAAAGTCGGAGAGATGGTCAATGAAACACAGGATCTGGAAGTGATTTTGAAAGAAATGGTCCGTCATGGGGAGTATATACTGAGTCAGACGCCCGAAATGCTTCCAGTGCTGAAGCAGGCAGGTGTCGTAGATTCCGGTGGGCAGGGTCTGATTCAGATCGCCAAGGGGGCATTGGATGCCTTTCTGGGCATAGAAGTCGACTATTCGCTGCAGGAAGAGCCCATGACGGAGAGACCGGTACCGGCATCTGCAGCGATGGAGGACATCCAGTTTGGCTATTGCACGGAATTTATCGTCAATAGTGAAAAGAAATTTGAAGAAAAGGATGAAATGGAATTTAAAGTGTTTCTGGAATCTATTGGAGATTCTATAGTGGTTGTCTCCGATGATGAAATCATAAAGGTTCATGTCCATACTAACGATCCTGGTCTTGTAATTCAAAAAGGTCTGTCCTTCGGTTCTCTTTCGCACATGAAGATTGACAATATGAGAGAAGAGCATCGCGAAACGCTGCTCAGGAAAGCAGATGCTGTAGTGGCAGAACCGGCTGAGACAGAGAAAGTACCGCGGAAAGAGCATGGTTTCATAGCCGTTTCTGCCGGTGGTGGTCTGGATGATATTTTTACCAGTTTTGGCGTGGACTACTTAATCAAAGGCGGCCAGACGATGAATCCCAGCACACAGGATATACTCGAGGCAATAGAAAAAGTTAATGCAGACAATATATTTATTCTTCCGAACAATGGAAATATTATACTTGCAGCCCAACAGGCAAAAGACATGACAGAGGATAAAAACGTCATCGTTATACCGACCAAGACGATTCCTCAGGGAATTTCGGCAATGATCAGCTACAGCCCCGGGAAAAATGCCGATGAAGTGATTGCGAAAATAATGGAAGACCTTAAGCATATCAAGAGCGCCGAAATTACATATGCGGTACGTGACACGGTTATCGATGGTATAGAGATTAAAGAAAATGATATAATGGGTATCGGCGAAGAGGGAATCCTGGCAGTAGGTCAGAATATCCAGGGAACTGCCATCAAAACCCTTCAGGCGCTTGTGGATGAAAATTCTGAAATAATCAGCATTTATTACGGGGAAGACGTCACGGAGAAAGAAGCCGGCGAACTTGCGGCAAGATTGGAAGACTTATTCCCGGATGCAGAAGTGGAAGTCAACAAAGGCGGCCAGCCAATATATTATTATATTATTTCCGTAGAATAAAACACCAGGCTAGGATATTCCGTGGAGGACTGTCTTAGCCTTTTTTGAATAGAAATGGAGGCATTCTTTTGAAATTGACACAGCTGCGAGGCATTGGTGAAAAAACGGAAAAACTCTTGAATAAACTGGGCATTTATGACGTGAACAGTTTGGTTTCTTGTTATCCCCGTAATTACGAAACCTTTGAACCTCCTATTCCCGTAGACCAGATCAGGGGAGAGGGGACGGCGGCAGTCAGGGGAACCCTTAAAAATCCTCCTACACAGAAGAGAATGCAGAAGTTCAATATTACGGCAGGAATTGTAACGGATGAGCACGGCTCCGGATTAAAGGTAATTTGGTTCAACATGCCATTTCTAAAGAATACACTAAAAACCGGACATACCTATGTGTTTCGAGGCAGAATCGGATATAAGTCCGGGATAGAGATGGAACAGCCAGCCGTATTTACACCCCAGGAATATGCGGAAATGCAGAATACCATATTTCCCCGATACGGCCTGACAGAAGGACTGAACAATAAAACCATGCAGAAAGCCGTAAAACAGGCTCTTGGAACAATGACACCGGAAGAGTCGCTTCCTGGCGCGTTACGTTCCAGATATGAACTGATTTCTTACGAAGCGGCATTACAGAATATTCATTTTCCTGAAGACTTTACAAGACTTTCCATGGCGCGGAAAAGACTGGCCTTTGAGGAGTTTTTTTTGTTCATATGTACTCTAAGGCATTTCAGGGAACAAAAGGAAATGGTGGAAAATGAGTTCGGGATTCAGACAGGAACATATGCGGACAGGTTAATGCAAAGCCTTCCCTATGACCTGACGAAGGCCCAGAAGAGGGCTCTCCAGGAAATAAGGGATGATCTGAGAAAGAAACAGGTGATGTCCCGACTCGTACAGGGAGACGTTGGTTCGGGGAAAACAATAGTTGCTCTGCTGGCGCTGCTGGATGTGGCAGAGAATGGTTTTCAGGGCGCTCTGATGGCGCCTACGGAGGTTCTGGCGGTGCAGCATTATAAAAGTATCACGGAAATTTTCGAAAATCATAATATCCCATTCAGCGTTGTCCTGCTTACCGGGTCAACAAAGCAGAAGGAGAGAACCGAGGTCTGCAGACAGATTGAAGAAGGGGAGGCAGATATAGTGATTGGGACCCATGCACTCTTTCAAAAAAAAGTCATTTATAATAATCTGGCGCTGGTCATTACTGACGAACAGCATCGTTTCGGAGTGAAGCAGCGGGAAATCTTCTCTAAAAAAGGAAAGGAACCAAATGTGCTGGTTATGAGCGCAACTCCGATTCCAAGAACACTGGCTCTGATCCTGTATGGAGATCTGGATATATCTGTCATTGACGAGCTTCCACAGGGAAGACAGCGGATAAGAAACTGCGTAATTCTGCAGAATGACCGGCCTAAATCATACAAGTTTATTTTTGATCAGGTCAAAGCCGGGAGGCAGGCATACGTCATCTGTCCAATGGTTGAAGAAAACGATGAAATAGAAGCGGAAAATGTGATCGGTTATTCCGAAAGATTGCAGAAAGTTCTTGGAAAAGAAATCCATGTGGAGTATCTGCACGGGCAGATGAAACCCGGGCAAAAAAACAAGATAATGGAGGAATTTGCCGACGGAATGATTGATGTCCTCGTCAGCACGACAGTAATCGAGGTAGGTGTAAACGTGCCAAACGCAACAGTCATGATGATTGAAAATGCAGAGAGGTTCGGCCTTGCCACACTGCACCAGCTGCGCGGAAGGGTCGGAAGAGGAGAGCATCTGTCCTATTGCATTTTCGTGAGCGGAACAAGTGATCCGGAAACACTGGGCAAGCTGGATATATTGAATAAAACCAACGATGGTTTCGTCATCGCAGAAGAAGATCTGAAATCCAGGGGGCCGGGGGATATCTTTGGTAACCGCCAGAGCGGGGAACTTCGCTTTAAAGCGGGAGATATCTATCAGGATGCGGACCTTATCAGGAAGGCATCGGAAGCGGCCGGCTGGTTTTATGGAAACCTGACTCAGTTTACAAGGGAAGAAATAGAATTGGTTGAAAAAAGGTGCCGATTGACAAAAGAATTATTAATGCTATAGTTAGAAAATAAAAAATATCTGGAGGGTATTATGAACATAGTGGTTTTAGCTGGAGGGAGAAGTACAGAGAGGGAAGTATCTATCAATACGGGCTATAAGGTATCGGCTGCTCTTATGGACAAGGGACATAATGTGTTTATGGCAGACCCGTATTTTGATATTGAAAAACCAGAGGACAGCGATTTTTTCAATTATAAGTTTGATCTTGAAAAAGGTCTCGAATATATTAAATTAAATAATAGAAATGTTAGTCGTGCGATGGTGTCAAACAAGCCTTTTTTTGGAAAGAATATCATGGAATTGTGCAGCAGGGCAGACATCGTATTCATGGCACTGCATGGAGAAGACGGTGAAAATGGAAAGGTGCAGGCAGCCTTTGACCTGGCTGGCATCAGGTACACAGGAAGCGGATATCTGGGAAGCGCTTTGGCAATGGACAAGGGGCTTTCAAAGCAGCTTTTTATCCAGAATGCGGTTCCGACTCCTGATGGAACCGTGGTCAGGGCTGGAGTGGATCCGGCAATACCTGAGGGAATGGGGCTTCCAATGGTTGTCAAACCTTGCTGTGGAGGGTCCAGTGTGGGGGTCTCTATCGTCAAGACTGTAGATGAGTATGAAAATGCATTAAAAGCGGCTCTGTGTTATGAAACGGATGTTATTGTGGAAAGCTATATCCAGGGCCGGGAGTTTTCCTGCGGCGTTCTGGGAAATAAGGCTCTCCCAGTGATTGAAATTGCGCCTATCGGTGGGTTCTATGATTATGAGCACAAATATATTGCAGGGATGGCTGAGGAGATATGTCCTGCAGAAATCAAAAATGAAATAGCAGAAAAAATACAGGAAATCACTTTAAATGCCGGAAAAGCATTGAGACTGGAAACCTATTACAGAGCGGACTTTATACTGGATGAGGAAGAAAATCTCTATTGTCTCGAAGTGAATACACTTCCGGGAATGACCGCCACGAGTCTTCTGCCCCAGGAAGCCAACGCAGTGGGAATCGGGTTTGGTGATTTGTGTGAAAAAATCATCGAATTATCCATCCGGAAATATGACGGAGGTCAATAATGGACGGAATGACTTTATCAGATGTGGTACTTGCCACAAACGGGACGTTCTATGGGGATAAGAAAGATCTGCAGAAGGAAATAACGGGAATCACTATTGACAGCAGACAGGTTGAAGAGGGAAATCTGTTTATTGCAATAAAGGGAGAGCGCGTGGACGGACATGACTTCATTCCGGCCATAAGGAATGCGGGAGCTGTGGCCTCTGTATGTGAAAGACAGCCAGACAGCGGGATGGAACCCTATGTGCTTGTGGATTCGACCCTGCAGGCAATCAAGGATATAGCCCGGTATTACCGGTCCAATATGCCAGTCAAGGTGATAGGTGTCAGCGGAAGCGTTGGAAAGACATCAGCAAAAGAAATGATCGCATCTGTTTTGTCTGAAAAACATTACGTATTAAAAACCATAGGTAATTTTAATAATGAAATCGGGATGCCGCTCACATTGTTCAGGCTGACCCGGGAGCATGAGGCGGCTGTTGTTGAGATGGGCATCAGCGATTTCGGAGAAATGCACAGACTCAGCCAGATTGCCCGTCCCGATATCTGCGTCATTACAAATATCGGACAATGCCATTTGGACAAACTGGGTGACCGGGATGGAGTGTATAGGGCAAAATCTGAAATGTTCGAATTTTTGCCCCGGGATGGCATCATCATACTTAACGGCGATGATGATATCCTTTCCCGGGCTGCAATGATAAATGGCATCCGGCCGCTATTTTTTGGACTGGGCCATCAAAATGATATCTATGCAGAAAACATAGTCCCGCAGGGACTGGAAAAGATTTATTTTGAGATAGTAATACCCTCAAAAAATGAGAGGTTTCGTGTAGAATTAAACCAGCCCGGCAGGCATATGATTTATAATGCCCTGGCAGCAGCGGCGGTGGGAATGTCACTTGGACTGAAATCGGAGCAGATCAAAAGAGGCATCGAAAAGAATGAGAAGGTGAAGGGGAGAGTCAATATCATCCAAACGGATAAATGGACGATCATTGATGACTGTTATAATGCAAACCCGGTTTCCATGAAAGCCTCGCTGGATCTGCTGGCAGAGGCTTCCGGAAGAAAGGTGGCTATACTTGGGGATATGCTGGAACTGGGAAAGGATGAAGAAATCCTCCACAAGGAAGTGGGCAGTTATCTGGCAGAAAAAGGAATAGATCTGCTCCTGTGCAGCGGCAGGCTTTCCAGACAGACGTATGAAGGAGCAGGAGATGGTTTGTCAAAATATTATTTTGAGACCAGGGAAGAAATGATGAGAAAAATACCGGTTTTGCTGAAACCCACAGACACCATTCTGATTAAGGCTTCCCACGGAATGCATTTTGAAAAAATCGTACTTATGCTCGAAACGGATTGCTGATTACACAGCCATGTCATTGAGAATCTGCAGAATATAATTTTTCATCTGCGACGGGTTGCTAAAGAAAGCATTCGTCATTTCAAAATAGGAAACTTTGTCCCTGTAATCCGATTTAAAGGACGGGACAATACTCTGGAAAGGCTGGGGAAGAAATACCCCGGCTTTTTTAGTGTAACAGTCGGAAGCTCTGGCCCGTCTGCGGTAATCTGCATCTACGTAGCAGGCGACGGATTTATGGACTGCCATATCTTCTACGGGCAGATAGTAGTAGTCACGATAATCCGTGTGAAAGTATTTGAGTTCTCCTTCAAATGCATGGATTTCCAGACTTGCATTCGTCCCATCGGCCAAGAAGGTATATGGAAAGCGGTTGGAATGAATTGGTTTAGGTATTCCATATTGAAACTTCAGGCGCAGAAGCAATATATTTTCTCGAAAATCCGGAATTTCTTCCAGCGAAAAGTTTCCGATGAAAAATTCATTATAGGCAAGAATGTCAAGAATGGAAGCCATGCCGAAGATATCATCCCGGTTATGGAGAAAAAGCAAATCTTCCAGATTTTTTTCTCTGGTAAGGGTGTACGCACGGTAAATATCAATCAGATCACCGCCGCCCAATGTATCTTCTCTGTGTATGTCCAAAAAGGATTCCAAAGAGCTCTGCTTCAGGCTGTCCAATCCAAGCAGCTTTTTGAACCTGCGGATATTTTTGTATATGTCCGTGGCAAAAAAAGAGTGGAGCTCGCAGGAGAGCCCAAACTGTGCAGCTTTTGCTTCGATGAACGGAATATCAAACCTTGTACCATTGAAATGGATCAGGTGGTCAAAGGCTCTGATATATTGAAAGAAATTGCCCAATAATTGTTTTTCTTCACCCGGGCTTTCCGCCATCCATTGAATGGAGCACAGCTTCCCGTCTTTTTCGTGAACACATCCAATCATATAAATAGCTGCATTATTCGGAGAGAAGCCTGTTGTTTCGATATCCAGGAACAGGCTTTTTTTATCCGGGAAAAATCGGCTTGGGAGCAGGTCAGTCCCTGTGGTGGATTCGGTTTGGCGGATTTTCATAATAACTCCTTCTATAATAATGCAATTATTATAACATATTATAGGAATGTAGTGAATCGGCAAAAAGGTGTGAAACAAAATACAAGCATGTTAAAAGATTGACGGCTTTTTTGCAGAAAATTACATTGAACAATTCATTTTGTTGAGCTATAATACCTACTTATAAAATGAAATATCAGAAAGAAGGTAAAGCATGGCTGTTTTTACATTTAAAGGTGGTGTACACCCTGACGATGGAAAAAGATTTTCAAAAGATAAGCATACTGAAAAGTTTTATCCGACAGGTGAAATGGTTTATCCTGTTTCGCAGCATATTGGTGCACCTGCTGTTCCTGTCGTGAGCGTGGGAGACAGAGTTCTGGCCGGCCAGCTGATTGCCGAGGCAGCCGGATTTGTATCCGCAAACATTTTTGCATCCGTATCTGGGACCGTTAAAGCTATTGAATCCAGGCTGGTCATCAGCGGGGATATGATTAATTCAATCGTGATTGAAAATGACGGTCAATACGAAGAAGCACCCGCATTAGTGGTAAAGCCGCTTGAAGAACTTTCCAAGGAAGAAATCAGGGGGATAATAAAATCTGCCGGCATAGTTGGGCTTGGAGGAGCCGGATTCCCAACTCATGTGAAACTCACCCCGAAAGATGATAATGCCATCGACTACATAATTATCAATGCAGCGGAATGTGAGCCCTACATTACTGCAGATTACAGACGGATGATGGAACAGCCGGAGAAGATTATAGACGGAATTAAAGTCTGCCTCGCTGTTTTCCCAAAGGCCAGATGTATCATAGCCATTGAGGATAACAAACCGGATGCCATTGCACTCTTTAAGAAGCTTTTAAAGGATGAGCAGAAGATCGAAGTGAAGGCGGTCTATACGAAATATCCGCAAGGTTCGGAAAGACATCTTATCAATGCCGTTACAGGCAGATATATCAACTCTAAAATGCTTCCGGCTGATGCGGGCTGTATCGTGGATAACGTGGATACAGTAAATGCAGTAGGCAGAGCTGTTCTGGAAGGAAAGCCTCTGACGAGCAGAATCATGACTGTGTCCGGGGATGCAGTAAAAGAACCGAAAAACTATGAAATCTTTCTGGGCACAAACATCAGTGAGCTCTTAGAGGACGCTGGGTTGAAAGAAGAGCCTGAAAAAATCCTTTCCGGCGGACCAATGATGGGTATTGCAATGTTTAATACAAATGTACCCGCAGTCAAAACCTCTTCGGCAACATTATGCTTCTTAAAAGACATAGTAGCAGCCGTAAAGCCAAGTAACTGCATCAGCTGTGGAAGATGCCTCGAAGTATGTCCCTCTCGGATAATGCCCACAAAACTGGAAGTGTATTCGAAAAACGGGGACAAAGAAATGTTTTTGAAATTTGACGGTATGGAATGCTGCGAATGCGGATGCTGTTCTTTTGCATGTCCGGCAAAACGCAATCTTGCTCAGGCCATCAAGTCCATGCGCAAGCAAATTCTGAATGACAGAAAGAAATGTTAAGGTGAGGTGAAAAAATGAATGCATTGTTAAAAGTATCTTCGAACCCTCATATACGTGATAAAAGCAGTACAACAGGGATTATGCTTGATGTAATCATCGCGCTCATGCCGGCTACCATTTTCGGAATTTATAATTTCGGCTTTAGAGCCCTTATATTGACATTGGTGTGTGTCGTAGTTTGTGCTGCAGTTGAATACGTATATCAGACACTGATGAAGCAGGAAGTGACAACAAAGGATTTAAGTGCTGTCCTTACCGGTCTGCTGATTGCAATGAATCTTCCGCCGGAACTCCCTTTCTGGATGGCGGTATTAGGCTGTATTTTTGCAATCGTGGTTGTTAAGCAGCTGTTTGGAGGAATCGGACAGAACTTTATGAATCCGGCTCTTGCTGCAAGAAACTTCATGGTTATTTCTTTTGCCGGAAGCATGACGAGATTTACCCTGGATGGTATGACTACCGCAACGCCTCTGGCTATATTGAAGACGGGCGGCACAGTGAATGTCATGGACATGTTTATTGGAAATATCGCCGGCACAATTGGTGAAACATCCGCCCTGGCTCTGTTGATCGGAGGTATCTACCTGCTCGCAAAAAGAATAATCGATATCCGTATCCCATTCTTCTATTTGCTTACGGTAGCTGTATTCGTTTCAATTTATTCAATAACTGCCAAAGGCGGATTTGACCCGGCTTTCCTGGCAGCTCATCTTTGCGGTGGCGGACTTATGCTTGGCGCGTTCTTTATGGCCACGGACTATGTCACCTCCCCAATCACCCCGAATGGACGGATAATATACGCTGTGATTATCGGTCTGCTTACCTGTATATTCCGTTTATTCGGCGGAACAGCGGAGGGTGTTTCTTTTGCAATAATTATCAGTAACCTCCTCGTTCCACTCATCGAAAGATGGACGGTGCCAAAATCTTTTGGAAAGGGGGCGGAAAAAGCATGAGTGAAAAGAAGAAAATGATAAAAAATGCATTAATTCTGTTTGCGATTACCCTTGTGGCCGGCCTGTTCCTTGGTTTGGTATATGAGGTTACAAAAATACCGCGTGCGAACCAGATAGCCAAGAAACAGCAGGAGGCATATAAGACAGTATTCCAGGATGCACAGAAATTTTCAGTCGTAGATTTTAACGCAGCGGATGTTGCCGGGTACCTTGCTGAAAAAGGTCTCTCGCAATCAATGGAAGTAATTGACGGGGTCATATTGGCAAATGACGATAGTGGAAATCCGCTGGGGTATGTTATCAATGTAACCACGAAGGAAGGGTATGCAGGCAATATCGTATTCTCCGTAGGAATCAAAAATGACGGAACTGTGAATGCCATTTCCATGCTGTCGATTGCAGAAACGGCAGGCCTTGGAATGAAGGCCAAAGAACCTGCGTTTAAGGATCAGTTTGCAAATAAAAATGTAGATAGCTTTGCTTATACGAAAAGTGGAGCTGTACAGGAAAATGAAATTGATGCAATCAGCGGCTCAACCATTACGACCAATGCCGTTACCAACGGCGTAAATGCAGCCATTTACTGTTTTGACTACCTGACGGGAGGTGGAAGTGTTGAATAAGTGTATTGAGAGATTGTATAACGGTATTATTAAAGAGAATCCTACGTTTGTACTGATTTTAGGTATGTGTCCGACCCTGGCTGTCACCACTTCAGCTATTAACGGAATTGGAATGGGTCTGGCAACAACGGTAGTATTGATTTGTTCAAACCTTATCATATCAATTTTGAGAAATATAATACCTGATTCCGTACGTATGCCGGCATTTATCGTCATCGTTGCAAGTTTTGTTACAATTGTGCAGTTTTTACTTGAAGCATATGTACCTGCATTGAATGACTCCTTGGGGATATACATTCCTCTGATTGTAGTAAACTGCATTATACTGGGCAGGGCGGAAGCGTATGCATCCAAGAATCCTCCTCTGGTTTCAACTTTTGACGGGATAGGTATGGGCCTTGGCTTTACCATTGCCCTAACTCTGCTGGGAGCATTCAGGGAGATACTTGGTTCAGGATCCGTATTTGGATTCAAATTTATTCCTTCTGAATTTAATGTAACAATATTTGTGCTTGCTCCGGGTGCTTTCTTTGTACTGGCATGTCTTGTTGCTTTCAAAAACTGGACGGGCATGAAAAAAGGCAAACCGGCCATCGAAGAATCCTGTTCTGGATGTCCGTCATGCGGTACCTGCCCTTCTAGCCAAATAGACGAAAAGAAGGAGGCATAATATGAAAGAATTAGTACTGATAATTATTGGAGCCGCCTTGGTGAACAATGTAGTTCTGAGCCAGTTCCTTGGGCTTTGTCCTTTTCTTGGAGTATCCAAAAAGCTGAAAACTTCCCTTGGCATGGGAGCTGCTGTAATATTCGTTATAACGGTTTCCTCTTTTCTGGCTGGAATTATTTTTATCGGAATCCTTGTACCGCTTCACATCAGCTATCTGCAGACGATTGTATTCATACTGGTGATTGCAGCGCTGGTCCAGCTGGTGGAAATGATTCTGAAAAAGTACAGCCGGCCCCTTTACTCAGCCTTGGGCGTATACCTTCCGTTGATTACCACAAACTGTGCCGTTCTTGGCGTTACATTGATGAATGTACAGAAAGAATACAATCTCTTGTTTAGCGTGGTTAATGGTTTGGGAGTTTCAGTCGGATTTACAATAGCTTTGCTGATTATGGCCGGTATCCGGGAGAAATCTGAATATAACGAGAACATACCGGTACCCTTCAGGGGAATGCCGATCACAATGGTTTCAGCGGGACTTATGGCAATTGCATTTTTTGGATTTTCAGGATTAATATAGGGGGGATAACGATGAGTGTTACAGGAGTAATTATCGCAGCAGCCGTTGTCGCCGGTGTGGGTATTCTGATAGGTTTTCTTTTAGGAGCGGCGGATCTGGCTTTTAAAGTAGAAGTGAATGAAATTGAGCTGAAAGTCCGTGAGGCGCTGCCAGGAAATAACTGTGGGGGATGCGGATACCCCGGATGTGATGGACTGGCTGCAGCCATTGCAAATGGAGAAGCCCCGGCAGGAGCCTGTCCAGTTGGCGGTAGCGTCACTGCACAAATAATTGCCGAAATCACGGGACAGACAGCTGATATGGTCAAAAATGTTGCTTTCGTTAAATGTCACGGAAGCAACAGTGTATCTAGTCTTAAATATGAGTACCATGGCAATATGAACTGCAAGGAAGCCGCGCTGGTATCCGGAGGCGGACCAAAAGGATGTTCTTTTGGATGTATGGGATATGGATCCTGCGTCTCGGCATGTGAGTTTGACGCTATACATGTTCAGGACGGTCTCGCATTGGTTGATAGAGAAAAATGCGTTGCCTGTGGGAAATGTATTGCAGAGTGTCCAAAAAACCTTATTGAAATGGTTCCTTACCAAGCTGAACATCTGGTACGCTGCAACAGCACAAGCAAGGGAAAAGACGTGAAAGCGGTATGCTCGGTAGGATGTATCGCATGCAAGATGTGTGAAAAAGCATGTGCGTTTGATGCTGTCAAGGTTGTTAACAATCTGGCACATATTGATTATGATAAATGCACCAATTGCGGTGCCTGCGCGCAGAAATGTCCAACAAAAATTATTGTAATTAAAAAATAAGTACCCTTGTTATTGCAGTAAAATTAAAGTATAATTCCTATATGGGAATTATACTTTAATGGCATCTGCAAGGAGGAAAATTACATATTATGAATGTTTTATTTTTTCTAAAACCCAAAAGTGAAGTAGATTACATCTTTAATACCGATACAGTCAAAGAGGCATTAATGGTAATGGCAAAGCGTAATTATACGGCGGTTCCAATCATCAACAGGATGGGCAAACTGGCCGGGACCATAACAGACCGGGATATTGTGCAGTACATGCAGGAGAACAGCAGCCTTTGTCTTAATGACATCCAGGATATGCCGATCAGAATGATTAAAAGAAACAGGGACAACATCCCGGTCAATGCAAATGCCAACATAGAAGACATGATGTCAAAAGCACTTAACCAAAACTTTGTGCCAGTCGTGGATGACGACAATAAATTTATTGGTATCGTTACCAGAAAAGACATAATGGAACAGTGGAACAATAAGTACATACAAAACAGATTCGCAATGGGTTAGCTCTGCGGACTGATGGTAATGATATTACCATCAGTCTTTTTTAATCCGGAAGACAGATACATATTGTCGTCCTTATCAACAAAAACGGCCTCGATACCATCCAGGCTTTCTATCAGCTCCATTCCTTTTTCAAGCCCCAGGGCAAAGCAGGATGTGCTGAGGCAGTCGCCATCCAGAGAGGAAGATGAAAGGATCGTTACGGAAGAAAGATTGTTTTCTACAGGATAGCCGGTTGTTGTGTCCAGTATATGATGGTAAAGTTTACCGTTTTCATAGAAATATCTTTCGTAATTTCCGGATGACACAATGGAGATATCTGATCCCTGGACTATGGCAAGGGATTCATTCCTTTTGGCAAACGGCTTCTGTATCCCTATCCTGTAAGCACTCCCGTCAGGTTTGCTTCCAACCAGCAGAACATTGCCTCCTAAGTCAATCACCGCACTTTTAACGTTTTGGCTCAAAAGATATTCCTTCAGCTTGTCTGCAATATAACCTTTTGCAAGAGCGCCCAGGTCAATGGAGGTGGCCGGGTTTGTGAGGCGCACTGAACCGTCGTTGATAGAAATGTACTTGCTTCCGACGCCCTTTAAGGCTTCCTTTATAGCTTCATTGCCCGGAACAGCAGGGTTATCTGAAGTGAAAGCCCATAATTGGCTTAAACCTGCAACAGTTATATCAAATTTTCCATCAGTCAGTGCTGAGTATTGCAAAGCGGTATTTATTATATCCAAAGTATCGGGGCTTGGACTCGCAAGAATCTTATCCCGGTTGAGGATAGAAATTTCACTCGTTTCAATCGTTCGGCTGAAAAGCTGCTCGTAGCCGGCGCATATGGAGAAGCATTCGTCGATTATGGAAGCATCCGTTTCGCCATAAAGCGTAATGGTTACTACAGTATCAAAGTAAAAATCAGTCTTCGTCACAGTATCTGCGGATGAATCATTGGAGCATCCGGTAAGTGTCAGAAGCAATAAAGCCAAAACAATTATTGTTTTTTTCATATATCCGTACCATTCCTTTTAGTGTGTGCAATATATGATATCATAATGCATTTTACTTTAAAACACTTTTATGCTATCATGATAAAAAACATTAGTTCTGTTAGGAAAACTATATGAAGAAAAACGATATCATTTTACTGGCAACGATACTGGCTGTGTCTTTCGTTGCTTTTATACTGTTTAATATCCTGCTGCCGCAACAGGGGGCCTATGTGGAGATTGTCGTAAAGGGGGAAGTTGTGAAGTCCCTCCCGTTGGATGAGAACACCCAATATATGATTGTGTCGGAAAAAGGCTACAATGTTTTGGATATTAATAATAGAGAGGCGAAAATTACGGATGCATCCTGTCCGGATAAGTTGTGTATGCACCAGAAAAGTATAAAATCTTCCGATGAATCATTGATATGTCTACCAAACGAGGTTGTGGTCAGGGTGGTTGGAGAGACTGATGCATCTGAGCTGGATGGCATAGCTGATTAGAAAGGGGAAGAGAATGGCAAAAAGAATATCCTATCTGTCCATGTTTACAGCATTTGCCATAATACTTAGTTATATTGAAGTGATTCTTCCTTTTAACTTTGGAATACCCGGTGTCAAACTGGGGCTTGCAAATCTTGTTGTGGTCATAGTCCTCTTTAATATTGGACCCAGAGAAGCCATGCTGATCAACATTGTACGGATTTTCATAATTGCGCTTTTATTCGGGAATCCCTTCAGCCTTCTCTTCAGCTTTGCCGGTGCGTTCATTAGTTTCGTTTTCATGTTCCTGGCAATGAAATCCAAGCTGTTCTCCATAATAGCCGTGAGCGTGGTCGGCGGGGTGACCCATAATATTGCCCAGATAGTAATAGCATCCCTGGTTGTAGAAACCTATGGCATTCTCTACTATCTTCCGGTCCTTATAATAGCAGGGTTTGTTACGGGCCTGGTCTTAGGGATTATCGCAAATCTGTTTCAAAATAAAGTTAAAACATTACTTAGGCAGGTATAATATGATTTCATACATTAAAGGTGAATTAAGGGAGATTTCTGAAAAGAAAATCGTGATTGAAAACCAGAACATGGGGTATAATATTATTGTTCCCACATCCCTGATACCGGCGCTTCCGGCAGTGGGGAATGAAGTCAGGGTGTATACTTATCTATACGTACGGGAAGATGCCATCAATTTATATGGATTTCTTTCAAAGGATGACTTGGGAATTTTCAAGATGCTGATTCAGGTCAGCGGCATCGGTCCAAAGGGGGCACTGGGAATATTGTCGACCATTACGCCTGATGAACTGAGGATGTCCGTCCTGGCAAATGATGCCAAAACCATAAGCCGGGCTCCGGGAATCGGAGCGAAGACAGCCCAGAGGCTGATTATCGAACTCCGGGATAAGGTGAATCCGGAAGATATCCTTGGAGATACGGGCGAGGAAGGATTTGCGGCAAACACGGATGATATAAGAAGCGAAGCGGTACAGGCGCTGGCAACACTTGGGTATTCGATTACCGAATCCCACAAAGCTGTTAATTCGGCATACTCTACGAATATTACAGATGTGGAGGCATTGCTGAGGGAAGCATTAAAAAAGCTGATATGATAAACAGGTGGAGAAAAAATGAACAAGCGGATAATTAGCACAGACCTGGAAGTGGAAGAGGAAAGCATAGAAAACCACTTGAGACCCAGGTGTTTAAAAGATTATATCGGTCAGACCAAAGCAAAGGAAAACCTTAAAATATTTATTGAAGCAGCCAAATCACGTGGTGAATCTCTGGATCATACGCTTTTTTACGGACCTCCTGGTCTTGGAAAGACCACACTGGCTGGAATTATCGCAAACGAAATGGGTGTGAATATCAAAATCACCAGCGGACCGGCCATTGAAAAGCAGGGAGAAATGGCTGCGGTTCTGAACAGTCTGTCAGAAGGGGATATTCTATTCATTGATGAAATCCACAGACTGAACCGGCAGGTGGAAGAATTGCTTTATCCGGCCATGGAGGACTTTGCCATTGATATTATGATTGGAAAAGGACCTTCCGCAAGATCCATCCGTCTGAATATACCCAAATTTACCCTGATTGGAGCCACCACAAGGGCTGGACTGCTGACAGCGCCGCTAAGAGACCGATTTGGGCTCATAAGCCGCCTTGAATTCTATACGGAGGAAGATCTCCAGATAATAGTGGAAAGGTCGGCCAGGGTTCTTGGAGTAAGGATTGATTCCAGGGGAGCCATGGAGATAGCCAGGAGATCGAGAGGTACTCCCCGGCTTGCCAATCGGCTTTTAAAGCGGGTAAGGGACTTTGCACAGGTAAAATACGATGGGGATATCACCAGGGAAGTGGCTGATGATGCACTGAACCTTCTGGAAGTGGATAAGGAAGGGCTTGATCTTAACGACAGGACCATTCTTCTTACACTGATTGAAAAATTTGGTGGAGGGCCGGCCGGTCTGGACACTCTGGCAGCCGCAATCGGAGAAGATACAGGAACTCTTGAAGAGGTGTATGAACCCTATCTGATCAAAAAAGGTCTTATTATGAGAACCCCCCGTGGCAGAGTCGTCACGGAAAGTGCATATCTTCACCTGGGTCTGTCTAAAATCAAATAACGGTTGTTTTTATATCTTGATACGTTATAATTATAATATCCAATAAAATCCGGGGGAATAATGGCATGACGGCAAAGAATAATACTGAGGTAATTATAGACGGAAACAAGTATACGCTCAGCGGTTATGAAAGCGAAGAATATCTTCAGAAGGTAAGCTCGTATATTAACGGTAAAATTGCAGAATACAGAAAAGATCCTGCCTACAAAAAAATGAATTTTGATGCCCAGAAAGCGATGCTGGAGCTTAATATTGCAGACGAATATTTTAAAACAAAAAAAAGAGCAGATGAACTGGAAGCGGAAGTGGGAGACAAGGACAGACAGCTGTATGACATAAAACATGAGCTTGTCACGGAGAGGCTTAATAACCAGGAGAATGAAAAGGAAATAATCCGACTGAAGAATGAGGCAAACGAATACCAAAAAGAAATTATCCGCTTGGAAACAAGAATGACGGATATGGATAATTCATATTAAAAATAAACGGGCCGGAAGCAAATGATTTTTACTTTTGTTTCGGCTTGCTTATTTTGGTGAGGAAAAATTATGAAAGTTGAATTACTATCCCCGGCAGGTTCGTATGAATCACTGAGAGCGGCTGTCAATGCGGGGGCTGATGCGGTCTATCTGGGAGGTTCTATGTTCGGGGCCAGGGCTTTTGCCCAGAATCTGTCCGGAGAGGATCTTTTGAAGGCAATAGATTACGTACACGTTCATGGCAAGAAGATATACATGACGCTGAACACCCTCCTTAAGGAGGAAGAAATAGAAGAAAAACTGTATGATTACTTGCTTCCTTATTACAGGCAGGGACTGGATGCACTGATTGTGCAGGACTGGGGAGCAGTACGTTTTGTGAGGAGGCATTTCCCGGATATTGCCATTCATGCAAGCACCCAAATGGCTGTAATGGGAAAATATGGAGCCAGAATCCTGAAAGATAATGGAATCAGCCGGATTGTAACACCGAGAGAGCTGTCATTAGGGGAAATAAGGGAAATCAGGGACGATTCTGACATCGAAATTGAAAGCTTTGTTCACGGGGCTCTTTGCTATTCGTATTCTGGTCAGTGCCTGATGAGCAGCATGTTGGGAGGCAGAAGCGGCAACCGGGGAAGATGTGCACAGCCCTGCAGGCTCCCATACACAGCCATGAAAGATGAGAAAACGATTTCCCAAAAGGAGGAAGCTTATCCGATCAGCCCCAAGGACATATGCACCCTGCGGCTATTGCCGGAAATACTGGAAGCAGGGGTGGGCTCCTTGAAAATCGAAGGAAGAATGAAGAGTCCAGCCTATTCTGGTGGGGTTACGGCAATATACCGGAAATACCTTGATCTGTACGAAAAGAATGGAACAGAGGGCTATCATGTGGAAAAAAACGATCTGGAGTATCTGGAAGCCCTTTATTCCCGAAATGGTTTTAGTGAGGGATATTACCGGCAGCATAACAGCAGAAACATGATTACCCTGAATAAATCCACGTATTCCTCCGACAAAGACATAAAAAATGAAAAAGATGAGATGCCGGATATCCACAAAAAGATTCATTGCAGGATGGCAATTCAGCAGGATAAAGAAGTCCGGGTGGAAATTTTTGATGACACCCATCACATCATTTATATGGGTGGCAGACCATATCCTGCACAGAATAAACCGCTGACCATTGAAAACGTAGTCCGTCAGATGATGAAGACGGGAGGCAGCAGCTATTGTTTTCAGGAGGTGGAAGTTGAGCTGGATGACGGACTCTTTATCCCGGTCGGGGATTTGAATGGACTGCGCAGGAATGCACTGGAAATGTTTACCCAGGAACTTTTAAAAAAATACAGACGGATCCTGCACAATAGTCCGGAAATTAAGGCTGAATCAGAAACAGAAAAACGCATCAAGCCGGGAATGAAATTGAACTGTATGGTCACAACCCTGGAACAATTTGAAAAAGTCATGTCTATCCCGGAAATTGACAGGATATATCTGGATTATGAATCAACCGATTTAAGTCATATTAACGCCATTGCCGACAGATGCCATGCCAAAAGAAAACAATTGTTTTTGTCCCTGCCTCCGGTCTTTAGGAGTGCTGCGGCCAATCTCTTTGAGAAGCACTTTGAGAATATGGAACAAAGCTGTCTCGACGGTTACCTGGTCAAGAGCCTGGATGAATATGGATATCTCGATAAGAGAACCAGTAAAACTCTTGTCTTCGACGCGTCCATGTATTCTCTGAATTCGGAGGCTGAAAGGATGTATAAAGAGTGGGGGGCAGAAAGTATCGCACTTCCTTATGAGCTGAACCACAGGGAACTGAAAAGGCGTATCACAGGGGACGAAGAGCTGGTCGTTTACGGATACATCCCTCTCATGATTTCTGCCGGTTGTGTGAAAAAAACTCTTGGAAAATGCGATAAAAAGCAGGAATATGTTTTTCTGAAGGACCGGTATAATAAATATTTTACAGTGAAAAGCAGCTGTGGTCTGTGCTATAATACGATTTATAACAGCCAGCCGCTTTCTCTTCTTGGGGTGTCGGATAAGGTGGAAGGCCTTGGAGTGGCTGCTTTAAGATTGGATTTTACTAAAGAAACGGCGGAAGAAACCGCTCGTATCGCAAAGGACTTTGTGAAGGTCTTTTGCGGAGGGGATACAGAAGTACTCGAAATCACGGGCTTTACAAGAGGGCATTTTAATCGCGGAATTGAGTAGGTGGCAGATTTGTTAAATATATATATAACTTCAACAAAATACATTCTAATCATATTGTTTGCATTCTTTACCTATTTTGCATTCAATACACTCCGGAATACCCCGGAAGAATACAAAAACAAGCTGTTGAAAAGACAAAGGGCTATTCTGTATATCCTTCATTTTATGGCTTTTATTTTGATTCTTATAAACAACTCGGACAAGGTTTACCAGGTGATAATATTTTACGGCTGCCAGCTGCTGTATTTTATTTTCTTTTTGGGTCTGACCGGAGTTTTTTTTGATGGCAGGATAAGCAGACCGCTCGTAAACAGCATGAGTATGATGCTCTGTATGAGTCTGATTATTCTGACCAGACTTTCCTTGGACAAGGCATTCAGACAGTTTGCTATTTTGCTGGCAGCTACCGTGATATTCTTCCTTGTGCTTTTTCTTTTTAACAAAATAAAATCCTGGCCTCGCGCTACCTGGCTGTATTGTGTCCTGGGATTGGGGCTTCTTCTGGTTGTGTTGGTAATGGGAGATACGAGCAATGGAGCAAAGCTGTCCGTCGACCTGAAGTTTTTTTCTGTTCAGCCATTGGAATTCGTGAAAATCTTTTTTGTGTTTTTTCTTGCGGCACTTTTTGAAAAGTCCACTTCCTTCAAAAATGTCATTATTTCGGCAGTATTTGCAGGAGCTCATGTAATTCTTCTCGTTCTCTCCAGAGATCTGGGCAGTGCCCTGATCTTGTTTGTGGTTTATCTTTTTGTACTGTATTCTGTAACCCAAAAGCGCTTATACCTTCTTTCTGGAACCCTGGGGGGGGCGGTGGCGGCCGTTATCGGTTATAAGCTGTTTTCCCATGTCAGAATTCGGGTACTGGCGTGGCTGAATCCGTGGTCCGTTCTTGACAATGAAGGATATCAGATAACGCAGTCCCTGTTTGCGATTGGAACCGGAGGATGGCTGGGTATGGGGCTTTTCCAGGGAAGACCTTCGGATATACCTGTGGTGGAGCAGGATTTTGTCTTTTCGGCCATCTCCGAGGAGCTGGGGGGCTTTTTTGCCCTCTGCCTGATTTTCCTGTGTCTTTGCTGCTTCCTCAGTTTCATAAGGATTTCCATGGAACAGGGAGAGCGGTTTTATAAGACGGTCGTATTGGGGCTGTCTCTGGTCTATGTGGTTCAGGTCTTTCTTACGATAGGGGGAGCCATAAAACTAATTCCTTCCACTGGTGTTACACTCCCGCTTGTAAGCTATGGAGGGAGTTCCCTGGTAGCCACTATAATCATTTTTGGCATAATCCTGGCGATTGGAATGAAGAATAATACAGGAAAATTAACGGAGAAAGATAATGGGAAAAAAGCGAAAGAAAAATCCAAATAATGAAATAATGAAAATCACTTACGTCTTTATTGCCCTGTTTGTGGCCATGATTGGATACTTTGTATATTTCATGGTTTTTCAGAGCAGAGATGTGATCAATAATAGTTATAATAAGAGACAGGATTCTTTTACAGAGAAAATTGTACGGGGAACAATATATGCAAGTGGAGGAGAAGAACTAGCCGTGACAGAAACGGATGCAGAGGGCAACGAAACCAGGGTATACCCATTTGGAAATCTTTTTGCCCACGTAATCGGAATCAATTCACATGGTCGGGCCGGTCTTGAGCTTGCTTATAATTTTGACCTTCTGACATCAAATGCAGATACGGTAGAAAAGATATTCAATGAATTTAAGGGAGTGAAAAACATTGGCGACAACATAAGCACTACCCTGGAAGTGGGTCTCCAGCAGGCAGCCAGTGATGCCCTGGGTACAAACAGGGGCGTTATTGTTGCAATGGAACCGGACACCGGAAAGGTACTTGCTATGGTTTCCAAACCAGATTACGACCCGAACCTGGCGGATACGGACTGGGCTTCTCTGAGCAGCGATACGGAGAAGGCTGTTTTGATAAACCGCTCTACCCAGGGGCTGTATACACCCGGGTCCATATTCAAAATATTCACACTCCTTGAATATATCCGGGAAAATCCGGGTTATTCCGATTATGCCTACGATTGTAACGGATCATATACAAATGGAGAGTATTCGGTCAGTTGTTTTAACGGGAAAAGTCATGGGCACCAGAATCTCATGGAAAGCTTTGCAAATTCCTGCAATAGTTCTTTTGTAAATATTGGACTGGGACTTAACCTGAAATCTTTCAGAGAGAGTTGTGGAAGCCTGCTGTTTAATGCAGATCTGCCAATTATCATCCCATATAAACGCAGCAGCTTCACGCTTAATGAAGATTCCGGGATTTTTGATGTCATGCAGACATCCATGGGACAGGGAGAAACCTTGGTTACCCCCATGCATATGCTTATGACTGTTTCTGCCATAGCGAATGAAGGTGTATTGGTAACACCCAGGTTTGTCGACCGAATAGAGTCATATACCGGCAATACTGTGAAGACGATACGGTCACAGGAATATGGAAATCTTATAACCTCAGATGAAGCATCTGTTTTAAAGGAATACATGAGAGCCGTGGTAACGGAGGGGACCGCATCCGAACTGAAATCAGACAGCTACACAGCGTATGGAAAAACAGGAACGGCCCAGGTGGATTCCGGAGACAAGGCTCATTCCTGGTTCGTAGGTTTTGCAGAAAATGGCGATAAAAAAATAGCTATATGTGTACTGTTCGAGGAAATGCCCTCTGGCACAAAATGGTCTGTAAACGCCGCAAAAAGCGTCCTTGACTATTATTTCAGGTAGATGTCTTCAATTTGCTTGATTTTACGATTCTTCTGCGCTATACTGAATTCAATTTAGGTGCACACTGAAAGACAGGAGGGATTGCGGTGATTGAGGCAACGAGCTGTGGTGGTGTGGTGATTTTTCGTGGCAAGGTTCTTGTGCTTTATAAAAATTTCAAAAACAGATATGAAGGATGGGTATTGCCAAAGGGAACGGTAGAAGCAGGGGAAGATTTCAAGCAGACAGCCTTAAGGGAAGTTAGGGAAGAGACCGGTGTAGAAGCTTCCATTATCAAATATGTTGGTACGAGCAGCTATACTTTTTCAGTACCTCAGGATGTGGTCGAAAAGGATGTACACTGGTACCTTATGATGGCGGACAGCTACTACAGTAAACCTCAGCGTGAGGAATTTTTCACTGATTCGGGATACTATAAGATACATGAAGCATATCATCTGTTGAAATTTGAAAACGAAAAAAATATCCTGGAGAAATGCTATAATGAATATCTGGAACTAAAAAAAAGCAATCTCTGGGGAGCCAGGAAATATTATTATTAAGCCATGATGGAGAATAGGAATTACCAGAAAATTCTGGATAATAAAATCAAAGAGCTAAACCGTGACGGAGAGGTACCATCTTTGCTGCTGCACAGCTGCTGTGCACCCTGTAGCAGCTATGTGCTGGAATACCTGTCTGATTACTTTGAAATTCATCTTTTTTATTACAATCCGAACATATATCCGCCAGAGGAATATGCATACCGGGAAGCCGAACAGCAAAGACTTATTGATTCCATGTCTAATAAGCATCCCGTAACGTTCATTCAGGGGGAATTTAATACATCTGAGTTTTACGGAGCCATAAAAGGACTGGAAAATGAACCCGAAGGCGGAGCCAGATGCCTGAAATGCTACGAATTAAGACTCCGGGAAACGGCAAAGATGGCAAAAAAAATCGGGGCGGAGTATTTTACAACGACTCTGACCATAAGCCCTCTAAAAAAAGCTGCCATGATCAATGATTTGGGGCTGAAAATTGGTGCCGAGGAAGGTGTTTCCTATCTTCAATCAGATTTCAAGAAGAAAAATGGTTACAAGCGTTCTGTTGAGCTATCCGAAGCTTATGATTTATACCGCCAGGATTATTGTGGCTGCGTATATTCAAAAATGAAATAAAGTGTACGGATTCATCGGCTCAGTTATTACTGGTGATTTTTTATAAAAAATCATAAAAAACATAAGAAAATACTACAAAAAGACTTGAAAATGTGCTAAAATTAACTATATCGTTAATAATTTAACCAAGTAGTTAAATCGTACCTATTCAAGTCAGAGAATCCTGAATGTCTGAGAATGAAAAATTCAGACTGAAATGGATTTAATTTTTCCTGGCAATGTTAAAATATTAACATTAATATTTTATAAGGAGGATATTCAATATGAAGGTCGGTATTATCGGAGCAGGCACAATGGGAACAGGCATCGCACAGGTATTTGCCTCATCAGAAGGATACAATGTTGCATTATGTGATATCAGTAATGAATTCGCAGCCGGGGGAAAGAAAAGAATTGAAAAAGGGTTCGCTAAAAGAATTGAAAAAGGGAAAATGGACCAGGCCGAAGCGGATGTAATACTCGCAAAGATTGAAACAGGAACAATCGAAATCTGTTCAGAATGTGATTTGATCATCGAGGCTGCCATCGAGAACATGGAGATTAAAAAACACACATTCATGGAGTTGCAGACAATCTGTAAACCAGAATGCATATTTGCATCAAATACATCTGCTCTCTCGATAACGGAGATGGGCACGGGATTGAACAGGCCGCTCATTGGGATGCATTTCTTTAATCCGGCACCAGTCATGAAGCTGGTTGAGATAATAGCAGGATTAAATACGCCTCAGGAAACAGTAGATAAGATTAAAACCATATCAGAAGACCTGGGCAAGGTGCCGGTGCAGGTGAACGAGGCAGCAGGATTCGTAGTCAACAGGATTCTTGTGCCGATGATAAATGAAGCAGTCGGCATCCTCGCATCGGGGACTGCGACAGCGGAAGGAATTGACCAGGCGATGAAGCTGGGGGCCAACCATCCAATGGGACCGTTAGAATTAGGAGATCTGATTGGTCTTGATGTCGTACTTGCCATCATGGAAGTTTTGCAGGCGGAAACAGGAGATATGAAATACCGACCGGAACCATTGCTAAAGAAAATGGTTCGTGGGGGAAAACTCGGCAGGAAAACAGGAATCGGATTTTACGATTACAGATAATAATCAGGAGGAATAAACAATGGATTTTATGTTAAGCAAGGAACATGAAATGGTGAGACACCTTTTCCGTGATTTTGCAGTGAAGGAAGTTAAACCGCTTGCCCAGGAGGTGGATGAAACAGAACGCTTTCCGGTTGAAACAGTGAAAAAAATGAACAAATTAGGATTTATGGGGATTCCAGTACCCAAAGAATATGGCGGACAAGGTTGTGACACCCTGAGTTACGTTATGTGCGTGGAGGAATTGTCCAAAGTATGCGGTACTACAGGTGTAATCGTTTCAGCACATACTTCACTTTGCTGTGAACCAATCAGAAAATATGGAACAGAAGATCAGAAACAGAAATACCTGGTTCCCCTTGCAAAAGGTGAAAAGCTTGGTGCTTTCGGACTCACGGAACCGGGAGCCGGCACGGATGCATCTGGACAGCAGACAAAAGCTGTATTGGATGGAGATCATTATGTATTAAATGGTACTAAAATATTCATTACAAACGGCGGGCAGGCAGACATTTACATTGTATTTGCCATGACGGATAAAGCTCAGGGGAATCGCGGCATATCCGCTTTCATTGTTGAAAAGGATTACCCTGGATTTTCAATTGGAACGAAAGAAAAGAAAATGGGTATACGTGGATCTGCTACCACAGAGCTTATATTCCAGGACTGTATCGTACCCAAAGAAAATCTTCTTGGAAAAGAGGGAAAAGGTTTTGGTATTGCAATGGGAACCCTGGACGGCGGCCGTATAGGCATTGCCGCACAGGCACTTGGACTGGCAGAAGGTGCTCTTGAGACTACGATTGCTTACGTTAAGGAAAGAAAACAGTTTGGTAGATCCATATCCAAATTCCAGAATACTCAGTTTGAACTTGCCGATATGTACACAAAGGTGCAGGCAGCGCAGGCTCTGGTTTACAAAGCAGCTTTGGCAAAAGATACACAGTCGAGTTTTTCACTTGAAGCAGCAGTTGCGAAACTATATGCATCAGAAGTGGCAATGGAAATCACAACCAAGGCAGTGCAGCTCCATGGCGGTTATGGATATATCAGGGATTATGATGTAGAGCGCATGATGCGGGATGCAAAAATAACAGAGATATACGAGGGAACATCCGAAGTACAGAAAATGGTTATTTCCGCAAATATCTTATAATGGATAAAAGGAGTGAAAAAATAGTGAAAATTATAGTTTGCATAAAACAGGTGCCGGATACCAATGAAGTGAAGTTAGATCCTGTTACAGGTACACTCATCCGGGAAGGGGTTCCGAGCATTATGAACCCTGATGACAAAGCAGGACTTGAGGCAGCATTAAGAATAAAAGACCAGACTGGTGCTGAAGTAACCGTTATTTCCATGGGTCCTCCCCAGGCAGATGCCGTACTTAGGGAAGGGCTGGCTATGGGTGCAGATAAAGCCATTCTTCTGACGGACAGGGCCTTTGGGGGTGCCGACACATGGGCCACATCCTCAACCTTAGCAGCCGCAATTCGAAATGTGGAGTACGACCTTATTTTTACAGGCCGTCAAGCGATTGACGGAGATACTGCTCAGGTAGGACCGCAGATTGCGGAGCATCTTGGCATTCCAAACGTCAGTTATGCAGAAGAAGTAAAAATGGAAGGAACGGCTGTTATAGTAAAGAGACAGTTCGAGGACAGATATCATGTCATAAAAGTGCAGACACCTTGCCTCATTACAGCATTATCCGAGCTGAATAACCCAAGATATATGACTCCTGGCGGAATATTTGATGCGTATCGGGAAAAAGAAATTACCGTTTGGGGACTGTCAGATATCACCATCGATATGGGGGATATCGGTTTGAAGGGTTCTCCTACAAGGGTAGCAAAATCTTTTCCTAAGAGCCTGAAGCCATCCGGCACAAAAGTGAAGCTGGATCCGGAAGAATCTGCTCAATACATTGTAGACAAATTAAAAGAAAAATTTGTATTCTAACATATAGGAGAAAGTGGTGAAAAATAGATGAACATACAGGAATATAAAGGAGTATTTGTGTTTATCCAGCAGATAGATGCAAAGGTCACAGGAGTTTCTTATGAATTGCTTGGAAAGGGTAGGGAATTAGCCGAGAAACTGAATTCAGACGTAACAGCCGTCCTGCTGGGACATAATGTAGGCGGATTATGCGACAAACTGGCTTCTTTCGGCGCAGATAAAGTTGTACTTGTGGATGATGCTGCACTTGAAACCTATACCACGGAACCATATACCCATGCTGTGCATTCCGTTATTGAAAAATATAAGCCGGAAATCTTTCTTTTTGGCGCTACAGCAATTGGAAGAGATCTTGCACCGCGCGTTTCTGCGAGGGTTCATACAGGTCTGACGGCAGATTGTACCAAGCTTGAAATAGATGAAGAGTCGAAGCTTCTCAGGATGACGAGACCCGCCTTTGGCGGTAATATCATGGCAACAATTCTTTGCCCGGATTTCCGTCCTCAGATGGCAACAGTCCGTCCGGGAGTAATGAAGAAAATCCTTCCAATTGAGGGGGCAAAAGCAGTCGTAGATGAATTCAATCCTGGATTCGAATTAAACAATAAATATGTTGAAGTTGTAGAAATCATCAAAAAAGTCAGCAACAAAGTGGATATTATGGATGCCAAAATTCTCGTATCCGGGGGCCGCGGTGTTGGCTCACCTGAAAACTTTAAATTACTGAAAGATCTGGCAGATGCAATCGGCGGAGAAGTGGCTTCTTCCAGAGCCAGCGTAGATGCAGGATGGACAGAAAAGGATATTCAGGTTGGGCAGACGGGCAAAACTGTACGTCCTTCTGTATACTTTGCCTGCGGCATTTCCGGTGCCATTCAGCATCTGGCAGGGATGGAGGAATCAGATCTGATAATTGCCATCAACAAAGATGAATCTGCGCCGATATTTGACGTAGCAGACGTGGGCATTGTAGGTGATTTGAATAAAATCCTCCCAATACTTACGGAAAAAATCAAAACAGAATTTGCAGCAAATAAATAATTCAAGAATAAAAAAACACAGCAGTTCAGCGCTGTGTTTTTTTTATTCTTGTAAATGTTGTAAACCATCATCTTATAGGATAAAATACTAGTATGAACATACTAAATGATCAGGAGATGATGATATGGCCCGTAAAATACCGGTGATATCCTTTGTGGGATATTCAGGATCAGGAAAGACTACTTTTATTGAGAAGTTAATACCGGAATTGAAATCCAGAAAATTAAGGGTTGCAGTAGTAGAACATGATTCTGCCGAAGATATGGAAAATCTGCAGGAAGGAAACACACAGCGCTTTTCCCAGGCTGGTGCTGACCTTGTTTCTGTAACCTCAAAAAATAAAATTGCATGGATTGAAAAACGGGAAGTGGAGCCATCCTTAGAAGAACTCCTTGGCTACATTCGGGATGTGGATCTAATCATTATGGAGGGATATAAGGGGGGGGACTTCCCTAAAATCGGCGTATACCGAAAAACAGAAGGGATGGAGCTGGTGCTTCCAATTGAGGAACTGACGGCAGCTGTGGCTGATGTGCCGATTGATGAGGAATTGCCTTGCTTCAGTCTGGATGATGTGGGAGGTGTTGCGCAGTATGTGATAAGTCATTTTCTTCAGAAGGCCGGGTATCCAGAGGGTATTGCCCTGGAAGAGGGTATTGCACAGCTGCTTGCTGTTCCCAGTTGGCCTGTTTTTGAATACATTTCCATTGATGAGTCGGATGGCAGAATTTGCGGAGAAGATATCAACGCAGACGAAAACATACCCCATTTTGCAAAATCACCACTGGATGGGTATGCCCTGCGCTCCGAGGATATTATTCACGCATCCCAGGACACTCCCGTCATATTGAAAATTACCGAAGAAATACCCGCCGGCCGGCAGCCCATATACAAACTGGAGTCAGGCATGGCAGCCAAGATACTTACTGGAGGTCCGATTCCGGAGGGGGCAGACGTGGTTATCCGGTTCGAAGATACAGTGTTCGATGCTGAAACAGTAGCCCTGTCTTTTCCGGCTGCACCGAATACCAATATTGTACCGCCGGGAGAAGATATTCACATAGGGGAAGAAATAATTCAAAAAGGAAGCTTAATCAATCCATCTGTAATCGGACTGCTGGCCTCTCTTGGAAGAACCAGAGTCCTGGTGGCTAAAAAACCGGTTATAGCAATCGTGAACACAGGGGATGAACTGATTGAAGCATATGAGCCGCTTGCACCTGCAAAAATACGAAACAGCAGCAGATATACGCTGAGTGCTTTTTTGCGGGAGGCCGGAGCAGAGGTTGTCCAGGGGGGGATTGCAAAGGATTCCGTGGTGGAGATTGCGGAATTATACCGTAAGGCTCTTGGGGAGTCTGATATGGTTATTTCGACTGGCGGAGTGTCTGTAGGAGATTATGATCTGGTTATTCCGGCGCTGGAAAGCCTTGGAGCACAGATACTATTTTGGAAAATCAATATAAAGCCGGGTGCTGCTCTTGTAGCAGCACAGTTGAACGGCAAGGTTATACTGGCGCTTTCGGGAAATCCCACTTCAGCGGCCATTGCATTGCAGCTGCTTGGGATGCCTTATATCCATAAGCTTATGGGCAAAAAACAGATCGGCTTAAAGAAAATCAAAGTATTTATGAAAAACAGTTATGACAAGCCTTGTCCCAATGGACGGTATCTGGAGGGGAGGATGGTATTTGAAGATGGCAAGACATGCTTTGAAACCATTTCAAAACAGAAAAACGGGGCGATATCTTCCCTGATGGGTTGCGACCTGATTGGGGAAGTGGTGCCGGGCACAGTTGGACTATACCCAGGGGATGCCATTGAGGCATATCTTATAAACAGCTAAAAAACAAGAGAGAGACAGGCGCGAACCTGTCTCTCTCTTGTTTTTTATTTGGCTAAAGAACGAATGAACTTTACGGCAGCGTTTCCTGCCACAGCTCCGTCTCCTACAGCTTTGGATATCTGGAGGAGTCCACCTGTGCAATCGCCGGCTGCAAAAACCCCCGGAACATTTGTTGCATTATTTTCGTCGGTAGATATGGAATTGTTTTCAGTGATGGCACCAATCTTATTCGCGAGAGCTGTACTGCCCGCAACCCCCACAGCAATGAATAGCCCCGCAATAGGGAGACTGTTGCCGTCTTTAAAGATAACCCGTTCCATGCTGTCAACTCCTTCAAAAGATTCAATGGGGTCGGTTCTGACGAAGATTCCCTCTGGTACTTCAAAGGAGGGCTCTTTCCCGTTTGTAAGGATGGTCACTTTTCCAGAGGTCTGCTTCAGGGACAGGGCCTCATGAAGGGCGTATTCCCCATCTCCAAGCACGGCAATATCTAGTCCTCTGTAAAAGAAAGCGTCACACACGGCGCAATAGCTTACACCGTGTCCATCCAATTCTTTAATGCCTTTGATATTCGGAGTGGAACGGGATGTGCCTGTAGCTATGATTATGCAATCGGTTGGATAACTGCCGTCCTTAGTGATGACTGTCAGCTTGTCCTGGAATTCTATGCTTAAAACCTCTCCATCTATAATGTCTACTCCAAGCCTTTTAGCCCCGGCTGTGGCAGATTCCAGAAGTTCTTTCCCGATTACAGGTTCTTCGAAACCAAAATAGTTTTCGATTTTGGGTGCTTTACTTAAGGCGCCCCCATCCTTGCCGATGATGGTTGTTTTGATGCCGGCCCGCACAGTATACAAGGATGCGGAAATCCCGGCAGGCCCTTTTCCGATAATAATAACATTTGACATAATATGGTTCCTTTCGAATGTGTATTGTGTGTTAGTCTATTATACTATTGATGACGCACAACTTCAAATCTTTCGATTCTGTAATTCTCGTGAGGCTGGATTCCACCTTTGCGAAGCGCAATCTCCAGCTGTTCATCGACTGTATTTACCCCATCCAGATGGGGAAGAAGAAGACCGCGTCTCTCCTTATATGTCACCATGACTCCGTAACGTAAAGGATCCAGATCATCCGTGGAAGATACTTTCTCGAAAGGAGAAAGTACATCGACGCTGTAGGACAGCTGATCCAGTTCTTCTTTGCTCACCGGGTAAAACCGAGGGTCCTCTGTCCCAGCACTGACGGCATTTTGAATGATTTCATCGGCAATGCAATCCGTAGTTGGCGCAACGGTTCCGATGCATCCCCTCAGTGCACCATCAATCTTAAGGGAAACAAAGACCCCTGCTTTTTTTTGTGTGAGTTCCGGACTCAAAGACTTTGGCCGGGACATTTTTTTGTGGGATAGTATGAAATGTTCCAATGACATCCTGGCCAGACGGGCATATTCATCTTCAACCACATCCTGTTCAGGCTTGAAGGAGCCTACGGCATATCCGACGCCGAAAGGTCCCTCATAAGAAAGGAGCTTTGAGACCAGATTTCTGCCATCAAGACTTCCTGCCATCATGATGAAACTTCTGAGGCCGCATTCCGCTGCCCTGCTGCTGAAATCTTCCGGGAAATCCAAGAATTCATGTATTTTTCCGGACCGGATGATGTCTGTAACCTGTTTATCAAATGCAGGACCCTCTTTTTGGTAGCCATAGGGTCCGTCCTTTTTCAAAACATGTGACAGATCTCCGCTGGCAATAAAGACAGTTTTTTTGTCCGATTGTTCTGCAATTTCAGCAATGCAGATACCGAGTTCATAATGTGTTTCATAGGAAAGGCCTGATATGCCGATCCGGACCAGCCTGTAATCCTTATAATACTTGTTGACGAAAAATAACGGAACCAGAACGCCGTGATCCAGGGAAGGATCCCTTTCTTCCTGTGTTCCGGCAGGGATTCCTTTTGATTCAGCCAGTAAAGACAGCTTCCATGCGAAATCCGAGTCATACTGGACGCTCATGCGTACTTTTGGGCAACCGAACTGACTAAAGTCTCCGCTTGCGGATTCCCCCGGGGAGATATGGATATAGTCCGGGAGAAAGGCAGAGTGGGGAGAAGTGAGGATGATTGTGTCCGGTTTGATCCGGGCAATTTCCCTGGCAATTTCATGATAAGCATCAATCGTTGCCTGAATTTCTGTTTCCCGGCCTTCCCCGATTGCAGGAATAATTAGGGGCGGATGAGGTACTATAAATGTCTGCACAATGGACATGGTATCACTCCTTTCCGTATAAATCACTGTTTTAAGCCAAAGATATGATCCTTATTACAAATAGCAGGGATATCACCCAGAGGAGAGGATGGATTTCCTTGGCTTTTTTTGTCAGCACCTTTATGGTAACCCAGAAAAGAATGCCGAACATAATTCCGTTAGCAATTGAATAAGTCAGAGGCATCATTATAAAGGAAAAGAAGCCGCCTATTGCATCGGCAATGTCATCTTTAAAGTTTATTTTCACTATAGATGCAGACATGTTGAAGGCTACAAATATCAAGGCCGGTGCCGTCGCAAAGGCAGGTATGGCCAGAAAAAGGGGAGACAGGAACAGGGCAAGTACAAAACACAAGCCTGTGGTTACAGAGGTCAGTCCCGTTTTCCCCCCTGCTGATACGCCCGCGCTTGACTCCATATAGCTGGTTACAGTGGAAGTGCCGAGTACAGATCCGACCACAGTTCCTACTGCATCGGAGGTGAGGACACGTCCTGCTCTTGGGAGATTCCCCTTTTTGTCCAGAAACCCGGCGTAATCTGCCAGGCCTATAACAAATCCTATTGTATCAAACAGATCGACGAAGAGTAATGCAAACGCAATCGATATAAATGCAATAAGATTATCCGCGATCCAAGTGAAATTGAAAGCGAAGAAGGTCGTTGAAATGGAAGGCGGAATAATATTGCTCATGGAAAAGGCTGGAATGAGTGAAGCTGTCGGAGTGTAAAGTCCGGTCAATTCAGCAATAATGCCAAGTATCCAGGTTGAGAATATTCCAAGTATAATGGCACCCCGTACCCTGAAGTGGGTTAGAACCGTTATTACAACTACTCCTATGAAACACAGAATAACCGGAAAATGCCCGAAGCTGCCCAGTGTAACCAGGGTGGCCGGTTCCGATACAATAATACCAGCCTGCTGAAAAGCTACGAAACCGATAAACAAACCAATTCCTGCCGTGATACCATACTTTAGGTTAAGAGGTATCATGGTAATAAGTGTTTCCCGTACTTTGAAGAAAGAGAGAATAAGAAAAACAATTCCTTCCGCCAGTACAGCTGTTAAAGCAATCTTCCAGGGATCTTCAATTCCTTTGAGTTCCCCTAGACAGACCGTGAAAGTGAAGTACGCATTCAGTCCCATGCCTGCCGAAAGGGCAATTGGATAATTCGCCCATAATCCCATCAATAAGGTGGCGATCGCAGATGCCAGTGCCGTTGCCGTGAAAACGGCGCCTGCGTTCATACCGGTCAAAGACAGCATTCCCGGGTTTACAGCCAGTATATATGCCATAGTCACAAAGGTTGTTATTCCGGCAAGGATTTCCGTACGTATACTGGTTTTGTTTTCCTTAAGCTTGAAAAAAGAGTCTATAATTTTTGTCATTTGAATGTCCCCTTTATGCGTTTCTTTCCTAATTATATCAGAGATAAAATAATAGTGATATAAAATTATTTTGAAGATTTATTGATACTTTTATAAGTTTGAGTTAGAATGAATTCAAGTTTTATGAGGAGGAAAGAAGATATGATGCGCAGCTTCAATAATGATTACAGCGAGGGATGCCACCCGATGATTCTGGAGGCACTTCAAAAAGACAACTTAATGCAGAATAATCCATATGGACTGGACAGGCATTCGGAAAATGCATCCAGGATCATAAAGGAACACATAAAATGCAGTGAGGCGGACATCCATTATCTTACTGGAGGAACCCAGACGAATCTGACAGTGATTTCTTCTTTTCTTAAACCCCATGAGGCGGTGATTGCTGCAGACAGCGCCCACATTAATGTTCATGAAACAGGCGCCATTGAATATACAGGACACAAAGTCCTTTCCGTCAGATCTGAGGACGGAAAAGTGAATCCGGAAATGATCGAGAGCATCCTGCAGGAACATAAGGACGAGCACATGGTTAAACCCCGTTTAGTATATATTTCAAATGCGACGGAACTGGGTACCATTTACCAGAAGGAAGAACTGAAGGCGTTGCGTGCCTGCTGCCTGACCCATGACCTTCTCCTCTATGCGGACGGGGCGCGGTTGGGACATGCCCTGTGTTCAAAACGAAATGATCTTACAATGGCCGATATGGCCGCATACACAGATGCTTTCTATATAGGCGGAACGAAGAATGGGGCGTTGCTGGGAGAAGCCCTTGTCATTACAAATAGAAAACTGCAGGAAGATTTTCGGTATCTGATCAAACAGAAGGGTGCCATGCTGGCAAAAGGCTGGATCGTGGGCATACAGTTTGAAATGCTGTTTGAAGGTGGACTCTACTATGAGATGGCATGTCATGCAGATGAAATGGCTGAAAAAATTATTGATACCCTGCGCACTGCCGGATATAAACTGGTCAGCGATTCCAGTACAAATCAGATTTTCGTTGAGCTCCCGGATAGTCTCATTGAAAAACTGAAAGAAGAATATGTTTTTTCAGTAGATAAAAGAACGGCGGAGGGTTTTTCCAGTGTCCGATTTGTTACTTCCTGGGCAACAAAGGAAGAGGACGTGGAGCGGCTTATCAACGACCTGAGGTAATTTAATGAAAAGAAAGAAGAATTGAAATGACTGTAACTACAGATAAAATAACCGGCCATATTCTGGCCGCTTTTACGATAATCATATGGGGAACCACGTTTATTGCCAGCAAAATAATGCTGCGGGATTTTTCGCCGGTACAGGTCATGATTCTACGGTTTTTTATTGCCTACCTGGTTCTTTGGATATTGAACCATAAAATCCAAAAAACCAGCCTGAGGGAGGAAATGGGTTTTCTGCTTCTAGCTATAACCGGAACCACTATTTACTTCCTGTTTGAGAACAAAGCCCTGACCATAACCAATACATCCAATGTCAGCATTCTACTGTCGGTCGCCCCGGTTTTTACAGTGATTTTGGCTCATATCTTTACCCGGGACGAAAAAATCAACCGCTATGTTATCCTGGGAGCCATTATAGCATTTTTGGGCGTGGCAATGGTCGTATTCAATGGAACAATAATGCTGAAGCTGAGTCCGGCCGGCGATGTCCTTTCAATCGGAGCAGCTCTCAGCTGGGCAGTTTATTCCATCATCCTGAAGAAGTATGTTGGCCGGTATGATTCCATATATCTGACCAGAAAGGTTGTTTTTTATTCGATTATAACAACACTGCCAATCCTTTTTGCAGAGAATGCATCGTTTCCACTGCAGGATCTTAAAAATTCAACAATGATAGGCTGTCTGTTGTTTCTGGGTGTCTTGGGAAGCGGAATCTGTTATGTTACATGGAACATGGCAGTCGGCAGGCTGGGTATTGTTGCCACCAATAACTATATATATCTTAGTCCTTTTATAACTATGGTTGCGGGTAAACTGATACTGGATGAGCATATCAGTATAATGGGCATTGCGGGTGCCGTTCTTATCATTGCAGGTGTCGCGGCAGCCGGGCTGAGAAACAATGTAAAAAACCAGCAAATCAATTCAACAGGCTGATTATTTTTCTTTTTTGAGGGAAACCCACATGGCTGTTCCATCTTTGCCTTTTGTTTTGATATCCACAAAATTGAATTCCTTCTTTAAGAACAGGGAAAGTTTGTTGTACCCATAATTTCGGACGTCAAAATCCGGAAATCTTTTCACCAGGCGGTTACCCAGTTCTCCCATGCTCATGCTCTGATCTTCAGCATCAATCTCCCCAAGCATTTTTACGATGGTATTTTTGATGGCATTCAGATCGGCAGTCTCGGAGCTGTCCGTTGTTTCTTTTTTCTCTTTTTCCTGTTGGGCAAGAACATCTAGATATTTAAACTGGTTGCAGGCGGCTATAAATGGTTTGGGAGTTTTCTTTTCCCCCATTCCGACAACAAACATGCCTGACTCCCTGAGTCGGGAAGAAAGCTTCGTGAAGTCGCTGTCGCTGGAAACCAGACAGTAACCTTCCACATTCCCGGAATACAGAATGTCCATGGCATCGATGATCATGGCTGAATCAGTGGCATTTTTGCCTACGGTATAGCCATATTGCTGGATGGGTGTAACTGAGTTGTCCAGCAATACATCTTTCCAGGATGACGCGGATGGCTTAGTCCAGTCCGCATAAATACGTTTATAGGTGGCGACCCCATAATTTGTCATTTCCTCAAGGATATATTTTATATATTTTGCCGAAACATTATCAGCATCAATCAATACGGCAAATCTTCTGTCTTCTATCATGTTAACCTCCATGTATTCTTTTCTTCATTATACAAAATCAAACGGAATTTTACAATCTGTGACTGGATTTTACTTCTTTGAATAATAATGGTAAAATTATAAAAAAGAAACGGAGATAGGGCTATGTCAAATGTTTTTGATTACCTGGACTGGCGCGGGGACCTGACTTTTAAGCAATCTGCCTTTAATGCTGTGGACAACCTGATTTTTTCGGAAATGGCCTATGTCGATTTTGAGGATATCATTCCGGGAATATACAAAGATGGCAGCATTGCGCTTTGGGAGGCATCCAGAAAATTTTTCAAGAAGAATCCGATGAAGGAACTAAAAAAGGATATTTATTTAGTCCGGGACTCTGCGCTTCTTTTGAAAAAAATGTCGGGATGCAACCGTTATAAAAATCTGCGTCTTTCGAATTATATCAACAAAATCGAATACGAACAGGAATTTCAGTTCTCGGCTTTAGTCATTTCCTTGGAGGAAGATACTTCCTTTATCGCATATCGGGGGACGGACACCTCTATCATCGGCTGGAAAGAAGATTTCAATATGAGTTTTATGACACCTGTCCCTTCCCAGGTGAAGGCAGTAAAATATTTGGAAATCATCGCTGAAAAAGAAAAGGGAGATATTCTGGCAGGAGGACATTCCAAAGGAGGGAATCTGGCTGCTTATGCGGCCATCAAATCAAAACCGGAAATCAAAAAACAAATCATAAAAATATACAACAATGACGGGCCCGGATTCCCCCCGGAGGTGACCGAGACAGATGAATATAAGGAAACGATAGAGAAAATTATTACATATATTCCTCAGAACTCTGTAGTGGGAATGCTGATGGAACACAAAGAGGACTATATCGTTGTCAAAAGCAAAAAGCCCGGCATCGTACAGCACGATATGCTAAACTGGGAGGTCATGGGGGATAAGCTTCTGGAGGTGGATGATCTGGCGAAATCCAGCAAGATTCTGGATGCAACCTTGAAGTCCTGGACTGGAAAACTGGACCTGAAACAGAGGGAGGAGTTCATCAATTCTTTGTTCTCCATCATTGACGAGACGGGTGCAAAAACTATTGAGGATTTAAATCGGTCCCGGTTAAAGAGCGCCATGTCTGTCTTCAGGACGATAGCCGCTTTGGAGCCGGATACAAGGGATATGATTGCTACAACTCTGAAGCTGCTTTTCCAGTCTTACAATGGGAAGGATAAGCAGGAATAAAGAAAACACGGAGGGATTGGAATTCCAAATTCAGAATAAAATAATCAAAAAAACTGCTGAGATGCCAATTTTAGGCCCCTTCAGCAGTTTTTTGCAGTGAGTTATTCATCGGAATCAATTATAAGTTCGTTTTTCTCTAAATTGAAGGATGACAGTTTTCCTTTTACGGAATAGTCCTGGTTCATGATATCAGTAAGAATGACTTCATTTCCTTCAACTCTTGCTTTATTGATGTATTCCGCAATAACGTTTTCAGGTGACCTGAATTTTTTATACGCGATTATTAAGCACATATCTGCCTCCTACTTCGTTTTTGCCAACGCTTCTGACAATTTTGCATTCGCCTGGTTGTACAGAGGGATGCTTTCTCTGATGAGCTGTGCACTTTCAGCCATTCCAGAGCTTTCAAGATTGTCTGCAATTCTTGATAGTTCTTCGGCATGATGAATATTATGCGAAACAGTATAGTCCAGGATTGAAATGATTTTTTGGGATTCTGTATTATTGGTCACTTTTTCGTGGGTGTGTGAATGTGCTGAAGCATCAGAACCCTCGTGCATATGCGTATGTTCATGAGTGAACTGCATACCGTCCGGATATTCATGTGTATGGGTATGTGTGTGTGCATGCTCATGATTGTGCTCGTGATTGTTGCCGCCATTCTCTTTGATATCCTCGTGCATGTTGTTACCTCCTCGATATGTTGTTTGTTATTATATTATATATGAAATACTTCAAACGTTCAATACTGCCATGGAATAAAAAAGTGAAAAGATATGTAAATGTGCGTTAATTATCAAACTTAGATGTTTATATTTTAACTATTGTTTACATTTCTTCGATGTGTCCTTATAATAAAACTCAGGCAAGGTTATTTTAAAGACAATGTATAATATGCACAAAAATATCCCTATAATGTAGTTTGTATTGATTAAAGTACAACAGATATATTGACAAAAAGGTGCAAAGTGATATTGTTATTATTGTAACAATCACGACAAAATGTAGTCAAAGTCAATTTCGATTTGTGCAGAATATTATAGGAATATGAAAGGAGAGTTACATGGCAAAAATAATTGCTGTAGCCGGCAAAGGAGGAACAGGAAAAACCACATTTTGCGGATTACTGGTCCAATACCTTGCAAAAGCCGGAAAGACCCCGATATTGGCCGTAGATGCTGATCCAAACTCTAACCTGAATGAAGTCTTGGGTGTTCAACTCGAAACAACTCTGGGAGATGTACGAGAAGAGATAGCAACGGCAGAGAATGCCAGCATAAATCCGATTCCTCTGGGAATGAGCAAACAGGAATATGCAGATTTCAAGATGGCGGGTGCGCTTGCGGAGGGAACAGATTTCGACCTTCTTGCAATGGGAAAACCGCAGGGCAAAGGATGCTATTGTTTCGTGAATGATATTTTGAAGACACAGATTGATAAGTTTTCGAAATCATATGCGTACATGGTTGTGGACAATGAAGCGGGAATGGAACATATAAGCAGAGGCGTACTCCCTTCCGCAGATACCATTATACTTGTCAGTGACTGTTCAGCCAGAGGAATACAGGCAGTCGGAAGAATAGCGGAAATGATTAAAGATCTGAAAATGAAAGTAAATTCGGTACAGCTTGTCGTCAACAGGGCACCGAATGGGATTTTGAACGAAGGCACGAAAGCTGAAATAGAAAAATACAACCTTACGTTAGCTGGAGTCCTTCCCCAGGATGACAGCGTTTATGAATATGACAGCAATGGCCAGCCGTTAGTGGATTTGCCGGATGATTCACCGGTAAAGAAGGCGTTTAGAGAAATTGTTGATAAACTTGATTTATAGGAGGAAAGAAGATGGCTTACAAGCAAACATCACAAAAATTCAATGCTGCCATAAACAGCGTTGAAATCGGAACCGGTAATAAGACATTGGCATTAGGAGGAGAAAATGTACTTCCATTTTATTCCTTTGACGGACCTATATTGAATCCGCCAAGAGTAGGAGTTGAAATTTCCGATTTAGGAATGAATGACAAACTTGCAGGAATGCTGAATTTTTACGGGGATACACAGGATGTAGTGGAACTGGTTAAAAAAGCTTCCGGCATGCCGGGTGCTGAGTTCATCTGTCTCGTTCTTGACAGTGCAGATCCTGATGGTGAAAACAGATCCGTAGAAGATTGTGTTGCAATGGTGAAATCAGTTGAAGAAGCTGCAACCCTGCCCCTGATGGTTATGGGATGCGGGAACACGGAGAAGGATACAGTGCTTTTTGAAAAAATCTCCGAGGCATTGGAAGGAAAGAATATTGTGATTCTTTCAGCAAAAGAAGAGAACTACAAAAACGTTGGCGCGTCGGCAGGCCTTGCATATGGACAGAAGGTCGGGGCGGAATCATCCGTAGACATCAATCTTGCCAAACAGCTGAATGTACTGTTGACACAGCTCGGTGTAAACAATAAAAACATAATCATGAATCTAGGTTCTGCTACAGCTGGTTATGGTTTTGAATATGTCGTTTCCACAATGGACAGAGTAAAAATGGCTGCACTTGGGCAGAATGATACTGCACTGCAGATGCCGATTGTAACTCCTGTCTCATCCGAAACGTGGTCCGTTAAGGAATCCCTGCTTGAACAGGAAGATATGCCTGAGTGGGGTTCACGGGAAAACAGAATCATCGATATGGAGGTGGCTACAGCAGCCGCATGTCTTGCTGCAGGATCCAATGCAGTAATACTCAGGCATCCTTCTACAGTAGAGGCCATTTCACAAATGATAAAAGAATTAATCTAAAATTCGGGAGGTTTAATCATGGCATTAAAAGGGTTAGATATATTCAAGTTAACACCAAAGACAAACTGTAAAGAATGTGGGAATCCGACTTGTATGGCCTTCTCCATGAAGGTGGCGCAGGGAGCAATTCCAATTGAAAAATGTCCTTATCTTACGGAAGATGTGCTTGCCCAGGTTTCGGATGCAACCGCTCCGCCGATGAAAACCATAAAGGTCGGTACGGGTGAGAATGAACATAATCTCGGTGGGGAAACTGTACTGCAAAGACACGAGAAGACATTTGTAAACAAGAACATTTACGCAGTAACTGTCTCCAATGCGGAAGGTGCGAAAAACGAGGAAGTGTTTGCTTCGGTAGAAGCAATCGATTACAGCAGAATTAGTGAAAGAATGTACATAGAAGCTGTTTTTGCCAAATATGACGAAAAAGGCTCAAAAGAACTTTATCTTGAACTGGTCAAAAAGGCCGCAGATACGAAACGTCTGGTAATAATCGACTGCAAAGATACCGGAGTTGCAAAGGCAGCCCTGGAACTGATCAAAGATACGAAACCGGTTCTTAACGGAGCAAATGCAGAAAACTATGCGGAAATGAGTGCACTTGCCAAAGAATACGATGTCGTGCTGGGTGTAGCAGGTAACGGAATTGAAGAACTTCATGATACCATCGAAAAAATTGAGGCGGACGGCAACAAAAACCTGCTGATTGACCTTGGAACCAAATCCATCAAAGATGCATTCGCAAACGCAGTCCTCATAAGAAGAGGAGCAATCCTCGGCCAGGACAGAAGCTTTGGCTACCCATCTATAGCAGATGTAGGCGGGCTGGCAAAAGGAAACCGGGTTCTTGAGACTGCACTGGCATCCTTGTTCACTATGAAATACGGTTCTATTGTTGTGATGGAGAACATGTCATATTCCCAGGCACTCCCACTTTATGGATTAAGGCAGAACATATTTACGGATCCACAGAAGCCGATGAAGGTTGAACCGGGAATCTACCGCCTGAATGGTGCTGATGAGAATTCCGTATGTATGACCACCGTCGACTTTGCCCTTACGTATTTCATAGTTTCGGGTGAAATAGAACGTTCAGGAGTTCCGTGTAATCTTCTGATAAGCGATGCTGGCGGATACTCTGTTTTGACTGCCTGGGCTGCTGGAAAACTCAGCGCATCCTCCCTGGCAAAATTCTTTGAAGAAAATGATATTGAAGGCCAGATCAAAAACAGAACACTGGTAATTCCTGGTAAAGTGGCCGTGCTTAAGGGCGAAATCCAGGAAAAACTTCCAGGCTGGGATATTGTAGTTGGTTCAAATGAAGCTGTTCAGATCGTAAAATTCTTACAGGACTACAAATAAAGGAGGATTCAATAATGGGAAAGTTTATCACAATCGGAGAAAGGATTCACTGTATATCTCCTGTAATCCGGGAGGCCATGAACACACAGAATCCAGAACCAATTTTATTGAGGGCGAAGGAACAGCTTGACGCAGGCGCAGTGTATCTGGATGTAAACATCGGACCAGCTGAAAGCACCGGTGTAGAGTTAATGAAATGGGCTGTCCGTCTCCTGCAGGAAAATTTCGACAATGTACCGCTCTGTCTGGACACTGCAAATAAAAAGGCCATCGAAGCCGGTATATCTGTTTATAACCGCTCAAAGGGAAAACCAATCGTAAACTCGGCTGATGCAGGCGACAGAATCGAGTACATCGACCTGGCTGGAGCCAACGATGCGATGTGCATCGCCCTTTGCTCCAAGGCTGGTGTTCCAGCTGACAATGATGAACGAATGATGTACTGCCAGGAACTTCTGGAAAGAGGTATGGAGCATGGAATGGAGCCGGAAGATCTGTGGTTTGACCCGCTGTTTCTCGTAATCAAGGGAATGCAGGACAAACAGATGGACGTTCTGGATGCAATCAGAATGATCAGCGAAATGGGCTTGAATTCAACTGGCGGCCTATCCAATGTATCCAATGGAATGCCGAAAGAAGTCAGACCGATTATGGACGCAGCCATGATGGCTATGGCCATGGCCAACGGGCTTACTTCTGCAATCATTAATCCTTGTGACAAGAGGCTTATGGAAACCATAAAATCATGTGATGTGATTAAGAATAACAGCCTTTATGCTGATTCTTATCTTCAGATATAATAAATAACAAGGAGGAAGAAAAATGAGTGTTTTAACTGATTTAATTTATGGAGGCTCCAATGCAGTAGCAGGCCTCACCGAAGGTGCCGTAAATGATGCAATCGCCAAGTACGGTGCAGACAAAAAGCTTGCTTTCCCGGATACCGCCTATTTCTTTCCGACGATATATGCAGCTACTGGAGTGAAGGTTAAGACACTTGGGGATCTCCCTGCCTGCGTCGGCGTATTGAAAAGCCTCATAACCAATAAGGAAGATCTGGGCGATGCTTTGAATGCCGGCCTTGCAACAGCTGTCGGTGCAGAAATCATCGAAGGACTTAAGTATGTAGAAGGCGGAGATCCATATGCTCAGGACTCAGGAATCGGTTTTGTGCCGGATCCGATTATCCGTTCTCTTGGCGTTCCTCTCGTAACGGGGGATATCCCTGGAGTAGCAGTCGTTCTGGGTAAAGCAGAGAATCCTGCGGATGTTGTGGCGGTCGTCAAGGATTACCAGAACAAGGGAATTATGACCTTTCTTGTTGGCGATTTAATTGAACAGGCTATTGACGGAGGAGTTAAGGTGGGATTGGATTTCCGTGTTGTTCCTTTGGGACATGACGTTACTTCCGTAATCCACGCTGTGACTGTTGCAATAAGAGCAGCACTGATTTTTGGAAATGCAACTCCTGGCGACTTGGCAGGGCTCCTTGCCTATACAAAAGAAAGAGTACCGGCGTTTGTAAATACATTCGGACCGTTGGATGCCGTGACCGTTTCAGCGGGAGCTGGAGCAATTGCACTGGGATTCCCGGTAGTCGTGGATGTTGATTTGGGAGAAAACCAGGTACCAGGAGCACTGGAATCTGTAACAGATCACGGACAGACCGTAGCAAAATCTCTTGAACTGAGAAAAATCAAGATCAAGATGAAAGAGATACCAGTTCCTGTCGCTTTCGCTTCTGCTTTTGAAGGGGAAATCATCCGCAAAAACGACATGCACGCAGAATTCAGTTCACACAAGAATCCGACCTGTGAGCTGGTTCTTTCAAGAGGCAAAGATGAAATAACGGATCATAAAGTTGAAGTCAACGGTCCGGATATTGACGGCAGCACAGCACCAGTGGAGATGCCAATTGCCATTCTTGTTGAAGTTTTTGGTGAAAAAATGCAGCCGGATTTTGAACCGGTAATCGAAAGAAAAATCCATCACTGGTTCAATTACATGGAAGGCGTCATGCATACAGGCCAGAGAAACCTTCTCAGGATTCGTATCGATAAGGCAGCTTTTGAAAAAGGGCTGCGTTTGAAAGATCTTGGCGAAGTAATCTACTATATGGTAATGGATGAATTCGACAACGTTGTTGACAAATGCCAGGTGACTATCTATACCGAAAAAGATAAAGTCGAAGAAATTTTAAGTACAATTGCTATGCCGACATACGGTAAGCGTGATGAGAGACTTGAGTCCCTGAATGATGAGACGGTGGATACCTTCTACACCTGTATCCTCTGCCAGTCCTTTGCTCCAGCACATTGCTGCGTAGTAACACCTGAGAGAACAGGTCTGTGCGGTGCTGTTTCATGGCTGGATGCCAAAGCGACCAAGGAACTGACTCCGACAGGTCCATGTCAGCCTATTCCAAAAGAAGGCTGTTTGGACGAACTGAAGGGAATCTACACAGAAGTCAACAAGATTGTGGAAGAGTCGACACATGGCAGCGTCAGCAATGTAACATTATATTCTATTCTGGAAGATCCGATGACGAGCTGTGGATGTTTTGAATGCATCTGCGGTATCATGCCTGAAGCAAATGGTGTGGTTATCGTAAACAGAGAACATAAGGGAATGACACCTACCGGCATGACATTTGGTGAACTTGCATCGATGACTGGTGGAGGTGTTCAGACTCCTGGATTTATGGGACATGGAAGAAGTTTCATATCCTCCAAAAAATTCATCAGGGCGGAAGGCGGAATCTCAAGAATCGTCTGGATGCCAAAAGAACTTAAGGATGCTGTTGCCGATAAGCTGAACAAGACAGCTAAAGAATTATACGGTATTGATAATTTCTCGGATATGATCTGTGATGAAACCATCTCTGAGGATTCGGAAGGAGTATTGGAATTCCTGACGGAAAAAGGCCATCCTGCGCTATCTTCAGATCCAATTATGTAGTTTGGAGGAGAGAATGCCCAAAATAACTTTTATTCAGGAGGACGGCAAAGAATTAATTTTCTTTGCCTCTTCCGGTGATACGGTGCTTGAAGCTTCAAGAAAAGCCAATGTACCTATTGATGCGCCCTGTTCAGGAAATGCTTCCTGCGGAAAATGCAAGGTCAGGCTCATTAAGGGTGAACTGGAGTCGGCTGTAACCCGTCATATTTCGGAACTGGAATATGCCGATGGGTACAGGTTGGCATGCGTCAGTAAAATCCATGAGGATGTGGAAGTTCTGGTACCAGACATTTCCTCTGCATATAAGAGTCGGATGAAGATTACGGACCTGAGTTCAGAAAATGAATTGGCCATCTTTGAGGAGACCAGGCAGAATATCAAGGCTGCCGGGCTGGATTTGAAAAATGACTGGCATGTAATCACCTGTTTTATGGATATTCCGACACTGGATGATACTATGCCGGATAATGAAAGGCTGATACGGGCTGTCAAAAAGGTGACTGGATTTCCGGATATCCATATTATGATTCCATTTTCGGTAATCAGGATTCTGCCTGACATTCTCCGTAATAATGAATTCACTGTGAAATGTGTTCTTCAAAAGAAGAAGGACTGCGTCATATTATATGGGATATATCCTGAACATATTAACCCTGTTATTGCCGGTATAGCGGTTGATATCGGAACCACATCTGTATCGGCTCTGCTGGTAAATTTGGAAAACGGAGAAATACTGGCAAAATCCTCTGCAGGAAATGCACAGATCAGATATGGAGCAGATGTAATCAACCGGATAGTGGAATCCTGTAAGCCGGGCGGTATTCAAAATCTTCAGAAGGCCATTGTGGATGAAACCATCAATCAGATGATTGATGAAATGGCCAGTTTCGCTCAAATTTCAAGGAATGATATCGTCAAGATGTGTATAGCCTCCAATACGACGATGAACCATCTTTTTCTTGGCATTAATGCGGATCATATCAGGCGGGAACCATATATTCCGTGCTTTTTTGAACTGAGAAATATTAAAGCATCCGATGTAAATGTCCATATCCATCCGAATGCGGATATCATCTTTGCTCCAAACGTGGGAAGCTACGTCGGTGGGGACATAACCGCCGGAGCACTTTCCAGTATGATCTGGAACAAAGAAGAATTATCCCTGTTCATTGACCTGGGAACCAATGGAGAAATCGTATTCGGCAACAAAGATTTCCTCATGACCTGCGCCTGCTCGGCAGGACCGGCATTTGAAGGCGGAGATATAAGCTGCGGAATGCGGGCCACTGATGGAGCGATTGAGGCTGTAAAAATCAATGAAGTGACAGGAGAATCCGTGCTGTCTGTTATCGGCGAAATGAAGACAAAACCAGTCGGAATCTGTGGTTCTGGAATCATAGATCTGGTTAGTGAACTGTATCGATGCAAGATTATCGATTCAAAGGGTATTTTTATTGATGGAAACAACAGGGTTACCAGGGATGCTTTTGGAATGGGAACCTATATGCTGGTTAAGCCGGAAGACTCAGGCACAATCAAGGGAGTATTCATAAACGAAGTGGATATTGATAATTTTATCAGGGCTAAAGGAGCCATATTTTCGGCTATAAAGACACTGACAGAATCTCTGGACATGAAAATGTCGATGATTGAAAGTGTATATGTTGCCGGCGGAATTGGAAGCGGAATTAATATTAAAAATTCCATGAATATAGGTCTTTTTCCGAAACTGCCTGCGGATTGCTACCATTATATCGGAAATTCGTCCCTAAGCGGAGCCTATGCTTCCGTTCTTTCGGATAAAGTGTTTAAAAAGGTTGTTGAGATCGGAAGGAATATGACATATATAGAACTGAGTTCAAATCCAGGGTACATGGATGAATTCATGGCAGCATGCTTTATTCCGCATACCGACATAAATCTTTTTGAGGAGAAGTAAAATGGATAATAAAATTTTCAAAGACAATAAAACAGAGGCGCCTTTTTCTCACTACCTGATGCTTTACAAACAGCTTGAACCGCGTGAAACGGCAAACAGATGCGGTGTGGAATTTGACGAACAGTCAAGAAGCTTCAGGATCCGCATTATGGGAGCGGCATATCTTGTTTCTTTCCCTGATTTTTCTGTTCAGCGGGACAATGATGATGTAAATCATGACAATTACAATGTTCAGAATCCCTCCCTCAAAATTCTTTTGATTCGGTATCTGCTGGAAGGAAATAATCTTCCCTCCACGGGGAAATTCCTCTCCTATCATGAAATGCCCTGGGGGGAAGTCTACTACTCCAATTTTTATGGCAGATGCATTCAGCGTCTGGTCAGGATGTTTGGGAAGACACCGGAAAAGTTCAGAGATGTAATGACAAATATGGGTGCGGAGGAAAGCGCGGCAGGGGATTTTAGCTACATTTTCGAGTTCATCAACAATCTGCAGATTAAACTGGTTCTATGGCAGGGAGATGAAGAATTTTCCGCTTCAGCCCAGATTTTGTTCAGTGACAATTTCTCGTTGGCTTTTACGGCCGAGGATATGGCGGTCGTCGGCGATGTTTCCCTGGATTTTTTGAAAGTTGTCGCCAACAGACTCGAGCGCAAAGAGCCGGAAGAGCACGAGCACCCTGAAGGGCACGAGCACCACGAAGAGCACAAGCACCACGAAGAGCACAAGCACCACGAAGAGCATAAACACCATCACAAAAACACGAAGGCTGTACTGAACCGGCTGTCGCGTGCTATTGGACATATGGAAGCCATAAAGAAAATGGTGGAAGATGGCCGTGATTGCAGCGAAGTCCTCATCCAGCTGTCGGCCGTGAAATCAGCCCTGAATAATACCGGAAAGGTGATTTTACAGGACCATATCGAAAACTGTATCGTGGATGCGGTTGAATCTGGGGATAAATCAGCCATTGAGGAACTGAATTTTGCAATAGACAGATTCATAAAATAACGAAAAAATCCTGACTACCATGTGGACAGTCAGGATTTTTTCGTTATTTTAATTTCAGCAGCGGAACAGCCCTGTAGGAAATCGGGATAACCAGATTTTCGATGACATCATCAAAGAATCTCAGATTGCTATAGTTTCCGTAAAATGCAAGCTTGTTATTCTTGATACGTGCATTGAATGAATCCAGTCTGACAAGCGAGACTTCGTCCTTGATGGAAGGGATGATTTTGTAAGCATTAAAATCCGGGCTTAAATTCAGCGCGGATTCCCTTGAGATATCAGAGGCGAATTCTGTCTCCTTTCCGCATAAATCACATGTAAATCCGGTTTTCAGGGTGACACCATGACTGGTTTCTTCAATCTGAAAACTGTCGATACGGTTTTGCTTTGTGCATTCGCACTTTCCCAGTATTACGTATGGATAATCAAAAAATACTTTTCCCATATTTCCACCTCCATTATAGTTAAATATTAACAAAAGCAAAAATGTATGTCAAGCCTGGTTCGTGAATAATTACGAGCTTTACAACTTGAAGATTTAAACACATTGCACAAAAATATCCAAAATATACTGCATGCATCAATAAAAATACAACAATATTATTGACAAAAAAAAATGAAAATGATATTGTTAATAATATAACAATACAATAGATAAAACAAGCAAATTGGATAAAATATCGGTCGTAAAAAATGATAGGAGGATCAGTAATGAGTGAAGAGATTCAGGTAATGGACTCTAACACGGAAGTGTTGTTGGAAAAAGGCAAGAAAGACGGTGCTGATACGATATGGGACAGAAAAGCCGCCATGAAGACCCCGTGCGGTTTTGGTGAAAAAGGGATCTGCTGCAGGATATGCGCCATGGGACCATGCAGAATCAGTCCGACAAAAGACAAGGGTGCCCAGAAGGGGTTATGCGGGGCAACTGCGGATACCATTGTAGCCAGGAATTTTGCCAGAATGGTGGCAGCGGGAACTGCAGCGCATTCCGATCATGCCAGAGATATTGCCCATGTACTTTATATGGCCAGCGAAGATGGGAATTACAAGGTTAAAGATGCCGGTAAATTGATGAATCTTGCGAAGGAATGGGATATCAAGACAGAAAACAGAGATCTTTATGACATCGCCCATGAAGTCGCGGAAACCGCACTGAATGAATTTGGAAAACCATTCGGAACATTGAAGTTTTTAAAAAGAGCACCATATCAGAGGCAGCAGGTCTGGTCCGAGCAGAAGATTGAACCGAGGGCTATTGACCGGGAAGTTACATCCCTCATGCATTCAACCCATATTGGATGTGCATCCGATCCCGACAGTATATTTGAGCTATCCATGAGGACGGCGCTTTCAGACGGATGGGGAGGCTCGATGATAGGAACCGAGCTCAGTGACATATTATTTGGTACGCCGACGGCATGCGCTACACAGGCAAATCTGGGCGTAATCGAGAAAAATATGGTAAATATCCTTCTGCATGGGCATGACCCCAGCTTTTCCGAAATGATGGTATACGCCTCCGAAGATCCAGAACTTGTAAAGCTGGCAAAAGAAAACGGAGCTGATGGAATCAATCTTGTAGGAATGTGCTGTACGGGCAATGAGATCACTATGCGTCATGGTGTCCGTATTGCAGGAAATTTTTATCAGCAGGAGCTGGCCATCATTACTGGAGCCATTGAAGCGGCCATTGTAGACGTGCAGTGTATTTTCCCTGCTCTGGCTGACCTGTCTGATCTGTACCATACGAAATTCATAGCTACCTCACCGAAAGCGAAGATTACCGGAGCCGAATATATTGAATTCGTGGAAGAAAAAGCTTTGGAAACCTGCAAGGGAATAATCAAGGAAGCCGTATTGAATTTCAAGAACAGGGATATGGAAAACGTACTGATACCTGATAACAAGAGCCATGCCAATGTGGGATACAGCGTTGAGACAATCATCCAGTGTCTGGATAGAGTCGTGAACAGCTACACGGATGAGTTTAATACGGTCAAGCCACTTGCTGACGTCATATGGGCAGGAGTGCTTCGGGGCGCAGCAGGCATTGTCGGCTGCAATAATCCGAAAGTCCGTTATGATGAAAGTCATATCACTATCATGAAGGAACTGATCAAAAATGATGTCATCGTTGTGGCGTCAGGCTGTGCAGCCCAGGCTGCTGCGAAGGCAGGTCTTATGACGATGGAAGCAAAAGAACTGTGCGGCAGAGGACTGAAAGAAGTGTGCGAGAGGGTGGGAATCCCACCAGTGCTCCATATGGGCTCGTGCGTAGATATAAGCAGGATTCTGGATATTGTCAGCCGGGTTGCGAAAGAAAAAGATCTGGACAACAGAGACCTTCCTGTTGTTGGCGCAGCCCCCGAGTGGATGAGTGAAAAGGCAGTGGCAATCGGCACGTATGTGGTTGCGTCCGGTATAGATACATTCCTTGGAATTACTCCACAGGTTACCGGATCAGAATATTTTGTTGATCTGCTGACTAACCGTGTTGAAGAAAATGTAGGAGCAAAATTCTACTTTGAAGAAAATCCTACGGAATGTGCAAGGAAAATCTTAGAGAGAATTGAAGAAAAACGAGAAAAATTAGGAATATAGGTGAGATGATGAAAATAGCCATTTCAGGTAAAGGCGGAGTCGGTAAATCCACAATATCAGCCGCATTATGCAAAAGTTTCGCAGCAAAAAAATACAACGTGCTGGCAGTCGATGCAGATCCGGATGCGAACCTGGCACTGGCGCTTGGAATGAGCGCGCAAGATGCGGCCAAAATCATTCCAATCTCAGAAATGAGAGATCTGGTTGAAGAAAGAACTGGTGCTCAAAAAGGAATGTACGGTTCAACCTTTAAGTTGAACCCCAAAGTTGCTGACATACCGGAAAAGTATGCTCAGGAGTTTGAAGGCGTGAAGGTATTGACCATGGGAAGCGTAGATATCGGCGGTTCCGGGTGTGTATGCCCTGAACATGTTCTGCTGAAAATGCTCATGTCCCATCTGATATTGTACAGCCGCGACATTGTGGTAATGGATATGGAGGCCGGGATTGAACATTTGGGACGTGGAACGGCCGGGTCAGTCGATGCGTTTATCGTTATTGTCGAACCTGGGGAGAGAAGCGTCCAGACCTATGACAGAGTAAAAAAACTTGCAGCAGATCTGGGTGTTTCAAATGTTATGGTAATCGGCAATAAAATTACGGATGAAGCCGATATCGACTTTATCAAAAAACATGTCAGCGAAGAAAATTGTCTGGGATTCATAAAATACGACAAAGCCATAAGCGTCTCCGACCGGGAGAACACATCTGCATACAAGATAAGCAGCGATTTTCGTGAAACGATCGATGGGATTGCAGATAAATTATTGGTCAATATAAAAGTGGAGCAGGAATGCGAAGGAGGAAAACGGGATGAATCTATTTAAGATAATCTATTCCGGAATGGATAAGTATAAAGATGAAGCCGAAAAGGCAGTTCAAAAGGCAATAATGCAGAAAGGCAGAGATGCCGGAGTCAAACTGCCGCAGACAGCTTATGCATTACCGGTGATATATGCAATAACAGGCAAGAAGATTATAACGGTAGGCGGTCTGGAGGAAGCACTGGCTTTGGCCGGAGGATTTGTCCATCAGGGAAAAACCCTCCAGCAGGCATTGGATGCAGGTACGGCATCAGCCATGTACTGTGAAATCATTGAGGCAGTCAAATATACTCTGGAAGAAAATCCATATCCAGAACCTTTGCAGGGGCATCTTACTGACGCACAGATAAGGGCATTTGGTGTAGCCCTGGTAACCCAGGATATTCCTGGAGTTCCGGTTATCATCGGTGAATGCAAAGACAGCCATACTGCAGCTTCCATTGTTAAGGATTATCAGGAAAAGGGTATGCTGACATTTCTGGTTGGAAAAGTAATCGATCAATGTATTGCGGAAGGCGTTAAAATGGGCATCGATCTTCGGGTGATCCCACTGGGCTATGAGATAGAATCCGTAATCCATGTTGTGTCGGTGGCAATCCGGGCAAGCCTGATTTTTGGAAACGTCCAGCCAGGTGATTACCAGGCACATAAACAGTATACAAAAGACAGGGTGAAAGCATTTGTCAATGTATTTTCTGACTGGGACGACAAGATTATTGCAGCTGGAGCTGCAGCCATTGAACTGGGATTCCCGGCGGTAACAGAAACATATATCAATGAAGTTCCGACGCTCCTTCTTCACCAGCCGGACAATGAAAAAACAGTGGATACATCCCTGGAAGCCAGAAAAATCAAGATAAAAGTAACTAAAATAGACGCCCCAGTAGGAATTTCTTCCGCATTTGAAGGAGAGCGAATCCGAAAAGCAGATATGTACGCTGAATTTGGAGGAAACAAGACAAAGGCTTTCGAATTGGTCAGAATGGTCGATCTGTCCGAGGTGGAGGATCACAAGATTGAAATTATTGGTCCGGATATCGACACGGCAGATTCTATTCCTTACAGGCTTCCTCTGGCTCTGGTTATTGATGTGGCCGGCAAGCTGATGCAGGAGGATTTCGAACCGGTTTTAGAAAGAAGGCTTCATTATTTTCTGAATTATATCGAGGGAGTGATGCATGTAGGGCAGAGAAACATTTCCTGGATTCGGATTGGAAAAGAAGCTTACGAGAAAGGATTCCGTCTGAAACATCTCGGGGAAGTCATATATGCAAAAATGCGGGATGAGTTCGATACCGTTGTGGATAAATGTCAGGTCACGATATATACAGATGCCCAAAAAGTTGCTGAACTCGAGGAAAAAATCGCATTTCCCAAGTACGTGTCCCGCGACCGGAGACTGGCGTCCCTCACGGATGAAAGCGTGGATACTTTCTACTCATGTAAACTTTGTCAATCCTTTGCTCCGGCCCATGTGTGCATCGTCACACCGGAACGTCTCGGCTTGTGCGGTGCAGTAAGCTGGCTGGATGCCAAGGCAACAAAGGAACTGGATCCTCATGGTTCCGCCCAGCCTGTCCCTAAAGAGGGATGTCTTGACGAGAAAAAAGGAATCTGGACGGAAGTCAGCAAGACTGTGGCTGAAATATCTCAGGGAGCCGTTACAAACGTATCGCTGTATTCAATATTGGAAGATCCGATGACAAGCTGCGGCTGCTTTGAATGTATATGCGGCATCATGCCGGAAGCGAATGGTGTTGTAATCGTCAACAGGGAATTTGGGGAGATAACTCCAACCGGAATGACCTTTGGGGAACTGGCATCCATGACAGGCGGGGGTGTACAGACTCCTGGATTTATGGGTCACGGAAGACATTTTATCGGTTCGAAGAAATTCCTATACTCTGAGGGCGGAATAGCCAGGATCGTATGGATGCCTAAAGAATTGAAAAATGATGTTGCCGAGAGACTGAACAAAACGGCAAAAGAGCTCTATGATATTGATAATTTCACGGATATGATATGTGATGAAACAATAGCCACCGATTCAGAAGGTGTACTGGAGTATTTGTCGGAAAAAGGGCATCCGGCTCTGGAGATGGAATCAATAATTTAAATAGTGACGGAAAGCGGCGGTGAAGAGATTCATTGCCGCTTTTCCTTATTCTACCTTGCTTTTGTTAAAAAATAAATTTAAATATTATGGGTTTTTTATCCCCCCCTACGGCTTGTGGCGAAAATAAATTTATTTTATACTTAAAAAAAGCAATGAAGTAGGAGGAATGGCATATGCATATGGCAGACGCACTTATCGTACCGGCAGTTGCGGCAACTATGTATGCTGCTTCGGCGGTAACGGCAGGATATTCGATAAAAAAAGTGAAACTGGAGAATGACATAAAGAAGATTCCAGTTATGGGGATTATGGCGGCATTTGTATTTGCGGCTCAGATGATAAACTTTACAATTCCAGGAACCGGAGCCAGCGGACATTTTTCCGGAGGTTTGCTGCTTGCGATCATGTTAGGACCTTATGCCGGCTTTCTGTCCATGATTTCCATTCTGACGGTACAATGCCTTCTTTTTGCGGACGGTGGAATTCTCGCATTGGGATGCAATATATGGAACATGGCTTTTTATGCCTGCTTCATAGGGTATTTTCTTATTTACCGGAATATGGTGAAGAAAAACACAAAGCCGCAATGGATTATTTTCGCAACAGTGCTTGCAAGCGTAATCAGCCTGCAGCTGGGTGCGTTCAGTGTTACATTGCAGACACTGGCCTCAGGCGTCACAGAACTTTCATTCGTTCAGTTTCTTGCAATGATGCAGCCGATTCATCTTGCAATTGGAGTAATCGAAGGTTTGATTACATCAGCAGTTGTGATTTTCATTAAGAATGCAAGACCAGAGCTCCTGAATATGGGGGAAGCCAATAATAAAATGGAATTCAAAAAATTCCTGGTGATTCTTTCGATTGTGGTTGTTTTAATTGGAGGAGGACTGTCCCTGACAGCATCCAGCAACCCGGACGGACTGGAATGGTCGATCCTTAAAGTGACTGGCAGCACAGAAATCGAATCGGACACAGTAAATTCAGGAGCGATTGATCAGGCGGCTGAAATTCAGAATAAAACAGCACTTTTCCCGAATTATTCTTTTAAGGACAGTGATTCAAAGACCGGAACAACTTTTTCGGGAGTACTGGGATCGGTTTTTGTGGCAATCATATGTATAGGCTGTGCGGTTCTGTTCAAACTTTTCAAGAAGACAGGCAAAACCCCGAAAGAAGCCTGACCGGGCTTTCGAGCGGATTGACAGGCAGGTTTTTCGAATGTGTGGTTCGGGAAATCTGCCTGATTTTAAATTGATTAGCATGGGAGTGTGAGATTTTGAGTAAAATCAATAAAGCTATTTATGAAATCCATGAGATGGATGAGATGGCAGACAAAAATACAAACATAAACCGGATCCATCCGCTGGTTAAACTGATACTTACAGTTGTTTATATCACCTGTGTCGTTTCCTTTGATAAATACGATATTTTTGGACTTCTTCCTATGCTTCTGTACCCGCTGATAATTTTTAACCTTGCGGAAATTTCAATAAAATCATGCTTTAAAAAACTCCGCGTTGTACTTCCGCTTGTATGCTTTGTGGGGCTGTTCAACCCATTGTTTGATCACACTCCGCTTCTTCATATTGGTGGAGTCGTGATAACGGGCGGAGTGATTTCCATGCTGACGTTAGTGATTAAGGGTATATATACGCTAGTGGCTACCTATCTTCTGGTAGCGACAACCGGAATCGAGAAGATATGTTATGCGCTGAGGCTGCTGCATATCCCCGGAATCATCGTTACGCAGATTCTTCTGGTCTATCGCTATATAACGCTTCTGATGGGAGAAGCAAATGCCGTCATTGAAGCCTATTCGATGCGTGCGCCGAATCAAAAAGGGGTGAAATATAAAATTTGGGGATCGCTCATCGGGCAGCTTCTGTTAAGGAGTATCGACAGAGCTGAGAATATTTTTGACAGTATGCTTCTTAGGGGATTCAACGGCGAATTTTATTATTCCGACCGCCGCAGGTGCACACAGACGGATTATATTTACCTGTTTCTTTGGCTGGGAATTATCGTGGGACTTCGGATCGTCAACATCGCAGGAATTATTGCCGTTTTACTTTGAATACATTTAGAAACCGGTTTTGGAAGGGTAAGGGTATGGAGAAAAATTATATTGAATGTAACAATCTTTCGTTTTCGTATGAAGATGCAACGCAGGTTCTCAAGGACATCTCCTTCCGGGTAGGAGACGATGAATCTGTGGGAATTATAGGAGCCAACGGAGCAGGTAAATCCACCTTGTTGCGTATTCTGGTTGGACTGGAACTGGATTTCAAGGGAGAAGTACTTATGAATCAGATGCCGGTAACCAAAAAGAATCTTCCGGATATACGGGAAAAGGCAGGGTATTTATTTCAGAATTCAGATAACCAGCTGTTTACACAGAATGTTTATAATGATGTTGCATTTGCACTGCGGAATTACGGAATGGATGAGGCAAAAGTACATGAAATGACGATGGATGCTTTATCTACGGCCGGTATCTTACATCTGAAGGATAAAAAAATCTATAAAATGTCCGGAGGAGAAAAAAAGATGGCGGCCATAGCGACCATTCTGGCTATGAAGCCAAATGTTCTCTTAATGGATGAGCCTTCCATTGCTCTTGATCCGAAGAACCGAAGAACAATCATTAATATACTGAATCGCCTGAAATATGTAAAAATCATTGCATCTCATGACTTGGACATGATACTGGAAACCTGCAGCAGGGTAATACTGATGTCAAGTGGTCGGATTGTCTGTGAAGGACCGGCCAGGGAGATACTCACTGACAAGGAACTGCTTGAAGCAAACAGCTTAGAACTTCCATTCTGCCTTGCCGGCATGAAATAATACATGTGATGCTGTTTCGACGGGTCAAGTCTGGCTGTTTTGTGGGAATTCACTAAAGTAGCAAAGAATTCAACTTCTGTGTCGCATTTATAATGCCATTATGGTAAAATGTGCTTAGTTAAAGATAAAGGAGATGGATTTTTATGACATCAATTAATAAACATTTTTTTTATGATGGATTTATTGGCATGACCGGTATCAAGGTACTGGAGACGGGACAGGGTTCTGCAAAAGGTGAAATAGAAATACAGCTTAATCATCTGAATCCTGCCGGTACGGTGCACGGTGGAGTACTCTTTACACTGGCAGACAGTATTGGAGGCCTTGCAGCGTCATCAGACGGACGAGGCTGTGCGACAATAAGCAGCGAAATCCACTATCTGAATCCGACAATGAATTCAAAGAGAATAGTTGCTCACAGCGTTGAGATAAAGCACGGTAAAAGAATGAGTACAGTTGAGACTTCAATTACGGATAACAACGGAATTTTGATTGCAAAAATGATTGCCGTTTATCATTATCTGCGGAAAGACGGGAAAGCCGTATAACAGGAGGTAGGAAAATGGATGACATTTTCAGATTGATTTCATGGAAAAACAAAAATTCAGATTCAACGATATCCACAATCAGTGTTTCTGGAGACGTTTACGATATCGAGACAAAGGTCAGATCGATTATCAAGATGGCCCTTGAAAACAAACACAGGGAAAAATTTCCTTTTGACTGGTCTGAATTTGGCAAAGAAGGAGATTACATTACCGTTGAAGACATTAAACAGATATAACCGGGAAACAGGGAGGACATAGATGGGCGCAACGACATCGGCCTCGGAAATAGCGTGGCAAATTGTTTTAATAATTATTCTGACACTCATGAATGCATTTTTTGCGGCAACCGAAATGGCCATGGTTTCACTGGATAAGCACAGGCTGGATGAAAGCAAGGAAAAAGGGGATCGGAAAGCGATTAAGATTTTAAAGCTCCTGGAAGATCCATCACGCTTTCTGTCTACTATACAGCTTTGTATTACACTGGCCGGTTTTTTGAATTCGGCGTCTGCAGCAACAGGAATATCTCGGGTTATCGGGGCTTCCCTTGCTGAAAAAGGTATTCCAAGTGCGTATACAGTTTCAACAATTCTGATCACGATTCTCTTGTCGTTTTTTACCATCGTTTTTGGAGAACTTGTACCCAAGCGCTTTGCCCTTACGGCGGCAGAGAAATATTCCAGGGGTGCCATAGGAATTCTTACAGTATTTGCAGTCGTTTTCTTCCCTTTTGTAAAGCTTCTTTCAGCCAGTACCAACGGAGTTCTGAAACTGCTGAGAATCAACACAGAGGGAATGGAAGAAGAAGTATCCCTTAATGATATCAAAGCCCTGATACAGGTCGGCCGTACCCAGGGTATAATCAACCCTGTGGAAAGCGAGATGATTCGTTCCGTTATCACATTTAATGACAAGCATTGCGATGAGATTATGACTCCCCGCAGGGAAGTCTTTATGATTGACATTGATGAGGATTCGAAAGAGTATATCAGTGATATGCTGCATTTCAAGTATTCCCGAATACCTGTGTACGAAGACGGAGTTGACAATATAATCGGTATTCTGTACCTGAAGGATTATCTTCTGGAAAGTTATAAAAAAGGCTTTTCGAACGTGGATATCCGCAAGATTCTGAGACCTGCCTACTTCATCCCGGAAAAGAAAAAGATCGGCACACTGTTCAACGAACTTCAATCGGAAAACAAGCATATTGCTATCCTTATAGATGAATATGGAGGGTTTTCCGGAATTGTTACAATGGAAGACCTTATTGAGGAAATCATCGGGGATATTGACGATGAATTCGATCATGATGAACCAGAGCTCAAAAAAATAGATGACTGGGAGTATTGGGCAATGGGAACCCTTTCCATCAAGGAACTGAACTTTAATCTGGGAACGCAAATCGATGAAACCAATAATGACTATGATACCCTGGGCGGATTCATCATCCATCTTATCGGGGTGATTCCCCAGGATGGAAAGCTTTTTACTGTGGAATATGAAAATATGCTGTTCCATGTGAAGGAAGTCAGCAATAATAAGATCAAGTCAGTGATGATTCAACTGAAAAACCCGGAGGAATAACGGGTATTATCTGATTAAAAAGCTTCAGAATCCGGTTATGGATTCTGAAGCTTTTTAAGTTCTGTTATGATTAAACCAGATCTGCCAGTTCGTATATCAATTTTTCGGTTTTTTCCCAACCAAGACATGGATCGGTAATGGATTTTCCGTAGACATTCTCTTCTGGTTTCTGACAGCCGTCTTCGATATAGCTTTCAATCATCAGGCCTTTAACCAGCTGCTCGACATCACGATTTTGCCTGCGGCTATGCATCACATCCTTGCTTATCCGGATCTGTTCCATGAACTTCTTGTTGGAATTTGCATGGTTCGTATCTATTATTACTGCCGGATTCACAAGTGGAAGCTTCATATATTCTTCATGAACATGTACCAGAGTTTCATAATGGTAATTGGATTCCGCTTTTCCTTTGCTGTTCGTGCTCCCTCTCAAAATTGCATGGGCAAAAGGATTGCCTTTGCTGTCTACCTCCCAGCCTCGATAAATGAATGTGTGGGGGTTCTGTGCCGCGGTAATGGAATTGTACATTATCGATAAATCGCCGCTGGTTGGATTCTTCATTCCGACAGGAATATCCAATGCACTTGCTGTCAGCCGGTGCTGCTGATTTTCTACAGAACGGGCGCCAACTGCCACATAAGACAACAGGTCAGATAAATATCTGTAATTCTCGGGATACAGCATTTCGTCGGCACAGGTCAGTCCGGTTTCCTGGATGGCTCTCATGTGAATTTTCCTGATTTGTGTCACCCCTTTGAGCATATCTGATTCGCTCATAGGATCCGGATGATGCAGCATTCCTTTATAACCATCGCAGGTTGTTCGCGGCTTGTTGGTATAAATTCTCGGGATGATACAAATCTTATCATTGATCTTGTCCTGAACCGTCCGCAGCCTGGACACGTAATCCAGAATGGAATCCTCGTTGTCTGCGGAGCATGGTCCGATGATCAGCAGCAGTTTGTTTAATTCTCCGCTTAATATTTTCTTTATTTCAATGTTGCGTTTTTCTCTTACCTTTCCCATCTCATGCGTTAATGGATACATATCCTTAATTTCCATTGGAACAGGTAACTTTCTTTTGAAATCACAATTCATAATTAACTCCCTACTTACCTTGTTTAGACAAGATACTTTTCTGACTCTTGTGCAAGAGCTGCGCCTTTTCGTTCGGGTAATAACATAGTCTGCCAGAACAATCCCCATTATAGTATTTATCAAGGACGTTTTCAACGAATTTCTCATTGTCTTTTGTTTGCTTCGATAAAGTGACAATTTCTTTTACCGTCTTTACGTCCCGGATCAGCCCGTCGAGGTTTTCACCACGTCCTACAATCTTGAGATTTGTTATTCCGATATTGCCCAGTTTTCTTATGGCACACAATCCACATCCCTCTCGCCCCGGTCCAGTGATTCCTGCGTCTACAAGCTGCATGGGCTGGGGGTGCTTTGGTAAAGAATTATACTCCTGGAGGAATGCTTTGGGACTATCGCCAAATGACCGGCATTGTGCTTTGACCCAGCACAATTTTGGTATCTCTTCGCAATGGATTCCGTTACAAAGTCCGCCGTCCATAGGGCAGAAGCTGTTCATGATAAACGCCTCATATTCCTTGTTGATCAGACCGCTCCCGTCTATCGTGTTCTTCATGTCTTCCATTGTTGCGAGGCGGGGAAATATGATCCGAGTGAAGTCAAATTGGTCTAAAAACTTTGCTGTGTGTTCATTCAGAATCTGCATTTCGCCGCTGAGGTGGATTATACAGTTAATGTTTTTTTCCCGCAGATAAATGAGCAGAGCCAAATCAGAAATGATAAAGGTATCGTATCCGATATCCATAAGCATTTTGATGGTTTCAGCCACCAGTTCGAGCTGTTCAGGCAGATAATAATGCCCATTGAGCGTTATTTTAATGTTGGAGCCGTATTTATCAACTTTTTTTCTTAATTCTTTCATTGCGTTTAAAGAGACCAGATGAAAATCGCCAAACATGTATTCTCTTCTGTTTATAGGGAACACGGCATGGTATTTCTTCACCCATTCATATGATATGAAGCCTGCGAAAAACTCATCTGCTCCGGCCTCTGCCAAGGGCTCATAGTTTTCTATACGTGATAATGGAGCTAATACTTTCATACGTTCAAATCCTTTCATAGTTGATATTTATAGCGGAGTAAATGCCAGTCGGTCGATTCCTGCTTCAGCATAGTAGTCGATTATTTCCTGTTTGGATAGAAATTCTTTGTCTACACCGAAGATGGAATTGTTTTTCCCAATCATGTTCAGGTGTTTCGGATAACTGAAGTAAAATTCACTGCAATAATGTGGGCAGTTTTCCGGTAGCTCCTGTTTGGCGACCGTATGATTTTTGCAGTTTGCATACAAAAGGCAGTTCGTTGCAGTGCTTATCTGATAAAAAGGGAAATGCAGTGTATGTGCGCCTTCTGGTATCTCGTTCAGGAAATCGCAGGTTTCAAATTCAAAGCGAGTTACGTTGTATTTTGCTAAAAAGTTCAAATAATGTTCGACGTTCAGATTGTTGATTCCTAATTTTTCTTTGTAGGTGTCGTATGCCATACGGTATTTTAAACGTGGATCCTTTTTCCTTTTATTCAGAAGTCGTCCTAATACCGGTTTAATGCCTGAAAATTTTCCTTCCTGAAGCATCTGCAGCATGCCATAATCATTGATTGTAAGTTCAATTTCAATATCCTTCTCCAAACAAAACGCATTTATTATATTAATTGATTGTTTAAGGGGAGCTAAATTCCTTTGGATTAAAACAGGGTAGGATACCGTTATATTCAAATTTTCCTCATATGCCTGGGTGAGCAGTTTTTGCAGGAGAATATCATTAGGGAACAGCTGGTTGCAGAAATCGCTGCCGATATATACTCTTGATAGCGTTCTGGAAAACAACCTGCTGTTTGCCAGACCTGAATCGGCAATATAATGATTGAATGCCTCCTTAAATCCGGATTGCAGTACTTTGTTGTAATACTTGAATTCATTCACGACCAAAGCCAGCTCTATGTTTTCCGGCACGTCGAGACTGCAGTTGACGGAATCGAAAATATCCTTCTTTTGCTGTTCAAAGCTCTCATAATATTCATTATCTTTTGAATAGGGATAGGGGAGCACATCAGGTCTTTTGGCTTTCAGGATTGAATTTTGCGAATTTCTGGTTTCATTGAATATTTTTTCGACGTCAGTCAGTTTGCCTAGAAGTCCGTTCAAAACAGGCAGCTGCTTTTCGCCTTCATCTGTGGAAATAATGTAATGATTCGTTAATTCCTCCGCACATTTTTCAATAAGATGGCAGTTGTTGAATATGAATTCCTTGAATTCGAAATTGTCCAGATCCATCACAGCAATCATCATTTTGCAGGGAAACAGAATCTCGTCTCCACATTCAAATTCAAGGGTAGTACCTTCTACTGTCAACAGGCGTACATCAGCTTCATTTACTTGTGAAAAAACAGTGGATGGATTTTTGAATATTTTGTATTTCATTTCCGGGAGCCCCTTTCATGGTTTGGTTATATTTCTTGAACAAAGTAACTTGATTTTTGTGGACCTGTATAGGTTACATAAATATTATCATATGTAAACTGAAATATTAATCCAAAACAACAAAAATCTATGCCAAACTGACATAGAAGTAATATGATGTTTGAAGGGGCATTTAAACGGGATGTTTAACCTTTAGTTTGGAGTAACCAGAGAGTGACCTTGTATTATTATATCTAAAGGCGTATACTTGTGAGAAATAAGGGGGTAATTCAAATGAATGAATGTCCATTTTGTAAAAGCAATAATACAGAAAAACTTACCATAATTTTTGATAAAGTCAGAAGAGAAATGAAAAAGATTGAAGAAAATTCAACTTCAACGAGTAGGCACGGGTATTCGGTTTCTGAATTTTTGTGCTGTGACTGCGGCATGCTTCATCAAAAGATGGAGAAGAATAAATTAGAAGAATTTAATAACGACAAACCTAATTTTGATTAATTGTTCTGACAGCACCTACATTTGTAGGTGCTGTTTTACTCGGGACATAAAAAAAGACCCGCCAGATTAAGTGGAATTCCAATTAATCTGGCGGGTGCCCCTTGTGGTGCGATTGGCAAAAATAATTAATTTTAATGCGGATGGTGGGACTTGAACCCACACGCCCTCGCGAGCGTCAGATTTTGAGTCTGATGCGTCTGCCATTCCGCCACATCCGCAGACTCTATAGCACGAATAAGATAATATCATTTTGGCTTCGAATTGTCAACGGAAAAATATACTGTTAAATTGGCTGAAAATATAGTACAATCAATGGTGTGGCAGACTTGCCCGATGCATGGGAGGACAAATGAACTGCAATGAATTTGAAACAGAAATCAGACATTTTATCGATGGTTCGATAGACCCTTCCCAGTTGAGAGGGTTTGTTGAGCATCTGCACGGATGCCCCGAATGTTATGATGAATTGGGAATCTATTTTATCGTTAATACGGCCCTGGCGAAGGTGGACAGGGACGAAGCACAGTCCTATGACTTCCAGGGACAGATGGATATTCTGATCAATGATTACGAAAAACAGATACATCATTTGGATATGAAGCATAAAACAGTGTGTGCAATAACCAATACAGCCAACATAGTCGTGTTAGCTGCATTAGCTATTGCATTTTTAAGATGGTTTAATATATTACAATGAGAAAGAGATGAACATATGAAGAAAAAGCTGGTATTAATCGACGGAAACAGTATTTTGAACAGGACATTTTATGCACTCCCGGAGTTGACCAATTCCAGGGGTATTCATACAAATGCGGTTTATGGCTTCGTGAACATCCTTTTTAAAATTCTGGATGAAGAATCACCGGAGTATCTGGCCGTTGCATTTGATGTGAAAATGCCGACCTTCCGCCATGATATGTATGAGGGGTACAAAGGAACGAGAAAACCCATGCCGCCGGAACTCCAGGAACAGCTTCCAATTGTGAAGGAACTGCTTGCTGCCATGGGAATACAAATCATGGAAAAACCGGGTTATGAAGCCGACGATGTCCTCGGTACTCTGGCGAAGATTGGAAAAACAAAGGGATTTGCTGTATCTCTGGTATCCGGTGACCGGGATATGCTGCAGCTGGCTACGGACGATACCTTGATCCGGATACCCAAGACGAAATTCGGCAGCACTGAGATAGAAGACTATTATGCAGATGACGTTGTTTCAAAATATGGGGTGACACCGGAGGAACTAATAGAGGTGAAAGCCCTGATGGGTGATGCGTCTGACAATATTCCAGGGGTTCCCGGCATAGGTGAAAAAACAGCCTTGAAAATTATCACAGAGTTTAAAGACATCGAAAATGCTTACGCACATCGTGAGGAAATCAAGCCAGCCCGGACATCCAATCTTCTGGGGGACAACATGGAGACGGCCCGCATGTCCAGGAAGCTTGCCGCCATTGATACGAAAGTGCCGTTAAATTATGATTTTGAGGACTTCAAACTCAAGAATCTGTTAACAAAGGAAGCCTATCAGATATTCAAGGATCTTGAGTTTAAAAGACTGCTGTCCCGGTTTGATTTTAAACACGCCGACACAAACGACATTGAAGAATCATTTAAGACTATTCTCAGCATGGATGAAATCCGTGCGGTATTTGAACAGGCAGAAAAACAGCCCTCAGCGGGAGTCAGGGCATTCGCCACGGGGTCCGGTCTGTATGGGGCGGCCATAGCTGCCACGGAAGAAAATATTTACTATATCCCGGTAACGGATGAAAACAGATCCTTTCTATCGGAAATGCTGCAAAGCCTGTTTGCGAGCGGTATAAAAATTGCCACCACGAATCTTAAGGAACAGCTGAAATATCTGGATTTGGAGTATTCGGATAATGTTTATGATTTGGGAATTGGCGCCTACCTTATGAATCCCCTGAAGGACACCTACCATCATGACGATCTGGCCAGAGATTACCTGGAGATGACGGTGCCGGCCAGTGAAGGACTGATTGGAAAGCTTTCACCGGAAGCAGCAGCCGTTCAAAAACCAGAGGAATTTGCCAAATATGCATGCTACTGCGCTTATGTAAGCCTGGCAGCCTGCAAACCATTGCTGGAGCGTCTGGAGGAATCCGGTATGCTTGACCTGTATCTGAATATGGAGATGCCGCTGCTTTATGCACTCCATGAAATGGAGAAGGTAGGAATCCGCGTGGAAAAGAAAGCCTTGGAAGAATATGGACATGAACTCGGTGTAAGAATTGAGGGACTGACAAAAGAAATCCATACAGAAATAGGCCGCGATTTCAATATTAATTCTCCAAAGCAGCTGGGAGAAATCCTTTTCAACGAGCTGAAGCTTCCATTTGCGAAGAAAACCAAAACGGGCTACTCCACCTCGGCGGATATTTTGGAAAAACTGGCGACAGAATTCCCCATTGTCAGCAAAATTCTTGAATACAGGCAGCTTACAAAATTGAAGTCGACCTACGCAGATGGATTGGCCGGCTATATTGGACCTGACAACCGAATCCATGGAACCTTCAACCAGACCATTGCCGCAACAGGGAGGATCAGCAGCACAGAACCGAATCTGCAGAATATTCCTATAAGGGTTGAAATGGGCAGAATCATCCGAAAAGTATTCGTCCCGGAGCCTGGATATATCTTCGTGGATGCGGATTATTCTCAGATAGAACTCCGAATTCTGGCCAGCCTATCCGGTGATGAAAACCTGATCAGGGCCTATAAAGAGGCAAGTGATATCCACAGGATAACGGCGGCGAAGGTGTTCAATACTCCGCTGGAGGAAGTGACAAACACCCAGAGAAACAATGCCAAGGCCGTGAATTTTGGGATTGTATACGGTATCAGCTCTTTTGGCTTAAGTCAGGGACTTAGTATCACCAGAAAGGAAGCGGCCAAATATATCGAACAGTATTTCAAGACCTATCCGAAAGTTAAGGAATTTCTGGATAAATCGGTGGAGGATGCCAAGAAGAATGGATATGCAGTAACGATGTTCGGGAGAAGAAGACCTGTACCTGAGCTGAAATCCAGCAATTTCATGCAGAGATCCTTTGGAGAAAGGGTAGCCATGAACTCTCCGATACAGGGAACGGCGGCAGACATCATTAAGATTGCCATGCTCAACGTAAACCGTGAGTTGAAGAAGCAAGGCCTTAAATCAAAAATCGTACTGCAGGTCCACGATGAGCTTCTTGTAGAGGCGGCCATTGAAGAAAAAGAAAATGTGTACGAAATATTGAACAGAGAAATGACCAACGCAGCCCGTATGAGCGTGCCGTTGGAAATTGGTATTGATGAAGGCTATTCCTGGTATGATGCCCATTAATTCAAGGAGGTAGACAATGGTAATCGGATTGACAGGTGGTGTAGGAACAGGAAAATCCATGATTCTCGGTATCTTGAACCGGGAATATGATGCCCATGTGATCGAGGCAGATAAAGTGGGACACGAGGTAATGTCCAAAAACACAGATGCCTACAGACAGATTATTTCCATTTTTGGCAAGGGAATCCTGAATCCGGATGAAAGCATAAACCGGAAATTACTGGGAAACATCGTTTTCAATGATCCCAAAAAACTGGAAGAATTAAATGGAATCATACATCCGGCTGTCCGCAGGGAGATCGAAGACAGAATTGCCAGGATTAAAGCCGCCAGCCCGGAAGCCCTGATAGTAGTGGAAGCAGCATTGCTGATTGAAGCAGGATACCGGGATATATGTGATCAATTCTGGTATGTGTACAGCGACTTTGACGTAAGAAAAAGGCGTCTTATGGAATCCAGGAATTACACAGAGGACAAGATAGAGGAAATTGCGGAAAATCAATTGAGCGACGATGAATTCCGGGCAGCCAGCGATTTTGTGATTGACAACAGCCACGATATCGACGAGACCCGGAAGCAGGTACAGGAAATTTTGAAAACGTTTTAAGGGGAGGAACAGCATGGAGATACAATTTTGGAGGGAGATATTAGAACCCTATCAGCTGGGGGTAAATGAGCTGCTTGTCAAATTCAATCATATCATTGATGAGTGCAAGAACAGCGGGAGGTATTCTCCGATTGAGTCCGTTGAGGGGCGGGTTAAGAAAATCTCCAGTATATTAGATAAAGTTCAGAGAAAGAAGCTGGATTCCAGCGAAATTGATGAAAAAATCGAGGATATTGCGGGAATCCGGATTATCTGTCAGTTTGTGGAAGATATTTATGATATTGTAAAAATGATCCACAACCGTAATGACATGATTGTTAAGCTCGAGAAGGATTACGTGAATGATATTAAAGAGAGCGGATACCGGAGCTTTCATATGATTGTGTATTACAATGTTGAGACTCTGAATGGACCCAAAGTCATCCAGGTTGAAATTCAGATTCGTACCATGGGCATGGATTTTTGGGCAACCATAGAGCATTCCCTCCAATACAAATATAAATACAACATACCGCCGCAAATCAGGGAGCGGCTCTCGGCAGCATCGGCGGCCATAATCAAACTGGATAATGAGATGTCCTCCGTTCACCAGGAAATAAGGGAGTCCCAGAGCTCCTTCAGGAAACAGGCAAATATCGTCAGGGACATTCTGAATAATATCCAGAATCTCTTTAAGATAGCAAATAAGCGGGAAATCATCAAGATTCAGGAAGAGTTTTATGAAATTTACAGAAAAGACGATCAGGAGGCTTTGATGAAATTCGGAAGAGAACTGGATCTTTTGGCCGAAAGTTATAAAGCCCAGGATTTATAGAGGAATGGACAAGTAAATGAAGGAAATAACCGTATCGGAAAATGAAGCCGGCCAGAGACTGGATAAGCTGCTGACAAAGTATTTAAACCTGGCCCCCAAGAGCTTTCTATATAAAATGCTTCGAAAGAAAAACATCACACTGAACGGCTCCAAGGCGGATGGTTCGGAAAAACTTGTTGAGAATGACTCTATCAAGCTTTTTTTATCGGAAGAGACGATTGAAAAATTTACGGAAAACAGACCAGTCAAAATTTTGGAGAACGACAAAAGAAGTCTGGATATCATATATGAAGATAAGCATATACTCCTGGTCAACAAACCGGCCGGAATGCTTTCACAAAAAGCTTCAGAAAGCGATGTGTCCATTGTTGAACACATTCTTTCCTATATGCTGGAAGGCAAGCAGATTACCCAGGATGAAATGAAAAGCTTCCGACCCTCCGTCTGTAACCGGCTGGACAGAAACACTTCCGGGTTGATGGCTGCGGGAAAGACATTGCTTGGCCTTCAGACGCTATCAGCCATGTTCCGTGACAGAACCGCAGATAAGTATTATCTCTGCCTGGTTATGGGAAGGGTCGAAAATCCATCTGCACTAGAAGGATTTCTGGTCAAGGATCCTGAGACAAACATGGTTTCTTTTTCGGACAGAGAGGACGGAGAAGCTTCTTTCGTAAGGACAGAATACAAACCGTTGAAAATCAGCCGGACAGAGCCATTTACTACACTGCTGCAGGTTAAGCTTATAACCGGAAAAACCCATCAGATCAGGGCGCATCTTGCATCCATCGGTCATCCGGTGGTGGGTGACACAAAATATGGCAGCAGGGAGATCAACGAGTATTTCAGAAAAAAGTACCGTTTATCCCATCAGCTTCTGCATTCGCATGTCCTGGTATTTCCCAAAATGGATGACGAATTTTCCGGAATATCTGAAAAAAGGTTTACGGCCGGTCTTCCGAAAGAGTTTGACCGGATAGTGAAAGGGGAATTTTAATGCCAACCTGGGGTACAAGAGGTCTCCGCGGTTCAGGTCTGGAAGACCTTATTAATCTGGTTAATGAAAAATACAGGGAAAAAGGGGTTGCTCTGGTGCAGAAGGTCCCGACACCTATAAAGCCTATACGCATTGATTCGGCATCCAGGCATATCACGCTGGCTTATTTTGAGAAAAAAAGCACTGTTGACTACATAGGAGTCGTCCAAGGGGTTCCCGTGTGTTTTGATGTCAAGGAATGCAATACGTCCAGATTTCCTCTTAGCAACATTCATGCCCATCAGATTCAATTCATGGAGGATTTTGAGCGGCAGGACGGGATTGCTTTTCTTATCATTTATTACAGCGAAATGAATATGTATTATTACCTCACATTCCGGAAACTGATGGAATTCTGGAACCGGTCCAAGGATGGCGGTTTAAAGAGTTTCAGCGTGGAGGAACTGGATATGATTATGGAGCTCAGGAACTGTATGGGTGTTCCGGTTCATTATCTGGAAGGAATTCAGAAGGATTTGGGTCAGAGAGATTGACAAAATTCGCTTAATTACTTATAATACATTTTAATTTATTACTTTGATAGCACGTTATCACGTTAAAGTGCTTCTTGAAAGAGGTTATTATGGAAAGAAAGCTGTTTCATACACCGGAAGGAGTCCGGGATATTTATGGTAAGGAATGCGCAGGGAAGTTAGCTGTTCAACAGAATATACATGAGATTTTATCACGGTATGGATACCATGACATTCAGACGCCAACGTTTGAGTTTTTTGACATCTTCAATAAAGAAATGGGAAGCGTGCCTTCCAAAGACCAGTATAAATTTTTTGACAGAGAAGGAAATACACTTGTACTCCGGCCGGACATCACGCCGTCTATAGCAAGATGTGCGGCCAAGTATTATTCTGAAGAGGAACTGCCCCTGCGCCTTTGCTATATGGGCAATACCTTTATAAATAATTCAGGTTTTCAGGGGAAATTAAAAGAGTTTACCCAAATCGGGTGTGAGCTGATTAATGACAACTCCTCCGATGCCGATGCTGAAATCATCGCCATGGTTATAGAAGCCCTTCTGAAAGCAGGGCTTACGGAATTCCAGGTGGAGGTGGGCCAGGTGGATTTCTTCCGAGGACTCGTGGAAGAGGCCGGTCTGGAAGAAGAGGTGGAAGAATATCTCCGGGAACTGATTGAAAGAAAGAATTATTTCGGAGTCGAACAACTCCTTTCTACACAAAACATTGACGAGGACTTGAAAAACGTGTTTCTGAAACTTCCAGAACTTTTTGGAGGAACGGAAATTATTGAAATTGCAGGTTCGCTTGCGAAGAACCCCAAGACACAGAAAGCTGTAAAAAGTCTGGAGAGACTATATGAAATCCTTGGGATATATGGTTTACAGAAGTATGTTTCCTTTGATTTGGGTATGCTGAGCAAATATAAGTATTATACGGGAATCATATTTATGGCGTATACGTATGGAACAGGAGATACCATTGTTACCGGCGGACGCTATGACAATCTGCTGAAACGTTTTGGCAAGACGGCGCCTTCCGTTGGATTTGCCATCAATGTAGATCAGCTGATGATTGCCCTTGGAAGACAGAAAATCGAAATACCTTTCCAATACTCCAACACCATGATTTTGTACAGGAGCGGACAAAGGGAAACTGCAATCCAGCTGGCCGGGCGGCTTCGCCTGACTGGACAACGGATTGAACTGATTAAGAAGAGCAGGGTCCGGGAGATTGAGGATTATATACGCCTGGCTGACAGCCTCAATACGGCTCACATATTATATCTGGATGATCCCCATCTGGTGAAATCCATACAGGTTCAATCCAGGGAAGAAACACTGGTGCCTATGACCGAACTATTGACAGGCAAGGAGGCTGCAAAATGAACTACTTGACATTTGCGCTGGCAAAAGGACGGCTGGCAAAGAAATCCATGGAGATATTCAACCAGATTGGAATCACCTGTGAGGAGATGCACGACGAAAAAACCAGAAAACTGGTGTTTGTCAACGAGGAGCTGAAACTTAAATTCTTCCTTGCGAAAGCCAGTGATGTGCCGACTTATGTGGAATACGGATCGGCGGACATCGGAATCGTTGGAAGGGATACCATCCTGGAAGAAGGCAGAAAATTATATGAGGTGGTTGATCTGGGAATCGGGAAATGCAGCATGTGCATCTGCGGTCCGGAATCGGCAGGCGCCCTCCTGCAGCATCATGAATTAATACGTGTTGCGACCAAGTATCCGAATATTGCAAAAGATTATTTTTATAATATAAAACACCAGACCGTTGAAATCATTAAGCTGAACGGGTCCGTAGAACTGGCGCCTATTGTAGGTCTTGCCGAAGTAATCGTAGATATCGTAGAAACCGGGTCTACGCTTAAAGAAAACGGACTGATTGTACTGGAGGAAATCTGCAAACTTTCCGCCAGGATGGTTGTCAATCAGGTCAGCATGAAGATGGAAAACGAAAGAATCACAAAAATCATACATGATTTAAATGATGTACTAAAATAATCAGAAAGGAAGTGCCTTAATGAAAATTATCAAACTGGATGAGACCACCAAGAAGGATATCCTGAACAGCCTTTTGAAAAGAAGCCCCAATAATTACGGGGAATACGAAAATACAGTCAGGGAAATCATAGAGAATGTACGGAACAATGGCGATAAGGCTGTTTTTGAATATTCCGAAAAATTCGACAAGGTTCGGTTGACTGCGGATACAATCCGTGTTACCGATGAAGAAATTAAAGAAGCATATGAGAACCTGGATAATAAGGAAATGATAGAAATTATACGCAGGGCCAAAAAAAACATCACGGATTTCCATGCGAGACAGAAAGTGAACAGCTGGATCGAAACGAGAGAAGATGGAAGCATTCTCGGACAGAAGGTTACTGCAATAGAGAAAGCCGGCGTATATGTACCAGGGGGGAAAGCGGCATACCCTTCATCGGTCCTGATGAATATCCTGCCTGCAAAGGTAGCAGGAGTGGACAGGATCATAATGGCAACACCGCCGGACAGTAATGGCAGGATCTATCCGGCAACTCTGGTGGCAGCCCACGAGGCAGGCGCAGATGAGATATATAAGGTCGGAGGCGCACAGGCTATAGCAGCTCTCGCATTCGGCACAGAATCCATACCCAAGGTCGATAAGATCGTGGGACCTGGAAATATTTTCGTAGCCTTGGCAAAAAAAGCCGTTTATGGTAATGTAAGCATTGATTCCATTGCAGGTCCCAGCGAGGTTCTGGTCCTGGCAGATGAGACAGCCAACCCCCGCTTTGTTGCGGCAGACCTCCTGTCCCAGTCGGAGCATGATGAAATGGCTTCTTCCATTCTGGTGACTACTTCACGGGATCTGGCTGAGAAGGTAAAAGAGGAAATCCAGGGATTCCTGAAAGTTTTGTCCAGAAGTGACATCATTGAAAAGTCACTGGAAAATTATGGCTATATCCTTTTGGTGGATACAATGGAGGAAGGAATTGCAGCAGCCAATGAAATTGCCAGCGAACATCTTGAAATCATGACCAGGGATCCGTATAATATCATGACAAAGATAAGAAATGCCGGTGCCATATTCATAGGTGAATACAGCAGTGAGCCGCTGGGCGACTATTTTGCCGGTCCCAATCATGTCCTGCCTACCAATGGAACTGCAAAATTCTTTTCACCCCTGGGTGTAGATGACTTTATAAAGAAGACCAGTTTGATTTCGTATTCTAAAGAAGCGCTCGCACCAATAAAAGATGATATAATAAAATTTGCAACGCAGGAAAAGCTGACGGCACACGCCAACTCAATTAAAGTCCGCTTTGAATAAAGGAGGGTATTATGTCAAGGACATCTCAGGTAAATAGAAAAACAAGTGAAACGGATATCAGTATTACCCTGGATATTGACGGAACCGGAATTTCAGAGGTGGATACCGGGATTGGCTTTTTTGACCATATGCTCAACAGTTTTGCAAAACATGGCTTGTTTAATCTGCGAGTCAAGGTGACAGGCGATCTGCACATAGACAGCCACCATACGATTGAGGACACCGGGATTGCGCTCGGTACTGCAGTCCGTGAAGCTCTTGGAGACAAAGAATCGATCCGCAGATATGGCAGCTGCATCCTTCCCATGGATGAGACGCTCATGCTCTGCTCCCTGGACCTTTCGGGAAGGCCTTATCTTGGGTATGAAGCTTCCCTTTTGGCGCCGGCTGTGGGGGATTTTGATACAGAAATGCTCAAGGAGTTTTTCTACGCAGTTACCTATAGCGCCGGTATGAACCTGCACATCAGGCAGCTCAGCGGGGAAAATTGCCACCATATCATAGAGGCCGCCTTTAAAAGCTTTGCACGGGCTTTGGACGATGCCACCCGGAAAGATGACAGGATAACAGGAATCCCATCGACCAAAGGAATACTATTATAGAATAGAAATCAGAGGACAGATTATGAATACCATTAAAATGATACCTGCCATCATCCTGGAGGGAGAAGAATCACTGCTGCGTTGCGAGGAGTATGCGAACAAGGGGGCTGACGGCCTCTTGCTGTTTGATAATTCCGGAAATGATGCTGATCATGATGCGAACATATCCCTGCTCAAAAACATCAATGCCAAGGTGGACGTTCCTTTCATTGCGGGCGGTCATACGCTGAGACTGGAAGACGTGAAAAAATATCTGTATGCCGGCGCACAAAAAGTATTTATTGAAATAAAGGATGAAAAATCCCTCGCCCTCGTTACAGAAGCTTCCGAAAGATTTGGAAAAGAAAAAATTGCCGTTTATATTTCTGGGGCTACCCAGGAGGAAGAATACAGCCAATTGAATCCAGGCTGTTTTTCACTGGTACTGGAAGGTGAAAGGTCAAAATATGCAGGCAGGCAGCTGTCCGGGACCGAGTATTTGCTGTCCGCTGGAACGGATATAGAAGCCCGCATAAAGACAGCCGGCAATATTTATGGGATTATCCCTTTGCTGAACAGTCCGGATGACATCATATCCTACAAAAAAAGACTCAAGGATGCCGGACTGGAAGTGTTTGTGCTTGAATCGAATATGAAGTTTTCGGATTTCAAGTCGGACGAAGCCGGTCTGGTTCCTGTTGTAGTGCAGGATTATAAAACCAGCGAGGTTCTTATGATGGCATACATGAACCAGGAAGCCTTTGATAAGACAATTGAAACCGGGCGCATGACCTATTACAGCAGAAGCCGTGAAGAAATTTGGATAAAGGGGCTCACTTCCGGACATTTTCAGTATGTCCGGGAATTAAGCATTGATTGTGACAAAGACACCCTGCTTGCCAGGGTATTTCAGGTTGGGGCTGCCTGTCATACAGGAAACCGCTCTTGTTTTTATACACCGGTTGCAAAAAAAGAATATAAAGTTTCGAATCCTTTCGAGGTATTCCAGGATGTTTTCCGCGTAATTCAGGATAGAAAAGAAAATCCAAAGGATGGCTCGTACACGAATTATCTTTTTGATAAAGGAATCGATAAAATCCTGAAAAAGCTGGGAGAAGAGGCTGTGGAAATCGTTATTGCAGCAAAAAACCCGGATCCCGAGGAAATCAAATATGAAATCAGCGATTTTCTGTATCATATGATGGTACTGATGGCTGAAAAAGGTGTCACCTGGGAAGAAATCACCGATGAATTAAACAGAAGATAAAAGATGGGAAAAATATGAAAAAATTAGCTTTACCAGAAGATATTCTGCTGCGGGTAGAAAAACCAGGCAGGTATATTGGAAATGAATTCAATACTGTACTTAAGAATCCGGAGGAAGTGGAAATAAGATTTGCCATGTGTTTTCCGGATATCTACGAAATCGGAATGTCCCATCTGGGTATACAGATTCTTTATGACATGTTCAACCAGCGGGAAGATGTCTATTGTGAAAGAGTATACTCACCATGGACAGACCTGGATAGACTCATGCGGCAGAATAATATTCCGCTGTTTGCTCTGGAGTCGCAGGATCCGATAAAGGATTTTGATTTTCTTGGAATCACCATCCAGTATGAGATGTGTTACACGAATATCCTTCAGGTATTGGAATTGAGCGGGATACCTTTGCTGTCCTCGGAACGGAATGAGGACGATCCGATCGTGATTGGAGGAGGTCCCTGCACATATAATCCAGAACCTCTGGCGGATTTTTTTGATCTGTTCTATATAGGCGAAGGCGAGACTTCATACTTTGAACTCCTGGATGCCTACAAAGAAAATAAAGCTGTTAATGGAACAAGAAAAGATTTTCTGGAAAAGGCGGCCAATATACCAGGTATCTACGCGCCGCTCTTTTATGATGTGGAATATAATCCGGACGGTACTATTCGCTCCCGGTCAAAAAACAATCCCGCTGTGCCGGAAACCATAATCAAACAGGTTGTGCTTGAAATGGATGACACGTATTATCCGGAGAAACCCATTGTTCCGCACATTAAGGTGACGCAGGACAGGGCGGTTCTGGAAGTGCAGAGAGGGTGCATAAGAGGCTGCCGGTTCTGTCAGGCGGGCATGGTGTATCGTCCCGTGAGAGAGAGGAGTCTTGAGTTCCTGCGTGAAAGAGCAAAAACGCTGATAGAAAACACTGGACACGACGAAATTTCCCTGATTTCATTGAGCACGAGCGATTACCCGTATCTTGGTGAGCTGGTGAATTTTCTTATCGAGGAATTAGGCAGCAATGGAGTCAATATTTCCCTTCCATCCCTCCGAATTGATTCCTTTTCTCTGGATGTAATGAGCAAGGTTCAGGATGTAAAAAAGACCAGCCTGACTTTTGCCCCGGAGGCCGGCACCCAGAGACTCAGAGATGTAATCAATAAAGGCTTGACGGAAGAAGACATACTGAATGGCTCGGCCCTTGCCTTTGAAGGCGGCTGGGACAGAGTTAAGCTGTATTTTATGCTTGGACTTCCCACGGAAACGGAAGAAGATATTAAAGGCATCGCCGATATCTGCAATGCAATAGCAAATAAATTTTATGGAATCCCAAAAGAACAGAGAAGCAACCGGCTGCAGATTACGGCAAGCACTTCCTTTTTTGTCCCGAAACCATTCACACCTTTTCAGTGGTCCAAGATGCTGCCATTAAAGGAATACATGGACAGGGCCAGAACGGTCAACCATGCCATCAAGGGATCCCATAACAAGAAAAGCATCAAATACAATTGGCATGACGCGGATGTGACCATATTGGAAGGTCTGTTCGCAAGAGGAGACCGGAGGGTCGGTAAAGCGATTCTTGCAGCCTATAAGAAGGGCTGTATATTCGATGCCTGGACAGAAAATTTCAGTTTCAGAAAATGGATGGAGGCCTGTGAGGAAACAGGCGTCGATATTGATTTTTACACGGTCAGGGGTATGGAAACAACAGAAATATTGCCCTGGGATTTCATAAATACCGGAGTTACCAAAAACTTCCTCCTGAGGGAATATAATAATGCCATGAATGCCATGGTCACGCCTAACTGCAGAGAAAAATGCGAAGGCTGCGGGGCTGCTGCGTTTGGAGGAGGTGTCTGCCATGAAAATAAGAGTTAAATTTTCTAAAACTGGAAGAATGGTATATCTGGGTCATTTGGATATCATGAGATATTTTCAAAAGGCCATTCGCAGAGCAGGGGTGGATATCGCCTATTCCCAGGGGTATAATCCTCATCAGAAAATGTCGTTTTCCGCGCCCCTTTCACTGGGAATAGAAAGTCTGGCTGAGTACATGGACATTACATTGAACAGTCTTCCTTCCGCCGCCTGGCTGAAGGATATCTTACAAAAACAGATGGTTCCGGGTATGGATATATTAAGCATCACCCTTCTCCCGGACGACGCAGAATCGGCCATGACAGTATTGGCCGCTGCAGACTATGAGGTGATTGTACGAAACGATGTCATCGAGAATATGGACCTTTCCCGGATGGATGCGTTTTATTCCCAGGAAGAAATCCATATTGTCCGCAAAACAAAAAAATCAGAAACGGAAATAGATATCAAGCCCCTGATATATTCGCTTCATGAAGATGACGGAGTGATTTTTATGAGACTTGCATCGGGAAGCGTGCAGAACCTAAAACCGGATCTTGTCATGAAAGCCTATTTTTCTTATATAGGGTTAGATATTCCGGAGCACTGCATCCGGATCAAACGGGTGGAACAATTTGGCGAAAACTTTGTATCTCTTGAAGATATGGGATTACAAATGGATTGAGGTGTGGGACAGTGAATGACAGATTACTGGTAACAAAATTCAATGATTGCATTATCAGTGCCGTATTGAACGACAAGGGGAGATACCTTGAATTGGGCTGCACGAGGGAAAATTCCCAGTCTGTCATAGGAAATATTTATATTGGAAAAGTCAAGAATATCGTCAAGAATATTAACGCGGCATTCATCGAGTATGAGAATGACAAAATCGGATACCTGCCACTGGAAAAAAATCTGAATCCCATGGTTACACTTTCAGGAAACAGTAGCAGGCTCTGCATCGGCGATGAACTGGTAGTACAGATCGAAAAGGAAGCTTTGAAATCAAAGGAACCGGTTATCACGTCCAACATCGAACTTGTGGGGAAATATGCCATCGTTACTAGGGGAGCCACGGGCGTTGCTTTCTCCAAAAAATTTACTGACAAAACAAAACGGGAAGACCTGCAAAAACGGACAGATGCGATGGAATTAGGAAATTTTGGTGTCATCATCCGGACAAATGCCCTTTATGCAGATGCCCAGGATGTGATTTCAGATATCCGGAGTCTTGTATCCACGTTTGATGAAATAATGCGGACTGCTCCCTATAGACCTGCCTTCAGCCGGCTGTACAGCGGACCGGAGGAATATATTTCCCACATCAGAGATCTGAATGACACCAACATCAAAAAAATCATTACAGATGACACGGAAATTTATGATAAAATTAAAATATACCTGGAGATGTTCCAGCCAAGTGATGCGGGCAAGCTTGAATATTATAAGGATGAGCTGCTTCCCCTGTATAAGCTTTACAGTCTGGAAAAATGCCTGCGGGAAGTCCAGTCAGAGAAGGTGTGGCTTAAATCTGGGGCCTATATCATAATTCAGCCAACGGAAGCTTTTGTTTCCATCGATATCAATTCGGGAAAAAATATTGCTTCAAAGAAAACAAGAGACTTATTTCTGAAAATCAACATTGAAGCGGCCAGGGAAATTGCATATCAGATCCGTCTGAGGAATCTTTCGGGGATTATTATAGTGGACTTTATCAATATGGGGAATCCGGAACAGGAAAAGACACTCCTTTCTGAGTTTGGAGCTTATCTGGAGGAAGACAGGATTAAAACCACAATCGTGGATATTACAAAACTTGGTCTGGTTGAAATGACCAGGAAGAAAATCAGAAGATCGATAAATGAACAATTAAGAAACGAATGGGAATGAAAATATGAAAATCAAATTTATTGTAACATCTATAATTCTTGTCATGTTTATCGCATCCGTAGTTGTAGGAACAACTATATTTGGCGAATCAAAAAGCAATCCAGGAACAGAAACCCTGGGGACTGAAGGTGAAAAATCGGATTCAGCGACGTCAGAAGAAACAGTTTTGTCTGAAGAGACGACTGATGGAACGAGTGTGGAGATGGGAGAAACAGACAGGACCACCGCTACAACAGAAGGCACTGCCTCCGCATCATCCGTGAAAAAAATCCAAAATCCTTATCTGATTAAAGTAAATAGGGTGATGAACTGTGTCACAGTATACGCACTGGATGAAAATCGCCAATATACCGTACCGGTTAAAGCTATGGTGTGCTCCACGGGCGGGTCGAAAACACCTTTGGGAATATATAAAACCAGTGATAAATATAGCTGGAGAAACCTCGTTGGCGGCGTGTGGGGCCAATATGCCTACCGCATCAGCGGGCAGATTATGTTTCACTCAGTGCCTTATTATTCGAAAAACAATTCTGATCTTGAAACGGAGGAGTATAATAAACTTGGAAATGTTGCATCACTCGGCTGCATACGGCTTACAGTTGCGGATTCAAAATGGCTTATGGAAAACACTCCAAAAGGAACAACTGTAATCATCTACGATGACGCTTCCTCGCCAGGCCCGCTTGGCAAGCCGTCGGCAGCCATCATCCCGTACGGTATCACCTGGGATCCTACGGATCCGAACCCTTCAAATCCCTGGATAACAGGCACAGGTTTTGGCGGCACGGCAGCTTCTGAGACAGCAGCATCAGAAACCACAGCACCAGAAACAACAGTAGTACCAGAAACAACAGTAGTACCAGAAACAACTACGGTACCAGAAACAACAGCAGCACCGGAAACAACAGCTGCAACATCAGTGACAGATACAACAGCAAATACAGAAGTTCCTGTACAGGAATGAAATAACCATGGATAATAGTTTGATTTGTTCAATTAATACTGGACAAATGCTTCCAAAAATGCTAATATAATTCAGTGTGCCGCACGATGAGGTTGTAAGATTTATCCTGAATGTATAGGATAAGCACCAAAGTCGGCGAGTAATGAGAAATAGGAGGTGCCATATGTACGCAATTATAGCAACAGGTGGTAAACAGTACAAAGTATCTGAAGGCGAAATTTTAAGAGTTGAAAAACTTTCCAAAGAAGCCGGAGAAAAAGTTAGTTTTGACCAGGTTCTTTTTGTAGGCGGAGACAACGCTAAAGTCGGAAGCCCTACAGTTGACGGTGCAAGCGTTGAAGCTACTGTAGTCAAAGAAGGCAAAGCGAAAAAGATAATCGTTTATAAGTATAAAAGAAAAAGCGGATATCATAAGAAAAACGGCCACAGACAGCAGTTTACTGAAATTAAGATTGACAAAATCAACGCTTAATCAAGAGGTAGCGCTGTGATAAAAGCTGTATTTTTCAAATCAAAAGAAGATTATAAGGGATTTACCGTTACCGGCCACGCAGGATTTGCAGAATACGGAAAAGACGTCATCTGCGCATCTGTTTCCGTGCTGGTTATTAATACAATCAACGCACTGGATAAATTTACGAGTGACAGGTTTTTGGTAGATTCAGATGAAGATAAGGGAATCATTAAGCTGGATTTCCTGTCGAAAAATACAAATGAAGCAAAATTACTAATGGATGCGCTTGTCCTTGGCTTAGAAGGGATAAGAAGCAATGAAAACAAAAAATATATTTCCATATATTTTCAGGAGGTGTGACAAATGATGATGAAGATGAACCTTCAGTTCTTTGCTCATAAGAAGGGAGTCGGTTCCACCAGAAATGGCAGGGACTCAGAATCCAAGAGATTAGGAGCTAAAAGAGCAGACGGACAGTTTGTTAAAGCAGGCAATATACTTTACAGACAGCGTGGAACAAAAATTCATCCAGGTCTTAATGTAGGACGTGGCGGAGATGATACACTTTTTGCTTTGACAGACGGAGTCGTAAGATTCCAGAGAAAAGGCAGAGACAAGAAACAGGTCAGCATCGTGCCTGTTGTTTCAGAATAACACAACCAGTAATACTACTAAGGCTTCAAATCCTATGGATTGAAGCCTATTTTTTCCATAATTAGGAGCGTGTAACAATGTTTGCAGACAGTGCAAAAATATTTATTAAATCTGGAAAAGGCGGCGATGGCCATGTCAGTTTCAGACGAGAGATTTACGTTCCCAACGGAGGGCCTGATGGAGGCGACGGTGGGAAGGGCGGCAATGTTATTTTTGTCGTGGATGAAGGGATGAATACCCTGACGAATTTTCGTCATAAACGCAAATATATTGCCGATAATGGCGACGACGGCGGCAAGAAGAAATGCCATGGCAAGGACGGACAGGACCTTATAGTGAAAGTTCCTCCTGGAACTATCATTTTTGATGATGAATCGGGCAAAGTCATTGCCGATATGTCCGGTAAGAATACAAAAGAAGTCATATTAAAAGGAGGCCGCGGCGGCAAAGGAAACCAACATTACGCTACGGCTACCATGCAGGTACCCATGTTTGCCCAGCCCGGACAGAAAAGCAAGGAGCTGTGGGTGAGATTGGAACTGAAAGTAATCGCAGATGTTGGCCTTGTTGGATTTCCAAATGTAGGAAAATCGACATTTCTGTCCAGGGTAACTAATGCAACACCAAAGATTGCGAATTATCATTTCACAACACTTAACCCGAACCTCGGGGTGGTTGACCTTGACGGGGACAGGGGTTTTGTAATAGCTGACATTCCAGGACTAATCGAAGGCGCATCCGAAGGGGTGGGTCTTGGACATGACTTTTTAAAACATATAGAGAGAACAAAGATAATACTGCATATCGTAGATGCGGCTGCTGTTGAAGGACGGGATCCGGTTGAGGACATTCGAATCATTAATAGTGAACTTGAGGCCTATAATCCGGAACTGATGAAAAGACCCCAGGTTATCGCAGCCAACAAGATTGATGCATTATATGATGGAGACGAATCAGTTATCGAAAAAATCAAAGCGGAATATGAACCTTCGGGAATAAAGGTTTTCCCGATATCGGCCGTTACCGGACAAGGGGTGAAAGAACTGCTCTATTATCTGGGCGATCTTCTGGACGGTATGGAAAAAGAAATTCATATTTTCGAAAAAGAGATGGATCCAAATGTGAATTATGATGATCCAACCGAACCGTACACAGTAGCTAAAACCGAAGAGGGATTATTCGATATATCAGGTCCCAGAATTGAACGTATGCTTGGATATACTAATCTGGATACAGAAAAGGGATTCCAATTTTTCCAGAAGTTCCTTAAAGAGAATGGAATTCTGGAGGAACTTGAAAATCTCGGCATAATGGACGGGGACACCGTCAAAATTTACGGACACGAGTTTGATTATTATAAATAATGGAGGAAAAAAGTGACAAGCAAAGAAAGAGCGCTTTTAAAAGCCAGAGCAAGTGCAATTGATCCGATATTATCCTTAGGGAAAAGCTGTCTGACGCCGGAATTTACCGAAGCAGTCCGGGAAGCACTGGATGCAAGGGAAATGGTTAAGATAAATGTTTTGAGCAACTGCACGGAAGATCCCAGGGAACTTGCCCAGACGCTGTCTGAACGTACATTATCGCAGGTTGTACAGGTAATCGGCAGAAAAATTGTGTTATATAAAGAAATAAAGAAAACCGAGAAGAAGACCGAAAAGAAGCCGGAAAGAAAGCCATTTAAGAAACAAGGGAGCATGAGGCGAAATGTCTAAAAGGAAAAGAGTCGGCATTTTGGGCGGAACTTTTGACCCGATTCATATCGGGCATCTCATTCTGGCAGAAAATGCCTACAATTCTTTTGAACTGGATACAGTCTGGATTATGCCTGATAATCAGCCGCCCCACAAAAACAACGTGACGTCATCCGTCCACAGGGGAGCAATGGTGAATCTGGCCATCCAAAATAATCCACATTTTGAATATTGCGGATTTGAATTGGAAAGGGAAGGGCCCAGTTTTACCTGTGAGACATTAGTTATGTTTTCTGAGCTGCATCCGGAGAACGATTATTTCTTTATAATTGGCGCAGACTCCCTGTTTTCCATTGAACAGTGGAAATCACCGGAAGTTATCTTTTCACATGCGACAATACTGGCGGCCAGACGCGAGGATCTGATTCTTGCCGATCTGGAAGGGCAAATCAACTATCTCAAGTCTAAATTCAATGCCCACGTATTTGAACTGGAAATACCGAACATAGGAATTTCTTCCACGATGATCATCCGTAAAATCAAGGCATCTGAGACAATACGTTATTATGTTCCGATGGAAGTGGAACGATATATCCAGGATAATCACCTATACAAATAAGAAAAGGGGTGCATTATGAACGTTAACATTTTTACTTTTAACCGCAGATTAATGTACATCAGGAAGAATCTCAGGACAATTCTGGATAATTCCCGTTATGAACATACCGTTGCGGTTGCATATATGGCAATAGCTCTTGCCATGAAATATGATTGTGATATCCACAAAGCTGAGCTTGCCGGATTGCTGCACGATTGTGCAAAATGTCTTACAAATGACAAAAAACTCAGCGAAAGCATTAAGTACAATATTCCTGTTTCTGAAGTTGAAAAAAAACATCCTCACCTGCTTCATGCAAAGCTGGGGGCATTTTACGCCATGAAAAAATATCATGTAGATGATACCGATGTAATCAATGCAATCCGGAAACACACAACGGGAGCAGCGGCTATGTCTATGCTGGAAAAAATCATTTATGTGGCTGATTTTATTGAACCGAATCGCAGCAATATACCTAATCTAAGAGAAATTCGCAGAGTTTCCTTTGAAGATATAGATATGGCCGTGTATATGATTTTGAAGAATTCGCTTGACTACCTGAACAGCACCAGTCTGGAGCTGGATGAAACCACGGTAGAGGCATTTAAATATTATAAGAATCTATATGAAGTAAGAAAGGAGAATTTCAAGAATGACAACTAATGAAGTCGTAAAGACCGCCTATAAGGCATTGGATGATAAAAAGGCTGTAGATATCAAAGTGCTCAGTATCGCGGAAGTTTCGGTTATTGCAGATTATTTCATCATTGCCGGAGGTGAAAATAAAAATCAGGTCCAGGCTCTTTTTGAAAATGTAGAGGGGGAGCTTAGAAAGAACGGTGTTTCGCCAAAACATGTTGAAGGCAATAATAATTCCAATTGGATTCTTATGGATTATGGCGACGTCATTATCCATATTTTCAATCAGGAAGACAGACTTTTCTATGACCTGGAAAGAATCTGGAAAGATGGAAAGAGTATTTCTATAGAGGAAATGTAGCAATATGGGTAAGGCTTATTACTGCTATTCTACAATGATCGGAGAAGTCACAATCGCTTCATCTGAAGATGTAATCACCAATATATACTTTGGAAATGTACATCTGCCTTTTCCTGAAAAAGAAACGGAAATATTAAGAAGAACCGCTCTGGAGCTGAAGGAATATTTAAATGGGGACAGGAAAAATTTTGATGTTCCCATTGAACTGAAGGGAACGGAATTCGAAGTTTCCGTTTGGAATGAATTACAGAACATTCCTTATGGAGAAACCGCTTGCTACAGCCAGATAGCGGAAAGAATTGGGAACCCGAAGGCCTGCAGGGCAGTAGGGGGAGCCAATGGGAGAAATCCTATTCCAATAATTATTCCATGCCACCGTGTCATTTCCAAGGATAAAACCCTGGGTGGTTTCAGCGGTGGACTTGATATTAAAGAAAAATTGCTTGCAGTCGAAAAAAACAACCTCCCCAGAACCTAAGATTGGTTCCGGAGAGGTTGTTTTTATTACATCATTCTGAAAAGACCGATTACTTTTCCTAAAATCATGACATCTTTTGCAATAATAGGTTCCATTGAATCATTCTCCGGCTGCAGACGTATGTAGCCCTTTTCTTTGTAAAAGGTCTTCACGGTAGCACTGTCATCAATCAATGCTATCACGATATCCCCATTTTTTGCAGTCTGCGCCGACTCCACGATAACCTGGTCTCCGTCCAGAATTCCGGCATTAATCATGCTTTCTCCCTTGACTTTCAGCATAAAGGTCTGCTTATCCGGCATATATTCAACGGGAATAGGGAAATAGCCCTCAATGTTGTCCTGGGCAAGGACAGGTTGCCCGGCGGCAACGCGGCCAACTATGGGAACGTTCACCATTTCACGTCTGGAAAGATTAAACAGATCGTCCATGATTTCAATGGCACGGGGCTTTTGCAAATCTCTCCGTATATATCCGTTTAACTCAAGTGACTCCAGATGAGAATGGACGGAAGAAGTGGATTTAAGATGTACCGCCTCACAGATTTCCCTGACTGAAGGGGGATATCCTTTGGATAAAATCTCTGTCTTGATATAGTCCAATATTTCACGCTGTTTTGCTGTAATTTTACCTTGGGATGACATAAAAACCTCCTTAATTCCTGCGTTTTCTTGATTATAACATATGAGATTCATCATTGCAAACTAATGTTCGAAAAATCTCCAAAAACCTATTGACAAACATATGTTCTTGTTTTATGATGAGGATACAAACATATGTTTGCTTTTGAGAACAGGAGGGTTTACCATGGTTTATACAATCAGAAGAAATCGGTTTTTTGCTGCAGCTGCAGCGGCTGTGATTATCGGAATATTCATGATATTAAGTGGTTTTATGTCAAATCAGGACAATGCTGCTTCCAGATACAAATATTTTACCAGTATCAGGATAGAAGAAGGTGACTCTCTCTGGTCCATAGCATCCGAATATGTTAGTGAAGAGTACGACGGAGTAGAAGAGTATATCAGTGAGCTGAAGAGTATGAACAATCTGACAGGAGATACGATTCATTACGGTCAGAATCTGATTGTCGCCTATTATTCTGATGAGATTAAATAACTCGGAATACAGCAAGCGACAGCGGAGGATTATGACCCGCTGTCGCTTGCTGTATCTGCATCTGGATGTTGCTTTGTATTTCTTAATATGACTTTATCCCGGGCATATTTTCGTCTTTCTTCATCGATGGCAGCATAATGTTTCTTTGTTGTATTGACATCTTTGTGTCCAAGCACATCTGCCACAAGATATATATCACCGGTTTCCTTATAAAGCGTGGTGCCGTAAGTGCTTCGCAATTTATGTGGAGTGATGTTTTTCAGCTGGGTTACCAGCTTTGCATATTTTTTGACCAATAATTCCACGCTTCGTACACCAATTCGTTTTTTTTGGAGAGAGAGAAAGAAGGCATCTTCATTTCCTGCCGAAGCAATAATCAGCATTCTTTCTTCATGATATTCTTTAAGTGCGGATTCCACCTCGTCTCCAAAATAGATGACAACTTCATTGCCGCCTTTCCGTCGAATCCTGATGCCATGGTTTTTGAAATCCACATCCATCAAATCGATTCCGACACATTCCGACACACGAATTCCGGTACCCAACAGCAGTGTCAGGATTGCAAGATCCCGAACCTTTGTCTTGGAATGAAAGGATTTCTGAGCCTTGGTAAGATGGTCTCCGGATTCCACCTCGTCGAGAAGTTCAGTGACTTCCTCGGAATCAAGCCTTACAATCTCTTTGCTTCTGAGTTTTGGCATCATTACAATGGCGGCAGGGTTGTTTGTAATGATTTCCATTCTATAAAAATAATTATACATGGATTTCACCGCAGAGAGCTTGCGCATTATGCCTCGTTCGCCGTTGACACGTTCCTTGTCGGAAGCAGAGCTGTAATACTTACAAAATTCAATAAATAACTGGATATCACTGGGGGTGATTTTGTCCAGAAGAGAAACGGTCTGTTCGGATATCGGAATATCCAAAAATTCCTTGTGATTTTCGTTCAAATAATGAAAAAAAACCCTCAGATCATATACATAGGCAAGCCTGGTCCTGGAAGACGTGTTTTGCTCAATTCCCATAATATAACGGACACAGAAGGGAGGGAGTTCGCTGAGGATATTTCGGATTTTCACATCGTTATCAATTTTTAGCTGGTCGTAATAAGTTCTATGGGGCATTGTGAACTCCTTGGTTTTATTTGACTTATAACTATTCGCTAAAGACAACTTTAACGAATAGTTATAAGTAATTTTCAGGTAACCACTCTTTAAATTGTTATTCCAATCTGTTCACCCATTTTCACAAGGGTTTCGAAATTGTGTTCTGTATTTTCCAGTAAGTCCTCATCAATCTTCACTTTTCCATTCTCAAAAAGTAAAATAATTGTTGAACCACCAAACTCAAAGCGTCCTTTTTCATCTCCTTTGCGAAAATATCCACGTTGGTGGTAATTATTGATTTTTCCTACAAATAAAGTTCCGACTTCCATCTGAAGGACTTTGCCGAAGTTTTCTGTATCCATTAATGTGTATTCTCTTGCGTTTTCTCTGTAAACCTTCTTATAATCGTTTACAATGGCATTTACATTATACAAACGTCCATTTATATGCCTGTTGGACGTTTTGTAGCCACTATCGATATAACAGTACCTGTGGTTGTCTTCCAGAGCCAGGCGTATTATCACACAAACTCCGTCTTCATATCGTTTCGACATTTTTTCATCTTTTAATAATGTTTTAAGGGAATAATTCGATTTTTTCACAGAAAAACGCGACTGAGAAGATATTTTATACACCCGCAGCTTTCCGTCACAGGGACTGATCAGGACATTCCTGTCTTGAGTTACCGGTCTGCAGGAATACTTGACCTTCCTGGTAAAATAATCATTAAAAGACTTGTATTTTTGTTTCTTGTATTCGTCGTTGTCAATTTTGAAGAACCGATTATATATTTCAATAAATCGGCATGAGAATTTCGTATCAAGTAATCTTCTTACTATATTTGATACATTTGGTATGGATACCAGTTTAAGAACGATTCTTCCTGGTATTGAAGAGTAGATACTCGATAACATCTCATCTGTGTCCCAGACGCTCAGGATAGTGTTTCCTTGCCGGTCTCTATAATTCATGCAGGATCCCTCCTCGGTCAGTTTTAACGAATAGTTTACTGAACAGTATTCTTTTTGATTTTTATATAGCTTTTGAGCAGTTCGACCGTTCCATCTATGTCCAGTTCTGAACTATCCGCAGAAAGATGGTAGCTCTCTACGTTGGCCCACTTCTTGTCGGAATAATAATTGTAATAGTTTGCCCTGTTTTTGTCAGTCTTATGAATCAGTGTACTGGCCTTGCTTTCACTAATACTTTCTGTGGCTGCAACGAACGATATTCTTTTTTGTAAAGGAGCGTAGATAAATATGCTGATTAAATCAGGATCATCCTTCAGAACATAATCGGCGCATCTGCCTACGATAATACAGGACCCCTCTTTTGCTATTTTTTTTATCACTTCGAATTCTGCCAGATATACCTTGTGGTTCAGGGGCATGTTCAGGATATTGGGGGAACTATACCCCATTGATGCCGAATCCATAACCATTGAATATAAGAAGCTGCTTGTGGGTTTTTCATCATGATATTCCATTATTTCTGAATTAATTCCACTTTCCTGGGCAGCCAGAGTGATTAATTCCTTGTCATAGCATTTTATACCTAGATCTTCAGCGAGCTTGAAGGCAATCTTCCTGCCATTGCTGCCAAATTGACGGCCGATTGTTACGATGATTTTTTCTGACATTATAGTACTCCCCCTTTGTGCTGCTTATGACTTAATTATAGTAAAATTTCAAAAAAAATGCAAATTTTCCCTAGATAGTTGACATAACATATTTATGTCAACTATCTAGGGAGAGAGTCCAGGAGGTGTCTGAAGTATTCGGGCAAGGGCGCCTCAAATTCCATATAAATCCTGGAGGTCGGGTGTATAAAACCAAGAACTTCTGCATGGAGGGTTTGTCCTTGAAGGTTAGAATTTTTGGATCCATAGACATCATCCCCCAGTAATGGATGATGAATACTGGCCATGTGAACCCGTATTTGGTGTGTCCTTCCCGTCTGCAAGGTGCATTCCACATATGTGTACTTTCTGAAACGCTCCAGCACTTTGTATTCTGTTATGGCCACTCTGCCGTTCTTGTGGTTGATACACATTTTTTTTCTGTCATTGGGATTTCTGCCTATTGGCGCATTGATGGTTCCGGAATCCTCTTTAATAATATTGTGAACAATGGCCCGATATCGCCTTGTGATAGAATGTTCTTTTAATTGTTCGGATATATCACGATGTGCCATGTCATTTTTGCAGGCTACAATAACTCCAGTCGTGTTCATATCGATTCGGTGCACTATACCTGGTCTCAGGACCCCGTTAATGCCCGACAATTCATCTCTGCAATGATATAGAAGGGCATTAACGAGCGTTCCGGAATAATGTCCAGCGGCAGGATGTACGACCATACCCTTGGGCTTATTTACCACGATAATATCGTGATCTTCATAAAGAATATCCAATTTAATATTTTCAGCAAGAATATCGGGAACTTGCAAAGCAGGAATGTCCAAGGTTATCACATCATTCGTTTTTACTTTATAGTTCGATCTGCATTCTTTTCCATTTACTAGTATATTATTTTCATCCAATAGTTTCTGGATGTAAGAACGTGATAAATCCTCGGTTTGAGTGACGATATATCTGTCGATTCGGACATCTTCATCTTCCTCATTTACAGTAAGGAAAGTTTTCATTTATCCAACCTCCCTGCCTTTTTGGAAGGAAAAAGATGCTTGAAATCATTGTCTTTTATGACAAAAAGGAAGATGATAATCAGCGTGATTGCAGAAAGCGTGACGCAACAGTCCGCAATATTAAATATAGGAAAATCAATCAGTTTAAAGTATATGAAATCTACCACGTAGTTGAATCTGATTCTGTCAACCAGATTTCCCAGGGCTCCGGCTGCAAGAACCAGCAGCACGATATCCAATACAATGAATTTCTTGAGAATCGCAGATTCTGTTTTTTTACAATAAATTTCAGAATATATTTTTCTGCTTACATAAAAGATGATGATCATAATGATGAGTGTTATAATGACAAAAAAAACTTTTTTGTTTTGAAGGATTCCGAAAGCCGCACCGAAATTCTCCAGGTATCTCAGTTCAAGCACTCCGCTGATGATAGGAATGGAGCCTTTTGGCATGAGATAAACCCTGACAAAATATTTTGTGAGTTGGTCTGCGAAAACCAAAAATACAAATATTGCAATGTTGAGTACTGATCTATATTGTGGTTTCATATTCATTTGTTTCTCCTTACGTCTTGTTCATTAAAACAGCTGTCCGTAATCACAAAAAAGTGAAACGGGCAGCCACTCAATTTCAATTATCTGTTCATCCTGTCAATTTCAGAATCAATCCCAGCAAGTTGCTCAGATACAAATTCCCTGCACTTCGTGAGATAATCATTGTGTTGAATTCTGATCTGTTCCATCTGCTGATTCAGCACTTCAATCTGCGCCTTTGCATCCTCCAAGATATGGTCTGCCTTTGCGATGGCATCGTCCTCAATAATCTTAGCATCTCTCTTGGCAGCATCCTTGATTTCCAGGGCAGCCTTATTTGCAAGCTCCAGGGTACTTTGCATTTCTCTTTCCATGTCTCTGTAATGAGTCAGGGTGTTGGCAAGAACCTTGAGCTTTTCTTTGTTTTCTTTGTTTTCTTTAAAAAGCACTTCAAAATCCGCACTAATTTCATTGATAAATTCTTCGACATCTTTTTTTTGATAACCAAGTCCTGTCTTAAGCATCCTGGACTGGATTTCAATTGGTGTTATCATATAACAACCCCCATCTTGCTGCTATTGTAGGGATGATTGAAAGGAGGCAACATCAAAGCCTCCGGACAAAATGTCCTGAAGATCCCCTGAAATGTCAACTGTCTCTGGTGTGACAATAAAAATATAGTTTGATATCTTCTGCAGGTTTCCATTGATCGCATAACATGAACCAGAGGTAAAGTCGATAATTCTCTGGGCAGTGTCAACATGAATACCTTCCAGGTTAAGGACAACAGCTCGGCCACTCAGCAGCGTGTCGGTGATCTCCCGTGCATCTTCAACCGTGGAAGGCTTGATCACACATACCTCAAATCCTGAGCGAGAGTTATTGCGTACCGGAACAATTTTACCAGCAAATTTATTAGCAGGTTTGGTTTTTGCGGGAGTAGCAGCAGAAACCTTAGGTGCGGCTTCATCTGTGTCAGTCTGATCTTTTCTTCGCTTTTTCATTCTGACCGACCTGCCGTCAAGATCATCTTCAAAGAAAGCATCATCTTCATCGTACTCGTCATCATCATTTAGTTTGAGCATATTTAAAAATTTATCCGAAAAATTCCCCATCTTATTTTACCCCTTTATTCATAATTTCGTTGACCGAATAATCCCGTTCCAACTCGAACAATGGTCGCCCCTTCTTCGATGGCTATCTCGTAATCACCGGTCATTCCCATAGAAAGGACATCCATACAAACATTATCGATGTTTTTACTCTTCATGTCAACCGATAATTGCTTTAAATTACGGAAATACAGCCTGTTATTTTCAGGGTTTTCCGTATAGGGTGCTATAGTCATAAGTCCTTTAATTCTGATACCATCCAATACGGAAATTTCCCGGATGAGCTTTTCTGTTTCCTTTGGAATAACACCGAATTTGGAATCCTCGCCGGAAATATTTACTTCAATCAATACATTGGTACGAATTCTGTTTTTCTTAGACTGAATATTGATTTCTTCGGCAAGTCTGTATGAATCAACTGAGTGAATCAGGGCTACTTTGGAAATAACCTGTTTGACTTTATTTCTTTGAAGATGGCCAATCAGATGCCACTGTATGTCTGCCGGCAGCTGGTCACGTTTCGAAACCAGTTCCTGAACCTTATTTTCTCCGAATTGACGGATGCCCGCATCATACAGTTCTTTAATCATTTCAACCGGTTTCGTTTTACTGACGGCCACAAGGGTGACATCGCCCCTTTTCCGGTCTGCCTTGTTGCAGGCCGCTTGAATATTTTCCTCAATGATTCTTAAATTATCTACTAACATATTGTCCTCCTGTACTACTGGTAAATAACTTGATTTTCCTTAGTTCCGGAAACATCAAGAATTATATTATCGTATATCCTTAAGCCAAAGCTTGTATTTTGGGCTACAATATAATAATCGCTTGTTTCTCCCAGTATTACAATCTGTCTGAAATTTGTATAGCCGTTATTGACATTATATACACCTTTTAAAGGTTCTGTTTCTCCAACCTGGAATTGGGAATTGGAATCATTTTTGACTACAATATCCCCCTCTTTAAAAGCTGAGGTTTGGACATAACAGTATTTATCTGACTGATAATAAATATCCGGGGCAACGAATACGACACTGGCCTCCATTTTGTCCGTAAATACCTGTTTATAGAACCCTTTCTCGCTATTGTTTCCACCGGTGGCAAGGAACTCTACAGGTATTACATAAAAATCCTTTTCAACCACTGACGTTTTGGGAACTTTGAAGCCGCTTGTCTCAGAATCCAGAATCTTGATATCCAAAAATCTGTCATTAAAAAAATGGATTCCAAATTTATCAAAACGCAGGACACCAAAGTGGACACCATCTTTATCCATCACACTGAAATCCCCGAATGAAGTCAGATCATTATCCACGAATTTGACTTTCAATGATGTTTTGTCCTTGTATTTTTCATATTGTGAGTCATTTAACTGAATTATCAGCGTCCAGACATCGCTTGTCACAATCTTTCCAACAGAGGAACCGGACTCGGTCAAATCACCGCTTGTAATGGCTTTTTTCGAATAAACCGTTTCATCAAAGTTTGAGGCTGTAATCGTATCGGAGGTCAGCCCTTCGTATCCATCCGTATAGTTTAGAAAAGTACCGACCTGTGGGGAAGTCACGATCTGGAACTGTGACATATCAACAGATGTCAAAAGACTGGTATTGTAATTTTCAAAAATCAAAGATTCCATTCCGTACTTCAAATCATAAACGGTTGAAAAATCAGAGGCAGAAAATCCCAGAGTGAATTCATTGATGCTGTCTCTGATCTCCCCAATACTCTCCTCGGTCAGAATGTTACCCTCTTCAGCCTTTTCGGCGATTGTGGCAGCAAGCTGTCCGCTTTCATCGACAGTATAGAGGCCGGTCCCTATTGAAACATGGGATGCGTTTCTCTGAAAATAATTGATATATCCTGAAACGGAAGCATATAAAGGAACCTCATCCCGCAGTATAACTCCGGTAAAATAATTATCGGTGCTGCTTCCTGTCTTGCCCTCCACTACTTCGTATATAGTCACCTGATCCCTTGAAAAATAGAGAAATACATTAATCACAATATAAATGAAGGTAATTCCGAAGATAATAATGCCGATGTTGATATTTCTTCTTTTCCTGTATTTAGTTACCCGTCTGTTGTTGCCAGCCATTCTGTCCTCCAGCCGTTTTACCGGTTAAAATAATAATAGAGAACATTTCCCTGCATCTATATGAGAAGAAGTGTTCTCTATTGTAACCGCCTGTTATGAAAATTACAGGGAAACTATAATATTATCCCTGAATTCTGCAGGAATTTCTTCCGCATTTCTTGATATGCACAAAACAAATTTAATATTGAATTTATTGGAAACTGATGCAATCCGCCCTAGCAAAGGTGCAATATTCTCTTCCTGTGGGATGTTCGCTAAAGTAAGCAGACTGTCAACAAATATTGTATCTATATCATGATTCCCTGATATTAATCCACTTATGAATCCTAACAGATCATCTTTATTTTCGATAGGATATTCCAATACATTGATCAACCTTATTGCTGGGTTTAATTCGTACATGTGTTTTGCATTCTTATCCAGGTATATGACCTGCCCCATAGCGCTTTTGACGACCTCATTTGCTTTTTCAATCAGGACCTTTGTCTTGCCCTTACCCTTGCTGCCTGCAATGATTTGAACCATAGCAATCTCCTCCTTAAATTCAATATTAAATTTAAATTTCTATTTGCAAAAGTTACGCCAGTCCAAATCTCCCCGTTCAAGTGATTTGACAAGAAGTTCAGCTGTCGCTAAATTTGTCGCTAAAGGAATATTATGCATGTCACATAACCGGAACACTCTGTTAACATCCGGTTCATGGGAATTCGGTCTTAATGGATCCCTAAGGAAAATCACAAGATCAATCTGATTGCACTCTATCTGTGCTCCCAGCTGCCGTTCCCCACCCAGATGGCCGGCTAGAAACTTATGTATCTCCAGATTGGTAACCTCCTCAACTAGCCGTCCCGTAGTACCTGTTGCATAGAGGGTATGTTTACTAAGTATTCCCCTGTATGCAATGCAGAAGTTCTGCATCAATTTCTTTTTGGAATCATGTGCAATCAACCCAATATTCATATAAATCCTCCTAATAAGTTAGTCTTCGCTGTAAATCAATATTCAAAACAAGACCGACACCGGCAAACGCGCTGGTCAATGAGCTCAGACCGTAACTTACAAAAGGAAGCGTAAGTCCGGTATTAGGAATAAGCATTGTGGCAACGGCTAAATTAATGATCGCCTGAAAACCAATCTGCGCGCCAAAACCACAGCATATAAGCCGCCCCGCCAGGTTGGGGGCTCTGCTTCCTGCCCTGAAACATTCAAAAGTAATCAGGGCCAGCAGTATTATTACGGCAGCTGCTCCTACAAATCCAAGCTCTTCCCCTATGATTGTATAGATAAAGTCGGTCTGGGGTTCTGAAATAAAATTCGCATTTTTAACACTGGTTATTGTATTATTATTCAGTCCTTTTCCAAAAAGGCCACCGGAACCAATTGCCATCACAGAATTTTCCTGCTGGTATCTGATCCGTGCAGCAATCTCATTGTCTTTTTCAAAAAAGCCAACAAGTCTGTCGTACTGATGTGGTGCAAGAATTGACTGGTTCGGCTGCATCACTAGTATTCCAAGTATGATAGCAATGGGTATGGTAACGGCGAATATAACACCAATAATTTTGTAACTCAGACCAGCTATGAACATTATAACACAAAACAATATGAAAAAAACTATAGAAGTTGATAAATTGGGTTGTTTGAAAATCAAGGCAAGTGGTATCAGGTACAAAATTAAAAGAGTCGCTAAAAATTTTATGTCATTGATTTTATCCTTGTGTTTAACAATGAATTGTGCCACGAAAAGAACAATCAGAATCTTGGAAAACTCAGAAGGCTGGATTTGGAAGAAGCCAAAATCAATCCAGCGTTGAGCCCCTTTAGCGCTTTCGCCAAATATTAGCACTGAAAGCAGCATTGCGAGATTCAGTCCATATATAATCCAATAGTATCTAAGCAAGAAATTATAACTGATAAGGGTCAGGGCCACCATAATTACAAGTCCGATAATGAAACCGAGCACCTGTTTCGCTTCATATACGGAGGAATCCGTTGCACTTGATATGACATTGATTCCCAGAATTGTAAGTACAAGGACATAAATAATAAGCCTGATATTAAGATTCCGGAAATTATAACGCTTTAACATATTGATCATGTATTCAAATCTTGATTTCATTATTACCTCTTTAAACTCAAACCTGAGTTAGTGTTTAACTTCTTTAATTGGGATATTGGCATACAAAGCCGGAACCTTTCCGTTTGGTCCGTCAGAATCCGTCTGCGTTATCTGAATATCCAATCCCTCAAGGTCAATTTCCATATATTTTGATATAACCGCAATGATATCATTTTTAATTTGTTCCATTATTTCTGGATTACAGTTCGACCTGTCTGAAACCAGCAAAAGTTTCAGCCTGTCCTTTGCTACATTACTAGAAGCTTTTTTTTTGTTGAAAATATCAAATAAACCCATCATTATTCTCCTTTTCAGTTAGTTTTTCTTGAACAGTCCGGACAGTTTGGTCCAGAATCCTATATTAACATCAAGGTTTTCAAGTGGAATGTCTTCACCCATAATGCGTCTGACAATGTTCATATAGGCTTTTCCTGCTCTTGAGTCTGTTCCTGCCACCGGCTCTCCCCGGTTGGTGGAAATAACGATGTTTTCATCATCTGGGACAGCTCCAATAAGGTTAATGGCTAGTATATCCACTACATCATCAATGGACATCATGTCTCCCCTTTTGACCATATCCATTCTTATCTTGTTTACGATAAGGTCGATTTTGTTTATGCCGTTGGCCTCAAGCAGGCCGACAATCCTGTCAGCATCCCGAATTGCGGATACTTCAGGATTTGTAACGACAATGGCTCTGTCTGCACTGGCTATGGCATTTTTAAAGCCCTGTTCGATTCCCGCCGGGCAGTCAAGGATAATATAATCGAACTCATCCTTAAGCTCCTCCACCAATATCTTCATCTGTTCAGGGGAAACACTTGATTTATCTCTCGTCTGGGCTGATGGAAGAAGATATAATTCGGGATATTTTTTATCCTTGATCAGTGCCTGTTTTATACGGCAGTTTCCTTCTACTACGTCAACCAGATTATAAACGATTCTGTTTTCGAGGCCTAACACGACATCCAGATTTCTTAGGCCTATGTCGGTATCAATCAGAACCACTTTTTTATTCAATTGAGCCAGGCCGGTTCCCAGATTTGCGGTTGTCGTGGTTTTTCCAACCCCCCCTTTTCCGGATGTGATGACTATTACTTCACTCATATAATTCCTCCTCGAATCTTTATTTATACTTTTGTTTTATTAAAAACGGATTTCGCTTAGCACTTCCTTGCTAAGTGGCTCTATATAAATATCGCCGCCTTCCAGAAATGCAATTTTAACCTGGGCATTTCCATCGCTCTTGTCCCCTGAATTATCCGGACGCCTTGCGATTACGTCACCGATTTTAATCTGGAGTGGATTCATTTCGAGAGCTACTACGAAGGAGTTCATATTGCCTGATACTCCCGCATATACGGTCCCTTTGAGAGCGCCAAGTACCACAACGCTTCCTCCTGACGCAACACGAGCACCCGGATTCACATCACCGAGTATGACCAGACTGTTATCACTCTCCAAGGCTTGTCCGGAGCGGAGCGTCCCTTTATAAAACTCGCCAAGATTGGATGAAATCTGCCCCAGCTTTTCGTCGACTGATTTCTTGAACATTGTTTCCCGGGATTTATTGCTGTCAGCAATACAGATGATGGAAATATCAGAATTTTCACTGATGATATCTACAACCTCCTGCTCTTCTGTATCAGAAAGCTGCCGTCCTTCAAACGATAATGCAAGGGAGCATTTTCCAAAAAACTTGGAGGCTTCACCGAATTTTTCGGCAATTTGGAGCTTTAAGTCATCAAAAGGCTGAATGGCATCCAACACTAGAACTATACCATATTTATTACCTTTTATCATCACTGAATTTTTCATTGAATAACTCCTTTTTCATGATTGTTTTAGTCACCGACAATACCAGACGATGGTACGCTCGCAGTGCCATCTTCGATGCTGGTTTCTCCCGGGCCATTGAAATAAAAATTTATGATATCCCTGACGACTTCCGCACAGTAACCAGAAGAGTCACCGTATGGTATCACTACGCTCATTGCCATTTCGGGCGCTGAATAAGGTGCGTAAGCAACATAAACGGCATGATTGGATCGAAGGGCATTTTCCTGTGCCGTACCTGATTTTGCTGCTACTTCAATTGGGAAATCCTTAAAGGTTTTGGCTCCCGTTCCTGTGGTTGCCACAGATCGCATGCCCTGATGAACAGCATCCCATGTACTCTGAGAAACGGCGGCGGTGCTTTCCAGATTAGGCTTGAATTCTTTCTCGACAGTACCACTGGGTGTTACAACCTTATTAAGAAGCGTAAGGCTGTAATTTTTTCCAGAGTTTGCAACAGTATTCACATATCTTGCCAGCTGGACGCCAGTATAGGCGTTGGATCCCTGTCCAATAGCCGTTCTTACGGCATCCGTCTTAGAAAAAAGAGGATCATTTTCCAGTATTTCCACTCCGGAAAGGGATGTCAGACCAAGCATTTCTGCATATTTTTTAATAACGGAAAGTCCCTGGTTGCTGTCGTATACACCTGTCTGACCAAGACTGAGACGATAGCCTACTTCGTAAAAGAAGTAGTTGCAGGAAACGCTGAGAGCGCCCACTACATTCACATCCCCATGGCTTGACGGATATTTCCAACATTTTGCGTTCGGAGAGATTTTTGTGAAAAGTCCCTCGTCATGAATCAGGGTACCCGGCGTTATGACTCCGGACTCCATTCCGGCGACTGCGGAAACCATCTTAAAGGTTGAACCAGGCGCCATCCGGGACTGAGTGGCCCGATTATAAAGAGGAAGTGACAAATCATTATTCAGGCTGTTCCAGTACTTTGCATCGACTTTACCGGAAAGCAGGTTGTTGTCATAACCGGGATATGTCACAAGAGCCAGCACATTTCCGTTATCAGGATCAGTTACAGTTACGGAACCGGAACAAGGGTCCAGGGCAATCTGGGCTGGTGTAATATGTATAAGCCGGATCTGCTCCATCATGAAATTGTACGCAGTGCCTCCATTTCCAGAAGCCAGGGATGTGTAGGAAGCCTCATCGGCGGCAAGTACACCCTGATCAAAAAGCAGCATGCATATTTCATTTCCGCTTATCGTTCCATTTTCAATCAGGTAGTAATAAATCTTCTTACTGAAACCGGAATCTGAAGAAAGATTTGATAAGATATATTCTGCCAGGGCAGCATATATCTGGTCCGAGTCTGCATAACGGCTGTCGGGGGAGATATTGGATGCATCAATCCAGTTTTCTGCAATAGCATGCGACAGAAACTCACTCAAACCAATACTTCCATTATTCCAGGCAACATAAGTTTCATCCTTTGTATCAATGTTGTCTTCGACCAGAATATTGTCATTTTTCAAAAGATCAAAAATATAATGCACATACGTCTGGTATTCTTCAGGCATTGCAGACAGCGTGGTCTGACCCTGATCATATAATTGAGAGCTTAAGTAGGACTGTACAGAATCGAATTTTCCTTTAAATTTGCTGTACACCCGTTTTTCGTTGTCTGTTGCTCCATCATCTGAAAATGAATTCAGATCAAGAACATTGTTATTTATCATTTGGAAATACACTTCTTTGATTCCGATATTCATAGTGCTGTTTGCAGTATTCTGAACATCACCATTTTTTATTTTACTGTACAGTATTCCAGCAAGTTTTTGCTCAAGGATATTGTAGGATGCGATTTGAAGATTCTTGTCGATGGTCAGGTAGACATCATTTCCTGCCTCGGGATTTGTTTTGCTCACAGATTCAATTATAGAACCCAGGCTGTTTACAAATACCGTTTCTTCCCCTCTTTTACCCTGGAGATAAGTGTCCATCACTTCCTCGATTCCGGATTTACCAACCATATCCCCGGAAACATAATCACCACCCGCCGCGTTCAGCTCTTGCAGCTGTTCATCTGAGATTAGTCCTGTGTATCCCAGGATATGTGAAAAACATGAAGATTCATCATACACCCTTATGGATCCTTCACTTATAGTCACACCGGTAAGTTTCGTTGAGTTCTCATATATAGCAGCCACAGTCTTGTCGCTCACATCGGAAGCGATGGTCGTGGTTATATATTTCTGATAAGAATTCAGTGACAGGTTATATCGGACCGTCAGAATCTTTAATTTCATGTCTGTGGAGTATTCGTCTCCTAATTCGTATTTGTCTTTTCCGCACATATACGTAAATACTTCCAGGGCACTGGCATCAGAAAGGCCTTTAGTGGCTATATCCTCTTTGGAAGATAATCCGTATACATTGATAAGGAATGTATTTCTGGCAGAATCGGACGCAAAAGAAAATTCGGGTTTCCCGGCGGAATCGAGGATAATCGGGAAGCTGCCGTCCAAAGTGTCACCGTTTGTTTCTATCAGCGATATGGCTGTATAAATAATGGAATTGAGCTCATTGTTTTTTGTGTTTCCGCTTTCCACAAGATCTTCCATTGTTACGGAATAGGCCAGTTTGTTATAGGCCAGAATATTCCCATTTCTGTCGTATATATTTCCTCTTGTTCCGGACGAATAGATGGTCTTTTGAGCTTTTTGGATATAGTTATTCAGATAATAGTCCTTTTTAACAATTTGAAGGTCAAAAATTCTGATAACAAGAAAGAAAAATAAAATAAAACAAATGCCGCAAATAATAAATTCGCGGGATTTGATCAGCTTTTGAATTCGTTCGCGTATATTTTCAATCATTGTTCCCTCTCCTTCTCTGCTTCTGTGAATTTTTCATGCAGCATAAGTATGGGCTTATACACTATGAATGCTATAATGGCAGTAAATATCGCCTCTGGCAGTATGATATGGATCAGATAATAAAAAAAATCAAGCCTTCCCCTGAAAAGGAACATGAAAATATATAAGGCCACGTTATATGCGATGTCGCTCCCGAACACCAGAAGGACAGGGAGGCGGATTTCTTCGCCGAAAAATATTTTATTAAAAACTCCATTCATAAATCCAACGCTCATATAAAGTAGGGCATTAAGTCCGATAAAATCAGAAAAAAAGACATCTGCCAACAGACCGCATACCAGTCCAGTTATAAGGCCGGTCCGTGTTCCGCGGATGAATCCAAATGAAACCGTAATGATCAGCAGCAGATTTGGGACAGGAAGCTTGGAGATATCACCTGTAAAGAATGCAGTTTGCAGGAAAAACGCCACCAGAATCATCAGGGTGGCGGCAATTATTCGTTTCATCATAACGCGCCCTATTCCCCCGTCTCTTTAAGCTGTTTTATTACAAGAACCTCTTCCAGGCTTGAAAAATTGACTACCGGTGTAATATAGCCGGATTTTGTCAGGTTATTTGCATCATCTTTGATACCACCGGAATAACCGATCAAAATATCCGGAAGATATTTATCGCTCACATTCGAGGTCAGTATCATGTCTCCGTCCGTCACAGCCGCATTTTTATTGATATTGATAAGTTCAATAATTCCGGACTGCATCATCTGCAGACTGCCTTTTACTATACATAAATCTGAGGTTGTTCCAAATTTGGCGCTGACATTTGAAAAATCATCTATTATAGATCGTACGGTGGCACTGTTGGGGGTGACGTCGATCACAATCCCCACCAGTCCTTTTCCGGCTATAACATTCATATCAACCGCAATTCCGTCGGATGATCCTTTGTCGATAATAAACGTGGAAAACCAATTTCCGGAATCTTTGGCAATAACTTTGGCGGCAATCTTATCATAACTGGAATAACCGGAATCCAGGCTGTACAGTTCCCGAAGCCTTGCCAGCTCTCCCTGTTCCTGGATGAGCCTGCTGTTTTCCAATGTCAGTTCATCGACCTGGGCTTGAAGGTTTTCGTTTTCCTTTACCACCTGACTCAGCTTTTTCAATGAATCGGACTTTTCGGAAAACCATTGTCCGATTTCATTCATACCATTCTGGACAGGAACAACGATGGCTGTAGCGATGTATTTGAATGGTTTTGCAGTAGACGGGTACAGGGAGGACAGCACAATTAATAAGCAGCAGGCCGCTGCTATGATCATATAAAGATATTGACTTTTTAACTGGTTTTTCTTCCTGTTTTTGTTAAATATTGGTTTTAAATGCAGTTTAAATTTCATTTGCGGCTATAACCTCTGTCCGGTTTCTCCTAATCGTATTCTTTTGCCTTCGGTACATACTGAACTGAAGAATACCCGGGTTGTGTCAGTATCGTCCTGATTCCGCGTATGATGGATTCCGCGGGATTATCCACAAGGTTCACTTTCAGACCGGTTTCTTTAGTGAAAAGCTTGTCTATATTACGTATGTTGGCGGATCCGCCCGTAATATAAATGCCTGTATCTATAATGTCCGCTGACAATTCAGGCGGAGTTCTTTCCAATATAGCTTTAACAGAGTCGATGATGGAACGCAGATATTCCTGGATGGCATCATTGACAAGAGATGACTCAATCAGCGCTTTTACGGGCAGTCCGGAAACAACGTGTCGTCCATATACGGACATTGTTTCACCACTTTCTCCGTAGGCATTTCCCAGTTTTATCTTAATTTGTTCGGCCGTCTTGCTTCCGATAATGAGTCCATGCTTCTTGCGGACCTCAGCTACGATATTTTCATCGAATTTCTTGCCTGCAATCTGGATGATTTTACTTAGAACGATTCCACCCAGTGATACAACCGAAATTTCAGTGGTATCCGACGCAATATTTACAATCAGATTACCCTGTGGGCAGTTGATGTCAATGCCCACTCCCACCGCATCGGCAATTGGCTTCTCAACCATGGTGATATTTTTTGCCTTTATACTGGAAGAAACGATCAGGTTATAAAAAGCCCACTTCTCAACGCTGGTGATATCGGTAGGTGCCGCTATGCAGAATGACGATCCGCTTACATGCCGGTTGTCATTGATTTTCCGATAAAAACTTTCAAATAAGGCCTTCATATTGTTTATATCTGCAATTACTCCGTTCTGAATGGGGCTGATAACCCGGATGTAAGGCGGATTTTTTTCGTACATTTCATAGGCCTCGTCACCAAAACTGATAATTGTGTTTTTGTCTTTTATGGCTATGACGTTTTTTTCGTTAATGATTCTGTCGTTTGCGGATGAAAAGATTTTGATGTTGCTTGTTCCTAAATCCAGTCCGTAATTGTTTTGTATCATTAGATTATTCCTCTTTCCTTAAAACTAACATATATGTTGTCACCAATAATTATATGGTCGATTAGTGAAATTCCGATCAGACTGCCTGCCTCCTGTACCCTCCGGGTAATCAGGATGTCTTCTCTGCTGGGTTCGGGATGACCGCTTGGATGATTGTGAAGCAGTATGACATTCACGGCATTATATTTCAGGGCCTGGATGAAAATCTCCCGTGGAGATACCAGGGAGGCATTCACGGTCCCTTGGGAAATGACAATGTCCTTAATGAGGTTGCTTTTTGTGTTTAAAAGCAAAAGCACAAGATGTTCCCTGTCTTTGTGGCGCATCTCTTCCATATAGTAGTCCGAAATGGACTTGGGATCTGTAAAGCTCAGGTTATTATGGATCCGGGCTCTGGAAATCCTCTTCGATAATTCGGCCACACATTGAATCTGAATGGCTTTCACCTGTCCGATGCCTCTTATTCTTAAAAGCTGCGCTGTATCAAGATGCAGGATGTTAAGAATACCGCTTGTATTTCCTTCATAATTCAGAATGTTTTCGGCCAGATCAATAGAGGGCTCCCCTTTTGATCCGGTCCGGATTATACACGCAAGCAGCTCGGAATCTGTAAGAGATGAAATACCGTATCGGCTGCATTTTTCGTAAGGTCTTCTTTCAGGTGGTAAATCCTTAATTGCATTCGTTTGTTTAATCAAAATCAGCCTCCGCTCGTACTCTCTCCAAGCGCTTTAGGCTACGTATATACTACCATATTTAAAAACCAAAGTATATAGCTTTTGTCAGAGCCTTACAATGTTTTTGTCAACCAGTTTCTGGAGGGATTTCAGTACTCCAAGCTTTGCATGGAACCATGTCAGACCGCCTTGGAAATAGACTGCATAGGGGGGACGGATCGGTGCATCGGCGCTGAGCTCAATGGAAGAACCCTGGACAAAGGCTCCTGCTGCCATAATGACCGGGCAGTCGTAACCAGGCATATCCCAAGGTTCCGGAGATACAAAGCTGTCCACGGGAGCAGCTTCCTGAATCCCTTTACAAAAAGCAATAACAGCTTCCGGAGAGCCAAGTTCTACAGCCTGTATGATGTCATAGCGGTCTTCCCTGGAACCTGGTATCACCGGATACCCAAGACTTTCATATATTGCTGCTGCAAATACGGCTCCCTTTACTGCTGAAGCCGTTACCACGGGTGCAAGAAACAGCCCCTGGTAGAACGACTGCAGAACACCTAGTGTAGCACCGATTTCCTTGCCAAGACCGGGTGCCGTCAGGCGGTATGCGCAGTTTGTGATGCATTCTTCTGTGCCGGCAATGTAGCCGCCAGTTGGAGCCAGTCCACCTCCGGGATTTTTGATCAGGGATCCTGCAACCATATCTGCCCCGTAATCGGAGGGCTCCATTCGTTCTACAAACTCTCCATAGCAGTTATCCACCATGACATTTATTTTGGGATTGATGTTTTTTACAAAAGAGACGGCTTCCCCGATTTGTGAGGAAGACAGGGTTCTCCTTGTCTGGTAGCCCTTTGAACGTTGGATGGATACCAGGCGGGTTTTATCGTTGATGGCGCGTCCTATGCCATCAAAATCAAAGGAACCGTCCACAAGCAAATCAACCTGCCGGTATGAAACGCCATATTCCTTTAGAGATCCCGGACAGTCCAGGATACCAATGACCTTATCCAGCGTATCATACGGCTTCCCGGAGATGGAAAGCAATTCATCTTTGGGACGGAGGTTGGCGGCAAGGGCAATGGTTATGGCATGTGTCCCGGATGCGATCTGAGGACGCACCAGGGCTGTCTGCGTATGAAATATATCCGCATATACAGACTCCAGGGTATCCCTTCCCAGGTCATTGTACCCATATCCTGAAGACGCAGCAAAATGAATTTCACTGACGCGGTTGTCCTGCATGGCCTTGATCACTTTATATTGATTAAACTCCGCAGTCCGGTCAAGTTCCTCGAACCGCGGAATCAAAGACTTTTCTATTTCAGCGGCAAAGGCAGTCACCTCTGCCGAAATCCCAAGTTGTTCCAGCATTTTTTAAATTATCTCCTTGTCCTGCAGCACTTTTAACATAAAATCCAGAATTCGGTCCTGCTCATTGTCAAAATCTTCGAAGTTTGTCCATATGACCTTTTTTTCACGTTTAAACCAGGTAATCTGCCGTTTTGCAAAATGCCGGGTATTCTTTTTTATCAAGTCGACCGTTTCATCCAGGCTCGATTCCCCATCCATATAAGCAGCCATTTCCTTATATCCTACCCCTTGCATGGAAATGAGATCTCTGCTGTATCCCATCTCCAGCAGATGGCGGACTTCCTCCATCAGACCGTCTTTCAACATCTTTTCTACGCGGAAATCTATATTATCATACAGCTGACGTCTGTCCCGGTTCAGAACAAAATAAGCGAAATTATAAGGGGAAGCATTTCCCTGCTGTATGCTGTTATGCTCGGATATCTTATTTCCGGTCAAGCGGTAAAACTCCAATGCTCTTATGACCCTGCGTGTATTGTTGTAGTGGATTTTCCGGGCTGATTCTATGTCAGCGTCTGCAAGAAGCTGATGAAGGAAAAACTTACCTTTCCTGTCAAGTATCTCCTCCAGCTCCCGGCGGATAGATATGTCCTCCACGGCATCTGTAAAATCGATGTCATACAGGACAGACTGAATATAAAAGCCGGTTCCTCCAACAATAATAGGGATTTTATTTTTGGAATAAATATCATCCAAATATTTTTGTGTCAGTTCTTTAAACCGTACCACGTTGAATTCCTCATCAGGGTCGATTTCGTCAATTAAGTGGTGTGTGATGCCCTGCATCTCTTCCGGACTGATTTTAGCAGAACCAATATCCATATATCTGTATACCTGTATTGAGTCCGCACTTATAATTTCTCCGTTGATTTGGCGGGCCAGCCTGATTGACAAATCAGTCTTCCCTACAGACGTAGGTCCTGTTAGAACTACTAATGGCTTCTTCATGATAACATACCTCTTCTACAGGATTCGTTTGAATTTTTTCGAAAGCTCCTGTCGGCTCATGGAAATGATGGTTGGTCTGCCATGCGGACAATTGTAAGGGTTTTCCAGTGTCAGCAGTTCCTTGATCAAAGCATCCATTTCCGCATGGGAAAGTTTCTGATTACCCTTCACGGCGGCCTTGCAGGATACGGACGCGATTTTTTCCAGTATAAGCGAAGTTGCTTCAGGAGACGCCGAAAGAGACGGATTGATTTTTGCAGCCAATTCATCCAGCATAGAAAGAAACAGTTCCTTTGTATTCAGGGAGAAAAGGTTATCCGGAACTGCCCGGATAGCGAATTCGTTGCCCCCGAATTCTTCGATGTCATACCCAATCTGCCTGAATTGTTCCATAAACCGCCCAAGCAAATCCTCTTCGGCCATGGAGAGGCTCACAATCATTGGAACAGCGAGAATCTGGGAACTGTGGGAACGACTCTTCAGTGAAGTCATCACCCGCTCATACAGAACTTTTTCATGGGCAGCATGCTGGTCAATAATAAAAAGCTTGTCCTCGAATTCTATCAGCCAATAGGTATCAAAAAGCTGTCCGATAATCCTGTGCTTAGCCAGAGATTCGGGACTCAGGAATTTTTCGCTGAAAAGTTCCATCTGGAGGGGCGGAGAGTCATAGCATACAGGAGCTTCTTTCACCAGCTCAATCCTTTTTGCCTCAAATGGTTCCATCCTGTCTTCCGCAGGTCTGGGCGGAACTGTTTTTGAAGATGCACTTCCCGGACGTACGGTATTTTGAATGGAAGGTTTCGGAGTGTGTACAATTTCAGGAATGCTTTCCCTTTCCTGCAGGGCTTCTTTCAGGGTATGGTGAATGAATTCGAATATTTCTTCCTGGTTTTTTATCCGAATCTCCATCTTGGAAGGATGCACGTTTACATCAATCAGATCGCCCTGGATCTCTATATGGAGAACTGCGAAGGGATACTTGTGCTGCATGGAATAGGGACGGTAGGCTTCTTCCACTGCCTTGGAGATCAGGGAACTTTTTATATATCTGCCATTTACGAAAAAAGTTTCATAATCCCGGTTTCCTCTCGAAAATTCGGGTTTCCCCACATATCCTGTGATGGCAGCAAATTCACTGCTGGTCTGAATCTCGATAACCTTTTGGGCGGCTTCTTTTCCGAAAATGTTATATATGATATTTTTCAAGTCTCTGTTTCCTGCTGTAAAGAGTTTGCTCGCGTTATTGTTGATAAAACGGATCGATACGTCCGGATGGGAGAGTGCTATTTTTTCAACGATGGTGTATATATAGCCGGCTTCTGTCTGGTTTGCTTTCAGAAATTTTTTCCGCGCTGGTACGTTATAAAAAAGGTTGCGGATGATGAAAGTAGTTCCGGAAGGAGCCCCGATCTCATCGTAGGATTTTTCCGTTCCGCCTTCAATAACATATCTAACACCTGTAATGTCAGCAGGCTGTCTGGAAATCAGCTCCACCTGGGCAACCGCCGCAATAGAAGAAAGTGCCTCCCCCCTGAACCCCAGGGAGGATATGGTCATCAGGTCCCGGGCATCCGTGATTTTGCTGGTAGAATGCCGCAAAAAAGCAGGACGTATATCTTCTTTGGCGATGCCCTGCCCATTGTCTGTGATGCGCAAAAAGGATATCCCACCGTCCTTGATTTCTACTGTGACGGAGGTAGCCTGTGCATCAATTGCATTTTCCAGGAGCTCTTTGACCACGGAAGCTGGTCTGTCTATTACTTCTCCGGCAGCTATTTTATTGATTGTATTCTGGTCTAGTACTCTTATTTTTCCCATAATTACCAATCCTTATGATTTCCATCTGTTTTTCACTTTGTTCTGAAGCTTGTATAAAGTATTCAATGCTTCAACCGGAGTCAGGTTTCCTATATCGATTCCTTTTAACTCATCGATAATGTCATCGTCCTTAACCACGTCGAACAGGGTCATCTGCTCATTTTCCATAGTATGCAGGTCAAAGTCTTTGGAGTGGCCGGATGCTTTTATGGCAATATCTGCATTCCCAAGTTCCACTGCGATCTCCTTGGCCCGGTGGATGACAGCCTCAGGTACACCAGCAAGCTTGGCAACCTGAATGCCGTAGCTTCGGTCGGCTCCTCCTTTGACGATTTTGCGGAGAAAAATGATGTCATCCCCTTTTTCCTTAACGGCGATACAGTAATTATTCACGCTTTCGAGCATTCCCTCCAGTTCCGTCAATTCATGATAATGGGTGGCAAAGAGTGTCTTAGCGCCCAGTATTTTCGGGTTTGCGATATATTCGATTACTGCCCATGCTATGCTGAGACCGTCAAAGGTGCTGGTTCCCCTTCCAATTTCATCCAGGATCAGCAGGCTTTTTGGAGTGGCGTTTCTTAAAATATTGGCTACTTCGGTCATTTCCACCATAAAGGTACTCTGGCCGGAAGCCAAATCGTCCGATGCCCCGACCCTCGTGAAAATCCGGTCGCATATGCCGATATTTGCGGAGGCAGCCGGCACGAAGCTGCCGATCTGGGCCATAAGGACAATCAGAGCAGCCTGTCTCATATAGGTCGATTTTCCTGCCATATTTGGGCCGGTTATAATGGATATGCGATTCTTTCCGTTGTCCAGGAATGTATCATTGGATACGAAAAGCTCGTTGGATATCATTTTCTCTACAACGGGGTGCCTTCCCTCTTTGATGTCTATAAGTCCCTTTTCATTGATTTGGGGTCTGACGTAGCCGTTTCTTTCCGCCACATAGGCCAGGGATGAATATACATCGATCTCGGCAATCGCTTTTGCTGTAGAAAGTATCCGCAGCACCTGGGAGGATATCTTATCCCGAATATCGTTATACAGATCGTATTCGATGGAAAACAATTTATCCTGAGCCCCCAGAATAGTCTCTTCCAGTTCCTTCAGCTCCGGTGTTATGTAGCGTTCCGCATTCACCAGTGTCTGTTTTCTGGTATAGTCTTGAGGTACGTTATCTTTATATGTGTTGGTTATCTCAATACAATAGCCAAAGACCTTGTTGTATTTCACCTTCAGGCTTTTGATTCCTGAACGCTCCCTTTCCCTGGCCTCCAGCTGAGCCAGCCACTTTTTCCCTTCTGTTTTTGCCAATCGGAGCCGGTCGATTTCTTCGTTGTATCCCTCCCGTATAAATCCTCCTTCTTTGATGGAAACAGGTGGATCGTCAATGATGGCGTCTGCAATCAGTGACGTAATATCCTCCAGTGTATCCATCTTGTCAACCACTCCGGAGATTAGGCTGTTTTTGAAATTCAGCAGAATAGATTTAATAAAGGGAATCATTTCCATGGAATTTTTAAATGCTGCCAAATCCCTCGGGTTTGCTGATCGGTATGAAATCTTTGCCACAAGCCTTTCCAGGTCGTAAATCGGGTTCAGGTATTCACGCACTTCATCCCGGTCCATTAGAAAATTGTTGAATTCTTCGATGGCACCCTGTCTGGCAAGAATTTCATTTTTATCGATCAGGGGCTGGGTAATGAAATTTCGCAGCATGCGGGCACCCATGGCTGTTCTGGTCCGATCCAGAACTCCCAGCAGAGAACCCTTTTTCTGCTTTTCACGAAGGGTTTCTGTAAGCTCAAGATTCCGCCGAGTGGATGTGTCAATCACCATATATTTTTCTGTTGAGTAAGGAGTGATGACCGTAAGATTGCCCAGGGAGGTCTTTTGAGTTTCTTTCAGGTATTGGAGCAGGGATCCGGCCGCGATGACTCCCAGTGGATAGTCCCCAAGGCCAAGACCGCTCAGATCCATGACTTTAAACTGCTCCATAAGGGTACGGCGGCAAAGGATATCATCGAAGTACCATGCATCCAGAGGAGATATGGATATATTCAGTCTGCTGTTCAGAGTCTCGATATCATAACCGCTCACGTAAAAGGCGTTGTTGCAGATGATCTCACTGGGCATGAATTTACTGATTTCATCCGTAAGTTTCCGAATGGAATCCACCTCGGTAACATAATAATCGCCGGTAGTTATATCGGCAGTGGAGATGCCAAAAAGGCCATCGAGGTAGATGATGGACATCAGATAGTTGTTTTTGGTTTCATCCAAGGCCTCTGTATTGAAATTTGTTCCGGCCGTGACTACCCGGGTAACTTCCCTTCTGACGATGCCCTTTGCATTTTTAGGATCCTCCATCTGTTCCCCGATGGCAACTTTATAGCCTTTGGATACAAGTTTATTCAGATATACTTCCAAAGCATGATAAGGAACGCCGCACATAGGTGCCCGTTCCTCCATTCCGCAGTCCTTCCCAGTCAAAGTAATCTCGAGTTCTCTGGCAGCGGTAACCGCGTCCTCAAAGAACATTTCGTAAAAATCACCCAGTCGGTACATCAGAATGCAATCGCTGTATTGTTTCTTTGAATTTAAATACTGCTCCATCATCGGAGATAATTTTGCCATTATATTCCCCTTTGCAGTTATTCAGAAACCAGGCTGCCCAAATAATAAAATCCTTTTGAACAGTCCAGGCGGACTGGCAGAATCTTTCCAATCAGGTCTGCCCCTCCCTTTATATGGACTACGGAGTTATTGGACATCCTTCCGGTTACCAGTTCCGGATTCTGTTCATTTATCTCTTCAATCAGAACATCCACGACATGTCCCGTGAATCTTGAATTCAGGCGCGCAGACCCACCCTGGACCAGCTTAAGAAGGCGGTCGAATCGCTCTTTTACCTCATTTTCAGGCACCTGCTCTTCCATGGCAGCAGCAGGAGTGCCGGTTCTTTTGGAATAGATAAAGGTAAATGCGGCGTCGTAGCCTATTTTTCCGACTACATCCAGCGTCTCGGCAAAGTCCTGCTCTGTTTCACCTGGAAAACCCACGATGATATCAGTGGTCAGGGAAATTTCAGGCATGGCATCCTTTATCTTTCCGGCCAGATTAAGATAATCCTCTTTTGTATAGCGCCGGTTCATCCGGCTGAGGATGTTTGTGCTTCCTGACTGTAAGGGAAGATGAAGATGGCGGCAGATTTTCCTGGAGTTTTTCATAACTTCAATAAGCTCATCCGATAAATCCTTGGGATGGGATGTCATAAAACGGATTCTTTGTATCCCTTCTATTTCTTCAATCATCTGTAAGAGCCGGGAGAAGCTTACCGGAGTTTCCAGGTTTGTGCCATAGGAATTCACGTTCTGCCCTAAAAGCATGATTTCCACAACCCCGTCCGAAGCCAGTTGTCTGATTTCGGCAAGGATATCCTGAGGATTCCTGCTTTTTTCCCGTCCTCTTACGTACGGGACGATACAGTAGCTGCAGAAATTATTACAGCCGTACATGATATTGACTCCGGATTTAAAAGGATATTTCCTCGTAGAAGGGATATCTTCCACAATATCGGCGGTTCCCTCCTGAATTTCAACATACATTTTTCCACTTGTCAGGCGGCCATATACAATCTCCGCGAGCTTAAATATATTATGGGTTCCAAAAACGACATCCACGAAGCGGTAGCTTTTTTTGATTTTTTTGACTTCATCCGGTTCCTGCATCATGCATCCGCAGATTCCAATCAGCATATGAGGGTTGTCTTTTTTTATGCCCTGCAGATATCCCAATCGTCCATAGACCTTAAAGTTGGCGTTTTCCCGGACCGTACATGTATTATAAAGTACGAAATCCGCTTCTTCCTTCTCCGTGATTTCATAACCGATTTCCTTCAGGATACCTGTCAGTTTCTCGGAATCACGGGAATTCATCTGGCACCCGAAGGTTTTTATGCATGCGGATAGCTTGCGCCCCAGTTTGAGCTCCTTTTCATGGACCAGATCGGCACATTTTTCTATAAAGAAATATTGTCTGTCCGGCTCAGTTGCCGGTATATTGATTTCAATCATATTTTCGTTAAATTCATTCATCTTTTCACCTAATAAAAGGTACAAATATCTTTAGAATATTTGCACCCTCAGTATTTTTGCATTTGAAGCAATTATCTTGTCTGGCCATTTCCATAAATTATAAATTTCGTGGTGGTCAGAGCCTTAAGACCCATGGGTCCTCTTGCATGCAGCTTCTGGGTGCTGATTCCGATTTCTGCTCCGAAACCGAATTCGAATCCATCGGTAAAACGCGTGGAAGCATTGACATAAACGGCAGCTGCATCCACTTCTTCCAGGAAGCGGTTGGCATTGGCATAGTCTTTTGTGATTATGGCCTCACTGTGTTTGGTGTTGTAGCAGTTGATGTGGTCGATAGCTTCGTCAATGGAGTCGACAGTTTTTACGGAAATAATGTAATCCAGGTACTCTGTTCCCCAGTCTTCAATCGTGGCGGAATTCAGGCCGGTTACAACCATTCTGGCTCTTTCGTCAGCCCGTATTTCAACATTCTTCTGACTGAGTCTTTCCGCTATGACCGGAAGAGCATCCTTGAGAATTCCGCTGTGTATCACAAGGGACTCGCAGGCATTGCACACACCCGTTCGCTGGGTTTTGGCATTATATATGATATCTGCGGCCATTTGGATATCCGCAGTTTCATCTACATACACATGGCAGTTGCCGGTACCGGTCTCGATTACAGGAATTGTGCTGTTTGCGATGGTTGACTGGATCAGACCGGCGCTTCCCCTCGGAATGAGAACATCGATATATTTATCCATGCCCATGAACTGTCTGGTCACTTCCCTGTCCGTATCCTTGATGAGCTGTACGGCCTCACCCGGGATTCCAGTCCTGATGAGTGCCTGTTGGATTACTTCTACAATTTTTATGTTGGAATAGAGGGCATCGCTTCCGCCTTTCAATATTACCGCATTTCCGGTCTTAAAGCAGAGGCCGAAGGCATCCGCGGTTACATTGGGTCTTGCTTCGTAGATGATTCCGATGACTCCTAATGGAACCCGCTTTTCTCCAATCATGAGTCCGTTAGGACGCTTTTTCATGCCGATGACTTCTCCAACCGGATCTTCCAGGGAGGCAATCTGGCGCAATCCCTCCGCCATAGAGACTATACGGTCAGAAGTCAGACAAAGCCGGTCCACCAGAGATTCTTTCATGTTGTTGCTCAGGGCTTTTTCTATATCTTTCCGGTTTTCCCATAGAATCTCTTCTTCGCGGGCAATCAATGCATCTGCCACTGCTTCCAGACCCTGATTTTTCAATCCTACGTTCATTTTGGTAAGGACACGGGAAACCTTGACTGCCTGCTCACCCATCTGAATTAATTTGGCGTTTATTGTAGTATCGTTCATGGCATTATCCTCCGAAATTTATTTGACGAATATATCCAGACTTTCTCCATCCGGCGATACGCAGCCGAGGTAGAAGGCATTTTCCTGAAGAAGGAGATTCATCTGCGGATATTTGTATACGGTAAAATACGGTGAATAACTTCGAAAGAATTTCCTTTTGGCCATTCCTGAGGTTATCACGAAATTGTTTATTATATCTTCCACTACAATCTCATTGCTGAAACTGAAATGCACTTTTTCTTTGTTCAGGTTGACAAGTTCCGTCCCTTTCTGGTTTTTGACCCACAGGAGCGGTGTGTCATCCATGACGCATGGCCTGGCGATATCGCCATACTCTAAAATGTTGTTATTGATGCACGTCTTCATTTCTTTTGAAGCAAAATTATAGAAAAAGATTTCTTCATTCTGTTCATCGAAATTTATGGCTGAATAGATCAGAAAATTCCCCTGCACATCCATGTAGGCAAAGGTTTTGGAAAAATATGCCTGACCGATTGGATCAAAAGCCACATTGGTAGTTCTTAACAGCAGGTCGGAAATCAGCTGCTGGATATTTATTATACTGATTCCTTCCACGCTGGCTTCTTCTTTGGTCAGCAGGGTATGTCTGTTGCTTTCCAACAGGGAAAAGCCTGTTTTCATGGCACTGCGCGACGCGGAAATAGGAATGATATCGTCAATTCCATTATGTACAAGATTTTCATCCACAATTCTCATGGAAGTTTTATCCTTGATGCCAAAAAGTGTCAGATCAAACTTTAAATAGTCCTCAGATCGACTTTCTGTCTGAACCGGGTAAGCAGTCTGGATAATCATATGTGAGCTGTTAAGGATAAAAATCTTCATTTTCTTATTATGGTCAAATTCACTGAGGCTGTCCACAAAGGAGTAAATGATATCGTAACTGCGGTCAAGGATATTATATCTGTAAACCTCCACAAATGTCTTGTGCTGGTAGCCTGCAGATGAGCATGCAGTAAAATAAACGCAGCCGGAATCCCACACCGCATCTATACAGTCTATAAAATCGATTTTTTTTATTTTTGGAAGAATTTCTTCTTTTCTGTATCTCTTTTTCGTATCGTATATAAAATACTTTACTGATTTGATGGAACTAAATTTAACGGACGGAAACTTTTTCTCGACAACCATGTCCTTTTGTAAGGTTACACTTTCAAAGTCCTGAACGTTTTTTAATATCCTGATGTTCATGAAACTCCAATCTGTGAAAGGTTATTTCTTTAAAAAATCCACTACATTAAAATCACCCTCTTTATGAGATATAAAAAGAGTACCAATATTTTCGCCATTCATGATTCTGCCGATCACGCCGACATTTTCACCGTTGGCAATAATCATATCCGTTCCGGATGCCGTTGCGATTCTGGCAGCGGCAAGCTTTGTGCTCATTCCGCCGGTTCCTACGCAGGTGCCGGGAGTAGACTTGCCCATATCCAGGAGTTCCGGGGTTATTTCCGGTACAAGGTCAATAAACCGTGCTTCTGGATTTTGGTGGGGATCATCTGAGAATAATCCGTCTATATCGGAAAGCAATATGAGAAGATCCGCCTGTATGATAGAGGCAACAATGGCTGACAGGGTGTCGTTGTCTCCAAATTCAATTTCTTCCGTGGAGACCGTATCATTTTCGTTTACGACTGGTATTGCACCCATAAGAAAAAGCTCATTGAATGTATTGGTTGCGTTGTGAAGACTCTTCTCGCCGAGCATCGTGAATTTGGTTATCAGAACCTGAGCGGATATTTTGTTATATTCCGCAAAAAGCTTCTGGTACATGGTCATAAGCTGGGCCTGGCCAATTGCCGCACAAGCCTGCTTTTGGGGAAGCGTAAGCGTCCTTTCATGTATACCTGCGGTGTTTTTGCCAACGGCGATGGCACCCGAAGAAACAAGGATGACATCCTTTCCCTGGTTGCTCAAATCGGCCAGAGCCCTGACCAGTCTTTCCAGTTTGGAAATATTAATCAGTCCGGTTTCACGATAAGTCAGGGAGGAAGATCCGATTTTTATAACAATTCTTTTTTTGTTTTTTAACTGTTCCCGATAATTCATGCGTTCATCCCCCAGGTTAATTCTGCACTTTTATATAATACACCATAAATACAAAAACGTCATTCATTTTTTGCATACGGGCGGTACCTGCTGGCAATCGCTTCGAAAACCCTGATGCCGTCCATAGCCGCGGAAGTTATGCCTCCGGCATAGCCGGCTCCCTCACCGCATGGATAGATACCCTGGATGCTCCCTTGCAGATTTTCGCTCCTGGTGATGCGTACCGGCGAGGATGTCCTGGATTCCACTGCAGAAAGAATCGCATCTCCCCTGTCGAAACCTTTTATTGAGGAAGCAAAAGAACGGATTCCTTCTTTTAAAGCGTCCGTAATGTAATCCGGAAAGATCTCATTGATGTCTGCCATATTCGTCATTCCCTTTATACAGGGCTTCACATCTTGAAAATCCTCACTTACCTTACCTTGGTAAAAGTCCTCCAAAAGCTGGACGGGTATTTTGCCCAGGCCGGTCCGATATGCGTTCGCCTCCAATTCCTCAACGAATTGGATACCTGCAAGGGGCGAAGCATCCGGAAAGTCTTTCTGGTCCACAGAAACGATAATGGCGCTGTTTGCATTGGCAGAATTCCGTGTACTGTTGCTCATGCCGTTGACTACCAGCCGATTTTGTTCGGAGGAGGAATTTACCACATAACCTCCCGGACACATGCAGAAGGAATAAACAGCACGTCCCCCGGAGGTCCTGGCGGTCACTTTATATTCGGCAGGAGGAAGCTTATGAAAAGAATCCCCGTACTGTGTCCGGGATATCATTTCCTGTGGATGTTCAATTCGTACCCCTACTGCAAAGGCCTTGCTGTGCATCTCCAAACCGCGTCTGTGAAGCATCCGGAATGTTTCACGGGCACTGTGGCCAATGGCAAGGATCAGATTTTCGCAGGGCAGCTCTTCGAGCCGATTTAACACAATTTCCTGCAAATGCCCACCTTCTACTACGAGATCCGTCAGCTTTGTGTTAAACCGTACCTCTCCGCCATTCTTTTTAATCTGCTCTCTCATGTTTCGTACAATCCGGCACAGGATGTCGGTGCCGATATGCGGCTTATTCAGGTACAGGATATCTTCTTTAGCTCCGTTGTCCACAAAGGTTTGGAGAACCAGCCGGTTCCGGCCGAATTTGTCCTTCACGAGGGTATTCAGCTTACCATCAGAGAAGGTTCCTGCTCCTCCTTCTCCAAATTGGACATTGGAATCAGGGTTCAATACATTGGTCTGCCAAAAATCAGCCACGGTCCGGACTCTGTCTTCCACCGACTCCCCCTGTTCTATGAGAATTGGCCGGTAGCCTCCAATGGCCAGAAAATAGGCCGCAAATAGTCCTGCGGGACCGCTGCCGCATATGACAGGACGGGCAGTCATCTTGCCAGTTCCGGACACTGGAAATTGATACTCTTCGTCTTTTGCCAACATAATATTTTTATTGTCAACCGCCTGCGCGACTTTAGCTTCATTATCCACCTTTGCATCCAGAGTATAGACATACATGATGGCTTTTTTATCTCTGGCATCGATGGATTTGCGCACTATCTGAATGTCCAGCAGTTTTTCGGGTGTAATCTTCAGCAATCTTACGATTTTTTTTCTAAGAGCATCCGGTGTGTGCGAGATATCCATTTTTACCTGATTTATCCTAATCATACAAAATCCTTTCCCCAGCCGCTGCCTTTCCGGCCAGGCAGCCAGTTGACCAGGCCCATTGAAGGTTGTAACCCCCGCAGGCCCCGTCGATATCCAGAAGTTCCCCCGTTATATATAGTCCCGGCACAAGTCTGGATTCCAGTGTCTGGGGGTGAATCTGGCGTGTATCTACTCCCCCGGCGCTTACCTGGGCAAATTCAAAGGTGTTCGGGTGATCGATGTCTACCCGGATATTTTTTATCAGATGGACAACTTTTCCAATGTCCGCATCTGAAACCCGGACAGATGGCGTGGATGGGTTGACTCCTGCCAGTTTCAGGACCAGCATGGCCAGTTTCTTGTTCAGTATCCCGTACAGATGCTCTTCCACAGTTTTGTTTGGATTTGAAACAATCTGCCTGAGAAGGAAGTCTTTTAGAGCATTTGCAGTATATTCCGGAATCAAATCTATTTCAACGGAAACAGACTTCTTGCAGTCCAGGGCTCTGGAAACAAAACGGCTGATTTGGAAAACAGGGATTCCTGAAATTCCGTAATTGGTGAGCTGGAGTTCGCCTTCTTCCATCATCTGCCACTCCTCGTTGATGTACAGGTTTAGCCGAGCGGCAGTTCTTACCCCAGCCACTCCTTTGAAGAACGTTTCCTTGCAGTATAATCCCGTCAGAGCAGGGACCGGTTTAATAATGGAATGCCCCAATCCGTGTGCGAGGCAATAGCCGCTTCCATCGGAACCATTTTGTGGGGCCGCCATTCCGCCTGTAGAAAGGATTACTCTGTCTGCCTGTAAGGTATCGCCTCTTCCTTCTCCATTCCTTGTGCGGACCTGGAACTTACCCTTGGATAAAGCTATGTTTTCGGCCTTTGTCTGTGTCAGTATATGAACACCCTGACCGGCACATTTAAAACGCAGTGCATCCGATACCGCCGCAGCCTGATCTGAAAAAGGGTACACATAACCGTCCCTGTCTTTCAACAGGAGTCCCAGTGAATCGAAAAATCCAAGGGTTTCATCCAGTCCGAAATTTCGAAGCACCTGTAAGGCAAAACCAGGCTGCTCTCCCCTGTAGTTTACACCGTCCTGATTCAGATTCGTCAGATTACACCGGCCGTTTCCGGTCACAAGAATCTTGCGTCCAATTTTATCCTTGTGTTCGATTATAGTGACTGAGGCACCCTGTCCGGACGCGGTAATAGCTGCTGCCAGACCAGATGCACCTCCGCCAAGTATGATAATATCTGATTTCATTTTCGTCTCCCTTCTAAGGTGTCCTGGTCCGTCAATCTCTCAATAAGTGTATTCTGCGCAAGAAGTATGCGAGTTTTTTTCCTTTTGGAAGCTTCTCAATATCATGGACATCCACCACTTTAAAAAGAAGCAGGCAAAGAGAATATATGATTACAGCCAAAATAATGGATAAAATGGCAGGTATGGCGTTTGACAACCAGGCCGAATCCACAGATGCTTTGAAGGCCGGATACATGAGATGGTAGGCAAAATATGCGGCAGCCCCCATAATCACTGATGAAAGCGCCGGCAGGACAAAAGTCATAACCTTTTCCTGCCGGTATTCCAAATAATGATACAGGGATCTGGCATTCAGTATGGTGATGACCACAGCAAAGAGCACGTCTGAGATGACCACGGCAAAAATATTCAGGTCGGTAAAATACAGCAACAGAGAAATCAGCACAACATGGACAATCAGGGAGATAAAAGAATGCCTTACAGGTATGCGCATGTGGTTAATACCTTGTAAAATCCCGTTCGTCAGGGTGGATATGGAATAAAAAATTATGGATATGGCTCCTGTCTGCATCATGAGCACGGTGGTGTCCACACCCTCCGCTCCCGGAAAAAGCAGATTAATAATAGGCTTTGCGAGCACTGCCATACCCACGGCGGAAGGAATGGTTATCATCATGCAGAAACGGAGCACCAGATTGATTTTATTTACCACCTGTCCCCTGTTTCCTGTGGCGATGGAGGCGGAAATACTGGGAATCATGGAGGAAGCCAGAGCAGAGGCCAGGGCAACCGGAACATTTACAAGAAGCCGGTATTTGCCGGTATACATGCCCAGAAGTTCCTGGCGAATGTTCTTATCCATCCCCTTTATGGCCATGATGTTATTATAGAAGCCACTGTCCAAAAATGTACTGATATTGTAAATGGTCGTACTCAGGATTACAGGCATAATGGTAAGGATAAGAATCTTCAATATGAAACCATAGGATTCGTTCTCTTCGGTCATATCTTTTCGAAGTTTTCTGCGAATCACTTTTTTGTATGAAAAATAGACGATAATCAGAAGAATAAGTGCTGTAAGAGCTCCAAGTGCTGTACCAAGTGTTCCACCAGCAGAACCATATGCCTCCGGATAATTAAAATCTTTCTTCATTCTGGCCGCAGTTCTGCCAAAATCGAAGAGATACTTAGCTGCAGCTACGCTTACGACTGCGTTTACAATCTGCTCGAAAATATTAGATAATGCGGTAGGAATCATGGTTCCCAGTCCCTGGAAATAACCACGGAAAACACCCAATACCGACATGATTACCAATGTGGGGGCAAGAATCCGGAAGGCTATGGCGCTCTCTGGGCTCAGCCAGAGCCTGGCAAGCAGATCTGCACAAAAATAAGCGAAGGCTCCTACAACCAAACCTACCGAAAGGGAAAAGCGGATGGCCCCCAGAAAAATCCGATGGCTGTTCCTGATCTGTCCTTTGGCAACCCGCGCAGATACTAGCTTGGATACGGCAAGGGGCAGCGAATACGATGAAATAAGAAGCAGGATGGAATACATATCAAAAGCAATCCCATATATACCCATCCCCTTGTTTCCAAGGATGTTGGTAAGGGGGATGCGATACATCAGGCCGATAATCCTTACCATCACCGAGGATACGGCCAAAATGGAGCCCTGTATGATAAAGCTTGAATGGTTCTTGTTGTTTGACATTTATGCACCTTTTATTCAGGAATTTTTAATCTGTTGTTTCGGATATGGAAACCGAATCCTTCGCGTCGTTCAAAACGATGCAGACCCAGGTTTTTCCCTGATTCAGGATAATTTCATTTCCGGATGAATCGAAGTACCTCGCCCGGTTTGAAGTGGATTCTTTGTTCCAGGTTATATCCACAGCCTTTCCGTTCGAGATGAACACACCGGAACCGCCTCCATTCACATCAATATTCAGATAGCCATTTCCATCGTAATAACTATAGTTGCAGTACTGGATCAGTACATTTTTATAGGCTAGCTGGCTCCCATCCATCTGATCAGTATGTGGGGCACCATATTGGAAACGGTAATACAGTCCGTCCGCTGGATTGAACTCGAACCAAGGGTTATTTATCCGGTAACCGACGGATATCTTACCGGCCGGGATTCCCCCCTCCAGGGAATTGGATTCTCCATCCCCGGTAAACACAAAATGGCTTTCATAGGCAGAGTCTGTCTGTGTGCGATAACCAAGGGCAGAAATTCCGTTTGTTATACCGGTGGCGCTTGTATATGCATTGTGGGGAGCCGGTCTGTCACTGGTTCGGTAATAAACCGTAGATCCGATGCCTGAAAGTCCGCTCAGGTTACTGACCGCGTCACTGTTTAACAGGCTGTCCGCATAATGGGCTGAACCATAATGGAGGTAAATAGCATCAAATTCCATGGCCAAATAGACATAGTAGGTTCTGGCACTACGGACAGAACCAATCTTATCCAATCCATCGTAGTTTTCAAATACGCCCAGAAGCCTTGTGATTCCGCCTTCCACAGGGGCTTCATAAACAATGGAAGCTTTCGAAATGCCCGATTGAGGTACGGCCACTTTAATATTGTTCAACATGACTGCTGCCGGCCTTCTCATGCCTATGGAATTGTCCACCCATTCGCCGGTCAGATTGCTGTGCATCATACCTTCCCGTGAGACCGTTGTTTCTGTTTCTTCCTGTGTAGTCGTAGCTTCCGTAGTGTCCGCGGTTGTTTCCTCCGTTTTTTCATTGCCTGAGACGGCGATGGCAATGAAGGTTACGATAACAGCTAATACTATAATGGACCCGATGATTATTGATTTTCTTTTCATGACTGATCTCCCCATTTTGTCTACCGGTGTATATTCATTTTTTGCAGGATTTCTTCCTGAAGTTTTTCCATCAGGATTCTATCCTGTTCTTCTATGTGGTCATATCCGAACAGATGAAGCATGCTGTGTGCAGTCAGAAAAGCAAGTTCTCTTTTCTCGGAATGGCCATAGGTGGCCGCCTGTTCCCGTACCTTTTCAACGGAAAGAATGATGTCTCCCAGCATCAGCTCCCCTGTTTCCGGATTAAAGCAGCTCTGCTCTTCTTCCAGAAAAGAAAAATCTCCCGGTTTCCCGAAAGATACCATGGGAAAAGAAAGAACATCGGTGGGCCTGTCCATTTCACGAAATTCTTTGTTTATGGATTGAATGTTTTCATTATCAGTCAAAATTACGTTTATTTCCGCCTCGTAGGGACAATCCATGTAGTCCAATGCTTCCTCTATGACTTCTTCCAGCAGGCTTTTGTAGTCGAAATCAAACTCTGGAACCACTTCCTCTTCAATAAATACGCTCATTTGATCCTGCCTTTCTTTATTAGGACTTCTTGTGAAATCCACCATCAGATGTTTTATATTTTAGCATTTTTTTTCAAGATTGAATACTATTAATTGGTAAGAAAAAAAGTTCCTTAAATCATAGGATTTAAGGAACTTAACCAGCATAACTTAATTAAATTTACGTTTTCTTGCTGCTTCTGACTTCTTCTTACGCTTAACACTAGGTTTCTCGTAATGTTCTCTTTTACGGATCTCTTGTTGGATACCAGCCTTCGCACAGTTTCTTTTAAATCTGCGTAAAGCGCTATCTAGAGTTTCGTTCTCTTTTACGATTACATTTGACATAGCCTCACACCTAACCTCCCTCCAGTTGCGTATTGTGCATAATACAACTGTCTGGGTATTTGATTATTGCACTAGAGTAATTATAGCATATTTTTCTATTACGTCAACTAGTATTTAACTTTTTATCTGGTTTTCAATGATTTCAAGTGCTCTGGTAAGTGAATCCGCTATTCCGGAAGGTTTTTTTCCACCTGCCTGTGCCATGTTGGGCCGGCCGCCTCCGCCTCCGCCAACTAAGGGAGCAATTTCCTTAATGAGATTTCCTGCGTGAAGACCTCTATTCATGGCTTCTTCCGTTACCATAACAATCAGATTCACCTTGTCTGGCCCTTGGGAGGAAGCGAGAACAACAACGCCATCCTTCAGCTTATCCTTAAGCTGGTCACCCAGATTCCGGAGACCGTTCATATCCATATCGTCAATTTTTTCGGCAATCACACTTACGCCTTTGATTTTGGAAACTTTATCGTTTACGTTGCCCATGGAACTTTTGGCAATCTGATTTTTGAGTTTTTCATTTTCTGAATGGAGGGATTTGATTTCCGAAAGCATATCCTCCACTCTTCTGGTCAGCTGAGCCGGTTCTGTTTTGGCAGCACGGGAGGATGCGAACAGCTCATTCTCCAGATTTTCATAATATGCAAAAACGCCTTTTCCGGTCTGAGCCTCAATTCTGCGGACTCCAGCAGCCACACCGGCTTCCGACAGAATCTTGAATACCATAATTTTACCAGTATTATCCACATGGGTACCGCCGCAAAGTTCTGTGGAGAAATCCCCCATGGAGACAACTCGCACTGTGTCGGAATATTTTTCCCCAAAGAGTGCAGTTGCACCTGATTTCTTGGCATCATCCAGCGTCATTTCTTTTGTAACGACTGGCAGGAATCGTCCGATTTCAAAGTTTACAATGTTTTCTGTCTGACGTATTTCATCCGGAGACATGGCAGAGAAATGGGTAAAATCAAATCGGAGCCTGTCGGGGGATACCAGGGAACCTGCCTGCTCCACATGCTCACCCAAAACTGATTTTAACGCTTTGTGAAGCAGATGTGTGGCACTGTGGTTTTTCCTGGTATCATTTCTTCTCTCGGTATCAATGAAAAGGCGGACGTGGTCGCTGCTCATAAGCATACCCCTGGTCACCTTGCCCACATGGGCAATCTTTCCACCTGGCAGTTTGATGGTATCGGAAACTGTGAATTCCGCATCATCCTTACGGATAGCGCCGAGGTCACCGGTCTGTCCACCCATTTCCGGATAAAAGGGAGTTTCTTTTGTGATGATGCTTCCGCTATCTCCTTCGGACAAGGCCTGAACGATCTCATCGCCGGAGGTGAGGACGGTTATTTCAGAATCAAATTCTTCGTTATCGTAGCCGATAAACACACTGGTTACCGACGGGTCGATTTTTTCGTAAACAGAAGAGTCGGCACCCATGTAATTGGTTACTCCCCTGGCGGCACGGGCTTTCTGTTTCTGCTCCTGCATTGCCTTGGTGAAGCCTTCCTCATCGATTCCAAGCCCCTGCTCTTCCAAAATCTCTCTCGTAAGATCCAGAGGAAAACCGTACGTATCATATAACTTGAATGCTTCCTCTCCGGAAAGTATACGGCTTCCAGATTTAGTCATATCATCCTTTAAGCCGGTGAGAATCTTCAGACCGCCGTCTATTGTCTGATAAAATTTATTTTCCTCTTCTGTAAGCACTGCAAATACCATGGATTTCTTTTCTTCCAGTTCAGGATAAGCACCCTTGGATTCCGCAATGACGGTATCACAGAGTTTTGCCAGGAATTTGCCTTCAATGTTCAGAAGCTTTCCATGTCTGGCAGCCCTTCGAATCAGGCGGCGAAGGACATATCCCCTGCCTTCGTTGGAAGGCATGATTCCATCAGAGATCATAAAGGTTGCGGAACGGATGTGATCAGTAATCAAACGAATTGAAATATCCTTGGATGGATCAGTCAGATAGGCTGCACCTGAAAATTCACATACGCGGTTGCGGATGGCCTGTATGGTATCCACATCAAAGATGGATTCTACGTCCTGCACCACCACGGCCAGTCTTTCCAGACCCATTCCCGTATCTATATTTTTCTTCGCAAGGTCTGTGTAATTTCCTTTTCCATCGCTTTCAAATTGCGTAAATACATTGTTCCATACCTCTATGTAGCGGTCGCAGTCACACCCTACTGTACAGTTTTCGCTGCCGCATCCATATTTTTCACCCCGGTCATAATAAATCTCTGAGCAGGGTCCGCAGGGTCCGGCACCATGTTCCCAGAAATTATCTTCTTTACCGAATCTGAAGATCCGGCTTTTGTCGATGCCCATCTCCAGGTGCCAGATATCAAAAGCATCATCATCCTCCAGATATACGGAAGGATACAGGCGGGCTGGGTCCAATCCTACTACTTCCGTAAGGAATTCCCAGGACCATCGGATCGATTCTTTTTTGAAATAGTCTCCAAAAGAAAAATTGCCGAGCATTTCAAAGAAGGTGCCATGGCGGGCAGTCTTTCCGACATTTTCTATATCTCCTGTCCGGATACATTTCTGGCAGGTGGTTATCCTCGCCTTTGGCGGTATCTCCTGTCCAGTGAAATATGGCTTAAGAGGTGCCATGCCTGAATTAATCAGAAGCAGGCTGTTATCGTTATGTGGAACCAGGGAAAAACTGCTAAGCCTGAGATGGTCTTTGCCTTCAAAGAAGCGCAGGAACATTTCCCTCAGTTCATTTAATCCGTACTTCGTCACTTGCTTATCCTCCAAATAATAATTCCTATTCTTTTTCTTTAATCAGATGATAGCTCTTCTTGCCCTTGCGGATCAGGAGTGCGCCATCCTCATCAAAATTAGCTTTGCTGAAAATCCGGTCAACCTGAGCAACCTTCTCTTCGTTTACGAAAACCCCGCCCTGCTGAATCAGCCTTCTGGCTTCCGATCTGGTGGGAGCCAGTTTTGTATCGACAAGAAGGGATAAGATATCTATACCTTCGGAAAGCTTTTCTGAATCGTAGCATGTAGAAGGTATATCCGAACTCTTTCCTCCGTTTGCAAATAAAGCATGAGATGCTTCCATTGCTTTTGCAGCTTCTTCTTCTCCATGGACGATTTTGGTGATTTCATATGCAAGAACTTCTTTCGCCTCATTGATCTTTTCGTCTTGCAGTGAACCCAATCTTCTAACCTCATCCATCGGCAGGAAGGTAAGGAGACCCAGGCACTCCTCTACTTTCACGTCTTCAATATTTCTCCAATACTGATAGAATTCATAAGGAGAAGTCTTTTCCGGATTCAGCCAGATGGCGCCCTTCATGGTCTTGCCCATCTTCAGGCCTTCACTGGTAGTAAGGAGTTTCAATGTAAGTCCAAAAGCTGATTTGCCCTCTTTCCTGCGGATCAATTCCACACCGCCGATAATGTTGGACCATTGGTCATTTCCACCCATCTGCAGGGTACAGTCGTACAGCTTGAACAGCTTCCAGAAATCATAGGACTGCATAATCATGTAATTGAATTCAAAGAAGGTAAGCCCCTTTTCCATCCTCTGCTTATAACAGTCCGCTGCCAGCATCCGGTTCACCGAAAAATGTACGCCAATCTCCCTTAAAAATTCGACGTAATTTAAATCCAGAAGCCAGTTGGCGTTGTTGTCGATGATGGCCTTCCCTTCTCTGAAATCAATAAATTTGGCGAATTGCTCCGCAAAACACTGGGCATTATGGTTGATTTTTTCCATGGTCATCATGGATCGCATATCGGACTTTCCGGAAGGGTCTCCAATCATAGTGGTTCCTCCACCTAAAAGTGCGATTGGCTTGTGGCCAGCATTCTGCATATGCTTCATAGCCATGATAGTAAGAAAATGTCCAGCCGTAAGACTGTCTGCTGTTGCATCAAAGCCTATATAAAAGGTAACCTTTTCCTTACCCAGTAATTCTCTGATTTCGTCCGGATGTGTAGCTTGTTCAATAAATCCCCTATCCGCGAGGATGTCGTATACATTTTCAGACATCATTGTGCCCTCCTTACATAAAATTAACTTATATGGTATCATAATCAGCCTTTATTTTCAAGAGTCCACAAACCGGTATTCAGAAAGCGGTTTGCAGCAGCCTCGGCCTTTTCGGTAACGGTTTTGTCATATCCGATGATTTCCAGCAGCTTAATGGCATTCCTGGTGGATGCGGCGCCCTTGTAGAGCCGGTAATTAAAAAAAATATCGTTGTCGGTTATTTCCTCCTGAAAATGATAATTGGCATAATAGTCTTTCAGAAGACCGGTAAGTTCCACATCGTGTGTGGCTGCAAAGCAGAGAACACCCTGTTCGTCCATGCTTTTCAAAAGCTGGGCGGAAGCAGCTATCCTTTCCACTGTATTTGTGCCCCGGAGGACTTCATCGATACAGCAAAATACTGACGGCCCAATTCCGCAGCTGTCCAGAATCCTTTTCAGGGAGCGTATTTCTGCCATGTAATAGCTTTCCCCAGATTCCAGGCTGTCTCTCAGGGACATGGATGTGAAAAGTCTGTAAAATCCTGTGATAAAGCGGTCTGCCGTGCAGGTGTGAATGGTCTGGGAGAGGAGGACATTGAGTGCAGCCGTTTTTAAGAAAGTGGATTTTCCGGAAGCATTGGAGCCAGTCAGCAAAATGCCCCCGTCTTCTTCCAGGCTGTTTTTGACAGGATGATCAATAAGGGGGTGATATATATTCTGGAAAGACAATCCTTTGTACCCGGTCACAAATTCAGGCTGGCAACAGGGGTTCTTCTGCTCCCGATAGGATGCGGCCGCGGTCATGCTCTCTAGCAGGCCCATGGTACCAAAGATTATATCAATCTCATCCAGCCGATCCAGAGTCTTTGCAAGCATGGAATTGAATTTCAAAATATCCAGATGGAAAAGCATCCGCAGGTAGTCCATGAATACATCTCCCGGAGAGCCGGACATATTGTTGGAAGTCAGGAGAAATACGCCTTTTTGCAGTGTGGAAAGTTTCCCCGTATTTTCATTCAATACCTGATTATATCCGTCCAGTACCGGCAGATTCAGTCCCGAAGCAGCTTTTGCTCCTTCCAACATGTATATGAGATAACGGAAACCAGACAGATAATCCTGGATAACTTTTTTGTGATTAGAATGTCGGACTACATTGATACCAACCATTGCAATGATACATACGATACCCAGGGGTGGAGAGATGAACAACAGAGCTACGGAGGCCAAAAGGAGGCAGGCCAAAAGTATATGCTCTGTATTTGAACGCTTCTTCAATCCGGATAATCGGTGGATAGTCTCATAAAAAGATATGGACTTTGTACGGCCAATGGCCGCAAATATTTCCTGCAGGCGGAAAGTATCCTCTCTGTTATTTGAAAAATAAGAAATGAGCCTTTCTCTTTCCTCCAGTTCTTTTGCCGTGAAGGAAGGGGTCCGCAGCAGGTGGTATAGATAATCTTCACCGATGGAAGAGCGTGTGTTATTTATCTGCTTGAACACGGCATCCATATCCAGGTCATTCCAGGTTATTTCATCGATATAGAATTTGGCCGGTTCTATTTTCTTTCGAGTGTCATGGAACCGGCCAATTTTTGTCAAATCGCCTGGTTCGTAGCTGCGTTTGGGGGTCTGACCCCACTCCCGGCGTATACCGGATGCAAGTTCCTCGTGCGCTCGTCTCCGGTATAGTCGGGCCTGCACGAAAAAGAAAATGATAATAACCAGAAAAACGATAATATATGGTGTCATGGCTTTTACTCCTTAAAACCCCCTTACATACACTGCAAGGGGGTTTGATATCATGCTTTTTCTATTTTGATTGCACATACCTTGTATTCAGGTATACGTGCGAATTCGTCAAGGGCAGCATTTGTGAGCTTATTAGCATTTCCGTCCGGGAAGTGGAAAGTCATAAAGGATTCGCCTTCGTTGACTTTTCTTCCGACCAAGGCTTCTGTCTCTAGTTCACCTCTTCTGGAATACACCTTGACCCTGTCATGGTTTCCGATTCCCAGTTTCTGGGCATCCTTATAGTTGATCTCAATGTAGGATGAATTTGAGATTATATTGATTCCAGGGGACCTCCCAGTCATGGCTCTGGTATTATAGTGGTACAGCATCCTGCCCGTGTTGAGAAGGATTGGATATTCCTCATCCGGCAGTTCTGCCGCTGGTTTGTATACAGCTGGGTAGAAATAGCCGAGACCTCTCGAAAACACTTCGCAGTGCATGATCGGTGTGCCGGGATGGTCACTGTAGGTACATGGCCACTGAAGGCTTTCACCTCTGTCCAGACGTTCAAAGCTTATTCCGCCGAAACTTGGCGTCAGCCTGGCAACCTCATCCATAATATCGGATGCGCTGTCATAATGAGCAGGGTAGCCCATTCTAGTCATCAGGTCGCAGAAAATATCCGTATCGAGTCGCTGCTCGCCTTCCAGTTCCACTGCCTTTCTGACTCTCTGCACCCGCCTCTCTGTGTTGGAGAAGGTACCTTCTTTCTGGGCATAGCTTGCACCAGGAAGGATGACATCTGCATAAGCTGCCGTCTCGGTCATGAACAGTTCCTGTACTACAAGAAACTCAATATTGTTAAGCGCATTGTTCACATGGCCGGTATCCGGATCTGTTACAATCGGGTCTTCACCGAATATATACAGGCCCTTTATTTTGCCTTCATTTGCAGCAACAAAAACTTCTGTGGACGTGAGTCCCTTGGAGCTGGAAAGACTGACGCCCCAGGCTTTTTCAAACTTGCTAATAACCTCAGGTTTATTTGCCTTCTGATATCCAGGGAAGTCTGTCGGCAGACAGCCCATGTCACAGGCACCCTGAACATTGTTCTGTCCTCTTAACGGATTGACACCGCATCCTGCTTTTCCGATTTTACCAACAAGCATTGCGATATTTGACATCGACATAACGCCCTCAGTACCGGTGGAATGCTCCGTGACACCAAGGCAATATATTATCGGAGCCTTCTCCGCTTTTGCGTACATAATGGCTGCTTCCCTTAATGCGTCTGCATCTATCCTGCAGATTGCGGCAACTTTTTCCGGCGTATACTCAGCTACGATTTTCTTTATTTCATCATATCCTTCTGTTCTGGCTGCGATATATTCTTTGTCCTCAAGACCTTCGCTGATAATGATGTTCATGATCCCGTTGGCAAAAGCAACATTGGTACCTGGCCTTATCTTCAGGTGGATATCCGCTTCCTCTGCCAGTGTGGTCTCACGTGGGTCTACTACGATGAGCTTACAGCCGTTTTGTTTCGCACGTCTGATCCTGGAACCGATAACCGGATGGGCTTCGGTGGTATTGGAACCTACAATCAGCATAACCTCTGGTTCCTCTGTGATATCTTTGATGGTGTTGGTCATGGCACCAGATCCAAGTGTTATGGCGAGACCTGCTACAGTTGCAGAATGGCACACTCTGGCGCAATTGTCGACGTTATTGGTTTCAAAGACAGTCCTTACCATCTTCTGCATAACGTAGTTGTCTTCATTCGGAGCTCTTGAACAGGAGAAGCCTGCCAGGGAATTCGGACCGTATTTTTTCTTAAGTTCAGTCATTTTGGAAGCAATCAGGTCAAGGGCTTCATCCCAGGTAGCCTGCTCAAACTTGCCGTTTTTCTTGATTAAAGGATGTTTCAGTCGATCCGGTGAATGAACGAAATCATGGGAGCCGAAACGTCCTTTTACGCAGAGCTGTCCTTCGTTTGCTGGTCCTGGCGCTCCTTCGACTGCGACAATTTTGCCTTTTTTTACAATCAGATTCATCTGGCATCCGGTTGCACAGTGTGGGCAGGTGGTTGTAACTTTTTTTGTTTCCCAGACACGGTACTTCTTGGAATCTTTCAGCGTGAGGGCACCAACGGGGCAGGCCTGGACGCAGTTGCCGCAGCTGACACAGCCGCTCTCCAGATAAGGTACTCCCATGAAAGTGGAAATGCTTGTCCCAAATCCTCTGTCTGCTGCAGAAAGGACGCTGTCGCACTGGATGTGCTCACAGGTTCTAACACATTTCCGGCAAAGGATACATTTAGTATGATCAAAATCAAAGAACGGGCTGGATGTATCAACCGGTTCCGTACATTTCAAGCCTTTAAAACTGGTCCTTTCCACACCGTACTGTACACAGTAGTCCTGCAGCTTGCACTGTCCGTTGGCCGCACAGTTAAAACAGTCCAGATTATGGTTGGAAAGAAGCATATCGAGCACAAAACGGTGTGAGTCGATAACTTTTTCTGTGTCCGTGCGGACTACCATTCCTTCAGAACATATTGTATTGCAGGATGTCTGCAGTCCCCGTGCGTTCTCAACTTCTACCAGACACATCCGGCAGGAGCCTTCCGGTGAAAGCTCTTTCATGTGACATAATGTGGGAATATCAATCCCTAATTGTGTGCTTGCTTCTAAAATAGTGGTTCCTTCTGGAACTTCTATTTGTATATTATCTATTGTAAGTTTAGGCATCTTCCTATCCCCTCCTGACTGCGTTTACAGGGCATACATCATAGCATGTTCCACATTTAATGCATTTATCTGTATTTATTACATGTGCTTTTTTGAGCTCACCATCGATTGCATTCGTCGGACAGTTTTTTGCACACTTTGTACATCCGATACAGGTTTCGGCATCGATGGAATAAGTAATAAGGTTTTTACATACCCCCGCTGGACATTTTTTGTCTACAACATGGGCTATATATTCATCCCTGAAATAGCGTAGAGTCGAAATAACCGGGTTTGGAGCTGTCTGTCCAAGTCCGCACAGGGAGTTGGATTTGATATCCATGCAAAGCTTCTCCATCTTTTCCAAGTCTTCGAGGGTGGCTTCTCCCTTAGTGATGGAATCAAGCATTTCATAAAGCCGTCTTGTTCCTACGCGGCAAGGGGTGCATTTTCCACAGCTCTCATCCACCATGAACTGCAGGAAGAATTTGGAAATGTCAACCATACAGGTATCCTCATCCATTACAATGAAACCTCCGGATCCCATCATGGATCCTATGGCAACCAGGTTATCGTAATCTATTGGAGTATCCGCATGCTCAGCCGGAATGCAGCCTCCAGAAGGTCCGCCGGTCTGAGCCGCTTTGAATTTTTTGCCGTTTGGAACACCGCCGCCGATTTCTTCCACAATATCTCTGAGGGTGGTGCCCATCGGGACTTCTATAAGACCAGTGTTTGTGATTTTTCCACCCAGTGCAAAGACCTTGGTTCCCTTAGATTTCTCTGTGCCGATGGATGAAAACCACTCCGGGCCATTGAGGATGATCTGAGGTATATTGGACATGGTTTCCACGTTGTTCAGGATTGTGGGTTTATCAAAGAGTCCTTTTACTGCAGGGAATGGAGGTCTTGGACGTGGTTCGCCTCTTTCTCCTTCGATAGAACGCATCAATGCTGTTTCCTCGCCGCATACAAATGCGCCGGAACCGAGCCGCAGTTCTATATCAAAATCAAAACCTGTTCCCATGATGTTTTTTCCAAGAAGTCCCATTTCCCTGGCTTCATCAATGGCAAGATTCAGCTTTTTGACAGCAGTCGGATATTCCGTACGCACATAAATATACCCCTGGCTGGAACCGATTGTATAGCCAGCAATAGCCATGGCCTCAAGCACCACATGCGGATCGCCTTCCAGCACCGCCCTGTCCATAAAAGCACCGGGATCGCCTTCGTCTGCGTTGCAGCACACGAATTTCTGGTCAGCCGCATTGGCTTTGGCAAATTTCCATTTGTTGCCTGTAGGGAATCCTGCTCCGCCTCTTCCACGCAGCCCGCTGTCTAAAAGTGTCTGGATTACATCGTCCGGTGACATCTCGGTCAGTACCTTGCCAAGAGCCAGGTATCCGCCGGTACCGATATATTCTTTAATATCTTCAGGATTAATGACACCGCAGTTTCTTAAAGCGATGGCATATTGTTTCTTGAAGAATCCGGTGTTTTTTAGGGGCAGTATTCCATCATCCATCTGCATTTCATGATACAACAGACGTTTGACAACATTTCCTTTCAGGATATGTTCTTCTACGATTTCAGGAACATCTTTAACTTTAATCTGTGTATAAAATGCGCCGCCGGGACATACTGTCATGACAGGCCCCATGGAACAGAGTCCCTGACATCCGGTACGGATTATTGTAACTTCTTTTTCAAGCTTTTTTTCTTCAATCTGCTGTCTTAAGGCATCCAGTACTTTATCGCTTCCGGAAGATTCACAGCCTGTGTCGCCGCAGATCAATATCTGGATGCTGCTTTCATCTCCGTTGGCCTTTGCTTCGCCAATCATTTCTTCGCCAATCCTTCTGACGGCCATGATACCCTGCATTGTATGATTGATTTCTTTTAACTGATCAAGAGATATCATTAAAATATCCTCCTATTTTTCTTTTGCTATTCGTATTTACCAAGAATTCCGTCAATATCATCAGACTTCAGCCGTCCGTAAACCTCGCCGTTTACTATAACGACTGGTGCGAGTCCGCAGGCTCCAAAACAGCGGCATTCATCAAGAGAAAATTTTCCATCGGGTGTGATTCCACCTGGTGCTATCCCTAATTTGTCACTGAGTCTGTCCAACAGGTTTCCGGCACCCTTAACATAGCAGGCTGTTCCAAGACATATCTGAATCTGGTTTCTTCCTTTTGGATTTAAAGTAAATTGAGCGTAGAAACTGACTACGCCGTAAACCTGTGATTTTGGAACCTTAAGTCCATCTGCTATCATATTCTGTACTTCGATAGGCAGATAACCATATAATTCCTGGGCTTTCTGTAGTACTGGCATCAGGGCTCCTGCCTGATGTCTGTGCTGTTCGATAATACCGTGCAGCAGCTTTTCCTGTTCTTCCGTCCCTGAGAATGGAATAACCGATTTCTTAACTGACATTATAAACCTCCTGTTAGATGTTCTTGTATATGATTCGAGACATGAATCAATTATTGTCCAAATCGAATCTTTTATCTATAAAAATTCTATAATCTTTGTGACAATAATTTGGTAAAAATTGATAAAAATATGACGAAATCTGACCTCGTATATAGTAATATGCAATCCTTAATAATTCATTATACGTCGAGTTGCCCTCTTTTACAAGTTACAATACGGAATCAGATATAAGAAAAATACAACTGTATAACCTGGTGTCCATAAAGCAAAGCTAAGCCAATTCCAACTGCCAGAAAAGGTCCGAAGGCAAAGTGGGATTTCCTTGCGGCGCTCTTCCAAAACTGCCTTCAATCAGAAGCGTAAGAAGCAGCATGGGGACACTTATGCATAATGCCCCAATCAGCCGGGTGTCACAAAATGGACAGACGGATCCGCCTGTCCTGAACGATATTTTATTTGGCAGTCGGTATGTCACCACATTTATGAAGCTGGCAATTGATGCACTTATCATGAAAATAAATTCGACACGTCTTATACAAGGCGGAAGAATTACTCCCAGGGCATTTCCTCATGTTCGCTGATTTTGTCACGCAGCATAAGGTCATATACGGCATTTTTGGCATCCGCATTATTGAAAAGAACCTCGCTCACCTTTTCGGTAATAGGCATTTCCACATTATACTTATGGGCCAGGTCAGTAGCCGCTCTTGCGGAGACGATGCCCTCCACTACCATGTTTACTTCTTTGACGGCCTCTTCCATGGTTCGTCCCTGTCCAATCAGTATCCCTGCACGGCGGTTTCGGCTGTGCATACTGGCGCAGGTAACAATCAGATCTCCGATGCCGGATAATCCGTAGATAGTCGCGGGCTTCGCACCCATGGCTTCTCCCAGTCTGGCAATTTCCTTGATTCCCCTGGTAATCAGGGCGGCCTTTGTATTGTCTCCATACCCAAGGCCATCGGCGATGCCGGCTGCCAGTGCTATAACGTTTTTAAAGGCTGCACCCAGTTCCATGCCAAGCACATCGGAACTGGTGTAAACACGAAACACATCATTGGCAAAAATGTTCTGAAGATATTCTGCGGTTTCCTGTGTCTTTGCCCCGACCACAATGGCAGTAGGCATTCCGTTACCTACTTCTTCTGCATGGCTGGGGCCAGAAAGTATCGCCACATCTGCCTCGGGCAATTCTTCGCCAATGACCTCGGAGAGGCGCATAAGTGTTTTATCCTCTATACCCTTGGCAACGTTGACGATAATCTGCCCTTTGGAAATTTTTCCCTGAAGACGGTGGGCCGTAGCTCGGACAAACTTCGAGGCAACAGCCATTACAATTACGTCCTTACCGCTGACTGCTTCGTCCAAATCACTGGTGATAGCAATCTCCTGAGGGATTTTTATGCCGGGAAGCCCAATTTTGTGTTCTCTTTCCGTGAGAAGCATGTTTACTTCGCTTTCCAATGCGGACCACATAGTTACTCTATGTCCATTTTTATGAAGCAGCAGTCCAAGGGCTATTCCCCAGCTTCCCGCTCCCAGTACGCTTATTTCTGCCATGTTATAAACCTTCTTTCTTTTGTCCAAATTTATTTTCCGATTTATTTATCAGTCTGACGATGTTTCCCCTGTGTTGGAAATATGCGAGGGCCGCTATTACCAAGACCAGTAGGTAAGCCTCGATTTTGAATGCGTTCCCCAAAGAATACCATTTCATTTGCACAAAAAGGATGAATTCAATAACGAATCCCGTCACCAGTGACAAAGACCCCAGAGAAACATATTTGGTTACGGCAATGACGACTATGAACGTCACCAGACCGATCAGGATCAATCTCCAATCCAAAAGCGAGATGACGATACCGCCTGTGGCGGCAATGCCTTTACCACCCTTGAAATTAAGATAAAAAGGAAAGTTGTGTCCGAGCACGACTCCGATACCGGTGTATAAGAGCAGCACCGTTATATCAATGTCGGACCCATGAAAAACAAGCCTCGTCAACAGCCCGGCAACGACGGCTTTTATGACGTCTCCAATAAAGGTAATGATGCCGGCTTTTTTGCCGAGAACCCGGAGTGCATTCGTGGTTCCGGCATTGCCGCTGCCTGAGGTGCGGATATCAACATGCTTAATCCGCCCATAAATATATCCAGTCTGAAATAAACCAAAAACATAACCAATTACCAAGCAAATAATACGTTCCATGATCCTATTCTCTGTCCTTTCGTTCTCTGACGATGAATTTCAGTGATGTTCCCTTGAAACCAAAGGCCTCCCTGATTTTGTTCTCTATATATCTCGTATAGGAAAAATGCATAAGTTCCTTGTCGTTTACAAAGATAACGAAGGTTGGCGGTTTTACGGTAACCTGTGTCATATAAAAGATTTTCAGACGTTTTCCCTTATCTGATGGAGGCTGCTGCAGCGCGGTCGCTTCCGTAAGAATCTCATTCAGGACTCCAGTGGAAATCCTCATGCTTTGGTTTTGTTCGATGGTATCGATTAATTCATAAAGCTTAGGAAGCCTCTGGCCGGTTACTGCCGATATGAATATTATTTCTGCATATGGCATGTAGGACAGAACTTCTCTGACTTTCCGCGTATGTTCGTAAATGGTCTTGTCATTCTTTTCAATCAAATCCCATTTATTTACGGCGATTATCACGCCTTTTCCGCGTTCGTGGGCAATGCCGGCTATTTTGGCATCCTGTTCCGTCACCCCGTCCGCGGCATCTATGACATGTATGACGATATCGCTTCGTTCAATAGCAGAAACAGTTCTGATAATACTGTATTTTTCAAGGTCCTCGTTTACTTTTGATCTTCTGCGCAGACCGGCAGTATCAATGAACACATATTTCCGTCCGTTTTTCTCTATTTCCGTATCTATGGCATCCCGGGTAGTTCCGGCTATGTCGGATACGATGACCCTGTTTTCCCCGATGAGTTTATTGATAATAGAGGATTTTCCTGCGTTCGGTTTTCCGACGATGGCAATCTTGATTTTCTCTTCTTCCTCTTCGTCATCCGTATCAGGAAAATTCTTCACCACTTCATCCAGAAGATCTCCAAGGCCCAGTTTGGAAGCGCCGGAAACTGGAATCGGTTCACCGATTCCCAGATTATAGAATTCGTATACATCCGGCATGAATTTTTCGAAGCTGTCCACTTTGTTGACGACCAGCAATACAGGCTTGTGACTCCTCCGCAGCATGTCCGCTACCTTTAAATCGGCATCGGTGACACCCTGGCGGACATCAGTTATAAATACGATGACATCTGCTGTGTCGATTGCAATCTGGGCCTGTTCCCGCATCTGGGACAGGAGTATGTCCGCAGAATCTGGTTCAATACCGCCGGTATCGATCATGGTAAAGTTTTTGTTGACCCATTCCGCATCCGCATATATTCTGTCCCGGGTAACACCGGGGGTGTCTTTTACGATGGAAATACGGCTGCCGGCAATTGCATTAAACAATGTCGACTTCCCTACGTTGGGCCTTCCTACGATTGCCACTATTGGTTTACTCATATGTGTCTCCTCTTTTTCTATCGTCATAAAGACGTCTGTATACACCTGTGTTTTTGTTGTTCCCGGAGTATTTGCGATTACTGAGTACTGCCTGCAGCAGATTCTCGCCACTTGTATCCACAACAGTTATCTCCGTGTTGAGTGCTTCTTCCACGCCCCGGATGCTTACGTCATCCAGGAATACATCTTCTCCGCTTCGCAGCATATTGACCGGAAGCAGCAGATTATCAGCCGATTCCAGTCCCTTCAGCTGGCTGATAAGATCCTGACCCGTGACAAGGCCGGATACCGTAATGCTTTCACCAAAGAAATCATTGCGGATGGCATACACCTTAACGGAGGTATAAGGGAATTTAGTCTGCAGGCTTTCCATGAGCCTGCACATATAGGGTGCCGCACTCATGCCTGTGGCGATGGATAGCTTTCGTACACAGTTATCTGGGCTTGCTTCATTTAGGGCGGCTGTGAATTCCTCTATAAGAAGGCGCATCATACCTACTCCATTCTCTAACTGTGGGTAGCCGTCATAGTTTTCCTCTGAAGGAAAATCCCTTCCGGCAAGTATATACCATTCATCACTGGCATGAACAAAATGCGTGCCTTGTTCATTATACAGTTTGTTTTTCCACTTTTCTATCGTCGCAATTACATTTCTGGCATCTTCGGATTCAAAGGCATCCAGTTTTTCCAGGCCATCTCTGAATTTTGTCAGTCCCGCTGGAACGACAGAAAGACTTTCTGCCAGAGGTATGAATCCGGATAGATTCTTGATAGTCTGTTCCAGTTCATCTCCGTCATTCACTCCTTTACAGAGCACAATCTGAAGATTCATATGGATCCCGGCATCAAAAAGGGTTTTCAAATGTTTCAGGGAATCTCCGGCAAAACGGTTGTGCAGCATCCGGCATCGGAGCTCAGGATTGGTGGTATGGACAGAAATGTTGATTGGTTCCAGGTGATATTTAATAATGCGTTCAATATCTTCATCCTTCATATTGGTAAGGGTGATATAATTTCCCTGTAAGAAAGAAAGCCTGGAATCATCATCTTTGAAATACAAGGTGTCCCGCATTCCCGCAGGAAGCTGATCTATGAAACAGAACATGCATTTGTTGCGGCATGACCGGTAATCGTCCATTAGACCACTATCAAAATCCAGCCCCAGGTCTTCTCCTGGTTCCTTTTCCACCTCAAAAATCCATTCATCGCCATCGGGTTTTGCAACCAGAATCTCAATGTATTCATCATCTATTAAAAAACGGTAGTCAAAGACATCTTCGACCTCTTTATCGTTAACGGATATCAGTCTGTCTCCGGGTTCGATACCCAGCTCTTCCGCAATGGAACCTGGGACTACGGTGCAGATGAAATGTCCTTTTTTACTCATTCATTTTATCCTTCTGTGATTTTTGTTATATAATAACAATATTCCCGAGTTTTGTAAAGCAATCCGCACACTATGATTTCAGCATCAGTATGGCAGCCAGATTCCCTCTCTTCCCTTCCAAGCCTCTGTGGGAAAACATCGTTTGCTTGTTGCAGCAGGTACAGATATCCGGTTTCGTGATGTTTTCTGCCTGGATTCCTGCTTCTCGAAGAACAAATTCATTGGCTTTCCATAAGTCGAGGTTGTATTTTCCATTCGCTTTTTTCTTCAGCATGGAGGACATCTGCTCTGGCGTAAACGCTCCATAAAACATTCCAGTCACATCCTCACTGACTTCATAGCAGTCCTGACAGATAGACGGTCCTATGCAGACGATAAGATCCGAAGGGTTTGTTCCAAAAGAGCTGTGCATGGCATCTGCAGTGGCCTTTCCGATTTTATTCACTGTTCCTTTCCACCCTGCGTGGGACAGACCGATGGATTTTGTGACCGGATCCAGAAAATACAACGGAACGCAGTCAGCATAAAGGGTTGTCAGGGCGACGCCGGGTTCATTAGTAATCATCCCGTCTACATCGTGAAAGTCCCGTTCCTTAGAGATGCCCTTTCCTCTGTCTGCTTTTGTCATTATTCGGACATTGGCAGTATGCGTCTGGTCACTGATTGTAACGCTGGCCGGGTCAATAGATAAAGCCTGGGCAAAGCGGCGGAAATTCTCCAGAACATTTTCTTTTTCATCCCCGCGGGTAAAGCTTAAGTTCATTGTGGAAAAGATTCCTTTGCTTATCCCGCCAAGACGTGTTGAAAATCCATGTCTGACCAGACCGGTATTTTCCAGCGCAGGATAGCTTATATAGGTGATTTCCCCAACAGAAATTATTTTTGTTGAATTGCTCCCAGAAACTTTTTTTATATTCAAATCGTTCATCCCTGGAATCCTCCATAGGCATTTCTTATCAATTCCAGTTCTTTTCCTAATATCAGAACCGCATCAAAACGTGCCGGTGTTTCATCCTGGTATCCATGCGTAAGCAGGAAATGTCTGGCTGTATTAAAAATTGTCAGTCTTTTGCGTCCGCCAATTGCTTCCGCAGGAAACCCATAATCCGTGCCGTTTCGGTATTTCACTTCCACAAAGCAGATATATCCGTCTTCTTTAGCCACGATGTCAATTTCTCCGGTCCGGCACCGGTAGTTCATTTCAAGGATGGTATATCCCTGTTCCATGAGGAATTCGGCTGTGATCTTCTCAAATTGTGCACCCGTTTGTCTTTTGTTCAATTCTTCATCTCCTGATGATTGCCAGCAGCTATACAAAGTTCCGGATAAACGTTCTCCTGTGGATGGGAGACGGTCCAATTTCCCTTAAGTTGGCAATATGTTCTTTTGTACCATAGCCTTTATGGCCTGCAAAACCGTATTCTGGATAGAGATAGTCATATTCCTTCATTATCCGGTCACGGGTAACCTTGGCGATAATGCTGGCTGCGGCAATGGATATGCTTTTTGCATCACCCTTTATGATAGGTACCTGCGTACAGGCAAGTCCCGGAATGGTGACGGCGTCGTTTAACAGCACGTCAGGCTGTATTTTCAGCTTTCCAACTGCTTCCCGCATGGCTTTATAGGTGGCCTGAAGAATATTTATTTCGTCTATTTCCTCTGGTCCGACTATCCCGATTTCCACCGCGATGGCCTTTTCCAGAATTTCATCATACAGGGATTCGCGTTTTGTTTCTGAAAGCTTTTTTGAATCATTTAAATACAGGATTTCTTTGTTCTTATCCAGTATGACGGCACCTGCCACCACTGGTCCGGCCAGAGGCCCTCTTCCGGCCTCATCAATTCCGCACAAGAATCCATAAAGGGCATATTCCTTTTCAAATGAGGACATTTCCTCAAGGCGCAGTCTTTCTTTTATGAGCTTTTCCTGTTTCTTTTCTTCTGTCATGGGATTGCTCCTATTCTGGGTATTCCAGGGTGATGCGTCCTAATTTTCCGCTTCGGAAATCATCCAACAAGATATTGGCTGCTTTTGATATATCAAATTCTCCGCCCTTTAACAGGCAGTGTCTGCTTCTGGCAATTCCCTGCAGATTCTGGACCATGTCATCTTGTTCTTCCATATCATATCTGGAGGCTAAAAGTCCGGTGTAATTGGCGTGCAGGAATTTAAGAAGCGCCACGGCGAGCTCATCGATATTTAATATATCATCCTTAATCGAGCCAATCAGTGCAAGCCTGAGCCCCACAGCCTGATCGTCGAATTTTGGCCAGAGTATTCCGGGCGTGTCTAGAAGTTCCAGGTTCTTGGCGATTTTTATCCATTGTTTTCCCTTGGTTACGCCTGGTTTATTGCCGGTCTTCGTACAGGCTCTTCCTGCGTAGGAGTTTATGAATGTAGATTTTCCAACGTTGGGAATTCCCACCACCATAGCCCGCACAGGACGGCTCAGAATGCCTTTCCTGCGATCCCTCTCGATTTTCTCCTTACAGGCTTCCAGAACGGTACGGTTTATATCCTTGATCCCTTTTCCGGATTTGGAATTTATTTCCAGGACATGATGCCCCTGGTTCCGAAAATATTCCATCCATCTTTTATTTGCATGTTCGTCTGCCAAATCACATTTGTTCAGAAGTATAAGTCGTGCCTTATTACGTCCCAGATTATCTATATCGGGGTTTCGGCTGCTCAGGGGGATTCTTGCATCTACCAGCTCTATCACCAGGTCGATCAGCTTTATATCTTCCTGCATCATTCTTTTAGCCTTGGTCATATGACCGGGGTACCATTGGAAAATCATATTTATCCTCGTTTCTATTCTATAAATCCAATCTGCGCTGTCGGACCTGAACGGAACCAGGCCCTTCCCAGAATATCATTCCTGTTAACGTTTCCAAATCTTTCAGACCGGCTGTCTTCGCTGTTGTTCCAGTTATCACCCATGACGAAGAATTCATCTTTGCCCAGAAGAATTTCCTTTCCGGCTCTGCCGGGTGTCACGATATCATTCTGCTTATTATTATAATCAAGCTTTACCCCGTCAATATAAATCCGTCCTTTTATAATCTGCACGGTTTCTCCGGGAAGACCTATGATTCTCTTTATGTGATATTGCACCACTCCATTTTCTTCCACGCCGACAATAACAAGGTCATACCGGTCTGGACGGAAGATTTCGTGGGTAATCCGGTCGACCAGGAGCGTATCCCCGTCGTTTACTGCCGGTACCATAGAACTGCCGCTGACCGTATACTGGTAGCCGTAGAAGTTCAACAGAAACAGAGCGACGGCAATTACGATTACGGTATCCGTCCCCCACATTAAAATTTTTTGATACAGCGATCTTTCATCTGGCTCATTCATATAATCATTCTCCGTAACAGCCCTCATTCTCTATACAAAAAAAGGACAAAATACATTATGTAATTTGTCCAATCTTATTTAAGCTATTTGATCAGTTCTTTAACTTTAGCTTTCTTTCCGATTCTGTCTCTTAAGTAGTTGAGTCTGGCTCTTCTTACTTTACCATGTCTCACTACCTGGATATCAGCAACAGTAGGGGAATGTAATGGCCAGGTTCTTTCGACACCGACACCATTGGATGTTTTTCTTACAGTAAATGTTTCTCTTGAGCTTCCGCCCTGTCTTTTCAAAACTGTACCTTCAAAAATCTGAATTCTCTCGCGGCTTCCCTCTTTGATTCGGGCATGTACCCTAACAGTATCACCTACATTAAATGCAGGAACGCTTTCTCTTAACTGGGCAGTTTCAATATTTTTGATAATATCATTCATTATGTGTGACCTCCTATATATTATTCGATGTTCTTAATACGTTTCGTAACAGAGGACCATCTGTTTCACAGCTTAATTACTTTATCATATCTCATTTATGAATGCAAGCTTTTTAAATGCAAGACTGATTTAATCCTTGTTTTTTTTGAGCAAATCAGGTCTTCTTTCCAATGTCCTGGCATGGGACTGCTCTTTGCGCCATTTTTCAATATTCGCATGATGCCCTGACAGGAGAACCTCCGGCACCTTCATGCCCATGAACTCATCTGGTCTTGTATACTGCGGATACTCCAGAAGATTATCCGAAAAAGACTCGGTAGCCGCCGAATCCTCGTTGCTGAGAACACCGGGTACCATCCTGGAGATGGCGTCTACCATTACCATGGCGGGCAGTTCTCCGCCGGTAAGTACATAATCACCAATGGACACATAATCCGTGACAATCAATTCCAAAACCCTTTCATCAATTCCCTCATAATGGCCGCATAAAAGGACCAGGTCCTCTTCCGTGGCGAAATCTTTGGCCATGTCCTGGTTAAATACCTTCCCCTGGGGGGTCAGATAAACAACTCTTGGTTTTTTATCCGTGGATGCAAGGATATGCTGATATGCATCATAAATAGGTGCTGCCTGCATGACCATTCCGGCTCCGCCGCCATAAGGATAATCATCGACTTTTCCGTGTTTATTTCCCGAAAAATCCCTGATATTTATTGCCTTAACCGAAATATGCCCATTGGCTATGGCCCGGCCGGTTATACTGGTATTCAGCCCATTTTCGACCATTTCAGGAAACAGAGTAAGTATGTAAAAATTCATTAATCCATCAGCCCTTCCGGAATTTTGACTGTCATTATTTTTTTCTCCAGATCTGTATTTAAGATGCATTCACGAATTGCTGGGAGTAGAATTTCTTTTTTATCGGAGCCTTCAACAACATATACATCATTTGCCCCGGTTTGAATTACATCTGTGAGGGTCCCAAGAAGTATTCCGTCATCCGTCACAACCTGCAGTCCTATCAGATCAACAATAAAATATTCCCCTTCTTCCAGTGGAACAGCGTTCTCGCGGCTGATGAAAAGTTCCTTTTTTTTGAGCTTTTCTGCCTCTTCAATCGTTTCAAATCCTTTGAATTTCAAAACAACAAGGTTTTTTGTGAATTTCACCCCTGTAATTTTCAAAGGAAGGATATCCTTGTCCGTGTAGAGGAGAACTTCCTTCAGATCCTTGAAACGTTTCGGATCATCCGTTGTTGGAAAAACCTTGACTTCTCCCTTTAATCCGTGTGTTCCGGTAATGACACCTACTCTTAATACATCCTGCATAATATTCCAGCCTCCATTAACCTACAAAGGGCCGCCCAGCAGACTGGTGCGGTCCCGTGTAATATGAACTTATTGCAGTCACTGTAATATTTCAACAATAACTTTTTTATCTTCTTTAGTGGCAAAAGCCTTTACCACAGATCGGATGGCGTTGGCAATTTTACCCTGTTTTCCGATTACTTTCCCCATATCTGAGGAAGCAACCTTTAGCTCGATTATCAGAGAATTGTTTTTCTCTTTTTCGGTTACACTTACTTCTTCCGGAGAATCCACAAGCGCTTTAGCAATAACCTCAACCAATTCCTTCATATTCGTTCACCTCGAAAAACCTATTTCGTGATGTTAGCCTGTTTGAATAATTTTGCAACTATCCCAGTTGGCTGTGCGCCGTTTGCTAACCATTTTTTAGCAAGTTCCTCATTGATCTTTACTGCGCTTGGTTCTCTTGTAGGATCGTATGTTCCAATTTCTTCGATGAATTTTCCATCTCTTGGAGAGCGGGAATCTGCAACGATTACTCTATAGAAAGGAGCTTTTTTCTGTCCAAGTCTTTTAAGTCTGATTTTTACTGCCATGTGTTTCACCTCCTTAGGATTAATGTATATATAAATTTTCAGAATATGATATTCTGGAAAATTTTATCAAAATGGCATTTTGAATTTCGAACCCATGCCGAACATGCCTTTTTTGCCGCCCTTCATCATGCCGGGCATCTGCTTCATAAGTTTTCTTGCTTGTTCAAACTGCTTGATTAGCCTGTTGACTTCACTTATATCAACGCCGGCTCCCTTTGCAATTCTTATTTTCCTGGAAGGGTTGATGATGTTGGGGTTTGCTCTTTCTTCCAATGTCATGGAGTAAATAATGCCTTCTATCCTGCCAAGGGATTTTTCGTCCGGCATAGGCGCGTCTTTCATCTTAGACCCCATTCCTGGAATCATGCTCATTATATCCGCCAGACCACCCATATTTTTTATCTGCTGCATATATACAAGGTAATCATCAAAACCGAAGTCAGCCTTTTTGAAACGTTTCTCCAAATCCTTCGCCTGATCCATATCCACACTGGCTTCCGCCTTTTCAATCAGGGATAAGATGTCCCCCATCCCAAGGATACGGGAGGCCATGCGATCAGGATAGAATTCTTCCAGATCTGAAAGCTTTTCACCCATTCCTCCGAATAGAATCGGTTTGCTGGTCACCGCCCGGATGGAAAGGGCTGCTCCGCCACGGGTATCGCCGTCAAGCTTGGTAAGTATTACGCCATCGATGCCGATTCTTTCATCAAAGGTGGTAGCAACATTTACGGCATCCTGTCCAGTCATGGCATCCACCACGAGGACTGTTTTGTATACATCAACATTTTTCTTGACTTCAACCAGCTCTTCCATCATGCTTTCGTCGATGTGAAGGCGACCAGCTGTATCTATGATAAGTACATTGTTTCCGTTTTTCTTTGCGTGTTCGACAGCTGCTTTGGCGATATCTACCGGCTTCTGGCTGCTTCCCATGGAAAATACGGGTATGCCGAGCTTTTCCCCGTTCACCTTGAGCTGTTCTATGGCAGCTGGTCTGTAAACATCACAGGCGGCCAAAAGTGGTTTTCTTCCTTTAGCAGCGAACTTTCCTGCCAGTTTTGCAGCAGTGGTAGTCTTTCCGGCGCCCTGAAGGCCAGCCATCATAATAATGGTCAGCTCATTGGAAGGCCTTAACTTCAGCTCTTCCTTTTCGGATCCCATCAGACTGACCATTTCTTCATTAACAATCTTAATGACCATCTGTCCTGGAGTGAGGCTGTTCAGAACATCCGTGCCCACTGCCCTTTCCGTCACGGTGTTTACGAAATTTTTAACCACCTTGAAGTTGACGTCCGCTTCTAATAGGGCCATCTTCACTTCCTTAAGGGCGTTTTTTACATCCGTTTCGGTCAGGCGGCCTTTACTTTTTAAATTTTTAAATATATTCTGCAGTTTGTCAGATAAGCTCTCAAATGCCATCTACATTCACCTATAATTCTTCTAAAATTTTATCAGCCATGGAACTTATTTTCTTAATGAGCTGAAAGTCCTTCGTGGCTTCAAAAGATGCCGACATGCTCTTTATTTCGCTGGTCAGCTCTTTAATCTTCAGGAATTTTTCAATCAGGTGCAGCTTTTCCTCATAGCCGCTTAAAGCCGCCTCTGACCGTTTGACAGAGTCATGTACCGCCTGTCTGGAAATACCTTTTTCTTCGGCAATCTCGCTCAAAGTAAGATTGTTTAATGCAAAGTCCTCGTAAATATTTTTCTGATGAGGATTAAGCAGTTCCCCGTAAAAATCATATAATAAAGACTGTTCCAAAATCTTTTCCATTTCATCACCTAAGTCATTCTAATATATAAAAGCCCGGGTGTCAAGCGTTTTATCTTGACACCCGGGCTTTTGTTATTCTTTTTTCTTTACCGCCAAATTCTTAGGCATGCTCCTTCTTAAGGACAGAATCTCAAATCCGGTCTTCTCATACAGGGTACCCATGATTCCCTTTGGTGCGATCATGATGACCACCACCGCGATGATGCCCAGGATGATCATGGACATGCCAGGGAAGTTGAACAGGAACTGGGTGAGCAGCACGTACAGGATGGCACCCAGGATAGGCCCTTCCATGGTCCCCATCCCTCCGATGATGACCATGAAGGTCATGGCGACGGTCCAGTTGATGGAGAAGCCTGAATCCGGAAGGATGTAGCCCTGCACCATGTACATGACGCCTCCGGCCAGACCCGTAAAGAAGCAGGCAATGATATAGCAGGTGATCTTGGCCCGGTAGATGTTGATGCCCATGGTCTCTGCCGCACCGACGTTGTCACGCATCGCCATCAGGGCCAGGCCCGTTCTGGAGCGCATCAGCAGAAAGACGACCGCCACCGCTACGACGCC
>NZ_FQYT01000026.1 GCF_900141895.1 Parasporobacterium paucivorans DSM 15970 | reverse complement strand
AAAACCATAAAAGCGATGAATGCCGTCATTTGGAAAATAATCAGCAGCCATCCTCGAAAACCGAAATTCAAAGTTCCGCTTTGCTTCATTTTAAATCCTCCCTTTTTTGTTTCTAAAACTGTCCGTATTTGAGTACGCTTTCCTGCCAGGTCTCCATAAGACCCCGGTCAACATCATCCAGCGCCAGCGAGTTTGAGAAAACAAAACCTCCTCCCGGAGCACAGATGTCCAACATCCTCTTTGTCTGTTCGACCACCCTTTCTTTTGGCCCGCTCATCAGATACTGTGTAGGCATCCCCCCTCCTATGCAAGCTGTCCCGCCAAGAATTCTTTTTGCTTCAGCAAAATCAACATCCTCGAAAATATATATCACTTTGCCCTTCGGTATATCTGTCAGGGTCTCAAGCCGTGTGTAATATTTTCCTTCACAGATGACCACCGGTGTGATTCCGGCGTCCACATATGCGCATATCAGCCTCTTCAGCGTCGGCCAGTAATGCTTGTTGTAATCATCCACTGACATGAAGTTATCAACACCTGCATGCAGAGGTATGAAACCATATTGTGCGTGCTGCATCTTCGCATTGGCTACAGCTGCAGGAATGGATACATCCGCCCAGCGGTTCACCGCCTCATCCACCAGCTCCGGATCCGTCTTGATATCCATGCACAAGGTAATCAATCCTCTTACATAGTCGGCAAATTCGTCAAACGGTGCACCGACCACCGCAGAGCCAAACACCGGATATCCGGCCTGGATTACGGATAAATTCAATTCAGTCATATCGTCTATGTATTTCAGGGCCATTTCACCGGTCCTGATCATATTCTCCAGGGCCTTTTTCACCGGTGGAGCGCCCCAGATTGCCTGACCAAATATGGCATGGCCGGACGCTGCAGGCAGACTGATATACTGAAGACCGTCATATGACTTGAATTTTTTAGGAAGTACTTTGGTAAGAAGGAAAGCACTTGGATCTCTCAGATATTCATCCCAGTCATCATCTCCGAGAAATTCCTGGTCCACATACTGGTATGGCGTGTTCACAGGAAGATTGTAATAAGGTCCCGGCCACCTTGCCGACGCATGCTGTGCCAGTTCCATAGGATCAATTGGGAAAAACGCCGGCGTATAAAACAAATCAGGATCGTATTCCTCAAGATATTTCATAACTGCGGGTTTTAGGAATTTGTAGTCTTTCATTACATCATAAATACTGATACCATAATGGAGAGCATTGAAATTGTTCGTTGTGGGTATGAACGGAACACGGTCTCCCTCCCTGCATTCTATGGCTGCCTTCACCCGCATGGAGCGAATGGCAATGGGCGCAAGAGCGTTGCCCTCTGAAATTTGATCACTCATTAAACATGTCCCCTTTCATATAATTGTGCTAACTCATTGTAACATTTTTAACTTTTATTTAAAAATATTCAATTCGTATCATCTGATACGTTTTATCTATCATGATTATATTTTACAGAATAAAAAAAAGCCTCATCAGAGGCCTTTCGTTAATTGTAAACTACAGAATACAGGGATGCATAGACACCGTTCAGTGCCATCAGTTCCTGGTGCGTACCATCCTCTTCGATTCCGTTGCCGGTAAGAACCAGGATACGTTTTGCATTCCGGATGGTTGTCAGCCTGTGTGCAATAACCAGGGTTGTCCGGTCCTTTGTGAGCCGTTCCAATGATTCCTGTACGATTTTTTCACTCTCATTGTCCAACGAGGACGTGGCTTCATCAAAAATTAGAATCGGAGGATTTTTAAGGAATACCCTGGCAATGGAAAGCCGCTGTTTCTGGCCTCCCGACAGTTTCACCCCCCGTTGGCCAATGTCCGCAAGGTAGCCTCCCGGAAGCTGCATGATAAAGTCATGAGCATTGGCTTTCTGGGCTGCCTGGACAACCTCTTCATCGGTCGCATCCGGCTTTCCATAACGGATATTTTCCATGACACTTCCCACAAACAGGTAAACATCCTGCTGTACGATACCTATACTGCGTCGAAGACTGTTCACCTTAATATCCTTGATATTAATGCCGTTGATAGAAATGCTTCCGGAAGAAACTTCGTAAAATCTTGGTATCAGACTGCACAGTGTTGTTTTTCCAACACCAGAAGGCCCTACGATTGCCACATAGTCCCCTTCATTAACCTGGAGATTGATATGGTGGATCACCTCTTCCTGGCTCTCTTCATACTTAAAGGATACATCTTTGAACACGATGTCCCCATTTACGCTTTTGATTTCCAGGGCGTTTTTCTTGTCCTTAATGTCCGGTTCAATACAGAGTATTTCATAGAATCTTTCGTATCCGCTGATTCCATTCTGAAAAGTCTCCGTAAAATTTATCAGCTTCCGTACAGGTTCCGTAAAGGTTCCTATATATAGAAGAAAGATTATCAGATCTGTCACTTTAACAGATCCTCTCGTAACCAGTACAGCTCCCGTCACAATTACAAATATGGTTATCATGGTGACGAATGCACCTAGTCCCGAATGAAACTGGGCCATGTACCGGTAGCTGTCGCGCTTGCTTTCCAGGAATCGGTGGTTTCCCTCTTGGAATTTTTCCATTTCGATTTCTTCATTGGCAAACGATTTTACAACCCTTATACCGGACAGGTTGTCCTCAATCTGGGCATTGACATCCGCTATCCTGGCCCTGTTGCGGGTAAATGCCCGCTTCATCTTACCGTTTAACAGATACGAAAAAATGAACATGAACGGAATCAGCACAAATGCGGCCACCGCCAGCTTGACATCTATCTGCATGAGAATCACAAAAGACCCTATGAATTTAATAAGCGAGATGAAAATATCCTCCGGGCCATGGTGAAACAGTTCCGAGATGTCAAAAAGGTCATTGGTCACACGGCTCATTAGCTGTCCGACCTTCTGATTATCATAAAAAGCAAATGAAAGCTTCTGATAATGTTCAAAAATCTCATTCCGCATGTCATATTCCATCCGGGAGCCCATGATGTGCCCATAATACGTGATGAAAAAATTGGACACCAGCTCCACAAGGACAAGGCCTGCCATAAGGGTCGCCAGAAGGAGGATGCTGCGCAGGGCCGCATCAGGTTCCCGCAGGATGACATCATTGGTTATGTACCGGATCACAAGGGGAATCGTCAGTGCCACTGCAGCTCCCAGAATGGCAAAAACCATATCCGCACAAAAAAGCCCTTTATAGGGCTTATAATATGAGAAGAATTTCTTCCATTTATTTTTCAAAAAATCACGCTCCGCTCTGTTAATTCTCCATTTCTTTGCTCAATTTTGCAGCCTGGTCCGTGGCGATGCAGCTGTTGATCAGCTCGAACAAATCCCCATCCAAAATATCATCCATTCTGTGGGATGTCAGTTTTATTCTGTGATCCGTCACTCTTCCCTGTGGAAAATTATATGTCCTGATTTTCTCGGACCGGTCTCCGGTTCCAACCTGACTTCTTCTCGCTTCAGCTTCTGCACTTTGTTTCTTGGACAGCTCCAGGTCAAAAAGCCTTGCCCGAAGAACCTTCAGAGCCTTTTCCTTATTTTTCAGCTGCGATTTTTCGTCCTGACAGGAAATGGCGATTCCAGTGGGAATATGGGTGAGACGCACAGCGGAATCCGTGGTATTTACACACTGTCCGCCATTTCCGGATGCCCGGAATACATCGAATTTGCAGTCGTTCAGATTAACCTCCACGTCCACATCCTCTGCCTCCGGCATGATGGCGACGGTTGCCGTAGAGGTATGGATTCGGCCGCCCGATTCCGTAACCGGGATTCTCTGGACACGGTGTACTCCGCTCTCATATTTCAGTTTTGAATAGGCTCCCTGGCCATCAATCATGAAAATGACTTCCTTGAATCCTCCCAGTCCGTTTTCATTTACGGAAATCATTTCCGTTTTCCAGCGGTTTCTCTCCGCAAAACGGCTATACATCCGGTATAATTCAGCCGCAAACAATGCAGCCTCATCACCGCCGGCTCCGGCTCTGATTTCCACAATAACATTTTTGTCGTCGTTCTCATCCTTCGGCAAAAGCAGAACTTTCAGAGTTTCTTCCATCTCTGCCTTTTTTTCTCTGGACAGGCTCAGTTCTTCCTTGGCCATTTCCCGCATTTCTTCATCATTTTCCTGCTCCAGGATTTCCAGACTCTCTTCTTCACTCTTCTTTGCATTCAAATATTCATTATATGCTTCAACAATCGGAGCCAAATCGTTCTGTTCCTTCATCAGCTTTCTGAATCTGTTCTGATCATTTATCGTATCCGGCTCACTGAGTTCCCTGAGAATCTCGTGAAACCTATCGACAATCCCCTGTAATTTATCAAACATTTTATTCATTCCTCCAATGTTTTGTTGCAAACACCACCCTGTCCAGTCCGGGCAGATCCTTAATGATTTCTATACTCTCGTAACCGCTTTCTTCCAACAATGCAGTCACTTCTGCCGCCTGGTCAAAGCCTATTTCCAGTGCCAGGCATCCGCCGTCTTTTAGAAATTTCCGGGCATCCCTGGCAATGATTCTGTAAAACCCGAGGCCGTCTTCTCCACCGTCCAGTGCTGCAGGCGGTTCATGCATCTTTACCTCCGCCATCAGATCTTCTATGTCCCGGCTCCTTATATATGGCGGGTTTGATACAATGACATCATATTTCCCACTCACTTTTTCAAACATGTCTGTCCGGATAAACTCACAGTCGACCCCGTTTCTTTCCGCATTCTTTCGGGCCGTTTCCAGAGCCTTTTCTGAAATGTCAGCTCCCGTTACCTTGGCATGCTTCAAAAACCAGGCAAGACTGATTGCAATACAGCCCGATCCGGTACACATATCCAATATGGATATATCTTCTGTACCCTGATTCCCTGCCCACTCAACGACCTTTTCAACAAGGACTTCCGTATCCTGCCTTGGGATAAGTACATTTTCGTTAACCAGAAATTCCAGTCCCATAAATTCCTGAACCCCGGTGATGTGCTGCACTGGTATCCTGGTGCTGCGAAGGGCAGCCAGCTCAAGAAATTTTTCTGTTTTTTCTTCATCTGCTTTTTCATCTCTTTTGAGCAGAAATTCACAGCGGGACATGCAAAATACATATTCAAACAACAGCCAGGCATCGGTTGTGGCGTCGGTTATCCCGGCCTCTGTCAGGAGCTCCCGTCCCCGCTGCAGCAATGAATTCAGAGTCTGCATTCGGCCTCTGTTTCTTCTTTTTGAAATTTTTCCCAGTCAAACACAGCCTCCACAGCTTCAATCGCCACCTCTGCCATGGATTCGTCCGGTTCGCTTGTAGTGAGCTTCTGCATCCAGAGTCCCGGTTTGGACAGAACATTAACCAGCCTGTTATCCTTACGCCCTGCCAGTTTTAGAAACTCATAGGACACCCCTGCAATCACTGGTATAAGCAGCAGACGGATGACCAGCTTCAATATGGTGTTGTCCACCCGGATAAACACGAAGAAAATAATACTTATGATCATTACAATGAACAAAAAGCTGGTTCCGCATCTTTTGTGGACCTTTGAGCTTTTCATGACATTTTCCACCGTCAATGGCAGTCCATTTTCAATGCAATTGATACATTTATGTTCCGCTCCGTGATACATGAAGGTTCTCTGTATATCCTTCATTTTGGATATCAGGAGAATATACGCTATGAATATCCCGACTCTGATGATGCCCTCAATGATGGCAAAAAGTGTCGGCGATGTGACATTGAAAAAATTATTGATTATATCTACCAGAAGAAAAGGCAGCAGCATGAATACAGCGACTGCAATGACAATAGACACGAATACCGTGAATCCAATCAGCACGCTCTCTGCTTTTTCTTTAAATATTTTATTTGTGACCTTGTCGCCGAGCTTTTCTTTTATTTCTTCTGCCTCTTCCTCAAAGAATGTGGCCGAATAAGTCAGCGTTTTTATGCCAAGAACCATAGAATCTATAAAGTTAAAGGCACCCCTTATGAAAGGCGTGCGGAGAACTTTGTGATTGGAGAATATCCCGTGACAGTCCATTTCCTTCAATTCAATTTCCTGGTTGGGTTTTCGGATTGCAACGGCACACTTGTCGGCATTTCTCATCATAATGCCTTCTAAGACAGCTTGACCGCCTATTCCCGATGATTTCATTTTTCTCTCCTTTACACGAAAAAAACAGGTTGAGACAACAATTCCCGCAGTATTGAACCGCAGGAATTGTAATAATCTCAACCTTATCCTTAACCTATTTGTCCTGATTCAAACCATATCTGCGGTTGAACTTATCAACTGCTCCACGTGCTGAGGCAGCTTTCTGCTGACCCGTATAGAATGAATGGCACTTTGAACAAATTTCAACGTGGATACCGTTTTTTGTTGATCCTGTAACAAATTCATTACCACAGTTGCAAGTAACCTTTGCCTGGTAATATTCCGGATGGATTCCTTCTCTCATCTGATTCACCTCTTTACGACTATTAATATCTAAATTTATTGTAATTTTGTTTGTTTATGAACAGCTTGTTTATTATAGCATACGGTTTTTTTCTTTGCAACACCTTTTTATGTCAGCTTAATCTTTTTTATTGTCTGCAAGAATTCTCCGTTAGTCTTGGTATGAAGGAACAGATCCACAATCTTCTCGGAAGCATCGTCCGCTCTCATTCCGCTCATTGCTTTTCTCATCAAGTAAGCCGCTTCGATTTCTTCCTGTGTGTACAGAAGATCTTCCCGTCTTGTTCCTGATTTTACGATATCGATAGCCGGGAAAACCCTTTTTTCCGACATCTTTCTATCCAGCACAAGCTCCATGTTTCCCGTTCCCTTGAACTCTTCATAGACCACATCATCCATCTTGCTCCCCGTATCCACGAGGGCAGTTGCGAGGATTGTAAGACTCCCCCCACCTCTTGTATTGCGGGCGGCACCAAAAAATCTTTTTGGCATGTGAAGGGCTGCCGGATCCAAACCTCCCGACAAGGTTCTCCCACTTGGCGGGACAGTGAGGTTGTATGCTCTGGCAAGGCGTGTAATGCTGTCCAGCAGCACAACCACGTCCTTTCCATGCTCCACCAGACGTTTTGCCCTTTCAATCGTCATCTCGGAAACACGTTTGTGATGTTCCGGTGTTTCATCAAAGGTGGAATGTATGACTTCCACTTTACCTCCCTGTATGGACTCCTTTATGTCTGTAACCTCTTCCGGACGTTCATCAATCAAAAGGATAAGGATGTATATTTCAGGGTTGTTCTGCTTGATGGCCTTTGCAATCTGCTTAAGAAGGGTTGTCTTGCCCGCCTTGGGAGGAGAAACGATCATTCCCCTCTGTCCTTTACCGATTGGCGTCACAAAATCCATAATTCTCATAGACAGTTTGCTTTCGCCTTCTGTTGTAAGCCTAAGGCGCTTATCCGGAAAAATAGGAACGAGATCCTCAAAATTCCTTCGACGGACGGCATCCCCCGGAGGAAAACTATTTACACCGGAAAGATAAAGCAGTGCTCCGAATTTTTCATTTTGGGTCTTTACTCTTACTTTCCCAGTTATGATATCTCCGGTTTTCAGGTTGAATCTTCTTATCTGTGACGGGGAAACATAAACATCATTATCTCCCGGCATATAGTTATCACTGCGGATAAATCCATAGCCATCCGACATGATTTCCAAGATTCCATTCGCTGTGATCCCGCTGTCCATTTCGGTCTGCTGCTTTTCGGCAGACTCCCGTTTTTCAACAGTTTCCTGTTTTTCAGCAGTTTCCTGTTTTTTCTCAGTTTCCTGTTTTTCTTCTGTATCCCGTTTTACTTCAACGACCTTTTTTTCCTGCGGTTTTGCTATGTCAGCTTTTTCTTCCGCCTTAGGTTGTGCGGATTTTTCTTTTTCGGACTGTTCCAGAATGCCGTTAATAAGTTCTGCTTTTCGCATACCCGTTACTCCGCGCATTTTCATGGAACGTGCGATTTCGCGCAGTTCCGGCAAAGACAGCTTTTCCAATTTTTCAATCATAGAATTACTCCCTTTTTAGTTTTTTTACATTTTATTGGATAAATTAAGAACTCAGACGGTTAGAATATACTATACCTTGATTGCTGCAAATTTGTACATTAATGACTATTGTCATTATACCTCAGCAATCCCCAAAATGGTAGTATTATTATTCGGAATATGGTATCATATGTGTGTATTTTATTCTTTTTAGAAAGGATTTTGTGAAAAAAATGGCACTCGATTCCCTGACTCTTTACAAACTGATAATCCTGTACATGCTTAACAAAGTGGACTTCCCTCTTACGAACAGCCAGGTGTCCGAATTTTTCCTGGAGAAGGGATATACCGACTACTTTACTCTGCAGCGAGCCCTCGCAGGGCTTCTGGAATCCGGCTTTATCAGTCTTGAAAATATACGAAACACTTCCTATTATCATATCACTCCCGAGGGATGTGATACCTTGAGTTTTTTCGGAAACAAAATATCTACGGCTATTATTGATGATGTGGACATTTTCCTCATCGAGAACAAATATGAGCTGCGCAACGAGGTCGGCACAGTTGCGGATTATTACAAATCCACGAACCAGGATTACGTGGTTCATTGCCAGGTAAAAGAAGGAAAGTCAACCCTGATAGAACTTAACCTTTCTGTACCTACCAAGGAACAGGCTTCCTATATGTGCGTCAATTGGAAGGATGCCAGCCAGGAAATTTATTCCCACATAATGAAATCCCTTATGAAATAAGGGATTCGATTGTTGCCCATATTTCATCTCGTCCCTGTTTCGTAACGGCTGAATAAGGAATAATTATTGTATCAGAACCGGCATTTAAGCCGGTTCTGATTGCTTTTACATGCTTGGCAACCTGGCTTCTGTTCAGTTTATCCATCTTGGTTGCTATTATGATTGGCTTGAATCCATTATGCAGTATCCATTCGTACATGTTTTTATCATTTGTGGAGGGATCATGCCTGATGTCCAGCAGAAGAAATACACCCTTCAGCATTTCTGAGGTCTGAAGATATTTTTCAATCATCTTTCCCCATTTTTCTTTCACGGAGACAGCTGCAGTGGCGTAACCATACCCTGGAAGATCCACAAAATACACATCCTCGTTAATCATGTAATAATTAATCGTCTGTGTCTTTCCGGGTTGGGAAGACGTCCTCGCATAAGCTTTCCGGTTCATCAGCCCATTAATCAGGGATGACTTGCCCACATTGGATTTTCCCGCAAAAGCAACCTCCGGATGGATGTTCGTTGGCAGGACGCTGGTGATTCCGCATACTATCTCTAAGTTTACATTTTTTATTACCATATCAGTTCAGTGCTTCTTTCAGCACTGCCTCCATATTTTCCACAAATATAAGATTCAGTCCTTTTCGGATTTCCATGGATATATCATCCACATCCCTCTTGTTTTTCGCCGGTATCAGAACGGTTTTTATTCCGGCAACCTTGGCCGCCAGGATTTTCTCCTTCAGTCCACCGATTGGTATGACCCTTCCTCTCAGTGTGATTTCACCGGTCATGGCAACACTGGATTTTACAGGGCGTTTTAAAATGGCAGACAGCATAGCTGTAGCCATGCTGATTCCGGCTGAAGGACCGTCTTTCGGGGTGGCTCCCTCCGGAATATGTATATGTATATCATTGTTTTTGAAAAACTCGTCGGGTATGTTATATTTAGGCGCTATGGAACGAATATAGCTTAGTCCGGTCATGGCGGATTCCTTCATTACCTCACCCAGTTTTCCGGTAAGCATAATTTCACCCTTTCCGGGCATTATATTTACTTCTATCTGAAGGGTATCTCCTCCGACGCTTGTCCATGCAAGTCCCCTCACTATTCCAATCTCGTCTGCTTCATTCGCATATTCAATGGAATATAGTGGTTTTCCCAGATACTTCTCGATGCTCTTTTCCGTCACATTGACCGTTTTTTTTCCGGTCTCCAGGATTTCTTTTGCCGCTTTCCTGCAGATATCCGCCAGCTTTCTCTCCAGATTCCTTACGCCGGCTTCCCTTGTGTAGTCGGCTATTACCATCTTCAGGGCTTTAATGCTTATCTTAAGCTGGGCTTCATCCAGACCATGCCGTCTGATCTGCTTGGGAAGCAGATAATCCTTTGCTATGTGTTCCTTCTCATTCTGTGTATAACTGGTAACCTCGATGATTTCCATACGGTCGAGAAGGGGACCTGGAATTGTCTGGGTTGTATTGGCCGTCACAATAAAAAGCACTTCCGACAAATCGATTGGAAGCTCCACATAATGATCTCTGAATGCAGTGTTCTGCTCGGTATCCAACACTTCCAACAGGGCCGCGGAAGGATCTCCCTTGTAATCATTGCCCAGTTTGTCGATCTCATCCAGCAGCATAAGGGGGTTCTTCACACCTGCCTGTTTCAGGGCATTGGCTATACGGCCGGGCATAGCACCTACGTAGGTCTTTCTGTGGCCTCTTATCTCAGCCTCATCCCGCACTCCGCCCAGGGATATCCGGACGTATTTTTTGCCAAGGGCGGATGCCACGGATTTTGCAATTGAGCTTTTTCCGGTTCCCGGAGGACCTACAAGACAAAGAATAGGACTCGGTCCTTTATTCGCCTTAAGGGCTCTGACTGCCAGAAACTCAAGAATTCTTTCCTTTACCTGTTCCAGACCGTAGTGTTCTTCATCCAGGACAGCTTTTGCATGCTTAATATCCCTGTTGTCTTTCGATGCCTTATCCCAGGGAAGGTTCAGCAGGACCTCGATATATCCTCTTGTCATGCTGCTTTCCGCCGAATTGGCTCCGCTGCTTTTAAACCGTTTGATTTCTTTTTCAATTTTTTCCTTGACGGATTTTGGCGCTTTTAATTTCTTAAGCTCTTCCATGAAGGTATCTGCTTCCGAAAATGTTTCGTCGTCGCCAAGCTCTTCACGAATCAGCTTCATCTGCTCACGGAGGATGTATTCCTTCTGATTCGTATCGATTTTTTCCTTGACCTTGTCCTGGAGTTCCCTCTTGATGCGACTTACTTCTATTTCATTTCCCAGATATTTCGCAAGAATTTCGTATTGGGCGGACATATTCTCCGCTTCCAGGTACACCTGTTTTTCAGTGTAGGGAAGGGATGCATGAATGGCCAGCTGTTCCAGCACTTCATCCAGCTTTGTCATTTCTCCAAGATATTTATAAGCATCTGACTTAAGCTGTGGATTCAGCTCCAGAAAACGTTCAACCATCTCCTGGAGGGTACGAACCATAGCCTCTTTTGAAGCTTCATCCATCTGAGCACTTTCAAGTTCAAAGTGCTCAATCTCCGCTTTCAAAATAGGCTCAGTTTCTTTCCACTCTATTAATTTTGCTCTGTCTTTTGCTTCGATCAGGACACGCACGATGTTGGAGGGAAGCTGGATCAGCTGCTTCACCTGGGCAACTACACCCACACTGTACATATTGTCCGGATTTATTTCGAGTTCTCCCGCATCTTTCTGGGTAAGCAGAAAGACCAGACGGTCTCCCACCATTACCTGTTCTATTGCACGGACTGATTTTTCTCTGCTGACATCAAAATGTGTTATCATTCCAGGAAGAACAGTCATTCCTCTCAGCGGTATTACCGGTAATATCTGTCTGTCAGTCATCACAATTCCACCTACTTATTCATTATGCCGTCTCGTCGTCACCCTTTTTAAAAATTTTCTTTGCAGGCTTTTTTGCAGCAGCTGCCTCCTTGTGGGTAATCTCCGGTTCTGCGTTATTTTCCACCACATCCTTGGTGATTATGCACTCGGAGATGGTCGGATCAGACGGAATCTGGTACATGATGTCCATCATGACGCTTTCCATAATCGAGCGGAGACCACGGGCTCCTGTTTTTCTTGCAGAGGATTTCTCTGCAATTGCCCTGACTGCCTCTTCTGTAAACTCCAGGTCCACACCATCCAATTCAAACAATTTCTGGTACTGTTTTATAATGGCGTTTTTTGGTTCTCTCAATATTTTGACCAGAGCCTCCACGTCCAGAGACTGCAGGGATACGGTCACGGGTACACGTCCAATGAATTCCGGTATCAGGCCAAACTTCATCAAATCCTGGGGCATGACCATCTTGAAGAGCTCATCGAGTCTGTTGTCTTTTCTATGTGCGATTTCCGCATTGAATCCTATAGATTTCTTGTCGATTCTGGTTTCAATAATCTTTTCCAGGCCATCGAACGCACCTCCGCAGATAAAGAGTATGTTCGTGGTATCGATCTGGATCAGCTCCTGCTGGGGATGCTTTCTGCCACCCTGGGGTGGTACGGACGCAGTGGTTCCTTCCAGGATTTTCAGGAGAGCCTGCTGTACGCCTTCGCCTGAAACATCTCTGGTAATGGAAACATTTTCTGATTTTTTGGTTATCTTGTCGATTTCATCAATATAAATGATACCCAATTCCGCTTTTTCGATATCATAGTCTGCCGCCTGGATCAGTTTCAGCAGGATGTTCTCCACATCCTCCCCTACATAACCAGCCTCTGTCAGAGCTGTGGCATCTGCAATGGCAAACGGCACATTCAAAAGCTTTGCCAGAGTCTGCGCCAGATATGTTTTTCCGGAGCCCGTAGGCCCCAGCATCAGGATATTGCTCTTCTGCAGTTCAACATCCAGGTCTTTTCCAGAGGTAATTCTCTTGTAATGGTTATATACGGATACGGCCAGCACTTTTTTGGCTTCATCCTGTCCGATAACATATTCATCTAAGAATTCTTTGATTTCCTTGGGTTTTAAAAGATTTATCTCATACTCCGCCGGCTCGTAATCTTCAAATTCATCCTCTATGATTTCCGCGCAGATATCTACGCATTCATCACAGATATATGCGCCATCCGGTCCTGCGATGAGCTTTCTAACCTGATCCTGGGACTTCCCGCAAAAAGAGCATCTTAGTAATTTGTCATCCATTTTATTTGCCATGTTTTCCTCTTTTCTAAAAGCAACTCTCCCAATCCTATCGGCTGGTGATTACGCTGTCAATCAGACCATACTCCATGGCTTCCTGGGCACTCTTGTAGTTATCCCTATCCGTATCCACCTCTATGATCGCGAGAGATTTTCCTGTATTCTCAGCCAGAATCTCATTGATTTTCCTTTTTATCTTGACAATATGGTCTGCAACAATCTTAATATCGGAAGCCTGTCCCTGCGCCCCGCCCAGTGGCTGGTGAATCATGATCTCTGCGTTGGGAAGTGCAAATCTCTTGCCCTTCGCTCCTCCTGAAAGAAGGAACGCTCCCATGCTTGCTGCCATACCGATGCAGATTGTAGACACATCACATTTGATGTAATTCATTGTATCATAAATTGCCATTCCGGCTGTAACGGATCCTCCCGGACTGTTGATATATAAATGGATATCCTTGCCTGGATCCTCGGACTCAAGGAACAGCAGCTGCGCAATGACTATGCTCGCACTGACATCGTTGACCTCTTCCGCCAAAAATATGATTCGTTCTTTCAGAAGTCTGGAGTAGATATCATAAGATCTTTCTCCGTGACTTGTCTGTTCGATTACGTAAGGTACTAAACTCATATTTACGCCTCTTTTCTTTCTACGGCTTCCTCACACAACATATCTATTGCTTTCTGAACCGCAATATCTGTCTTAATCTGTTTTTCTTCATTTTCTGAAATCAGTTCTTTCAGTTTGTCTGCTTCCATTTTATACATTTCTGCCATGGTCTGAAGTTCTTTGTTGTATTCTTCTTCACTCGCTTCAATGTTTTCTTTTTCCACGATTGCTTCAAGAACCAGACTGGTCTGGATTGTTCTTAATGCCTGTGGTTTCATCTGATCTACCATTTTATCTTCTGTCATGCCTGTAATCTGCAGGTACTGTTCCATGCTGATTCCCTGGCTCACTATTCTGTTGGCGAACTCGTTTGCCATCTGTCTTGCCTGTGTCTGAACCATCAGGTCCGGCACATCTATAGTTGCATTCTCTATTAATTTGTCTATAACTTTATTCTCTTTGGTGCGTTTTGCTTCTGCTTCTTTTTTCTCTTTTAATTTTTCTTTAACATCTGCTTTGTATTCTTCCAGTGTTTCAAATTCGGATACTTCGGATGCGAATTCATCATCCATCTCAGGAATTTCCTTCACTTTGATTTCTTTAACGGTAACCTTAAACAGTGCAGGTTTTCCTTTCAGCTCTTCTGAATGGTATTCTTCCGGGAATTTTACGTTTATTTCTACTTCTTCTCCGATTTTCACACCAATAAGCTGCTCTTCAAAGGTATCAATAAAGCTGTGTGAACCAATAGTCAGGGAATAATCCTCCCCTTTTCCTCCGTCAAAAGGAACTCCGTCCACAAATCCTTCGAAGTCGATGCTTGTTATATCGCTATCCTGTACAGCCCTGTCTTCAACAGGTACAAGTCTTGAGTTCTGTTCCAGAGCTTTGTCCAGCTCTGCCTGAATCTCTTCTTCCGTAACTTCTACTTCTGTTTTTTCTACTTCAACGCCTTTATACTGGCCAAGCTCTACTTCCGGTTTCACGGCAACCATTGCTGTGAACACAAAAGGTTCGTTTTTCGCCATCTTTACAACTTCAATGTCCGGATGGGAAACAATTTCCAGTCCGGATTCCAATGCAGCACTTTCAAACGCCTCAGGAATCATTTCATTGGCAGCATCTTCAAAGAAGATTCTCTCGCCATACATCTTTTCAAGCATCTGGCGTGGAACTTTGCCCTTTCTGAATCCTGGTACACTCATGTTATTTCTTTGTTTTTTATATGCGCTGTCTATTGCCTTCTCTACTTTTTCAACCGGCACTTCAATCGTAAGTTTTGCCATATTTTTTTCTAATTTCTCAACTTGTAAACCCATTTTAACGGTTCCTCCTCAGTTTCTGTTTTTATTTTATGTTATTTATTTGCATTATGCATCGGTACATTATACCACATGCGTCAAGGGTTGTCATCCCTTATAATTCATATTGGATAGCCCCTGCCACTTCCTGTTCTTTTGCAGATCCAAACAGGATTTTCGTAAGAGCAAGTCCTAAATCGATGGCCGTACCCATGCCCCGGCTGCTAGTTATATTGCCATCGGTCACCACTTTTTCATTCACCACGACGGCTCCCGCGAGGGCATCCTCAAACCCCGGATAGCAGGTGGCCTTCTTCCCCTGGAGCAGTCCCATTTCCCCCAGAATGCTGGGTGCGGCGCAGATGGCTGCGATTCGTCTTCCCGCCTGATTCTGCTTAAACAGCATTTCTTTCAGTTCCTTGCTGTTTCCCAGATTTGTTGTTCCGGGCATCCCTCCCGGCAAAAACAGTATATCCGCCTCTTCCTGCACTACATCTCTGAGGCATTGCCCTGCCTTTATCTCAATACCATGGGCTCCTTTGACCTGCAGGCTTTCAGATACCGACACCAGCCTTACCCGGGCACCCGCCCTCATCAGCACATCTGCAACCGCCAGCGCCTCCACTTCCTCAAAGCCTTCCGCAAGAAATACCAATACCTTATACATAGCAGATTACCTTCTTTCCTTCATATACCACGATTATATACGATGCACCTTTTAATTTCAAAGTTTATTTTATTGACAATGGACATTTGCTTTTTTTGTATGTAAAATGGCAGATATATTAAGAACGGAGGAACACCTATGGAAATCGAAAGAAAATTTACCGTCCGACAGATTCCTTATGACCTTGCCTTGCTGCCTTTCCACCAGATCGAGCAGGCCTACCTGTGCACGCAGCCGGTAATCCGGATCCGCAGACAGGATGATTCCTATTATCTGACATATAAATCGGAAGGTCTTATGGAAAGGGAAGAATACAACCTGCCTCTCACAGAGCAGAGCTATGCACACCTGAAAACCAAGGCGGATGGAAATCTAATAACCAAGAAAAGGTACCTTATTCCCCTTCCAGAGAACCTCACCATCGAACTGGACATATTCGAGGGACGATTTTCCGGGCTTGTCATAGCCGAAGTGGAGTTTGAGAGCCGGGAGCAGGCAGAATGCTTTATTCCTCCCGACTGGTTTGATGAAGATGTCACCGGTTCCGGAAAATATCATAATTCTTATCTAAGCCAAGCGACTTTTTAGAACCGCCTTTACATCGAACATATGTTCTGCTATAATGACTGTGAAGACAGGTTTACCTGATATATGGAGGTATCACATGCAGAACAGCAACATTCCCATTGAGGCAATTTCATTATTCAGCACGCTGGGAGATATAAGGCCCCTGCGCATCCGCCTGGAGGATAATGAACATAGACTTATCACTCTGAATATTGACGAGGTGGTTTACTGCAGAGAATCCTCACTTTTGGGCATCAATACTTTCCAATACGTCTGCCGGATTCACCTGGAGGGTCACGAGCGTCTGGTGGAGCTGTTATACAACGTGGCTTCCCACAAATGGATTCTCCAGCGTATCCTTGCCTGACACGTTCTTCAGGGAGGTAAAACAGAAATGAATGACAATGTCATTTTTCATATAGATGTGAATTCCGCTTTTTTAAGCTGGGAGGCCTGCCGCCGCCTCTACATCCTGGGAGATGGCCTGGATCTGCGCACCATTCCATCTGCAGTTGGCGGCAGCCAGGAGTCCCGCCATGGCATCATCCTGGCAAAATCCATTCCGGCAAAGGCCTACAAGATACAAACCGGTGAGTCCCTGTTAAGTGCCCGGAAAAAGTGTCCCGGACTGGTGGTCGTCCCTCCTGATTATTCCCTCTATGTCGAAGCCTCAAAGGCCTTTATCCGCATACTCCGGGAATTTTCTCCCTGTGTGGAGCAGTACAGCATAGATGAGGCTTTCTGCGACATGACTGGTACCCACCGCCTGTACGGAACTCCTGTCTCCGCCGCCCATTGCCTGAAGGACAGGATACACCGGGAACTTGGATTCACCGTCAATATTGGTGTCTCCACCAATAAGCTTCTTGCCAAGATGGCCGGGGATTTCAAAAAGCCTGATATGGTCCACAGCCTGTTTCCTGAAGAGGTCTCCTCGAAATTATGGCCTTTGAATGTCGGCGATCTTTTTTTCGTAGGGCGGGCAACACAGAAAAAGCTGTATGGCCTGGGAATCACCACCATCGGCGAACTGGCCCGTTCCGACCTCAAGATGCTTAGGTACCATTTCAAAAGCCACGGAGAGGTAATCTACAATTTTGCAAACGGCATTGATTCCAGCCAGCTGTATGACATACCCTCCGCCAACAAAGGCTATGGGAACAGCCTTACCCTGGCAAAGGATGTCACTTCAAGGGATATCGCCCATATGATACTTCTTTCCCTCACGGAAACTGTGGCCTCCCGGTTGAGGACCGACGAAGCCAGGGCCTCCTGTATATCGGTTTCCATTACCGACTGGAATTTTTCCCGCACCTCCCACCAGAGGAACATCCTTTCCTCCACCAATATTACCGCCGAGATACACTCTGTGGCCTGCGGGCTTTTTGATGAGCTGTGGGACAATACGACTCCCATCCGCCAGCTGGGCATCCAGACGGGACGCATCCGGCAGGGCCCATGCCGCCAGTACAATCTGTTTGACATGCATAAATATGACCGCCTTGAAAAGCTGGATGGCGCCGTGGATGAAATACGGCGTCGCTACGGGGAAGACTCAATAAAAAGAGCCTGTTTCGCAGGAAACAGGACTCCTCATATGTCCGGAGGGCTCGACCGGGCCCGCAGGACGGGAATTACAAAACCGGTATCATAAATCGAATTCACGGTCTATAGCACTGGCTACCATCTCTAAGTTCTCTTCATTATATTCCATGCTCTCATTGTCCATCATCAGGGAAGCACCGTAAATCAGAGACCGCACCACAAACACTTTGAAGTTCTGGACCTGCATGGTCATCCCCACCGAAGCGCAGTACTCGCCTACCAGGTCCTTTGACTTCTGGTTCAGCCTTCTCCGAATCTCCACATAATCCTCATCCAGATCAGAATCCTGCAGCATAATAACCGAACGGAAATGCGGATTTTCTACGAGAAATCTTACGTATTCCACACTGACTGCCACAATCCGTTTCCGGGTGTCGCCCTGCACGGTCTCCAGGACTTTCTGCTGGCGGCCATCCCAAAGATGATCGATGTACCTGATTATGGCAAGAAGAAAATCCTGCTTATCCCTAAAATGCTTGTAGGGAGCCGCACAGGATATCCCACATATGGCCGCAATCCTGCGCACCGAAAAATTCTTGGTACCATTCTTGTTCAAATCGGTAATGCCCGCTTGAATCAGCCTCTCCCGCATGGACATTTCTTTGATCTCATCACCCTTCACGATTTCACCCTCCAAACTGTTCTACTGGAGATTCCAATCCATTTTTCTGCTAATAGCGTTCCAGACGTCCTTCTTCCAAATCCTGGACTGCAGCCTGCTTAGCCTTGAAATGAAGTTTTTTTCCAGTGGCATTATAGGGGAGTTCCTCCACAAAACGATAATATTTGGGACTTTTGAAAGCGGAAAGCATGGGGTGCCCTGCACAATATCGAATCATTTCCTGAACCGTAAGGTCGTCATCTTCTTTTACAACATACGCCACTACTGCCTCACCGCGTTTTTTGTCCGGAACGCTGGTAACAATGACATCTTTTACCTTTGAATTTTCGGATATGGCCTCCTCAATCTGTGCCGGAAAAATGTTCTCGCCCGCCGAAATAATCATATCATCCTTACGCCCCACTACGGTAATATAGCTGTTTTTGTCCCAGGTGCCCAGATCTCCGGTATAGAGGAAACCCTTATAATACCTGCGTTTCGTCTCTTCTTCATTGTCATAATAGCTGCAGGTGGACTTTGACAGGGATTTAATGATGATTTCGCCGACTTCTTCCCCGTTCCGGGCAACAAAATCATCCGGTTCCGCTTTTCTGTCCTCGTATACCTTTACCAAATATATTTCATCATCCGTACAGGAACGTCCGGAACTTCCCGACATTTCTGGAAGATCCCGTGGACTCAGAAAAGAATTCCAAAATGTTTCCGTGGTTCCATAACCGTTGAAAAGATTGGGAGTCAGCACCTTTTGAAAATAAATGCATGCATTCTTTTCCAAAGGACTGCCCATTGTAACGATTCCATGCAGGGACTGAAGGTCCAAATTTTCCTTTTCCTGATATTTTGCAAGCATATTCAGGACTGCCGGCACTCCGATTAGAAATGTGATTCTGTATTTCTGTGTGTATTTCAGGCAGATTTTAGGATTGAACTGCCGGAGGATCACTACCTCTCCACCCACATACAGTGTAGGAGTCAGACCGCCGGAATGTATTCCTCCACGGTGGAACCAGGGGGTCATATTCATGGTCTTATCCATCGGATTCAAGGGAAAATGCATAATCACATCGTGAGCAGTAAGAACCTCATTGATATTATTAACCGGTACTCCCTTGGGATGTCCTGTAGTTCCGGACGTATGCAGCCGCAATACTTCATCGTATATATGGCTCGGAGGGGGAACTGGTTCCTCCTCTGGGCTGTCCGCCACATATTTCTCGTAGGCTATGACGCCGCTGATTTCAGATTCTTTCTCGCCAACCGAAATACATATCTCTGGTTTATGGAAAGACAGATCTAAAGCCATTTTTATTATCTGTTCGATTTCCATGTCAAAAAGAAATACTTTGGGCTTGTTCTGTTCCAGGACCATGGCTATCTCGCCCGCGGCCCAGTTGTAGTTGACAGGGCAGCTGATGGCCCCTGCTTTTTGCGCCGCTATATGGGAAAATACGAATTCTGCTGAATTGTACAGCACATACATCACAACATCATTTTTTATAACACCATCCCGCTGCCATCTATTGGCCAGCCGGTTAATTTCTTTATTTAAGTCTGCATACGTCCACGTCTTTTCCCTGAGCGGATCTGTCAGGGCATTTCTCTCCGAAAAACGAAACACGTTTCTATTGAAACCGTTAATCCAGGTAAAACCTGACTCAAAGTTATCCCGAAACATAGTCACGTCGTAAGTTAAGTTCACTACGTGTACCTCCTTAGTATGCTTTCACAATAATACTGGAATTCTGGCCTCCAAATCCGAAGGCATTGGACATTGCTGCGTTTATCTTCTGGTGTCTTGCGTGGTTCGGAATCACGTCTAAGTCACACATCGGATCGGGAGTGCTGTAATTAATGGTCGGAGGGAGGATTCCGGTTCTTATTGCCTGGATGCATGCAATAACTTCTGTGATACCGCCGGCTCCCATAAGGTGTCCTGTAGCTCCTTTGGTGGAACTGACAGCCATTTTAAAGGCATGTGCATCAAATACTTTCTTGACGGATACCACTTCTACCTCATCTCCTTTTTGGGTCGAGGTGCCATGCATATTTATATACCCGATTTCCTCCGGATGCATGTTGGCAATCTCCAGAGCCCGTTTCATGCAGGCAATAGCTCCTTCGCCCTCCGGATGAGGCGCCACCACATGATAGGCATCCGTGTTATTGGCATAACCGGCCAACTCGGCAATAATACGGGCTCCCCTTGCAAGAGCATGTTCTTCCGTCTCCAGAACAAGAGCTCCTCCGCCTTCTCCAATGACAAAACCGTCACGGTTCAGGTCAAATGGCCTGCTGGCCGAATTCGGATCCGGATTGGCGGTCAGGGCAAGTGCTTTGGTAAGGCTTTGGATCAGTAAGGGGCATATGCCTGATTCAGCTCCGGTCACCAGAACCACATCCGCTTCTCCCGCTTTTAAAAACATTGCTCCCAGGCTGATGGCATCCCCTCCGGAAGAACAGGCGGTGCTGACCGTCATACAGGGTCCTTTGATACTGTTTGCATTGGCAATATGGGTCGCGGCAATGTTTCCCAAAACCTTGGGCAGAAATTTGGGACCGACACGTTTTCCATTCTCAGACAGTTCCTTCTGGGTCTTGGCAATGGCTGTCAGTCCTGCCATGGCAGTTCCTATGACGATCCCGGTACGTTCCGGTACAATCTGAACCCCGCTCTCTTTAAGGGCTTCATCCGCAGCCACGTAGGCAAACTGCATGAAATCATCCATAGAATTAATCATAGATGTGCTCATGTAGTTGCCGGGAACAAAATTCTTCACCTCGGCAGCCAGCTTGACCGGAAGATCCTGTGTATCAATCTTTGTAATGGAAGATATTCCGCACTTTCCCTCAATCAGGTTATTCCAGTACTCATTTACACCGATTCCCAAAGGAGTAACGGCTCCCATTCCAGTAATAACTATTCGTTTTGTTTCCATATTTATCTCCAATCTGAAAGCTGTCCTACTCTGCGTCCGATAAATAGGAAGTTCCTATTTTGCGGAATCTCTGATAGCGCTGTTCCTTCAGTTTTTCTATCTCCATCTCTTTGTGCTTGGTCAGGAAATTCAGCATATCCTGTTTTATCTGCGCAAAAGTCCGGGTAAAGTCCTGATCACCTTCCGCAATGATGCGGTCAATAATCCCAAACTGCAGGGCATCTTCTGCCGTTAGTTTCAGACACTCCGCGGCGTCCGCCGCCTTGTCCGCATCCTTCCACAAAATGCTGGCGCATCCTTCCGGCGAAATGACGCTGTAAATGGCGTTTTCCATCATCCAGACCTCATCTGCCACTCCAAGAGCCAGTGCGCCTCCGCTGCCGCCTTCTCCGATGAGGATTGTAAGAATCGGAGTTCCCAAAGTCATCATTTCCATCAGATTATCTGCAATTGCCCGGCCCTGTCCCCGTTCTTCCGCGCCAATTCCACAGAAGGCTCCTGCTGTGTCCACCAGACAGATAACAGGCCTTGAAAATTTTTCCGCCTGTTTCATAAGGCGCAGGGCTTTCCTGTAGCCTTCCGGATTGGGTGCTCCAAAATTCCGGAAAACCCTTTCCTTGGTAGTATGACCCTTTTCCATGGCAATCACCGTGACCGGCTGGTCGTCCAGCATGGCAACACCGGCCACTATGGACGGATCGTCTGCAAAATACCGGTCTCCGTGCAGTTCTATAAAATTATCGAACAAATTCTGAATATAATCAAGACCCGTAGGGCGGTCCTGTGAACGGGCAGCCCGTACCCGGTCGTAAGCTGTCATGCTCATTCCTTCATTCCTCCCGTGTGCATCTGCAGCAACTTTCCTATAACTGCGCGCTGTCTCCTTCTAGGCACAATGGCGTCTATAAATCCATGCTGCAGAAGAAATTCAGCCTTCTGGAAATCTTTGGGAAGTTTTTTGTGCACGGTCTGCTCAATAACTCTGGCACCTGCAAACCCTATGGTAGCACCAGGCTCCGCCAGGATAATATCGCCTTCCATGGCAAAGCTGGCTGTTACTCCTCCGGTCGTGGGATCCGTAAGCATTGTGATATAAAGGCCTCCATTATCGCTGTGTCTTTTCACCGCGCCGCTGGTTTTTGCCATCTGCATCAGGGAAAGGAGACCTTCCTGCATCCTGGCTCCTCCGGATACCGTATATCCTACAACAGGAAGATTCTTTTCCGTAGCATACTCAAACAGCCGTGTTATTTTTTCACCGACTGCTGTACCCATACTTCCCATCATGAAATAAGGCTCCATGATAAAAAGCGCGCAGGGTTTTTTCCAGATCATTGCCTCACCACAGATTACAGCCTCATTTTCACCGCTGGATTTCTGGACGGATACCAGCTTCTTTTCATAGTGTGGAAATTTAAGGACGTCCTGTCCCACCAGTTCCCGAAACAACTCAGAAAAACTCTCGCCGTCAGCCAAAAGGGAAATTCTCTGTCTTGCGCTCAATCGGTAATGATGCCCGCACTGGCAGATATTGAAATTATCCCAAAGAATGCTCAAAGGGGTGCTTTTCCCGCAGCTGGGACACTTTTTGGAAAATTCACTTTCTTCCGCCAGGTGTACTTTGGCCTTGGGGGTCCTTCCCCCTTTTTCTAGTTCATTTTTCGGCTTGTGTAAAAATTGGACAAATGGCAATTATTTCACCTCATTTCTAAAAAAATCTAAATTATAGCTTCCATCCTGAAATTCAGGGCTGGCTAATATTTCAATCTGCTCCTCGATATTATTTGGCACGCCCTCAATTACAAGTTCACAAAGGGCTGCCCTCATTTTCCGGATAGCCTCTCCTCTTGTAAACGCGAACACTACCAGCTTTCCGATCAGGGCATCGTAATGAGGCGGAACCACCATTCCGGTGAAAAGGAAAGTATCAAAACGCACAAATGGTCCTCCAGGGATATGGAGGAACTCCACCTTCCCAGATGCGGTCGCATTGATCCGGCACTCAATGGAAGTCCCAATAAATGGAATTTCTTCCTGTTTGAAATCCAGCAGAACGCCTGCCGCAATACGGATCTGCCATTTTACGATGTCAATATTTGTAAGCTGTTCCGTCACGGGATGCTCAACCTGAAGACGTATATTCATTTCCATGAAATGAAATTCTCCGTTCTGGTCCATCAGGAATTCAAGCGTTCCGGCGTTCACATACTTGACAGCCTTTGCAGCTTTTATGCATACATCTGCGAGAAAATCCCTCTGCTCAGCGCTTACCACCGGCGAAGGGGTTTCCTCAATCAGCTTCTGGTTCCTTTTCTGAATGGAGCAGTCCCTCTCACCCAGACATACCGTGTTTCCTTCCTCATCCGCTAAAATCTGGACTTCTATATGTTTGGCCGGATGGATGAATTTTTCCATGTATACGGCATCATCTCCGAAGGCAGTGCGGCTTTCATTGGAGGCAACCGAAAATGCGTGCTCCATTTCACCCGCATGGTCTACCTGGCGAATTCCACGCCCGCCTCCACCGGATCTGGCTTTCAAGAGTACCGGATATCCGATTTCCTCTGCCGCTGCCAGAGCAGTTTCCTGATCTTTGATGACTCTGGATCCGGGTATAACGGGAACACCCGCTTCCTGCATCAGCCTTTTGGTTCTTTCTTTGTCGCTCAGCAGTTCCATGGTTTCCGGCTGCGGTCCGATAAAGACGAGGCCATGTTTTTCGCACATGCGCGCAAATTCAGCATTTTCCGACATAAAACCATATCCCGGATGCACAGCCTGTGCCCCCGTGACCAGAGCCGCACTGATAATACGGTCCGCACACAGATAGCTTTCTGAAGAGGCTGCCCTTCCGATACATATGCTTTCATCCGCCAGGGCCACATGCAGCAAATCCGCATCCGCCTGTGAGTACACGGCAACCGTAGCGATTCCCATTTCCTTGCAGGCACGGATGATCCGGACAGCGATTTCACCCCTGTTTGCCACTAATATTTTTGAAAACATCGGGTTACTCCTTTATCAGTGCAAAAGAAAATTCTGCTGTCACACAAAGTTTTCCATTCACGTGTATTTGGCCTTGGGCAAAATGAAAAGGCCCCTTTGATTTTGTAATCGTACACTGAGTCTCCACGGTATCTCCCGGAAGTACAGGTTTCTTAAACCTCACCTTATCCAGGCCAGTGAAGTAAGGGGTCGTACCCTCTGCCTGTCCTTCACACAGAAGTACACATGCAGACTGGGCCAGCATTTCACACAATATAACACCGGGCACCACCGGTTTTCCCGGAAAATGCCCCTTTAAAAACCACTCATCTCCTCTGACATGATATTTACCCATGGCAGTTCCATCTTCCACAATTGCTTCCTCAATCAGCAGCATATTGTCCCGATGTGGGAGAATCTTCATTATCTCGGACTGATTCAAGCTTCATTCCTCCTAATCTTAAACAAAACGCGGCCATAATCCACCACTTCTCCATTACCGGCACATACTTCGGCAATTACGCCATCCTGCTCTGCCGTAATTTCATTCATCAGCTTCATGGCTTCAATAATGCAGAGGACATCGCCTTTTTTGACGCTGTCTCCTTCTTTTACAAAAGGCTTTTCACCCTCTTTAAAAGACAGATAGAGGACACCTACCATTGGCGAAGCCACCTCTATAAGGTCTTTATCGGTTTTAGGTGTATCTCCCTTTGCCTTTTGAATTTCATGGACAGCTGGCGGTGCTTCCACCACTTTTACGCCTTCACTTCGTTCCAGACGGATCTTGTTTCCGTCTTCTGTAATTTCCAGACCTGTCAGGCCAAGCTCTTTCATTAACTGAGCATATTTTCGAATGTTATTTTCTTCCATTTTTATTACTCCGCCTTTCTAAATGCTACACAGGCGTTATGACCCCCAAATCCCAGAGATGTGGAGAGCACCAGATCCAGGCTGCTTTCCCTTGCGGTTACCGGAACGTAATCCAGATCACATGCCGGATCCGGCTCTGTCAGTCCAGCTGTCGGTGGAACGATGCCTTTGTTCAGGGCAAGAATGGCCGCGATTGCCTCTACAGCTCCCGCAGCTCCGAGCATGTGCCCGGTCACGCCTTTGGTGGAGCTGATAAGAACCTGTCTGGCTCTCTCCTCACCAAAAGATTTCTTTATGGCAATGGTTTCTGCCGCATCATTTAGAGGTGTTCCCGTCCCATGTGCATTTATGTAAACTCTATCTTCTTCTGTAATTCCAGCTTCCTGAAGAGCATCTGAAATAGCCCTGGCTCCGCCTTCCGCTTCCGGATTGGGAGCAGTGATATGATATGCGTCGCAGGTAGAACCATACCCGCAGATTTCCGCATATATTTTTGCTCCACGAGCCTTTGCATGCTCATAATTTTCCAGTATGAGTGCTCCTGCACCTTCTCCCATTACGAACCCGCCGCGCCTTTTATCAAAAGGAAGGGAAGCCGCCATGGGATCTGTCGAGGTGGAAAGTGCCATCATATTGCCAAAGCCGCCTACTGCCAGCTCTGTAATGGTCGCTTCCGCTCCTCCCGCAATAATCGCATCCGCGTAGCCGTGCCGGATGGCCCTTAATGCCTCACCAATGGCATTTGTACCTGATGCGCAGGCTGTTACGGATGGCATGGCAGCCCCTTTGCAGCCAAAACGAATGGCAATCATCCCTGCCGCCATGTTGGCGATTGTCATGGGGATGAAGAAAGGAGAAATCCTGCGTGGCCCTTTTTCTATGAGCTTTCTTGTTTCATCAATAAATGTCTGCATTCCGCCGATGCCGGTCCCGAAATAAACCGCCATCCTCTCAGGGTTCACGGTCCCAAGAATGCCGCTGTCCTCAACCGCCTGTGCTGCTGCAGCTATGCCAAACTGGGTGTACAGATCGCTATGCAGAATATCAGATCTTTCCATGTAAACGCTTGGATCAAACCCCTTTACCTCTGCGGCAAGTGTAGCCTTATACCCTGTAGTGTCAAACCGGGTAATCGGTCCGATTCCCACTTTTCCATTTACCAGGCTTTCCCAAAATGAATCCACTTCATTTCCAACCGGGCTGATTACGCCCATTCCTGTTATAACCACTCGATTCATAATTTCATCTCCTATATGGCCATGCCACCGTCAACCCGGATGACTTCACCTGTAATATAATTCGAAATATCTGCTGCCAGAAAGGCAGCCAGCTCAGCAACATCCTCCACTTCGCCAATGCGGCCCATTGGAATGGATGCAATCATTGGATGATCACTGGAGAAATCCGCCGTCATGTCCGTACGGATCATACCAGGTGCAATTGCATTACAACATACATTCCTCGCTGCAAGTTCCCTTGCAACAGATTTTGTCAATCCAATCAGGCCTGCCTTAGAGGCCGAATAGTTTGCCTGTCCGGCGTTTCCCATGATTCCTGAAATAGAGCTCATATTAACAATCTTGCCCTTACGGTTTTTCATGAAAATAGGGGTACAATGACGAATCATGTTAAAGGCGCCCTTCAGATTCGTATCCAGAACAGCGTCAAAATCACTCTCTTTCATCATGGCAATAAGCCCATCCCTGGTGATTCCGGCATTATTAACCAGAATATCCACTGTACCAAACTGCTCTTTGATTTTCGCAACCGTTTGTTTAGCCTCTTCAAAATCAGCAACATTACATTGAAATGCCTTTGCATCAACACCTTTTGCCTGGGCTTCCTTGCAGACTTCCTGAGCAGCCTCTTCGTTCCCGGCATATATAATGGCCACATCTGCGCCGTATTCTGCAAACTTCAGGGCAATGGCGCGGCCAATCCCTCTGGAAGCTCCTGTTATGACAGCTTTTTTACCCTTCAACATAGCTTTTCACCTCTTTAATCGTTTCCTGCAGACTTTCTGCATCTTCAACATGAAGGACACGGACATCCCCGGAAATCTTTCCGATGAATCCACTTAAAACCTTCCCCGGTCCCACTTCAATAAACATATCCACGCCTTCATCAATCATATCCTGTATAATCTGCTGCCAACGCACCGGATTGCATATCTGGGCCTTGAGAAGCTTTCTGTAATCCCCTTCATAGGGTCGGGCCGTATAGTTGGAATATAAAGTGATTTTTGCGGGATGGATTTCTTCCTGTTCCAGAACTTTCCCAAACTCCTCAGCCGCCTCCTCCATAAAAGGGGAGTGGAAGCCTCCGGCTACCTTGAGAGGGATTGCCCTTCCTCCGGCTGCCTTTACATCTTCTTTGAATTGGTCCAGTTCGGTCTTAAGTCCGGCAACAGTTACCTGTCCCGGGCAATTATAATTAACCGGATACACATGTTCGTATCCGGAGCATAATTCATTTACCTTTTCATTTGTAAGCTTTACGACGGCTGCCATGGCACTGTCCACACGGCCTGCGGCATCTGCCATCAGCTCTCCGCGGCGTATCACCAGTCGAAATCCCGTCTCGAAATCGACGGCTTCGGATGCAGTAAGGGCTGCAACTTCTCCCAGCGAAAATCCTGCAAGCACATCCGGATTAATTCCCGCTTCCATCAAGGCCGCTGCCGCTGCCAGTTCAACTGTAAACATGCAGGGCTGTGTATTGGCTGTCATAGCCAGTTCCTCATCGCTCCCGGCAAAGCACTGGGCGGATGTTCCACTGCGGACTGCGTCAGCCTGTGAAAAAACCCGGGCAGATGCCGGGCTTATGTCCACAAGTTTCTTTCCCATTCCGACGTACTGCGCTCCCTGTCCGGGGAAAACAAATGCTATTTTACCCATTTGTCTGCTCCTTTCAGAATCGGTTCTGCTTCGGCAAACATCTCCCTTATAATCTCAGCTGCCGGCTGTTCCTTATGAATCATTCCTACAACCTGACCTGCCAGGAAACATCCCTGCTGTACATCACCTTCCTGAGCCGCCAGACGAAGCTTTCCAGCTCCCATGGCTTCCAGTTCCTCATCGGAAATACTGCTGTATTCCGCCTTGGTATATTCACGGGTAAATGGCGTTTTCAGACTGCGTACCGGATGTCCCAGACGCTTGCCTGTAACAGTAGTCGAGATGTCATTAGCCGCCAGAATTTTTTCTTTGTGGGTTCTATGGGCAGAACATTCCTCTGCAACCAGAAAACGGGTTCCCACCTGTATTCCGGTGGCTCCCAGCATAAAGGCTGCTGCAATCCCCCTGCCATCGGCAATGCCTCCGGCTGCGATGACTGGCAGATTGGTAGCGTCACAAACCTGGGGAACAAGCACCATAGTAGTCAGATCCCCCACGTGTCCTCCGCTTTCTCCACCCTCTGCAATAAGCGCCGACGCCCCCAAGCGGGTCATCAGCTTTGCCAGGGCTACAGAAGCAACTACCGGAATCACATGTATGCCCGCTTCTGTCCATCTCTTCATATATTTAGAAGGATTTCCAGCTCCAGTGGTAACTACGGGCACTTTTTCCTCTATCAGTATCTCTGCAATCTCATCCGCAAAGGGACTCATGAGCATGACATTCACGCCAAAAGGTTTATCTGTCTGGCTTTTTGCAAGACGGATCTGCTCACGGACATATTCTCCGGGTGCATTGCCTGCGGCAATGACGCCGAGGCCGCCGCCGTTTGATACTGCGGCAGCCAGCTTTGCATCGGCTATCCATGCCATTCCGCCCTGAAATATTGGATATTCAATTCCAAGTAAATCACACAATGGCGTTCTAATCATATTATCTTCCTTTGCTTTTCTCTTCTGCAAATTCAACAAGATCTCCAACTGTAACGACTTTTTTGTCCAGTTCAAGTTCGAATCCAAGTTTCTCTTCAAGTTCCATAACCATCTCAACGGTATCCAAAGAGTCTATTCCAAGTGATTCGAAGGTAGTCTCCATTTTAACATCTTCCGGTTTGCAATCGATCTGGTTTGCAATTAATTCAACTATTGTTTCAAAAATCATAGTAATTACCTCTCTTTTCTAAAATAATATAGTCCATGCTCATAAGCAGGCTGTTTTCAATTTGCAGGTTATCACTGATAACCTGATAACGTTCACATTATATAACCCAACAAGCCTCTTGTCAATATATACACTTTTCGGAATCCATTCTTGCATATGTTCATAAAAAAGTACAAAATCCGACATAAGGACGGGCAATTTATCTCCTAGTGCACCCGGATAACAAAGTTGTCTTTCCTTGGTTTTGCTTCAGGGTATTCACCGTCGCGGTATCCAAGCAGACAATCGCCGATTCCTACGTAATTGCTGTCAAGGCCCCACCCCATCATAAGGGCGCGCCCTTCTTCCGTCTCAAACACCTGTCTTGCTCTGTGTACCCAGCATGAATCCACACCGATGGCATGGGCAGCATTCATAAGATTTCCCATTACGAGAGCTCCATCTTCCACATAGGTCATTCTGGATGAATCCGCAAACACGATAACCAGGGTCGGGGCTCCAAAGAAAGGATCAACGCCTGTTTTTCCCATTACGAGAGCGTTCATCTGGGAAATTTTCCGAATCAGATCCTTATTCTGAATAACCACCATCACAGGAGATTGGGCACCCATTCCACAAGGAGCGTACATACCCGCTTCCAGGATCTGTTCCAGTTCTTCTTCCTTGATCTGCTCGTTCTTGTAGCTGCGGACACATCTTCTTTCCCTCAGATTCTTTAATGTCTCATTCATCTCTAATTCCTCCGTTTATCTATTATTATCATGCTGCTTGTAATCGGATCCCCATATCTGGACACATATCTGCAGTATTCATCATAATCAATATAATAGAGTTTCCCCCAGGATGATATTTTCAGGACTGTTTTTTTGGTTCCGGGCTTTTGCAGGATGTCTGTGACGACGACATAATGATTCTTCACCCCGGTCTTCAAGATACGGCTGCATTCTTCATCCGCATAAAGATTCAGGCCTATTTTGTTTTTCATCAATAGAAATATTTCCCCACGGGTCCTGCCCAGGAGCAATATTACCGGCAGATGGTTTTTCAAGGATTTTTTGATTACCGACTTCCTCCATCCCCTTGTCGGTGGGAAGCGCCAGCGTGCCTTCAGGTCCATCCCATTTCCCTTAAAATACTGGTTCATCATCCATACCAGATGCATCACCCACATTCCGGGGCCAGGAATAAACCAGACATACTTCCTATATAATGACTGAATGTACCGTTTATATTCCGCGACGGAAGGCTCCGCCTCATCCCTTAGAATCATGGATGTATAAGGAGTCCTGTACCGGCTGTCCGTCCGTGCCAGGTGCAAAAATATGTCACCGACCGCGATCAGGCCGCAGCCCCGCTTATGGATCCTGTATTCTGTCCTGTCCCCGTCCAGGGCGAACCAGTTCTGGTTTCCCCCGAAAGAGCAGCCGTCGTGAAGGACTTTCACCTTTACATATTCCGCACCCATCATTTATTCCGCACGATTCCGGTCACTGTATATCCGGCATCTTCTATGGCCGCCTTCAATGTTTCCTCGGAAATTTCCCCGGACAGATTGATAAACGCTTTCTTTTTGTTCAAATCCACAGTTGCCTGTACACCATCCAATCCATTCAGTGCATTTTCAACGCGCTGGCTGCAATGGCCGCAAGTCATCCCTTCGATATTCATTTCCAGATTTGCTTTTTTCCTTCCGAACAAGTAATCACCTCCAATTAAAATCATCTATATTATATCACAAAACGCCTTCTTCTATTCTGATTTTGTCATGCAGTTCCAGATTTCTTTCATCGTTCCAGCAGGCGCCTCGATCACGTATGCGCAGGACCTGATCAAAGGACTGATCTTCCTTTTCCCCGTGGAGTGGATGATATGGCATATTCTGTCCTCTTTATCCACAAATACTGCTTCAATGCTGAATTTCATCCCGAACATATGGATGCTGTTGCAGGGAGACAGGAGCAGGCCGGACTCTTTCTCCAGCCTGATTCTTCCCATAAGCCCCCTGAATCTGGGAAGAAAGCTGCCATCCATCTCCCCAAGAGCATTAAAAAGTTCCACAATCTTTTCCTCCGCTTAGTGGTAGTCAAACATTTCTTCAACATTCATAATTTTATTTTCCCACTTTTACATGCTTCTTCGCCTTCGATTTTCCTGTAACTGAGCGCCAAACATCGTTGTGTTGTTACAGATACTTCCTTTTCTCTTACGAAAACAAAAAGCAATCACAGTCCCTTTTCATCCACAGGGATTATATTTGCAGCCTGGCAATCATAGCGGAAACCACTTTAGACTAAAAGCTTTGCGTCACCAATTTTCACTGGTTTTGCCAAAGTATTCGGCTGTATGTACATTATATAATATACGATGGGAAAATATCAACTTTTTAATAATATAAAGGTCGAATAGGAGGCGGTGACTAACCGCCTCCTCTCACAGCACCGTGCGTTCGGTACGCGGCGCTTTCACTAGTTGACATGCGCAGACTGATATGCATTGACTAAGTCATAAAAGCAACTGTGTATCAGTCTTTCTTTTGTAAAATCCATATTGAGACTTACATTCGTTAGAACGTGGGCTTGCTGCGCGCACCAAAAAACCGGCCGGGCATGATGCCCGGCCGGACGTCAATGTTGTTATTTGTTCATAGCTTTTCTTTTTTTGGAGGCTAATCCTATTCCAAACAGGCCAGCTCCAAGTCCTAATATAAGGAGTGCAATGTTATTGGAATCCCCTGTCATTGGAAGGTTCGGAAAGTATATATTGGTTACTGTCACGTCTACCGTTGTATTCTCTCCGGCAACCACTGTAAACGGGGATCCTGCTATGTTCGTTCTCCACAATGGATCGCTCAGAGCCGCTTCCGTTACCGTATATACTCCCGGTATCAGGTTATCCCAGGTCATCGCCCCGCCCGTTGCCGAGAATATCTTTGTGTTTCCGGTCGGATAGGAAGGACCGGTAATCGTTATGTTGAAGGACGGAACCGTAAGGCCGATTGCGTTATTTGTATTTACTATCTTATTTACCGTCAGGGAGCCTACGCTGTAGCTGTTTGTCACCGTCACGTCTACGATTGTGTCCTCACCTGCAGTTACTGTGAACTTACCGTCATTCGGTATCAATACGGTCCAGTTTGCTCCCGGAGAAGCCTCGGTTACTGTATATTCTCCCGGTATCAGGTTGTCCCAGGTCAT
>NZ_FQYT01000024.1 GCF_900141895.1 Parasporobacterium paucivorans DSM 15970 | reverse complement strand
ATCATGATTGAGCGGTGGTTCCGCAGCTTCAAATATGAGGAAGCATACCTGACACAATATAACAATATCCGGGAAGCCAGGTCTGCAATCGGCAGTTATATCCATACTTACAACTTTGAAAGATGCCATTCATCCATCAATTATCAAACTCCGGCAGAACGCTACTATCCAGCAATGCTTTTGGACTATGTGGCTTGATGCATATATCTGGGGAGTGTTCCACTACATCTCCCCAAGCAACATGTTAATCATATCGGTTCATTAAGAAATGTCGATGTTTTTGTCTTGACAACTGACCCACTATAGAGACCTCCGATGTTTATGCCATCAGAACCGGCGCCCTGAATCGAAACGTCAACACCCAGGGAATCCAATACGGCGCCAGTATTCACATATCCGAAAAGACCCGCGGAATTATAGCCGGCTGCCAGTTGGGAGGTGTCCAGGACCAAACCGGTAATTGTATGGCCCTGGCCAAGGAATGTCCCATTAAAGTCATTGGTGGTATTCATTCCGATTGGAATCCAGAAGTGACCCGTGAGATTGATATTCCCTTCCAGGCGGATGGTTTTGCCGGTGAAATCATTTCCGGTTGCGGCCAGAACAGACAGGCCGGCTAGTTCAGAAGCTGTGGAGATGGAGAACGATGTGTTCGATGAATTATACCAGGAAATATCATAATACCCTTCCTGGTTCCAGGTGCCGGACGAGGCCTGTGCCTGGGATGGGAGAACTGCGAAGAACGCTAGAAACAGTAAGAAAAGACATGTCGGAAAACTGCGTAAGTTTTGGGGCATTTTACTCCTCCTTATAATGTTATGTAAATATTTTACGGTATTCCCAAGCAAATGTCACGAAAAAGTGATGTTGGTACCTGACACCATGAACAAACTGTGAACAAAAACAGAAAGAAAGTGCATAAAATCCCGTAAATAATGGATTTCATGCACTTTTTCTGATATAATGAATTATCAAAAGCGTGAAGGAATACATAATAATGAACAGCAGGATAACACTTCATAAAAATAGAACAGTGCAGCTCGTACGGGAGAATGAGATACTTGATGCTTCTGTCGAGCACCTGACCCGTAGATTGTGCGGGTCCAGTTTTGGGACATCCAGATTCCTTGGTTAAGGGGGCGGATGTCCTTTTTTATGTGAGCTTGCCGAGGAAAATCAATATCAGTTATGGAGGATGTTTCAGAAGGAGCCATTCATCTATAATGAGCAGAAGTGGATTGGCGTACCTTGCCATGACTTTCTTATAGGCACCTTCGTTTCCTGCCATCTCAAGGTCAATCAAAAGATCAGGAAGGCGAACATATCTGTTATTGAAGTGCTGCGTACATGCCTCCATACCCGGCGCACAAGCAAGGTATCTTTTTCCACTGCCTGTGGCACCGGTAATAAATAGGTTCCGGTGTTCGGTGATATATTCGCAGGTTGCCAGCCGTTGTATCTGGTAAGCTGAAAATGGAGGGAGAAATTTGAATGATTTGTATACTGAGTTAAAACGAAAAGAAGAATCATACGAAAGACTATATTACTACACAAATATAGAAGCTCTTAGATTGATTCTCGAAAATAATTCGATGTGATTGTCATGCGCGGGTCAAAATTTACAAGTGATTAAAAGAAGTGAAATAACGCATAAAACATATGAGTCAGTAAGTGATTGGGGATTTTTCGATATCTCTTTGGCTGATATAATGTATACGGAAGATGCCGAAAAATACAAATATTTTGATAAAGAGCTATATGATGATTACGGGGATTGCATTAACATGAATAGGAGTTGTTATCAAAAATAGTAAATGGATGGTTGCCAACTTGGAGAATTTTCCAATTGTTGTAAATGCATGCGATTATTGGGAACACACCCAGGTTGGATATATGAACCAGAATTTCGAAGCTGGCTACCATGACACCATGAACAGACTGTTTGGGAGGTAATATGAAATTCAGAATAACGAATCAAGCCATTATAACGAAAAAACTTTTTGTATGGTATATCCCTGCTGTACTGTTGCTGATTCATGGTTTCATGTTAATGAACGACATTGAGTTTTGGGAGAATGTCGTAACACCGCTTCTGATTATTTTTTCTGCAATCAGCTTAATACCTATTTTAAGGAAGCGGACTCCTAACTTCATGTCGGTCTTTTTCTTCATGGCTGGTCTTTTTGTCTTTGGTATTGCTGAGTCAATCTGGTCTGTTGTTGAAGGGGTTCTCCATCAGATGCCTTCAGAAAATGTGTATCTGGCGTATTTCTACACGCTGGCCAATGTATGCTTTTTTGCAGCCGCCATTGCCTACATGTACACAAATCAGAAGTGCTTCAATCTGATTCAGCTGCTTCAGGACTTAATTGCATCGATGCTGATGGGGATTGGCTTTATCGTAATGATCTATTATGACACCCAGATTTTTGGAAAGGTTGAGGTGGGAATTGAAAATACTTCCAACTTTATCTTTCTTTTAACCAACACCCTGACATTGATCATATTGGTCGGCATAGGGCTTTCGTTTCGTATTAAAAGACTCCGTTGGGGGGGAAACATTATCCTGAGCTCCCTGGTAATCTTTTTTTTGGCGGACAGTTTCTATGTCAGTGAAGTGACCAATAATATGTATGTTCCTTATGGATTTCTTGATTGGGTATATGCGTTTTCGCTGTTGTTTCTGTCAGCAGGTGTAAAGGTTGCATATAATGAATTTGAAGAAATGTCGGTATGTACAATCAGAATGGCGAAGCAAAACGAAGGGCCAATCCGGCATATGTGGTTATTGATAAGTATACCGATTTTGGATTTCTTATTGTGTGGGCTGCGTTTAAACCATGTAATTTATTTTGCTTCAGTAATAATCATTCATATTGTCCTTTCCCTGCACATCCAGAAAAATATATTTTCCGAAAAAAGTCTTAAGACAAATCTGGAAGTGAATGAATTGCTGCGAAAAAAAGTCGAGGAAAGAACCTTACAGCTCAGGACAATGAACACCAATTTGTCTTATCTTCTCAAGCATGACAATCTTACAGGCCTTGAAAATAGAGATTCGTTTTTTGAGCAGCTGGATGAAATATTATTGAAATGCAGGCAGAACGAAACAGTGCATCTTCTCATCCTGGACGTTAACCATTTCAGAATGGTCAATGAATTGTATGGAGATAGTGTAGGAGATAAGGTGCTGATAGAAATTGCAAAACGGTTGGAGAGTGTTTGCAAAGAGGAATACGCCCTTGCCAGAATCTATGGAGATGAATTTACCATATTTTGGGGAGGAACAGATGATAAATGCCGGATGAAGATGTTAACAGAGAACCTGTGTGCTGCATTTTCCGATTCCCTTGTCATCGAACCCTTTTCAATACCGATAAATATCCATATGGGAATCGCAAGCTTTCCTGAAAATGCCAAGAATCGGGTTGACCTCATAAATTGCGCCAAAATCGCTCTCAAGCAGGTTAAATCTTCAAAAACGGAATCGTATGCGTTGTATGATGAAACGCTTCATCAGCAGGAGCGCAGGAAGCAGGAACTCGAACTTGCTTTACGGGATTCGGATTTCGGCCGGGAGTTGAAACTGTATTTTCAGCCGGAATATGAGCCTACAGGCACGACGCTGATTGGAATGGAGGCACTGCTGCGCTGGCGTTCCCCTGCGCTTGGGCTCGTCGGCCCGGTTGAATTCATACCGATAGCGGAAGAGACGGGATTAATACTGGAAATTGGCGAATGGGTCATGAAAACTGCCATGGAACAGATCAGAGACTGGAATAAGAGGTATGAAACTGAATTTTTTGTAGGAATAAACATATCTGCCGTTCAGCTTCAGAACACTGGATTCGTCGGGCTGGTCAGAAAACTCATCGAGGAAACCGGTGTAAATGCAAGCCAGCTTAATTTTGAGATAACGGAAAGTTCAACACTTAATCCCAATGGAGCCGCTGTATCTATACTGAAGCAGCTTTCTGAAATGGGAATATCGATTGCCGTCGATGACTTTGGAACCGGGTATTCATCATACGGCTATATAAAGCGTTTTTCCATTGACATCTTAAAAATCGATAAACAGCTGATTGATACGATTACGACAAATCCAAACGATGCCCAGGTTGTTAAGGCCATAATAGCTATGGCATCAGCGCTGAATATCAGAACGATTGCAGAAGGCGTCGAAACAAAAGAACAGGCCCGGCTGCTGAAAAAGATGAATTGCGATATCATACAGGGATACCTTTTTGGCAAGCCGGTTCCTGCAGAAGAATTCGCTGACCTTCATCTTGACAAAGAGGAATGCGAAATAATTGCTTAACTGCAGCCGCTGCTGGTGCCTCGCTGCCTCGCTGCTTGGTACCTGACACCATGAACAAATTGTGAACTAAAGTTGAATGTTGAAAGGGGACACAAATGGGGTTGTTTGATCGATTAAAGGAACCGGTATTGCTGAAGGAATCAGGAGATTCTCAGGCACAGCTGGAGGCGCTGAAGGACCTTCACCTGCAGGCGCCGGACAGTGTGAAGCCGCAGATTGAACAGGATATAAGATTTCTGACTTACGGCATCCGAGGCGAGGAGACAATAGCCTTTGAATTGAAAAACAGCCATATTCCGATGTATGTACTGCATGATCTGCATTACGAATGGGAAGGCCTCACTGCGCAGATTGATTATCTGCTCATAACGAGAAAGAGGTTCTTTGTCATTGAGTGCAAAAACCTCTTTGGAAGCATTGAAATCAATAATAGCGGCGATTTCATCCGGACAACGGAATTCAAGGGCAGGTATCGAAAAGAGGGAATCTATTCTCCGATTACGCAGAATAAAAGGCACCTGGAACTGCTGAAGCAGATAAGGAGAGAATCCAAAGGCAACATCCTGACCAAGACCTTGTTTGATAAAAATTTCTATGATACTTACCGAGCAGTTGTTGTACTGGCAAATCCGAAAACAGTTTTGAATGCCAGATTTGCGTCCAAAGAGGTCAAGAACCAGGTCATCCGGGCAGACCAGCTGATTGAATATATCAAAAAAGTGAATAATCAACCGGGTACAGAGGCTATGTCCGATAAGTTCATGGAAGAGCTGGCCCGGTTCTATCTGGACGCACACAGCCCGAATCCGGTGAACTATCTGAAGAAATACGAAAAGATGGAATCAGCGGCCCCGGAGAAGGGAAGCACTTCTCACCCAGGCAACGCCGGGGATTCGGATTTGGAGTCGGAACTATGGGACGAATTGAAAGCCTTCCGCCTGAAGCGAAGCAGGGAAGAAAATATTAAACCGTACTGCATTTTCAGCGACAATCAGATGAGAGAGCTTATCGGTGCAATGCCGAAAACCGTGGAAGATTTGAGAGCCGTGTCGGGCTTTGGCGACGTGAAATGCAGCAAGTATGGGGATGAGATTGTGGAAATCATGACTGCTGCGTTGGGAAAGGCAGACAGGTGCCGTTTCTCCTGGGATGTTAAGTAGTTCTTGTGTCTATGAGGTCGAAAATTGCTATAAAAATGGATGTTGTCGATGACGGCAAGTACAATAGCTTTTTTGGTTTCATAGAAGCCGGTATGCTATCCACACTCCACAATCGCCAGAAGTTTGTGACAATTAAGATGCGTTGCCGAACATTTAATTTTGATATATAATCAAATTACGATAGTTTGCCTGATAATTATGATAAATACGTTTTACATGGAGGAGATGTCTATGAATGTTAAGTTTTTAGGAGCAGCTATGTCTGTTACCGGATCTTGTCATCTTATCACAACGGATAAATATACGTTTCTGTTGGATTGCGGACAGTTTCAAGGTGGTAAAACATTAGAAAAATTGAATTTTGGAGATCTGGGTTTTGATCCAGCTGAAATCGATTTTATGATTTTAAGTCATGCCCACATTGACCATTGTGGAAGAATACCGCTCCTTACAAACCGAGGGTTCAGGGGAAAAATCTATTGTACCGACGCGACGGCAGACTTGGTGGACATTATGCTGAAAGACAGCGGACATATTCATGAAATGGAAGCGGAATGGGGCAACAAGAAGGCGAGAAGGCAAGGAAGAGCTCTGGTTGAACCGCTTTTTACAATGAATGATGCTGCTGAATCATTGCAATATTTGAAGCCGGTTTTGTATGAACAGTTTATCGATATCAATCCGGATATAAGATTAAGGTTTCTTGATGCGGGACACATTTTGGGATCGGCAATAGTAGAATTGTGGATCAGAGAAGGTGATAAGATTTCCAAGCTTGTATTCTCTGGTGACCTTGGCATGAGAAATGCTCCAATTTTAAGGGATCCTACAATGGTAGAAGAAGCGGATTATCTAATTATGGAAACAACATACGGAAACAGAACGCATGAATCCAGTAGAGATAGTCTGGATAAGTTTATTCAAATTATATTGAAGACAATAAAAAGAGGCGGAACAGTAGTGATTCCTTCGTTTGCAGTCGGCAGGACACAGGAACTCATATATCATTTAAATAGATACTATGATCAGGATAAGGAATGTGAAAGTGCATTGAAAAATGTCATGGTATATGTCGACAGCCCTATGGCAACAAGCGCTACCGAAATATTCCGCAGGCATACCGAGGACTTTGACGATGAGACCAGGGACTATATTCTCAAAGGCGACAATCCCCTTGATTTCAAGAATTTGAGGTTTACCAGAACAAGTGATGAATCAAAGGAGTTAAACTTTATTAAGGACCCTAAGATTATTATTTCCGCCAGCGGAATGTGCGATGCGGGCAGGATAAAACATCATCTGAAACATAACCTTTGGAATCCAAAATCCAGCATCATTATTGTTGGATATCAGGCAGAAGGCACACTTGGCAGATCCATAGTAAATGGAGATAAGGATGTGCACATCTTCGGAGAAAAGATTCATGTGAGCGCTGAAATTTACAGCCTGGAAGGTTTATCCGGCCATGCGGACAAGAATGGACTGTTAGAATGGATTACCGGATTCAAAAAGCTGCCTCAAAAAGTTTTCCTTGTGCATGGAGAAGAGGATGCAAAGCACGCATTCGCAAGTACAGTAAAACAGGTTCTTGGATATGACTGCACGGTCGTTGAGGATGTATCAGAGTATAATCTGGATGCGGATGTCAGAATCAGCATTGATGATGTCAAAAACAGAGTTTCCAAAGGTGTAGAGATGTTTAAGTTAAGGGACAAACTTGCCAAAGTTCATGAAGAATTCGAGGCCATAGTCCATAATGCGAATCTTGCTGAAGATAGAGGCATATCCGCTGACAGGATGAACGAGATTTCAAATACAATTATTGAACTGGAAAAAACAACGATGAAGCTTGGAAATTTAGTTACAAAGGAAGAATCCTGAAAAGGCCGTAATGCTGGCAACTCTTGGAAAGCTTCTTCCCGGACACGGCGCTGCCAGCAGTAGAACTGCTTCTCGTTAATGTTATTTGCAGACATCCAGGATTTCTTCGGCATGCCGCTGTTGTTGCATTCACGGATAATGGATTTGTACCTCCGATTATTTACCGTGTACTTAAAATTGCAGACTGTACGATGAGAGAGGTCAGGGATAAAACGGCCCAGCAGATAAATCCCAGTAGAATCGGCCTGTTGCCGCCTTTGATGAGCTTGACTACATTGGTGTTCAGACCGACTGAAGCCATTGCCATAACTATGACAAACTTTCCTATTTGAGCAAGCGAACTTCCCAAACCCTGCGGCAAGGGCAGGAAGGTGTTGACAACGGAGGCTATTGCAAACCCGAGCACAAACCAGGGGAAAATCTTCGCGATACTGTAGCGGTTTCCGGATCTGGTGCCGGACGTTTTTTTTGAGGTATATAGCGCGAGGAAAAGAGTTACCGGGATGATCATGAGTGTCCTCGTCAGCTTGACAATAACGGCGAGATTACCTGCCGCATTGCTGAATGTATATCCTGCCGCTACAACCGAAGACGTATCATTCACTGCGGTTCCGGTCCAAAGTCCGAAGCTGTAGTCGCTCATTCCCAGCACATGCCCCAGAAAAGGAAACAAAAATGCTGCAATTACGTTGAATAGAAAGATTGTTGAAATGGAGTGGGCCACATTATCATCGTCGGCATGTATGACCGGAGCAGTCGCTGCAATTGCCGAACCGCCGCAGATGGAGGTGCCGACTCCAATCAGGATGGTGGTTTTTCCTTCAACTTTTAGCAGTTTACCGGCGATAAAGGCTGTGACAAATGCTGCAGTCAGGGTAAAACACATTAATATGAATGTCTCACTGCCGACTTTAAAAACATTGAACAGATTCATATCGAAGCCGAGCAATATTATGGAGTATTGGAGAAGTTTTTTTGATGAATATTTGATTCCGTCATCAAAAATGGCCGGCCGTTTCCAGAAAGACAATATCATGCCAAACAGGATACCAAGTACCGGGCTTCCGATGATGGGATAGGATTTTCCAAGCAACCATGACGGAACGGCAATGGCGAAAGAAATCAGAATTCCTGGTAATATACTAATGATTGTTTTCATATGAGAATATCCTCCTGTATGTCTAATATCATATTCCTTGACATGAGATAAGTAAAATATTATTATCATATCAATATTATAAGTAAATACTTATCAAAGGAAGGATATTATGACAATCCGGCATTTTAAGATATTTGTGTCCGTTTGTGAAGCTATGAACATGACAATGGCAGCAGAATCACTTTATATGTCCCAATCTGCTGTCAGCCAGGCAGTTGCCGAACTTGAGAAACATTATGATGTCCGGCTGTTCGAGCGGCTTTCACGCAAACTTTACCTGACGCAGGCGGGGGAAAAGCTTCTCATGTATGCACAGCATATGGTTCGAATGAACGCTGATATTGAAAAAGATATGAAAAGCTTGCATGAGACAGGTCTGATTCGGCTCGGAGCCAGCGTCACAGTTGGGGCGACTGTGCTTCCGGCTCTCGTCTCTACGTTCAGACAAGCAAACCCATCTGTCGACATTGAAGCCTATGAAGACAATACCAAACAAATACAAAAGAGGCTGCTTATGGACAAGACTGATATTGGCATAGTGGAAGGGGAAATAACTTCTCAGGATATCCTGAGCACACCCTTTATGAACGATGAGCTGGTGCTCATATGCAGTAATAATCATCGGTTTGCGGATTTGTCAGTGATCTCTCCGGACGAAGTGGAAAAAGAGGATTTTATTTTACGTGAGCATGGCAGCGGAACACGCAAAACATTCGAAGATGTGATGACGGCACATCAGCTTTCGTGGAAGGTTACCTGGATATGTAATAATACGGACACCATAAAAGCTGCGGTAATTGCCGGGTTGGGCATTTCAGTCATTTCAAAACGTGCCGTAGAAAAAGAAATGGAATCCGGAGCTTTGATAGTAAAGCCCATCGAAGGAGTACGCTTTTTTCGTACATTCAAGATTGCTTATCATAAAAACAAGTATATAACCGCACAAATGAAAAAAATCATTGACTTATGCATCGCTTTGTATCCTGAAGAAACATATTGATTCCTTTGATTTGATTCGGCCACAGAACTGTTTTCGATAAGATTATAATTGTACAATAGCGGTTTTAGGTCATGGGCTCGATATCTGTTATCCAAGCGAACATAAACTGCTCATGAAACGAATAGAAGAAACAGGATTATTATTGTCTGAATATGAACAGGGAGTCCAACCTGAAAAGAGCTATTTTCCGAGAAGAAATCGAATCATTGCGGCATGGTCGAATCTGATATTGGCGGATTCGGATATATCAGCTATTGAAATATCTTCCGAATAATGTGAATGGACATACTCCATCATTAGTTTTGTCCGTCCTACGTCTGGCGGGCTTTTTTTTCTTGTACCTTTCAGGGATTCACCCAGATTGGTTATTATCTCTAGCCACGCAAGGCAGATATTAACAGGCCGGCTAGATCAGAAGCGGTGGAGATGGAGAAAGAAGAAACGGATGGATCATACCAGGAAATATCGTAATACCCTTCCTGGTTCCAGGTGCCGGCCGAGGCCTGTACCTGGGATGTGAGAACTGCGAAGAACGCTAAAAATAGCAAGAAAAAACATGTCGGAAAACTGCGTAAGTTTTGGGGCGTTTTGCTCCTCCTTTTAGTGTTATGTAAATATTTTACTGGATTACCAAACAAATGCCACGAAAAAGATACTTCTTGTTGCCCAATTGAGACATTGACCCCTGGCACCACCTACCTGACACCATGAACAGGTTTTATATTCCCCATAATAGTAATTTCTCTTTCTTACGCCTAAAGAAATTGAATTCTGCATAATTTGATGATAATATTATGTAGAAAGAAGACATAATACCAGGAGGTTTGAAATTGAGAAATCTTACTGTCCTAATTTGTGACGACAATGTGGCTGTCCATGAGAGCATTTCTGCGTACCTGAATGCGGAAAATATCAACGTGGTGTCAGTATATGACGGGGAAAAAGGACTGGAACAGCTGCAGCAGCGACATTTCGATATGGTAATACTTGATATTATGCTGCCTAAAATGTTCGGAACGGATGTATGCAGGGAAATCCGGAAGACAAGCGATGTGCCCATTTTGATGCTCAGTGCAAAAAGTGAGGAATTGGATCGAATCATCGGACTTGAACTTGGCGCGGACGACTATGTAACCAAACCATTTTCTCCCCGTGAGGTCGTGACAAGGATAAAAACAATACTGAAGAGAACAACCCCTAAAATTGAAAAGAAAGTGCGGTTCGCCGAACTTTCTATTGACATGGAGGCATACTCCGCCTTTGTCCATGATGTGAAAATAGAATTCACTCCGAAAGAAATTGAGACGCTCTATTGTCTTGCAAGCAATCAGGGGAAAGTTCTGTCCAGAGAGCAGATTCTGAACAAGGTGTGGGGGTACGATTATTACGGGGATGCAAGAGTGGTTGATACACAGATTAAGAGGCTTCGTCAAAAGCTGGCAATAGATGATGTTCATTTCGCGATTAAGGCAGTTTATGGCGTGGGCTATAAATTTGAGATATTATGATTAAAGTATTTTCGAAAAAAATCAATTTGTTCATTGCGATTGCAATCCTTTTTGCTTTCGGTCAGCTTGCCGGAAGCCTTGCCATTCGCCATTTTTATATGCAGAGCAAACTGGAGGAGCTTGCCCCGCAGGCAAAACAGATGGCAGATGCATACGCCGATGGGCAGACAGTGCAGGTACCAGACAGCATGATTATCAGGCTGTATGATCTTTACGGCAAGGAAATTGCGATCGGTCATCAGGATGTGGAATTCATATATGAAGTGGATTTCGACACCCTAGCAAATAAATACATGCCAAAGCTTCTGACATCTCAGACCGTTTCCGCATTGGAAAGGGTGGACGGACTTCCGTCTGTCTCTGTGGTGGTTGGTGTGCCAATGGTAAGAGATGGGGCCACAATAGGCGGGCTCTTCATTTTGATGCCGGCATCTGTCTATAGTGGAACGCTTTGGGGATTCTTTTTGGTGTTTGGGGCAACACTTGCTGTGGGTCTGCTGCTGATTGGTGTTTTCTTCCGCCAGTATATAGTTCAGGTCAGGGAACTGGAAGAGACCAGAAGAAACTATATCGCCAATATAAGTCATGAATTGAAATCACCCATCGCCTCGGTCAGGGCGCTGACAGAGACGCTTGCGGACAACATGGTAAAGGATGAGGAAACGAAACAGCGTTACTACGACATAATTCTTGCGGAGAACAGCCGTCTTGAAAATCTCGTGATGGACGTCCTTGACCTTTCGAAAATACAAAGTGGAAAGATGGATTTTGTCCTTGCAAAGTTGGATGCGGAGGAAATTTTCCTGCCGGTCTGTAAAAAATACAAAATGCTTTGCGATGACATGGGGATAGGGCTTTCGGTTTCCGAGCGTATCAATAATCTTCCGCCGCTTTTTACCAATAAAGAGCGTGTTTCGCAGCTCCTGGTCATCTTGCTGGACAATGCGGTGAAATTTGTGGGCGAGGAAGGTGAAATCAGGCTGGATGCCCGGGTCCATGGGGGCAAAGCGGTTATTTCTGTGAGCGACAACGGAGTCGGAATTGAAAAAGATATTCTTCCTTATGTTTTTGATCGCTTTTACAAAGGGGATACGGCACATAATTCAAAGGGCAGCGGGCTGGGGCTGGCAATTGCTGAAGAAATCACGGCCGGATTGAAAGAACGGATCCGGGTTCAAAGCCAGCCCGGAAGGGGAACGGTGTTCACATTTACAGTTGCCATAGCATGAGGGAAAGGGAACGGAGGCCGTTTTGTTCGATCTTTGTGCGAATATATTCCCTTTTCCGCCATTTTTGCGCCACAATCGAAATGTATAATTCTTTGTATAAATAAATTCAAAGGAGATACAAGCATGAAAAAAATACTTGCTATAGCATCAGCATTACTACTGACTCTTTCCCTGGCAGCATGCGGGTCAACGGCCGATAATACAGAAACTCAGCAGGAAACGGAAGCTGAAACGACCGTGGCCGAAAAAACGCCGACAGGCGGCCTCGGTCAAAGCAGTCTGGATACCTCCTGGATTACCAACCAGTATACAGGCATTGCTTATGGCACACAGTCTGATACGCAGACTCTTGATATTTATCTTCCGGAGGAAGAAAGCAGCGAACCCTATCCTGTTATTGTGGCTTTCCATGGAGGAGCCTTTATGCTGGGAAGCTCAACTGGTGGAGATGTGAGCTCCATGATTGAGGGAGTGAATTACGGATATGCAGTCGTAAGCGTGAATTACCGTCTCTCCGGTGAGGCCATTTTCCCCGCGGCCATCAACGATGCCAAGGCCGCTATCCGCTGGATAAAAGCAAATGCGGAAGAGTATAACCTTGATGCCGAAAACATTGCGGTATGGGGCGGAAGCGCAGGAGGAAATATTGCCGCTATGCTCGGAACCACAGGAGACCTGGAAGGAATCGGGGAAAACGATAATCTTGAGAACCTTGAGTATTCTTCAGCCGTACAGGCGGTTGTTGACTGGTTCGGCCCGCTGGACTTCCTTGCGATGGACCAGCAGTTTGAAGAAAGCGGCATTACGCGTACGGTTATGATGGGTGTTGACAAAACTTCTTCCGAAAATTCTCCGGAAAGCAAATACATCGGGCAGCTGATCACCCTTGATGAAGAACTGACACAACAGGCTAATCCGGCTACCTATGTAAACACAATGGATGCCAGTGACGCACCTTCTTTCTTTGTTGAACATGGAACCGCGGACGGAAACGTACCGACGCAGCAATCCGTCGATTTCGCAGAGCTGCTTAAGGAAGCACTTGGAGAAGACAAAGTGGGAATCGAGCTTATTGATGGTGCCGGTCATGGCACATCAGAGTTTGGAACGCAGGAAAATCTGGATAAAGTGTTTTCGTTCCTGGACGGTGTCTTAAAGTGATGTGAATGAAAATATTTGAGGCAAGTGTGCTTGTGAATTGATACTTCAAATTACTGTCTGAAACCTCACGTTCTCCCAGAAATCAAATAAAGAGTATTTCAATGTTTTGCCAAGCATTGTGGACAGACCCTTATTTGTCATTGTCGGATTTTTAAACAAAAAGTACTTGTATAGACCAATCGAAGAAGAAGAAAAGAAGATACAGGCGATTTCTGCATTTTTGGAATCGCCTGTATCTTTTTTGAATTTAGGCGCAAAACCTTTCTCGATATCATTTTCCCACTTTATTTCAAATTGTGGATCGCCGTGAGGCCCCAGAATGTTTGTTGTAAGATAAATACGAATGAAATGCCGGTTGTCATGACGGAAGTTGCTAAAAAGTCGACAGAGTAATGACATTTCTCGCAAGATTCTGGGTCGGATACCATATTATTGATCGAGAACCCAAATATCTGGTTCCACCCGGCCAGAAAATCCCTGCCCCCATGAACGAAATGAATTGCCCAACCAATGTGCATAGTATAAAATAATAGATAGAGATAAAAGTGAAAAATATAAGGAAACTGAGGTGATATTATGAAGGAAACAGATTTGAACAGGGATCTGGTGACGGCGAAAATCGGTGTGATCAAAGTAACCCGGGAATTGTTCCCAGGGGAGCTGCTGAAGGTGAAATATTCGATTCAGGAAGGCGTTTTTCATAGCTTCGTCCATTCGGTGATATCCATTCGGGAAGTGAAAAAAATAGAAGAAGGCGTGAAAAAATGGGTAGCAGAGGACCATCCGATCGAGTTGCTTTGCCAGAAGGACGGTTATTATCATTACCAGACAGGCGGAATGACGATAAAATCGACTTATCCGGTAAACCCCAGGTCATCCATGGTGGTGCCGTTTGATATTGTTCCATTCGGAGGCGGTTTTATCGTGGATTTTGGAGCTGTCAGCAGAGCGAAAGGTGCACCGCTGGTGCCTCCTTACCAGCTGTCCGCGGCATTCGAAAAAGGCCTGAGTTTTCTGGAAAATATCGGCGTTGAGATCGTGGCGGATGTAAACGCCTTCATCTTGTCTGGTAAGAGCAATTCATTGCTTGATATGGCAGAGGCACTTCATGAAAAGGAAATTTCCGACATTGCCGATATGATACTGGAGCAGCGGCGGGCCCTGAGGGTACTGCTTATATCTGGACCGTCTTCTTCGGGAAAAACAATATTTGCGCAAAGGCTTCTGACCCAGCTTAAAGTCAATGGATTGAAGTCGGTGGTATTGTCGCTGGGCGACTATTTTGTTGACCTGGATAGGACCCCAAGGGATGGGGAAGGCAAATATGATTTCGAGACACTGCATGCGCTGGATCTTGATCTTCTGAAAAAGCATATCGCACAGCTTGATGAGGGGCAGACTGTTGAAATGCCGCAGTTTGATTTTGCAAATGGAATCCGCCGGAAGGAGACAAAGCCCCTGAGTGTCGGACCTTCGGATGTTCTGGTCGTTGAAGGACTCCATGCTTTGAATCCTGAGCTGATGCCGGATATAGACAGGAGAAAACTCTTTAAAGTATTTGTAAGTGCGCTGGGAGGGCTGAATATCGACCTGTCCAGCCGTATACCGACAGGTGAACTCCGACTGCTTAGAAGAATCATCAAGGATAACCGGACAAGAGGAATCGGAGCCGAAATGACCTTTGAACGCTGGCCGAGTGTGCGCAGGGGAGAGTATGCGAACGTATTCGCTTATCAGGAAGATGCGGACGTTATGTTCAATACAAGCCTCATTTATGAGCTGAATGCATTGCGTCCATTTGCGGAAAAATGCCTGCACGAAGTAAAAAGTGACAGCCCTCATTATGAGTCTCGGGAGCGTTTGCTTAATCTGCTTACCTTTTTTGAACCTATGGATATTTCTAAAGTCCCATTTAATTCCATTATTTGGGAATTCACCGGGGGAGGATTGACGGGGGTCTGACCCCCTATGAACAGGGATTGCTTTACTTGCAATTTTGCTGGCAGCTTTGATGTTCTTGAGGTATTGCGAATAACGCATACAGAAAGGTGCTGAAAAGATGGAGCTGGTGGAGAAGAGAAAATGCTGTGGCTGCAGCGCATGTTATAATGTCTGTTTGAAAGATGCTATTGTGATGAAGGAAGATAATGAGGGGTTCAAATACCCCATTATTAATGATGAACTGTGCGTCAATTGCGGATTATGCAGGAAAGCATGTCCAGTGCTGACCGTTCCACCCGCAGTAAAAATCAGAAAATGTTATGCCGCATTCAGCAAAAATGAAACAAATCGATTAAATTCTTCGTCCGGAGGTATTTTTGATTTAATTGCACGTTTTTTCCTGGGAAATAATGATTATATCGCAGGTGCCTGTTTTGATGAAAAATTTAGTTTGAATCATATAATCACAAATAAAGTCGAAGACTTAGAGAAGTTAAAAGGCTCTAAATATATTCAAAGTAATATAAATTTTCTTTATTGTGAGATAAGAGATGCGTTGCCTGCCAATAAGGTGATGTTTGTCGGAACTCCATGCCAGGTAGCCGGGCTGAAATCATTTCTGGGGAAAGAAAATGATAATTTATACACAGTTGGACTCTTCTGCCACGGAGTTCCATCCAGTAAGATTTTTCATAAATATTTACATGAAATGGAAGAACGGTATAAAGATAAAATCCACAGGATCGAATTCAGGAATAAAGAAGCGGGCTGGAGCACCTATCAAGTGAAGATTACCATGGGGCATCGCATTTACGTTGGCAAGAATCAGGATGATAACTATATGCAATTATTTTTGCAAGACGTTTGTTTACGGCCAAGCTGTGAGAGGTGCGCATTTAAATTATATTCTCAGGTGTCCGATCTGGTTTTGGGCGATTTTTGGGGAATTGACAATGTTTATCCTGAATTGAATGATCAAAAAGGAATTTCCGCGGTTGTAGTTAGAACGGTGAAAGGAAAAGAATTAATGCGCAGCATTTCCAAAGATTTGGTTCTAAAAGAATGCACTCTGAAAAATATAACAGATGGAAACCCTGGCGCTGCACATTCTGTTCTCGTCGATCAAGACAAAAGAAGGGGAGTCTTCGAACACATGGAAGCCTTATCCATGGATGAATTGAAAAAAAAATATGCCGCAACCTCTTTTAAAACGAGGTGCAAGAATGAATTAAAAAAGGTTTGGGGCAAATGGGGTCAGTAAAAGAGGGGGGTCAGACCCCCCTTTGCTGACCCCCTAGACAAATTGTGACGATAACATTCATGGCTCCTGTGCCGGAAAGCTTAGGAACCGGGGAGGGAACTATGTTGGAAAAAGTATTGGAACGAATTAAGGAAACTGGTGTATTTCAATATGGACTTATAAAACCATCGGCGATTTCATACCGACAGGAAATAAGAGACATATGTAAGGGGAATTTATGCAGGAAATATGGAACCACCTGGGCCTGTCCTCCAGCCGTTGGAACGATAGACGAATGCAGGGAGCGTTGTATGCATTACAATACTATGCTTGTATTTACGGGGAAATTTATGATGGAAGACTCTTTTGATTATGAAGGCATGGTGCAAAGCATGGCAGATTTTAAGAAACTAGCCCGAGACCTGGAATCAGCTGTGAAACCATGCCTGAAAGACTATTTGATATTGTCGAATGAAGGCTGTGACATATGCAAAACCTGCACCTATCCCTTTGCATCCTGCCGTTTTCCGGAGCAGCTGCATCACTCTGTTGAAGGATATGGAATTCTTGTAAGTGAGCTGGCAAAACAAGCTGGCATTAACTATTACAATGGAGAAAACTCCGTTACATACTTCGGCGCTCTTTTATTTTAATCGTTTATGGGGTCAGACCCCCCCACTCCTTAATGGGTGTTTTAGGAATTTATTCCAAAATGGAATTGAAATATGCGATATGGTCATGTGAAGTGGCTGATGCACACAGAAGCGTGAATCTGTGTAATGATATAATAACCGATTGACGGGGGGGATATTCTGATAAGGAATCGTTAAGTGCTGATTAGCTGTTTTCCAGAATCGATTGCATCAAGTATAATTCATTTACAGATAGCTTTGTGGATTGTGCATAAGAAAAGAAGAATTTGAAAATAAATTCTGTCTAAATTCAAAATTATCCAGGTGACGATTTGGTGGGTTTTGAAAGAGACAATCCAGAGAGAGTAATTTGAAATTGAATATACGAGGAGAAGTTTAATGAATGCAAAAAAAATAACACGATTTGGGAGCTTTTCAATCCTCCTTATCACCTTTGTCTGGCTGTTTGAAGCGTCAGCAGTTTCCCCGGCGATAGCGAGCATTGCGGCTGACTTTCCAGGAACATCCACTTTAAAGATGCAGCTGATTTCGGTAATACCATTTGCAACTTCCATAATTTTCAGTGTAGTCGCCGGTTTTCTCGCAGAAAGATTCGATAAAAAGGCCATAATAATAATCGGACTCCTTATGTATGGTGTTACAGGAATGCTTCCAGCATTCGCAACGAGCGTAGATCAGATTATTCTTCTCAGACTGCTGACGGGTATCGGCGTTGGACTTATCCTGCCCTTGCCGAATGTCATGATTTCCGAGTACTACGAAGGCGCGCCAAGAAAGCGAATGCTTGGACTGGCTTCGTCCGTATCCAATGTGGCCAACGCAATCAACAGCGTAGTAGTAGGGCTGCTCCTTGCTTTTGGATGGAGATACTGCTTCATATCTTTTGGAATTGTGCTCGTTATCATGGTCGTGAATATATTTGGTCTTCCAAAATCCCCACCAATGTCCGGGCAGCCTAAACATATGGAAATGCATCATGACGGTTCCATCAAAAAAGGTTCAAAAAAAATACCTGCCGCAGTTTTTGTCCTGTCCTTATTAATGGTTCTGCAATGGGTTGCATACCAGCTCAACATTCTCAACATGGCCAGCCATATTCTGGGCGAAAAATTAGGGGCGCCATGGATGATTGGTCTGATAATCGCTCCGTGTGGAGTGGGCCCGATATTAACTGGTGCTATCTTCCCGGAAATCAATAAAAGATTAAAATCATATACGGTACCCGTGGCATTGCTGATATTTGCAATCGGTTACGTTGTCTTATGGCAGTCACATAATCTCGGAATCATTGCATTGGGCAATTTCATTCAGGGACTGGGTACCGGAATACTGACACCGTATATACTTTATGCAACTTCCAGAAGTATAAAACCGGAACAATATGATGTCTCATTCGGAGTAGTAACGGCCTCCATCCATTTAGGCATTCTGGCGGCTCCGTTTGTTCAGGTTCTGATTGGCGTGACAACCGGCATCACAGAGCTGAGGCCGCTGTATCTGGTGGTATTGTGCGGAATTATTGTCTCTATGATTATTGCTTTCATATATGGAAGCACTCCTAAATCAAGAGCCAGAGCAAGGCAGGAACAGATTGATATTAATGTCGCCTGAGTCATAACGAAAAATAATGGAATAGACAACAGATTCAGAGACTGGCTTTGGTGCACACTGCCAGTCTCTTGCTGTCCCGGCCATTCAATTATGATTGTAAGGCGGCATTGCAAGTGATAAAATGTATATTAGAAAGAATGGGAGGGAATGTATGCATAATTACGATATCAGAAACGTCAGCCTTGGACAGATAAAGTATTACATCGAGGTTGTGGAATGCAACAGTTTCACAAAGGCAGCTGAGCGGCTTCATATCAGCCAGTCCACGATCAGTAAAAACATTGCCAGCCTCGAGAATATGCTGGGTCTGATGCTGCTGATCCGGGAGAAGAAAAACATTAGGGTCACGCCAGCCGGCAAATCCATCTATGATAAATGGAAACAGCTCACGCAGCAGATCGACCTCGACATTCAGGAGGCGTTTCAGATCCAGCTGTGCAACATACGAAGCCTTTCTGTCGGTGCGCTTGACTCCTTCAATCCGGATTTGTTCATTATCCCAGCCATCAAAAATTTCAAGCTTCTTCACGAAACCGTTGGAATCCGGGTGGAAAACAACGGCGCGCAGGAAATCCGCAGGATGCTCGTCGAAAATGAGGTCGATATCATTATTACGGTCTTGTACGATATGGAAGAATCGAATACGGATCAGCTGAATTACGTTATACTCGGAGATTCGCCCCATGCTGTCTGCATGTTGAAAACGCATCCGCTTGCAAAGAAGGATAAAATTTATGTAAAAGATCTGGCTTCCTGCGATTTTATCGGCATTTCTCCACTTGTGACGCCAAGCTACATAAACATGCTGACCAATCTGTGCACTCCCTTTGGTTTTACGCCAAATTTTTCCTGCTACACCTCAAGCGCAAATTCGCTGGCCTTAAACCTGGTTACGGATAATGAGATCTTCGTATGCGACAGAACCTTTCGGGATTTTGGCAGTGAACACCTTTGTTCAAAGACTCTGGAAAACACCAAGAGCGGCTTTGTCATGGCATGGAGAAAGGATAACACAAAGGAACTTACCAAGCTTTTCATCAACGAAACCATCGCACTGTTCAGCAGGGAACAGTATAATAAAGAGTGGTAGGGTACCCATTAAGGGTACCTGGTACCATGAACAAATTGTGAACAAAATTCCTGTTGAAATTTCCCAACTCATAAGATAATATAGACATATCTGTTAATCAAATCTTGTTTTATTCTAAATCCTAAATCCATTTTACCAAGATGCAAATCCCATTTTAAATTTCCGAGGAGATGATGTAAATAGCAAGAAAACAAAGAGTATGGTATCCTGGCGCGAAGTATCATGTGATGAATCGGGGTAACCATCGAGATGACATTTTCAAAGAGGAAGAGGATTATTCCATTTTTCTTAAACTATTGGAAAAAGTCCAAAAGCAATATCCATTTTTATTAATATCCTATTGTCTTATGACAAATCATATCCATCTGCAAATTGAAACGCTTGCCACACCTTTGTGGCAGATCATGCGTAACCTTCTCCTGAACTATACAAGATACTATAATGAAAAATACAATACGATAGGACATCTTTTCCAAGGCAGATATTCATGTGAAATCATTGAAAACGATGCTTATATGCTGCAGACCAGCAGGTACATACATTTAAATCCTGTTAAGGCAAGAATGGTAGCCAATCCGGTGGAATACCCCTGGAGCAGTTATGATGTGTATATGGGTAAAAGGAAATATGATTCTTTAAGCACTTATAAGATACTGGACTATTTTGATGATGGAAGCAGGCAGCTATATAAGGAATTTGTCGAGAAAAATCGGAATGTTGAAGAGGACATGTCAAAAGAAGTAATCAAATATGAAGAAGAGGTGGATGAATGGCGACTTTCGGCACCTGACTCCATATAAATATCTTTACAAATAAAGAGAAATAAGACATATTTATAGAAGAGGTACCTGACACCATGAACAAATTGTGAACAAAATTCAGGATGCACTGAAACAGGAGGATGACATGGAATTTCAGAAGGTTATAGAATCAAGAAGAAGCGTAAGAAATTATGATCCAGCCAAAAAAGTGGATAAGGCAACTGTTGAGGAACTTGTAGAGGCGGCCATTCTGGCACCTTCATGGAAGAATGCTCAGGCTTCAAGATATTACTGCATTCTGTCAGAAGAAGCCCTTTCCAGATTCAGGCAGGAATGTCTGCCGGCATTTAATGCAAACAACGTTGCTCAGGCTCCGGCCCTTATCGTTACCACATTTGTCAAGAACCGTTCCGGTTTTGAAAGAAGCGGGGAACAGGTGAATGAACTGGGAAATGGCTGGGGGCTCTACGACCTGGGCCTGCAGAATGAAAATCTGCTTCTCAAGGCTAAGGATATGGGACTGGATACGCTGGTGATAGGAATCCGGGATGCGGATAAGATCTGTGAAATGCTTTCAATCAATGAAGATGAAACCGTAGTTTCTGTAATCGGGCTGGGATATGCAATCCAGGAACCCGGGATGCCAAAAAGGAAGAATGCTGGAGAAATCCTGAAATTCTTCTAAGACGATGGGGGATGATAATAGTGAAGCTTGCGAAGAAGAATTATCTGATAGGCCCTGAAATCTATGAAACCTATCGTATGATAGCAAAAATATTCATGATTATTGCTGCTGCCGGAAGTGCGGTTGGGGTCACCGTGGATTTTATTTTTAACGACAAGCCCCTTATTGCCTTTCTTCCAAATCTGATATCGTCATCCGTAAGCGCGGCAGTGGGCGTTTTTGGGGCTATTACGCTGATATTCGCAATTATTGAGAGAACCGCCAGCGAAGAGACGCTCAATAAGCTCCATAAGGATCTGCCCCCCGAGGATATTGAAGAAAAACCGGCAAAGGCACAAAAGCCATTTAACAAGTTTGCCATCATAGCAGGAATGGTCGTCACCCTGCTTTTAATGATTCTGTTTAATCAATTTATCGATCTTCTTAGGGTTTACTATACGGTAAACGGCACGGGCCAGTTCGTCCGGGTCATAAACATTGAACTTTTCAGGACATATCTGCCTTATATAAACGTATTGTTGGTTCTGCAGCTTTTGCTGTATGTCAGCAAGCTGATATTTGGAAGATGGACCTATCCCCTTGCTTTCGGGAATCTGCTGGTCAACCTTCTTTCGCTCCTGCTCCTGTTTGCGATTTTGAAGAATACGGACATAATAGATTCGGAGTTGATGGGCAAAATATCCCAGCTGCCGGAGGAAGTGAAAAATGTAAGCGAAAAAGGCATACGGGCCTTATTCACAATGCTGAAAGTCATTTTCACCGTAATATTTGCACTTGATACTGCGGAAGGCTTCCTGAGAAGGAAAAAAGGTACCTGACACCATGAACAAATTGTAAACAGAAAGCTGCCAGAAGTGGCGGCTTTTATTATGCAGTGCTGCAGGATTAGCGCTAAAGTGGTGACAAACCGTACTCTTTGCTTTGTAGTACCGAAAGTAATTACTATTGGCACAGTATCAAGAGGAGAGACGATGCTTACGGAATATATTAAGAAATTTTTAGATGTTTGCGATGAAGCAAACGCGGAATATTTATGTCGTTGAGGCAATATATATTCTCAGCCTGGTGAGGGACTACGTAAATGTAAGCGATATCAGTGGAGAGTTGAAGGTTACAAGACCAAGTATAACCAAACTGATTAATGAGTCGAAAATGATGGGAGTTGCTTCGTTGATTACCGCGATTACCGGCAATAACATTTTTGCTGACGGCGTCGCACACGCCCCTCTTCTGGGTACCTGACACTGTGAACAGACACTGTGAACAAATTTTTCAGGTATTTGAGTTTGCCATATTTCTGCCATAAATTCCAAATATAATATGCATACAACAAACAAGTATCAGGGATAACGAAAGGAGAATTCATCATGAAAAAAATGTTTGTAGGAGTATTCGCTGCAGGAGTTATCTTTGCAGGAAGCGCATTTGCGGGAAATATATACGCAGCAGAAAGCGAAGATGTGAATCAGGGTCAGAATTACGTGGACGCTGGCGAAAATGGAGTCTGTGTCAACGCCGCTGCAGAATAAGCAACGTATGAGGAAATCCCGGGATCTATTTGTTCCTGGATTATCCATGCCTTGTTTTCTGGCAAAGCTTATATGCTTATTGCTCTCTGCGGGCATGCTGAGATACAGGCACCACATTCAACGCATTCATCGCTAATCACAGCTTTTGAATCTTCCGTCGTAATTGCATCTACGGGGCAAGATCTCACACAGGCTCCACATCCAACACACTTTGAATTCGCTTTTGCAGCCATAAAATCATCTCCTTACGTAATATAAAATTTCGTCCCTGTATCCGATTATATATTACAATAAAATTCTGACATCGCATGTGATAATGTCACAGAACTACACACCCATCCTGTAAATCTCAATATCCCAGTATTTGCCGAATTTCATCCCGACCTCTTTGATTGTTCCACAAAACTCAAATCCAAATTTTTCATGAAGTCTTCGACTGGCTTCATTTCCTGCCGTAATAACGGATACAACAGTATGTGTCCTTTCGTCCTTGTGGGCTTCCTCCAGAATAAATGCCAGCAGGGAAGAAGCGACTCTCTTGTTTCTGTATTCCACCCGGATATATATAGACATTTCAACTGTTGTTTTGAATGCTTCCTTTGCTCCGTACTCTGACATACTGGCATATCCGGCAACGCGGCCATCCACCTCTGCCACAAATAACGGCAGGTTGTCCACGTTATGCTTGTAAAACCATTCTTTCCATTCATCAGGAGTCTTCAGCTCCAAATCCAAGGTGGATGATCCGTTCTTTATTTCATGATTGTATATTTCTAATAGTTCCTTCAAATCCTTCATTTCAGCTTTTCGTATGAGCATATTGAGCAACTCCTTTATAGTTTCTGCCATGAGTATACCATTTTCAGGAAAAAAAGGGTACCTGGCACCATGAACAAACAATGAACAAAACTTAGTTCGTGGAATCCCGTATATACTGGATTTTACGCACTTTTTCTGATATAATTAGCTATTAAATCATTTATACTAAACATGGGATCTGCGGAGAAGGAGAAAGATGAATATTATTGAACATATATATCATGTAGGTGACTTAAAAACCCTGAACGGGCTTGAATGTAATCCATATCTGCTTATCGATGGAGAGGAAGGTGTCTTATTTGATCCGGGTTCAAAGCTGGATTTTGAAATAGTACTGGAAAATATCAAAAAATTAATAGATATCGATAAAATTAAATATATCGTACTTCATCATCAGGATCCTGATTTCTGCAGCTCCGTGCCCCTGTTTGAGAATGCTGGAGTAAAGGCTGAAATTGTCACATCCTGGAGAACGATGACGCTGGTCCAGTATTATGGGATTCAATCGGAGTATTACCTTCTGGAGGAACATGAGCATGAGCTGGTTATGGGCTCTGGTCGGGTACTTCGATTTTTACCGACCCCCTATTTGCATTTTGCAGGGGCATTTGCCACATATGATACGAAGACAGAAGTGTTGTTTTCGAGCGATTTGTTTGGAGCTTTCAGTAATAACAGCACACTGTATGCGGACGATGAATATATGGATAAAATGCTTGCGTTTCACGAGGACTACATGCCGTCGAATTCAGTATTGCGGCCAGTTATGGATACTTTGTCCAGGATCAGTATCACAATGATTCTCCCGCAGCATGGCTCGATTATCAATAAAGAAATTCCAAAATACATCAAAGCATTGAGAACCCTCGAATGCGGTACGCTGCTCACACCAATCAAAAAGAATTTGCTGGCCTCGGGCGGACATTTGAGGATATTCAATGATTTGATGAAGCGCCTTATGGCGCTATATGGCAGAGAGAAGGTTTTGGCTATTTTTCGGTCAATAGATGCCATAACCATCAGTCCGGAAGAAAAGATTACAGAATATGCAGGCAATCCGGTTGAAGTATTTAATACGATATTGGACGAAATAAAAGCCCAGGCGGGAATGATCTGGATTGCATCCATTGAACCCTATGTCCGAAAATTGACGGCAACCTATGAGATCCAAATGCCAACAGTATTTGAATCTCTGATCAAAAAAATGGGACAGGAAAATGAGAAGCTGCAGGAAATGAATCAGTCTTTGGAACAGACGATAAAGGCGGTCAACGAGCGCCTCAACAAAAACAGCATTACCGGGCTGTTTAATGAGGTGTTTTTGAAGTCGCTGCTGATGGAGGAGCTCGGGAACGAAAACTGGAGGGATATAGGTGCTTTTGCCTGCATCGACATCGATAGTTTTTCGAATTACAAATTATTATTTGGACTGGAAGAAGAAAACATAGCATTGAACAATATGGCATATATACTGAAAGAACAGTTTGGCTATAATGCAGTGTTCAAGATGGAATCTACGGACTTTGGCGTTTACCTGAAAGGTTATGACCGCAGGGATTTGATCGAAAAAATGGAAGAAGTCCGTATCCTTATATCAAAAAGCGAACTATTTTTAGCAAAAATAACCGTGTCGATCGGTATTGCTTTTCCAGATGAAATCAAGCTGGATTTATCTTCCAGTGAAATGACGGCAACACAATATATGGAATTGGGATTTACGCGCCTTAGAGGTGCAAAACGTGCCGGAAAGAACCGTGTCTGTTCCGTGGGACAGGAGGAACTGGCAAGTGTATTGGCCAAAAGTGTGTTGATTGTGGACAGCGACAGGACAAATGCGGAAGTTCTTAAAACATTTATAGAAAAACTGGGAGCAGAAGTTCTGATTGCGGAAGATGGGTATCAAGCCTTCGAAATGGCGGAAGAAAACCTGCCGAATGTCATTATCACCGAAATAAATACACCCAAGTTGGATGGGTTTTTATTAAAAGAAAAACTTTCATCAAACTCAAAAACAAAAAATATTGAGGTAATCTACCTGTCTTTTCAGAAAGACGAGGATTCCGTTAACCGTGCACTGGAACTGGGTGTCACCCATTATATGAAAAAACCATATCTGCTGTCAGAATTGCTTGGGCTTGTTAAGCGAAATATCAAGGAGGTGAATTAATGGAAGGGAGCATAAATATACTTGCTACGGTATGTGTGTTTTTGGGCTTTATCATTTTCATCCTTATCGCCAAAACTTTCATGAATAAATGCAAGTCATTGAACGAGACTTACGTCAGCAACAATAAACGGCTCGCTTTTATTTTGTCACTGATCAATTATGAATTCAAGGCGGATTTCAAAAGCTTATACGAAATAAAAATAATCAAGCAGAATTTCATATTGGGGCACATGAATAAAAATCTGCAATCGAAGCAGATTTTAAAGGTGGAAAAACAGGAAAGCAGAAATATTAGAAAAAGATCGAAGCTTGCGCGGAAGGAAGCCGCCACCTATCTGGGGATTATCGGCAGTGACCGATGCAGAAAAATCCTCGAAGATGCCATGGCTAAAGAGAAGGATTACTCTGTGAAAATCTATATTTCAAATGCATTAACGGATATCCGGAATCCAGAATCCTTGAAAGTCATGATTCCTGAAATCATAAATACAAAAAAATGGTACAGGGAAAAGGCCATCTCAAATATCCTCGAGTTTGGACATGAGCTTCAGGAACATTTAATTAGCCTGAAATATTCCTGTCAAATTGAACATATCGAATTATGTATAAAGTATGCAAATGAAAATTTCAATGAAGAGACCAAAACATACCTTTTTAAATTTATCAACGATCACGAGAAAATCAAAGGAAATATAATCGCATATTATTCCAGAAAAGATGGAAATGCGAAAACAGATTATCTGATGAACTATCTGGATGCGGACATTAACCAGCTGCTTATCCTCGCATGCAAGACACTCTCGAATTATTATTATAAAGAATTCAATTTGCCAAAATACGTGACCAGCTGCAATCCTGTGATTCAAACCTATGCCTTTTATGCGCTTTCTAAGGAAAACAAAAGGGAAAATTTTGAAACACTGTTATCCTTTATCCGCTCGGATGAACATGAAGATGCGATTTTGTCTGCGCTCATGCAGATGATAGAATATAATCCCAGATTCCTATACATTCTGGAAGATGCTTTTGAGGCGGAGGAATCCGGCATTGTAAAGGGGAGAATTGCGCAGATTCTTTCCAATAAAATCGAATATTATATTCTGCAGTTGAATACCAAGCATGATGCAAGAGCCGAAAAAATTATTCTTGAGATTATCGGGAACAGGAAAATCAATGAATTGATCGAGTTCATTAACAATAATAAAAATCATGATCTGGAGAACCGCCTTGTACACATGTTCAGAGACAATCTGTCCAGAGAAGACGGAACCGGAATTGAACTGAGGATGTACCTGAAACAGGAATTTCTTGAAAAATGGGGAGCGGAACCGGTCTATGCAAAAAATGAAGACCGAAAAAGCGAAAAAGACAAAAAGCTTATCAACGGTGTTTTTCTGGTAACGCTGGTCACCTTCCTTCTGTTCCCCTGCGTTTTTGTGTTGCTGCATACGGATGATATTTTATATAGCGGAATCCGGGATATATTGATGAAATACGTCATCGATTTTAATTATTATCTGGTCTATTATTCGGTAGCTATAAATTTTCTTTATCTGGCTCTATTGATTTTGTCCTACCGAAATGTAAAAAAACAGTCAAAATTATGGAATTTGAAAAACATTTCCATGTTGTTCAGGCAGAAAATGATTCCATCGGTTTCAATCATTGCTCCGGCCTATAATGAAGAAAAAACTATTGTGGAAAGCACAAAATCCCTTCTAAATCTGAACTATCCGGAATATGAGCTGATTATTGTCAATGATGGAAGCAGTGACGGAACATTAAATACATTGATAAAAACATTTAATCTGATCCGGGTTGATTATCCGTACACGTCACAGTTGGGTACAGCTCCGATTATGGGAATTTACAGAAACCCGTCCCTGCCGAAGCTGGTTGTTGTCAATAAAAGCAATGGCGGAAAAGCCGATTCTCTGAATGCAGGCTTAAATGTGGCAAAGAAAACCTATTTCTGCGGAATTGATGCGGATTCCCTTCTGGAGCCGGATGCCCTGTTAAAGCTTGCATCGCTGACGCTGGACGAAAGCGTGGAAATACCGGCATTGGGAGGAAATATCTTTCCGATTAACGGATGCACGGTCGACAAAGGAGCAATAACCAAGATAAATATACCCGGGAACCGGCTGGCAGGATTCCAAACCATTGAATATTTGAGGGCATTTATGGCCGGCAGATTGGGCTGGGAAAAATTGAACTGCCTGCTGATTATATCCGGAGCCTTCGGACTTTTCCGTAAGGATCGAATCGTTGAAATAGGCGGTTATCTTTCGCAAAAAGGGAAATACAAGAAGGATACGGTTGGAGAAGATATGGAGCTGGTCGTCCGGATATCCCAGCGGATGCATGAAATGAAGCATCCGTTTAAGATCCGATACAGCTTTAATGCCAACTGCTGGACCGAGGTCCCGGAGGATTTCAGCAGTCTTCGATCTCAAAGGTTCCGCTGGCACAGAGGACTCATTGATATTTTGTTTTTTCATAGAAAGATGATTTTCAATCCCAAATATGGAAAAACCGGATGCATTGGACTTCCTTACTTCCTGATATTCGAAATGATAGGGCCAATGATTGAATTGCAGGGGTACCTTATGGTCGCATTGGCAATTCTCTTTGGCATAATAAACATTCAGATTGCCTTGCTGCTGTTTGCTTCGGTTATTCTGCTTGGCATTATTGTCTCCCTGGCCTCGCTGCTGATTGCCGAAAGAGAAAAACAATATTTCTCAATTCGGGATTTAATGAAACTCATTGTGTATGCAATCGTAGAAAACCTTGGAATAAGACAGATGATGAGTCTTTGGCGGTTCAGGGGACAGATCAGTGTTATGTTTGGAAATACAGGATGGGGACAGATCAAAAGAAAAGGACAGCAAATGGAACAGACAGTGAAAAGCATAAATGAAGGATAACGGGGTATAATCCAGTGACAAAAAACAGAAAGCTTTTTGGAATCACAAGTATAGTCATTGCCTTGGCGGTCGGCGGCATTTTATTCCTGAGAAGTCCCGCAAATGACATCTATGAGGAAAATGGGCTGAAATATATATCTAAGGTTGAGGGCAAAGACTTTCTGATTTATGAGGATGGGAAGTGGCAGAAGAATTTCCTGACGGGAGTAAACATGGGATCGGCCAAGCCGGGATATTTCCCCGGCGAGTTGGCCATAACAAAAGAGGAATACATGCGCTGGTTTCAATATATCAGTGACATGAATGCCGAGGTGATAAGGGTTTATACGACCCTTAAGCCGGAATTTTATGACGCCCTGTATGATTTTAACAGAAAGGCAGAAAAACCTCTTTACCTTATGCAGGGAGTCTGGGTAAAGGAGGAAGATATTGCCGCTTTGAATGATGCGTATGCCAACAATGACCAGATCATGAATGAATTCATGAAGGATGCGATGAATCTGGTAGATATAATCCACGGCAATGCAACGCTGCCTGCAAAGCCTGGATTTGCCAGCGGAGAATATAAAAGCGACGTTTCGGAATATGTTATAGGCTGGATACTGGGTATCGAATGGGATCCTGAATTTGTGGACAGCACAAACCAAGAGAATCCGGGTAGAAGCGATTATTCCGGGAGATTTTTGGCTACCGAAGGGGCGTCTCCTTTCGAGGCGTTTTTGTGCGAGGTGGGAGACAATGTACTCGAATATGAAGCATCCAGCTATAAGATGACCCGCGCTTTGAGTTTTACAAACTGGCTGACGACAGATATGCTGGATCATCCCAATGAACCTTATGAAATGGAAGATTTTTCCGTGGTAAATATGGAGCATATTAAACCGCAGAAAGAATATAAATCCGGACTTTTCGCATCGTATCATATCTACCCCTACTACCCTGACTTTATGAACTATCAGGTCGACTATGGCAGCTACAGGGATGAAGAGGGCAACATCAATACATATGAAGCCTATCTCAAGGATTTGATCGCCCGTCATACAATGCCGGTGCTTGTGGCTGAGTTTGGGGTGCCGGCATCAAGAGGAAAGGCCCATGAAAACAGGTTTTCAGGTTACAACCAGGGCTTTATCGACGAAAAGCAGCAGGGAGAAATCCTGGCCGACCTTCTTCAGGATATTTCGGCGGAGGGCTACTGCGGAGCCATAGTTTTCAGCTGGCAGGATGAATGGTTTAAACGAACCTGGAATACTGTGGATTTTGATGTGGCCGACCGTCGGCCCTTCTGGTCCAACCCCCAGACCAACGAGCAGGAATTTGGACTGATGGCCTTTGATCCGGGCGAAAAAGAGAGTATCTGTTATGTGGACGGCGATGTCGTCGACTGGAGTGGCGACTCCCCTCTTTACACCTGGGATGGGAACAGTCTGTATGTGAAATCGGATGAAAAATATCTGTACATTTTGGCTAAAACGAAAGATTATGATTTTACCCGGGATACGTTATACATCCCCGTAGATACGATCCAGGGGCAAGGCAACGCGCAGGCGGAAGGCGGCCAGATTGCATTGGACAGCCCGGCAGATTTCCTGATCCAGATTAGCGGGAAAGAGGATTCCAGAATCCTGGTGGATGCTTATTATGACTCTTTTTATTACTTATATGCCGAAAAGCTGAAAATGCTGGAGAAACATCCGGAATACAGCCAAAAGAATAGTGGGATCTTTAATGGGATAAACCTATGTTTGAGCAGCGAAATCCATCTTCCCCAGACGAATGAAACCATACCCTTCTCTAAATATGAGACCGGAATCTTACGGTTTGGGGATGCAAACCCCGGGCATGAGGGGTATAACTCCCTGACGGATTTTTCTGTGAAGGATGGAAATGTAGAGATAAGGATTGCCTGGCAGCTGCTGAATGTCATGGATCCATCGACCAAGCAGATAATCAGCGATCTGTATAAAAATCAATCCATTGAGGCGGAAACAATCAAGGAAATTCGTCTTGGCGCCGGCATACAGAAAGCCCAGTCTTCGGATCTGCTTTCTATCGGAATGAAACCTTATTCCTGGGAATCCTGGGAAATGCCGACTTACCATGAGAGGTTAAAACCGTCTTATTATATTTTAAAGGATGTATTTGAAGAGTACAATGATTAATCATTCTTGGAAGAGAAAGGGTTTACAAAGGTAGACGAGCTATACATTGAAAAAACCCGGCACTGCCTGAAAGGGGAAACAATTGATGAATACCTATTGGAATCTTGATACCTCGAAAATCCTTCATGAAATGGAAAGCACTCCGGACGGCATCAGCACGGAGGAGGCAGGCAGACGTCTTCAGAAAGTGGGTCCGAATGTACTGAAGCCGCGCAGGCGATTTACAACATTTCAGTCACTGGCCAAACAATTTACCAGTCCTCTGGTTTTGATTCTTCTTTTTGCGGCCGTTGTATCCCTCGTTGCGGGGGAATGGACAGATGCAATCATAGTTATTCTCATTGTACTTGCAAGCGGACTGCTCAGCTTTGTGCAGGAATTCAGAGCCGGCAAGGCGGTTGAGAGACTTCAGGCTCAGGTGGTCACAAAGGCTGTGGTGCTAAGGGACGGAAAACCGATGAGCATACCGGCGGGACAGATTGTACCTGGTGATATCCTGATGCTTTCAGCAGGAAGTCTGATTCCGGCAGATGGAATTGTGCTGGATGCCAAGGATTTCTTCGTAAATCAGGCAGTCCTTACCGGAGAGACTTTTCCGGTAGAAAAGAAAGAGGGCCCGGTTCCAGCAGACGCAGAGTTGACTGAACGCATCAATTCCGTGTTTATGGGCACAAATGTCCGGAGCGGAACGGCGAAAGCACTCGTTGTGCGGACCGGAGCAGACACCATGTTTGGTGAAATTGCGGAAAGGCTGAAGCTCAGACCGCCGGAAACAGAATTCGAACACGGAATACGGAAATTCGGTATTTTGCTTACAAAAATTATGACCGTCCTGGTGGTGGCCGTTTTAATTATTAATATTATCCTGAATAAACCTCCTATCGATTCCCTGCTGTTTGCCATTGCGCTCGCAGTAGGCATCGCCCCGGAACTTTTGCCGGCGATAATAACGATCAATCTGTCAAAGGGTGCACAGCTTATGTCCAAATCCGGAGTGATCGTGCGACAGCTGAATGCCATTGAAAATCTGGGGAGCATGGATATCCTCTGCACCGACAAGACGGGCACGATTACGGTAGGAGTGGTAAGTCTGGACGGCGCCCTCGATACCGCAGGGGCTCCATCGGAGGATGTGATGCGTCTGGCATTTCTGAATGCGGCATTCCAGACTGGTATAGCCAATCCTCTTGATGAGGCAATTCTGGCGAGTAAGCATACAGATGTAACGGGAATCGATAAACTGGAGGAGATTCCTTACGATTTCCAACGCAAACGCCTCAGCGTAGTGGTGGATTCCGATCCGGGGACAGCAATCAGGCCGTTGCTGATTTCCAAAGGAGCCCTCGATAATGTTCTCTCTATTTGCACCTCTATTCAGGTTGGCAAAGACGCCGTGCCATTTAATGAAGGACATAGAGCGGAAATTAAAAAGCAGTTTGCTGGATGGAGCGAGCAGGGCTACCGGGTGCTTGGCATCGCTGCGCGGGAAGTGGCTCGAAAAGCAGAATATACAGTGAAACTGGATGAACGCGAAATGACTTTCAGCGGATTTCTCCTGTTCTTCGATCCACCAAAGCCTGGTGTCGCCGCGACAATCGAGTCGCTGAAGCAGCTGGGTGTCCAGATCAAAGTAATCACAGGGGACAACCACCTGGTAGCCCGTCATCTGGCGGAGTCTGTGGGGCTGCCGGTTGAAGGAATCATTACCGCCAATGAAATCAAGGAGATGAACGATGAGGCCCTATGGCATGCTGCCGAACGCATGACCGTATTCGCTGAGGTTGACCCGGTCCAGAAGGAACGGATCATACTTGCTTTGCGGAAGATGGGGCATGTAGTCGGCTATATGGGGGATGGAATCAATGATGCGCCTGCGCTGCATTCCGCAGATGTTGGAATTTCAGTAGAACAGGCCGTAGATGTTGCAAAGGATGCTGCGGATTTTGTGCTTCTCAGTCAGGACCTGGACCTGCTGGTGTCAGGAATCAAAGAAGGCAGACGAACATTTGCCAATACCCTGAAATATATTTTTACAACCACCAGCGCTAATTTTGGCAACATGCTTAGTATGGCTGGTGCCTCTCTGTTCCTTCCGTTCCTGCCATTGCTGGCAAAACAGATCCTGCTGAATAATTTCCTTTCAGACATTCCTGCCATCGGGATTCCTGGTGACAATGTGGATGAAGACCAAATAAAAACACCTCACCGCTGGAACATGCGCTTCATCCGCAATTTTATGATTATCTTCGGACTTGTGAGTTCAGTATTCGATTATGCCACGTTTGGTATGCTCCTTTTTATACTAAAGGCTACGGAGTCCCAGTTCCAGACGGCCTGGTTCATCGAATCGCTGCTGACAGAGCTAGTTATTGCGCTTGTGGTACGGACCCGGTTCGCCTTTTATAAAAGCCGGCCTGGAAAAGCGCTGCTGTGGCTGACGATTGCCACTAGTGTAGTGACATTTGCTCTTCCATATCTTCCATTCAACCATTTTCTGGGGTTCACACCTTTGCCGGCCTGGGTCATTGCAGCGCTGATCGGCCTTACCGCTCTGTATGTGGTCGCAGCGGAAATAGCGAAGAAATATTTCTACGCCCATGCCAGCTTGTAATGGCTAAGCGCCTGATGCAGTCAGGCGCTTCAAATGATGTGGTACTATATGGCTGGGCAGGAATAGGAGAAAATTGGGTTTGTGAAAGAAACGAAAAAGGATATCCTAATTTCATGTGGAGAAAATGGTTCCGAAACAACTGGCCTTGTACATGTTGGAACATGATTCCAATGAATTCCATATATTGAGAATATATATCAGCAGCATTTTCGTGTTGTTTTTAGTTCAGGGGGTCAGACCCCCCAGTCATCATTACATGCCATATCGACCGGTCATACTGTCCCTGAACCAGGGCAAGTGTGGAGCATTGAAGGTGAAAATGATAAAAATGAGGATAATCAGGATGATAAGTATTATGGAGGCATAAAGAGGCAAGCCTGTCGAATGCTTGTACAGATGGATTCCAATACACTGGCCAGCTGCAACAGCCAGAAGCAATATAAAGACATCTACGATTATAAGGCTTACCCCAAATGCTCCTGAGTAAAAATAAAAGGAAAAAGGTATTGCCAGTATCGAGACACCCAGCGAAGCGGCTAATCCGGTGAACCAATTCCTTTTGTTGATTTGATTTTTCTTCCCTTTAATTAGAAAATATAGGACCCACCAGCTTGTAACTGGCAGCAGAACCATTTTCTGGTGTTCCCATACGCTTTCGTTCACAGCAGAAATAGCCCCGATTATCGGAGAATTGCCAGACAAATCGTATAAAAAATGAAAAATAGATCCGAAAAAAAACAGGATAGGTATGCTTAAGTAATACCATTTTTGGGTTTTTGGCGGGATTTTTTTCATCAATTCCTCACTTCCCCTCATAAAAGAGCGCAATTTATTTCAATCTTCTATGCAGTAATTATAGCATGAAATACAGCCATGCAGAAGGCTCAATGAGAACAGGACACAGCTGTGAGCAATTATTGTGTTTATTGCGAAGGTTATATGATAAAATGTAACTATAATATTCGTGAATTAACTTAAAAAAGGGGTTGATTGTATGCACATTCCAGAACCTGTTGACACGTCGGATGTAATTCTGCCTGATGATATTGCCAGGCTGAATGAGTGGCTGGCTGAAAATGTCCATAACATCTGGGCTGCTGGCCGCCTGGCTGACGGCTGGACATATGGCGGAGAGCGGAACGATGAAGCGAAGACCCATCCGTGTCTGGTGCCTTATTCCGAGTTGCCCGAAAGCGAAAAGGAATATGACCGCAATACTGCGTTGGAAACCCTGAAACTGATTATTAAACTGGGTTATAAAATCATTCCTGATTGATTGAAACACATGGAAAGGGGGCAATTCCATGGGCTTATCATTGAACGATATCAGAAAGTTTTTTTCCACCCTGGCTCTGGACGGAGACGGAAAAAACGGCCAATTCCATAAGGTTTATATAAGGCAGACTGTGGAGGCTTTTTTAGACAATGAAAACGGCGACACAGCACTTCGGGTATACATGTCGTTCTGCTACGCATATCGTTTTTCGCAGAGAGGAGACACGTTCATTGATCTCCTGGACATGATGAAGAACTATGAGGAAGGCACCGGATCTCTGGTCAGGAAGCAAAGAGATCACTATATCCATTCTGTCAACGTCTTTTTACTGGGGCTTTGCATGTATTCCCGGAATTCTTCGCTGCGGAATTATTTTGGGCAGGATACAAAAGCCGGAATGTATTTCTCATCCGTGCAGGAGGAGTTCTTCTTCAGATGGGGACTTGCCTCTCTGTTTCACGATATAGGGTATCCGGTGGAAATCATCTCAAAACAGCTGGAGATGTTTTTTGAAAATGCGGCTGATATTCCGGGCAGTACTTCACCCAAAATACAGGCACAGGTTTTCATAAGCAACTTTGACAGCTTCAATACACTGTCGGAGTGGGCCGGGAATGGCAGCGCTCCTGATTCCGTTGTGAATCCACGAAAGGCACTGGATATAATCGCGGTCAGCCTCCATGAAAGGCTTGGACTGGACTTTGCCCGGATAAAAGAACTTCTTGATGGTCTGCCGGAGAATATGAGAAAAAGCGGTTTTGTCGATCATGGTTTTTTCAGCGCACTTATCATCCTGCGCTGGTATGCATCGCTGATCCAGCAAAACGGCATCAACAGCAGTATTTTTCCTTCTGTGATTGACAGTGCCAGTGCGATTTTTCTCCATAATTATTACGGAAATATACTGATAAAGGAATTTGCGGGTATTGGTCCGCTTAAGGCATCGGCGCACCCACTGGCTTATCTGCTGATTCTGTGTGATGAACTGCAGGAATGGCACCGTGAGACGTATACCCGGACGGATAAAGCTGATTTTGTGGCATGCGTTGCCAATATTGAAATTTCAAATGACAGGCTTTCTGTGCAATACCATATGGAACGCTTTGAATCCAGCGACGAAAGCAGGGATTTATGCTGCTCGTTTAAAGAAAAAAAGAGAAATATTATTTGTGAGCGCCTGGACATGGGGGCTCTTTTTATGGAAGGGTTTTTGTTGGATGCGGTGATAAATTTCGGTTCAGAGCCTGCAGTTAAAATCAGGATGCCTCTGCGGCAGCTGGTGTCAAATATTGAGGCTCTGGCAAAAGCTTCCCATACCCAATACCTTAAAGAAATGGTGAGGAAAGGGAAAACAGGACCGGCAGCGGTCGCCTGGGAGGCGCTGGGGGAAGATGAAGTGATGCAGAATTTCAGACAGGCGAGCGCAATTGTTGATAAGCTTGCGATTGTAAACTGTGGTTTTGCATCCCCGGATATCCTTGTCAGAGCGGTTGAATCCTTCACGGAAGATGAAATTGAGGCGATGGCGGTATGGGAGCACGCAGACTGGGTAAGAGAACATGTGAAAAATGGATGGGTTTATGCTGCTGTAAGGGACGATGAGAAGAAATCCCATCCCTGCCTCATTCCATGGGATAAATTGCCTGAAGAGTACAGGGAATTCAATCGCGAGAATGTACGAAACATCATTCCATTGCTTCAAAGTATAGGGCTTAAAGTATACAGGTTGTGATTGTGGTTTAAGTATCCAGGCAGGATTATCCTATGGAGGTATGTTGGATGAGTATATTTTCAAATGAATCTGGAAACGCCTATGGGGAAGTGACTTTTGCAGGTGGAAAAAAATATATCGGAGAATTTAAGGATGGGAAACCTCACGGAAAAGGGGCGGAATTCTTTAGCAACGGCGATAGATACGAAGGGGAGTTCAAAGACGGCCTGCGAAGCGGGCAGGGGACAAAAACCTATGTGAACGGTGACCGGTATGAGGGAAGTTTTGAGGAGGGAAAATTTCATGGTTATGGTATCTTTTCCTATAGCGATGGAAATAAATACGAGGGCGAATGGATAAAAGGGAAACCGAATGGGCAGGGGACCAGGATATTTGCAAACGGAGACAAGTATGTCGGGGGATTCAGGAATTATAATTTCCATGGACGTGGAATCTGGATTTCTGCAAATGGAGATAAATATGAAGGGGAATTCAAGGATGGAAAATTTAATGGGCTTGGGACACTGCATTATAGATCCGGAGACAAATATGAAGGCAAGTGGGAAAAGGGGGTATTCCATGGATATGGAATACTGACATATGCTGACGGAACAAGAAAAGAGGGGGAGTTTGAAGACGGAAAGCTGAAGTACGGATATGAAAATCGATATGAAGAAGAATTCACCAAAGAAAAAGTAAAGAGTGTAACACATGCAGTGGTGAGCAGTCCGGCCATACAGGAAATACGGATATTCATATCCTCCACTTTCATGGATTTAAATGACGAGCGGAAGTACCTTATGAATAGGATATTCCCGGTTTTTGCGGCCAGGCTCAGAAGACGAGGGGTGGATCTCAATGTTATAGACCTGCGCTGGGGAATCCAGCCGGAAGAGCGGGCGGCCGCGGGGAAGTGCGGAGAGCGGAATATCAATAAAAACACGCTGGAGATCTGTTTGAAAGAAGTGGATCGCTGTTATCCTTTCTTTATCGGGATAATCGGAGGCAGATACGGATGGATTCCGGAGCTGGAAGACGTAGATCTGGAGACGGATTTTTATAAAAGAAATAGGGAGAAAATTGCTTCTTACCTGTCACAGCGAAAGAGTATGACAGAAATGGAGATACTTTTCGGTACCCTGGAGAGGCAAGACGCTCCTATCGACTACCGTTTTTATATTGGCGATGAAGATGTTTATCAGGATAGTGCAGAGAACTATGCAGCCTGTGCCAGAAACAGGCAGGTGATGCAGACTCTCTTCAAAGAAGCTGTGACTAAACAAAAAGCTCTGAGAAAAAGGCTTATCGGATCAGGCAAGGCATGTGAAAAAACATTCAAAAATCCAGCCAGCCTTGGTGAATCAATCCTGAAAGACATGGAAATGCTGATAGAGGAGTTAGAGCAGCAGGGAAAAATCCCGACGGTTGATTTGACGGAGGATGAACTCCGGCTGTTGGAAATCATAAGCTTTGAAAAACAGAAAACGAAAGGATATGTCGGAAGGGAAGCCGAAAAGATTCTCGACCGTTATCTGGAGCTGCTGCTTGGGAAGACGGAGCAGGAAGAGATTCAGCCGCTCTTTATCACAGGTCCCTCAGGGACAGGAAAGAGCACTATGATTGCCCGCTGGTCAAAACGCCTGGAGGCGTATACACAGCTGAAGGTGATTAAGATTTATATAGGGCTTCAGAATAACATTACGACCCAGAGCAATCTTATAAAACAGCTGCTCACAAGTATAAAAAAAGAATTCGGCATTGAACGGGAAATTCCGCAAGAGAGTGAACTGCGGATTCAGTTTGAAACCTGGTTGAGCTATATAAATGGCCCAGCCCTGATCATTATCGATGGTATGGATCAGTTGACGGATTATTCCGGCAGCATGGGCTGGATACCTGCCAGCACCCATTTCCCGATTGGTATGATAGTTACGAGTACCGGTTCAATCAGGCCGGGAAAACGGGAGCTGCCAGTGAACGAATACCGGATAACCGGATTCACAACGAAGGAGAAGGAGAATTTTATCAATGAATATCTGATAAAATCCGCAAGAAGCATGTCAGAGGAAGGGCGAGCGGCCCTGATGGGCAGAACAGATGAATTGGGGAACAACCCTTTGTTTGTGTATCTGATTCTGCAGGAACTGATACGGAGCGGAAGAAAAGATATTTATTCGGAGGATGAAATCCGTCAGAAAAATTTTTCGCCGGACAGTGTGCTTGGAATAATTACGCTGCTGCTTTCAAGCCATTCTATGGAGGAACTCTTCATTAAACTGTATACAAGGTACGAGAATGATTATGGAAAGCATTTGACAGAACAGATGCTGTCGTTGATAGAACTGACCAGAAAAGGCATATATTACAAAGAACTTGTCGATCTGGTCAGCGAAGAACAGGGAAAGTCACTATCAGGAACAGAATTTCAGAGCCTATTTTCCGTAATCGAAGATAATCTTATCCGAATCAGCGGGAAATATGCCTTCCATCATGCATACCTGAAAAATGCAGTTCAGAAAAAATACGGGGATCGCGAAAGGGAGTACAGGGAGCAGATGGCCGCCTATTTTAACCAGGCAATCCGGAAGGCCCCCACGGAAGCCGACCTGCATCATGCGGAAGAGCTGACCTATCATTTGGCGAGGCTCGGGAAGTGGGAGGAATTGCTTGATGCGGTCAGCAATCCAAAGATTCTATACTGGATGCTCAGCTACTATGAAAATGAGATGTCAGGATATTTTAAGAATTTTAAGGAAATGGGCATTGGCTTTTCCGATTTTTATGAGAAAATCAAGGATACAATAAAGACAGACGTCAAGCTGAAAGATATGCTGGGCTGGCTGTTTCTGGTGAATGGTGAAAATGAGCTGAGCATAAGGCTGTTTGAGGAGCAGGAATCGGAGACCCTACATAGATATGGGGAGGATGAGCCGAATCTGTGGATAATGTGGGAGCATTTGGCGAATGCATACCTCTCAAAAGGCGAATGGGATAAGGCCATCGGCCTGTTTCAAAAGGTGGAAGAAAAGAGAGGGAATGCTTACAGGGAAGAGAGTCAGGATTTGTGGACAGTCCGGCACGGGCTGGCAGCCGCATATTTGGCAAAGGGCGAATATGACAAGGCTGTTGGGCTGTTCCAAAGAGTAGCTGCTGAAGAAGAGCAGAAACACGGAGAAGAGAATCCTGGTTTATGGAAAACATGGAATGCCCTGGCAGAGGCATTGAGGGGGAAAGGAGAATTCGAGGAAGCCATAAACCTGCTCCGGAAGACAATCGCTAAGCAAGAAGACCGGTTCGGTGAAGATGACCCTGTTTTATGGACTATGTGGAACAACCTCGCCAATGCATATCTTTCAAAAGGCGAATGGGATAAAGCCATCGACCTGCTTCAAAGGGTAACTGCGAAAAGAGAGGAACGGTATGGCACGGAATTCCCGGGGCTGTGGAGATCCTGGAGCAATCTGTCTTCTGCCTACAAGGAAAAAGGAGAGCTGGAGAAGTCTATCGAGCTGCTCCAGAAGGTTACCGAAAAGCAGGAGCAGAAGTATGGGGATGAGAATCCGGACTTATGGACAATGTGGACGAATCTCGCTCTGGATTATTCGGAGAATAAAGAATTTGACAAGGCTGTCGGACTGCTTGAAAAGGTAATGCATAAGCAGGAAGAGAGGTTCGGTGAGGGATATCACGATTTATGGAAGACATGGGCCTGTCTTTCTAAGGTTTATACGGATAAAGGGGAATATGAAAAAGCAGCGGATTTTCTGCATAAGGCAAAGGTCAGGAAGGACAAATAGACAGGTATTCGTAATAGAAGGGAGGCTTACATATGGGTATATTTTCTAAATTGTTCAAGAAATCAACAGAAGAAAGCGTGAAGCAGGAGATCATACCGGAACCCGCCAGGGAGAAAGCGGAGGAAGAAGTCAGGAAAGAAGAGACGGGAACCATAAAAAACCTCGTATATGCGGACGGCAGCAGATACGTAGGGGAGCTGAAGGATGGACTGTACCATGGTCAGGGAACTGTGACCTGGCCGGATGGGGATAAATACGAAGGAGCCTGGAAAGCCAACAAGGAGGATGGATTTGGAACGTATATCTATGGTTCCTCCGGGGATGTCTATTCGGGTGAATGGAAAGAGGGCCTGTACGACGGTCAGGGGACAAAGTCGTATGCAAACGGCGCTGCATATACGGGAGGATTTAAGAACGGAAAATTTGATGGACAGGGCACTCTGACCACAGCAGCCGGAGATAAATATGCAGGAGGATTCAAGGATGGATTACGGTACGGCCAAGGGACGCTGATATACGCCGGGGGAGACAGATATGAAGGCGAGTTCGCCGATGATAAATTCAATGGACAGGGAGTATTGATTTTGACGAATGGGGACAGATACGAAGGCGGATTCAAGAATGACCGGCCTGACGGACAGCTGACATATACATGTAAATCGGCCGGGTTCACGTACACAGGAAGCTGGACCGATGGGGTGAAAAACGGCAGGGGAAAGCTAATGCTGGCAAACGGGCAGGTTTATGAAGGTGAATACGCCGGTGATAAAGAAAACGGACAGGGGATATTGATATGGCCAGGCGGGGATAGATATGAAGGTGGGTTCAAGGACGGAAAACGCCACGGACGAGGGATACATTACTATTCAAATGGGGATAAATATGAAGGTGAATTCTCGGATGACAAATATAATGGATATGGAGTACAGAGTAGTGCCGGCGGGGACAGGTATGAGGGTGAGTTTAAGGACGGCAGCTTCAATGGCCATGGAAAGTTCACCACTTCCAGCGAAGACGAATACGAAGGGGAGTTCAGGGATGGAAAGCCGGTAAAGCTGACGTGATATTGTCCTTTTGGTTTAATTTATTTTTTGGTACCATGATTCCGGTTATCATAATCGCGATAGGGGTTGTGTTCAAAAATCACCCTCCTAAAGAAATAAACTCCTTCGCAGGATATCGGACATCCAGATCAATGAAAAGCAAGGAAACCTGGGAATTCGCCAATAAATATTCGGCCAGGCTGATGCTGCTGTGCGGAATCATCTTATTGATAATAACTGTCCCCATTTTGCTTGTATTCCGCAATGAAAGTGAAGAAATACAGGGTGTGGTCATGGTGGCTTTATGCACCGTTCAGACGGTTGCGGTAGTATTAACCATTATCCCAGTTGAGAAGGCATTAAAAAACAGATTTGACAACCGTGGATAGAATAGTTGTATCTAAGTCAGGGGGTCCTTATGAGCAGACAAAGAATTGCCATTTTAGGATTGGTCGCGTTCGTAGCCATTGCTGTTAATGCTTGTCAAGTCTCGAGCATCGACACTCAAACTGAAAAGGAGACGATCCTCGCTGAAAAAGAGTCGGAAATAAGGGATCTTATCGACAAAGTTGACGAATACGCCGTGATAGGAGGGGAGTTCACGGAGATAAAAAATCCCGTGACCCCCTGCAAGGTTTTTATCGTGCAAAACAACTTTACTCCGGGCGTAGCCCAGACTCCAGATGAGGGCTATAAATATTCGCCGATTTATTTTGAGCTTCCGGAGGAACTTCAGGCGAAATCGGCAGCGGAATTGAATACTCTTGTCCAGCTGAATATTTATGAAGCCGTTACAGGAAAGTATACGAATGGCGACAATGCGTATACATTGCATACGGAGATGACGGTAATCGATATGACAAAAAACGAGGTAATCTACTTTGCGGACATTGTTCAAAAACCCTTTACAAACATAACCGACGACAGTCAGCTGCACAGGCAAATCCCAGAGTATGAAATAATCGCCAGGATAGAAGATCTTGCCGGCTATATCAGAGAGTAACTGGATTTTCAGGAAACGGAGGAGATTATCATGAAAAGAGTCAGATTGATTGATTTTCTGGTCGCACCCGTCCTGATTGTTTTATTGGCAACAGGATGTGCATCATCTGCTGACACTACTGAAGACACGCTTGACACAGCTCCTTCCACCGCACAAAGTACCGAACTGGAAATAACAGAACAAAACCACATGATTTCGGCTGGATTTAAACACACTTTGGGTTTGAAAACGGATGGAACGGTGGTTGCTGTCGGCAATAATGAGAATGGTCAATGCGAAGTTACCCAGTGGACCGATATCGTTGCGGTATTTGCCGGGGATGTGAACTCGTTTGGATTGAAGAGTGACGGAACTCTTGTGGTTTCCGGAAAGCCAGATGAATTCGGTGAATATGGACAATGCGACGTTTCTCTTTGGAAGAATATCAGGGCCGTATCTGCTGACAGGTATCACACGGTAGGGTTGAAGACAGATGGCACTGTGGTGGCTGTTGGTTATAATGGATTTGGTCAGTGCGATGTTTCAGGGTGGGCAGATATTGCAGCAGTTTCTGCGGGTTCACATCATACAGTAGGATTGAAAAATGATGGCACAGTCATAGCTGTTGGCAGAAATCAATACAGCCAGTGTAATGTTTCGGAGTGGAAAGACATAGTCCAGGTTCAGGCATTTGGAAATGCTACAGCTGGCTTGAAAAAGGATGGTACGGTGGTTTGGACCGGAGAAGGATCATCCGGTTCACAGGACAGAATCGAAGGCTATGAGAACCTGATAGCGATATCTGGTGAATTTGGTTATTTGACTGGATTGACAAGGACCGGGACAGTAATTGCAAGCGGGCAATATGTATCCGGCGGTTATTGGCGATTTTTAGAGGAGGATGTTTCAAAGTGGTATTTCGTTGAAGTGATATCGGCCGGATCCGGGTTTGTGGTTAAATTAAATACAGGCGAAATGAATGCAGGTACTGTCGAGGCAGTCGGCGACAATGAATACGGCCAATGCAATGTCTCGGGATGGAGGAACATTGGGTACCTGACACCATGAACAAATTGTGAACAACCCAAATATATTTGACATTTCAAGAAAAACATAGTAGCTTAAATAGATGCAGGCGAATATCTCGCAGCAATTGAAAAGGGAGAAATGAAAATGGAAGAAAATAAAATAGTCAGGGACCAAAAAGATTTGAAATTAGCAGACCTCTATGGGTCATATCTTGCCTTGAAAGAGCTGCATGTTTTGGAAGTGGCATGCGATCTCGTCTGCCGTTACCCGGTAAGCATGCTTGGGATACACGAAGAGGATAGAAAAGAATTGGCCAGGATACTACATGACATAATAGAATTTATGGAGAGCCAGCCCGTAAAATATTCCGAAATATAATATCATACAAAATGTCGTATTCTCACATGCCAGGGGATACGGCATTAATTTTATAAAGGAATGGTGCCTTGAAATAATGGTTGAAATTCCATGAGTGAGAGAGTATAACTGAAATATATATCGTACAAAACACATACAAAAAGGAGAATGTAAAGCAGATGAGTGAAAAGGGATTAGAACTGATTCGAAGTATTCTTCAGGATGATGCGATGGCTGAAGAGGAAGAAGCCCTGCATTTGCTTTTGAGCGAGCAGATTTCGGAAAATGCAGTATCAGAACATGACAACAGACTGACAAAAGGTCAGAAGGCAGCTGACAAGCTTGCAAAATTTGCTGGCAGCTGGTATTTTATAATATTGTTCTTTTCCATATTGGTTATATGGATTGTTCTGAATGTAGTATTTCTCAAAAAACCATTTGATGTATATCCTTTTATTCTTATGAATCTGATTTTGTCGTGTCTGGCTGCAATTCAGGCCCCGGTCATAATGATGAGTCAAAACCGACAGGAAGAAAAGGACCGGTATCGGGCGAAAAATGATTATAAAGTCAATTTGAAGGCAGAAATAATTGTGGAGGACATTCATAATAAGCTGGACTCCCTTATCGAAATGCAGATAGAAATCATGAACAGACTGGATAATCTTGAAAAAATAAATAATGAAAAAGAAAAATCATCCCAGTCATAGGGATGATTTTTGTGTAATCAAGGATATTTACGCCGCATCCGTATGTCTTCTGGCAATAACCTGAGGAGCCGTTTCGCGTAAGAACAGGGACACAATGGCTACAATAATCAGTGCGACGCCTCCGGTAACAACAATTGCTGTGATACCAAAATTATCTCCAATTGAACCAAGCAGGGGAGGAGCGATAACGGTTCCCACAATTTCACCAATGCTGGAAACCAATGCAATGGCGGTGGCGGCATATTTCATGGGGATGCTTTCTGTCGGGGCAATGGAGAGGAACACGGGGTACATTCCCCATGCCGCAAAAGAAGATACTATGAATATCAAAAAAATGCCGGAAAAAGGAAGCTCAGGGAGCATGGCAATGGCCAAAGTCCCCGCTGCTCCAATGATTGAGCCAAGAAAAAGCACTTTCTTCCGACCAATCCTGTCAGAGAAGGACGGCATGATCAGCATTCCAATGAATCCGCCGATTCCCATGGCAGATTGAAGACCGCCGGCAGCGCTGCTGCTATAACCTTTGGATACGAAAAAAGTTGTCCCAAAGCTCAGCCAGCACCATAGCCATATCATTCCGAAAACAGCAAGGATGATAATGACAACAATATTTTTGTTTTTCAATACCAATGCCCAGGACCCCTTCGGGCTATCAGCCCCTTCCGAAGCAACGGATGCCTTTTTTGGAATAAAACGTTTAGATTCTTTTATGAAGAATTTTATTAAAAGCGCAAGAATAATGCCTGGGATAATTGTCAGGACACATGCCGTCTGCCAGCCCCATATGGAAGCCACTTTCGTTGCATAAATTGGAGCCACGAAGCTTCCGAGCAAAGCAAAGAGGGAAAAATAGATTCCGGAGTATAATCCTCTTTTTTCAATGGGTGCTTCTTCTGAAATCTGTGCAGCCGCGGCAGAATTTAAGAATCCCTGACCGCCGCCTACGATCGCACGTATTCCAATCAACTGTGCAAATCCGGTAACCAGACCGGTAAGGGCTGAGCCAACGGAAAACAGGATGATGGAAGGCAGAATCACTTTTTTTCGGCCGAACTTGTCGGACAGGACTCCCCCAATCAATGCACAAATAATATATCCAACTGCCATTGCACTGGCTATCCACCCTGCCTGTGTAAGGTTTAGATCAAAGTAGGGTATTATGAATGGAAACAGCATAAGAATCAACAGTCTGTCCATCGAGGAAAAACCGAAAGCCAAACCATACGCTGCCACCATTACTTTTATCGAATTATCTTTCTTTTCTTCCATATCCATGTCCGTAATCTCCTCTATTGAAATACTTTAAATATTGTATATAATATATCACAATATGCAGAGCTGTGTTACTGGAAATTTAATCACCTTAGCGAAAAAGCCCGCATACCCTATATACTATAATGGTTCCATGAATCAAGACACTTTTACGGACAGTTTTTAATGAATCTGATATACTAAAATCAGTATAAAAAGAGAGGTTCATTATATGTCCAGACAAAGAAGAAACTTTAGTGCCAAATTCAAATCAGATCTTGTGATTGAGCTCCTGAAGGGTGAGAAAGATCTCAATACACTTGCAACCGAAAACGGCATCCAACCCAATCTGCTCCGCAACTGGAAGAAGGAATTCCTTGATAATGCGTCGGTGGTATTTGATGACAA
>NZ_FQYT01000009.1 GCF_900141895.1 Parasporobacterium paucivorans DSM 15970 | reverse complement strand
AACCTGTTCCTGGGGCCTGTAGTGCTGATAGCAGTTATGCAGCTGAACATTTCAGATGCCACTGCACTTATTGCGCTGACGTTTTTGGCCTGTGGTCTAGCGACTGTGATCCAGGCTGGCCTTTTCCTTAAATATCCGGTTATCCAGGGCATGTCATTCGCGTCCCTTGGAGCGATTATCGCGATAGCCTCCAAACAGGGGTTTGCCGTGTGTTTTGGAAGTATTATCATAAGCGGCCTGGTAATCGTCGCCCTGGGATATTTAAAAGTCCTGAGTAAAGTGGTAAAACACATAATTCCGCCAATCGTTGCCGGTATGGTTATTGTTGTGGTAGGCGTTTCGCTGATGTTTACATCATGGAATTCTCTTATCACGGCACCTGGCGATCAAAACATCAATTTCATTGAAGGCGGATTTACAGCAGTAATCTTGATCATTATGATCTTTATTGGTAAGCATCCCAGCAAGGTCGGTAAATTCTTCCGTTCAGGATGCGTTATCTATGCAATGATACTGGGAACGGTTTTTTCAGCTTTCTTCGGCAATGTCAATCTTGCGACCGTGGGAACATCCCCCTGGGTCGGCATACCGGATATTTTCCACTTTGGCCTTCCGAAATTTGACTTTGGCGTAGTGCTGGTCATGGTATTTATTCTTTTCATAGTGTTTGTTGAAGCGATGGGCACATGGTTCACTGTTTCTGTAATTTCGGGAGAGCCACTGGAAGATAAACGTCTTGACCAAGGTGTCGTCGGAGAGGGCATTGGCTCAATGATCGGTGCGGTTCTCTGCGGAGTCCCGGTAACAAGCTATGGAACGAACTCAGGTGTTATCGCGGTCACAAAAAATCTGAGCAAATGGACAGCAGTTGGAGCCGGTGTAATATGCGTAGTATTGGCGTTTCTGCCTAAAATCATGAATATCATTGCATGTGTCCCTGCTGCTGTTATCTGGGGAGTGTTTTTGATAATGACGGCACTCATTGCGCAGAGCGGCCTCATGAGTGTGGCACATCATTTCCAGGATGAACGCAACGGATTATATATGGGTCTTGTTATAATGATTACCGTAGGCTCCAGTCTGCTGCCTGCAGCTGTAGTCGGACAGATGCCAACCCTGCTTTCCTATTTATTCGGCTCATCCATTACCATCGGATCCCTGGCAGCTATTGTACTGCATATAATCTTGCCAAAAAGCAGAGCTGCAGCAAAAAGCTAAAACAAATCATAACGGAATAAAATAATGAATAATATATAACAGACAGACCGGCGGGCGTTTTCCAATTCCCGCCGGTCTGTCTGTTATATATTAAAAGTTGTTGAAAGCTCAAACTGATGGTAGAATAATATTAAAAGAATGAATACAGATTGGAGACACAGTCATGAATATGCTTCAGGTAAAATATTTTGTTGCAGTTGCAAAATCCCTGAGTTTTACAAAGGCGGCAGAGCAGTTGTATATTTCGCAGCCCTCCCTGAGCCGCTACATCACTAAAATGGAATCCGAACTTAACCTGCAACTGTTTTTACGGACAGGAAGGACTGTGCGACTTACACCGGCCGGCAATATTTTGTATCTTGGTTTGAGCGAGCTGTATGAAAATTATTACGCACTTGTGGAAAAAGCGCAGAATGCGCAAAAAGGATTAAACGGAATATTGAATATCGGAATACTGGATGAGGTGAATGTGGCAGATTTCATGCCTCCCATCTATCAATATTTCAAGGAAATACATCCTAATATTGAGCTTGCGTTTCATACAAGCACCTTCAGTAAATTGATCACAGATGTCTATAATGGTAAATTGGACCTGATTTTCACCGTTAAATTCGAAGTGGAGAACAGAGACCATCTCCTCTATCAGAAATTGGAGGATTCAAAGGATTACATCGTAATCAACAGGAGCCATCCGTTGGCCGAAAAGAAAAATCTTTCACTGATTGATCTGAAGGATGAAATGTTTGTCATGATTTCGCCAGAAGACAACTCCAATTCATCTCCTTTAATATTCCAGGCGTGCCAGAAAGCGGGATTTAAACCAAAGCATTGTTTCGCATCCAGTCTGGCGGAACAGATACTGTGGGTAGAGGTCGGGAAGGGCGTTACAATCCTTGATGACCGCACCAGCCTGAAAATGAACCCATATATTAAATTCGTGGAAATGGAAAGCGACTGGGACCCTTCCCTGGTGGCCGCCTGGAACCAGGAAAATTACAATCCGGCTATACCGACTTTTCTTAAAAAACTGGAAGAAACCCTCGAAATGCTGAAGAATCAATAAAATGCGCCTAAATCGGCGCCATATAAGGAGGTAGCAATATGCCGACAATCGTTCATTTTGACATTGCCGCAGATGACACTGCAAGGGCAAAGGCATTCTATGAGACTCTATTCGACTGGAATTTTACGAGCACACCGGGTTTTCCGGATTTTTATCTGATCGAGACTAAGGGTCAGGATGGAAGCCCGGGAGTAGGTGGAGGACTGGGACTGCGTGGAGAACCGTCACAAAGGATTACAAACTATATCGGGGTTGCAAGTGTCGACGCATACTGCGAAAAAGTAGAAATCCTTGGAGGGAGGGTCATTCAGTCTAAAATGCCTGTGCCAGGGTGGGGATACCTTGCCGTATGTATGGACACGGAAGGAAATGCATTTGGTTTGTGGCAGGAAGAGAAAAAAGGCTGACCTTATTTTCAGTTATTTGTTTTTTAGATTAAACGAAAAGATCGTGGATTGTCACTTCGTTGTATTTACTGGTTGAAAGTTATATAATTTACGTACAGCGCATAAGTCTGAATGTTTTTCAGGATTGACAGCAGCACTGTATCAAATTCTTTAAGGAGGATCAGATGAATGAACGAATTTAAGAAACTCACCAGAAAGACTCAGATGACCACCGGTGGTCCGGTATTCGTTTATGTTGACGAAGAACAGGATAAGATTGTCCGCATGACACCGATGGATCTGGATGAAAATGATGCCGATTCATGGAAAATCGAAGCGAGGGGGCGCACGTTCCAGCCTCCAAGAAAAACAACATACACGGCTTTTACCGCAGGATTTAAAGGAACAATCTACACAGATCGCCGTATTATGTACCCAATGAAACGTGTTGACTTTGATCCAAACGGTGAACGCAACGAGGAAAAACGTGGCGAGTCCGGCTATGAAAGAATCAGTTGGGATGAAGCCTTGGATATCGTAACAGGCGAAATCCGACGCATCAAACGCGAATTCGGACCTGGCGCTATGGTTATCGAACCAAGTTCCCATCATTTATGGGGTAATATAGGATATCGCCACAGTGCTCTCTTCCGCTTTATGAACACGGTTGGCATGACCTACGCAGACCATAACCCTGACAGTTGGGAAGGCTTCCATTGGGGCGCTACCCATATGTGGGGATTCACCGCACGTCTTGGAAATCCGGAGCAGACGGATCTCTTTGAAGACTGCATCCAGAACTGTGAGATGATGGTTTTCTGGTCATCTGACCCTGAGACCAACAATGGTATCTACAGTGCCTACGAAAGTACAATCCGTCGCCGCTGGCTCAAAGAACTGGGCGTAAAGATGGTCTTTATTGACCCTTACTACAATAACACCAATCTTCTCTATGGTGGAAAGTGGTTCTCCCCACAACTTGGTACCGATAGTGCTCTGGCTCTTGGTATTGCATATACCTGGCTTACAGAAGGTACCTATGACAAAGAATATGTCAAGACACATACATTTGGTTTTGACGAATGGACAGAATATGTTCTCGGCAAAACAGACGGTATTCCTAAGACCACCGAATGGGCTGCAGAAGAATGTAACATACCTGCCCATGAAATCCGTGCTCTTGCTCGTGAATGGGCAAAAAATAAAACCATGCTCGCTGCCGGCGGTTTAGGCGGTTGGGGTGGAGCCTGCCGTAGCCCTATCGGTATGGACTGGGCACGTCTCATGGTTGCCCTGATTACCATGCAGGGTCTTGGAAAGCCAGGAATCAACATGTACAGCACTACACAGGGTGTGCCTGTTGACTCTGATTTCTATTTCCCAGGCTACGCAGATGGCGGTATCGCTGGTGACTGCGACAACTCTGCTGCAGGAGCTACATTTGTATATCGTATGTTTGACGGTGTTAAGAGCAGACCAATGACCTCAAACCTGAGTACTGGTTCGGGCGTTCATCTTCACCGTATGAGACTTCCAGAATGCGTTCTGGACGATGAAGTCGAATGGTACGGCCGTGGATTTGTCGGTGCTTCACAGGAACAGCAGTTCCATAAATACACGTATCCGGCTGCAGGATATTCACGTATCCAGATGCTCTATAAATACGGCGGTCCACACATCGGAACGATGGGTGAAGGAAATCGTTATGCAAGAATGTACAGAACCAAACGTCTCCCATTTGTAGTCAGCCAGTCTATCTGGATGGAAGGAGAGGTTCCTTTTGCAGATATCATTTTACCAGCATGCACAAACTTCGAGCGTTGGGACATCGGTGAATGGTGCAGCAACTCCGGTTACAACCCGGATTCACACAATCAGTGCAACCACAGGGTTATCATGCTTCAGCAGAAATGTATCAATCCTGTTGGCGAATCCAAGTCCGACTACGAAATCTTCCGTGCTATTTGCGAGAAGCTGAACGTTGGTCAAGTGTTCTCCGAAGGCAAGACAGATCTTGATTGGGCAAAACAGATGTTTTATGCTTCCGATCTTCCTACCGTTATATCCTGGGAAGAATTCTTTGAAAAAGGATATTATATTGTTCCTGTTACCAATAAGGCTCCTTCTGCGCCTGCTTTCCGCTGGTTCGCTGAAGACCGGGAACAGGATGTAAGAGGCTGGATTTCCCGCTTCCGCCCTGGTGATCTGGTTGACCAAAAAGGCCTGCAGACACAGTCTGGTAAAGTGGAATTCGTATCCAACAGTCTCAAACGGTTCGGTCACTACGATACAGATGATAAAGAGCGTCCGCTTATGCCTATGTACATTCCGTCATGGGAAGGACATCACACCGATCGTATTAAAACTTACCCGCTTGCGGTCGTATCACCTCATCCACGTTTCACTTTCCATACCCACAGCGATGGCAAGAACTCCTATGTAAATGACATCAAAGACCACCGCGTATTGATCGACGGCTTCTATTACTGGATCTTCCGTATAAATTCTGTAGACGCTGAGGCAAGAGGAATCAAAGACGGCGATATCATCAAGGCGTACAATGAGCGTGGCTCCGTACTTTTTGCAGCCAAAGTCACTGAACGTATTCCTGCCGGAACCTGTCATTGCTATGAATCATCTGCAGAATACGTTCCATTAGGCGAACCCGGTAATTCAACTGACCGTGGAGGATGTATCAACATTCTTACACCAGCCAGATTGATGTCCAAATATGCAAGTGGTATGGCCACCGAACATTGTCTGGTGGAAGTAGAAAAATGGAAAGGAGACAACTAAGATGAAACAGCATTATATGATTATAGATGTTGCACTCTGCTTTGACTGCAATGATTGCTTCATGGCCTGCAAAGACGAGCATATCGGCAACAATTGGGCACCTTATACCGACGAGCAGCCACGTCACGGACACCGTTGGATGAATATTCTGCGCACCGAGCGTGGTAAAGCTCCACGTATGGACATACATTTTCTTCCAATGCCTTGTCAGCATTGTGAAAACGCTCCTTGCATCAAGGCTTCAAACGGAGCTATTACAAGGCGCGAAGATGGTATTGTAATGATAGACATGATTAAAGCCAAAGGAAATGAAGCATTAGTAAAATCATGTCCTTATGGAGCTATTTACTGGAGCGAGGAGGCTGCTACACCTCAGAAATGTACATTCTGTGCTCATATTCTGGATCATGATCCGGTTCTTACGATGCCAAGATGTGCACACAGCTGCCCTACCAACGCAATCGTTCATTATTTACTCGAGCCAGAAGAAATGGAAGCAAAAATCAAAGAAGAAGCTCTTGAGGTCTTCAGGCCAGAACTTGGTACAAATCCTCACGTATTCTACAAAAACCTGTATATGTACACAAAGAATTTCATTTCTGCCGAAGTTCTTGTAAACGGGGAATGTTTCGAAGGAGCCAATGTTACCCTCTCCGGAGCCAGTGCAGCTTCCGCAACTACTGATTATTTCGGTGAGTTCAAGTTTGATGATCTTGCCGACGGAGATTATACGCTGAAGGTTACATCTGAAAACCTTGAATACAGCACTGATTTTACCATTGATGGTAAATCGCTGAATCTCGGTGAAATAATACTGAGATAATCATCCTTGAATTCACAATTCACGGCGTGGCCCGCAACAAAGTTTTCTTTGTTATGGACCATGCCGAATTGAAGGTAAAGAAAAAGTCCTCTTCGGAGGACTTTTTTGCATTACCGTGTCAAAAAGTTGTTTGTGCTTATCGGTAAACAGTGTTATACTCGAAATGATTTTGCGATTAAATATAATTTAAAATGGAGATGGTAATTTTATGCTTTCTTATTTGTCCAAGTTTTTTATGGATGATTTTCTTTCTGTGTTTTTTTTGTTTATAATCATTCTGATTGCAATCCCAGTATCGGTGTATTCAACTGGATATATAAAAAAATACAGAAATATTTATTCAGGTAGATATTTCTGGATAATGTTCGGCTTGTTTGTCCTTTCGATGATCGGAGTGGTGATGTCTTCCAATTCCATTTCTTTTATGGTGTTCTGGGAGCTTATGTCCATTGCATCCTTCTTTCTGGCGATTTATGACCATAAGAACAGAGAAAGTATAAAACCGGGAATTTATTATTTTGTCCTGACTCATATCAGCGGGTTATTTCTGATGATGATGTTCGGATTCATCTATAAATACACCGGTTCAATTGATTTTACTGAAATTGTACATTCAAGAGGTATGATACAGGAGCCCTGGATCATATTTATCTTAGCGCTGATTGGATTTGGCGCGAAAGCAGGGCTGCTGGTATCCGAGGGTTCATCCTTTTGTGCCATCCATAAGTTTCCAAGTATGCTTTCTGCAATGATGTCCGGGGTAATGCTCAAAGTTGCAATCTATGGCTTCATCCGTGTGACTTTTTTCCTTATGGGGGGCGTTTCCTGGGAAAGTGGTCTTGCAGTAATGCTCCTCGGAACAGTCTTTGCCATTTATAACATCATTAATGCACTTCTTCAAAATGATAACAAGAAACTTCTTGCCTACTCCAGCAGTGAGAACATAGGGGTTATTTTTTCAGTTATCGGGCTCGCCCTGGTATTATATGACTTGAAATTATATGAGGCAGCCATCATGGCTCTGACAGCCGGTCTTTTCCACTCATTAAACCATGGTGTTTTCAAGAGCCTGCTGTTTACGGGGGCAGGGAGTGCTTTATTCGCAACCGGTACAAGCAATATGAATGAACTGGGAGGCCTCCACGCTAAAATGAAATTTACTGCAATCTGTGTTTTTATAGGCACTGCAGCAATTTCATGTATACCTCCATTGAATGGTTTTGCAAGTGAAAGCCTGATTCTGGTATCATTTATTAAGTCTTCGTTTCTGCTGGACAGTAAAAAGCTGTTTCTTGTGGTTATCCTTTGCGGGTGTGTAATTATGCTTGCATCCGGCGCAGCCATATTTGCAGCAGTCAAAGCGTTTGGGATAACCTATTTGGGAAAGGCCAGGAGTGAGAAAGCCGTAAATGTCCGTGAGATACCTCGTTCCATGAATGTGGGGATGGCAATGCTTTCCGCTCTTTCGATTCTGTTTGGAATTTTTTCCCCATTTATTGTTGGAATGATATCTATAGGGTTGTCGGAATCAATTTTGGAAACGAAGTATATTGTCCAGCCTTTTGGCTATGAAATTACAAGGGTGGCGATACTTCTATTTGGTATCATTATACTGATTTTGCTTGTATCCAGGATACTGGACAAAGGAAAGAAACCTCAGATAAATTCAACCTGGGGATGTGGATTTGATACGTCCAAACCGAACATGCAATATTCCGGGGATGGATTCAGCCAGCCGGTTGCCAGATATTTTGGGCGGATGGCCGGGTACAAAAAAGAATCCAAGGTTAAAGATACCATACTGCTAAAACAGAAAACAACGGATAAGCTGGAGAATAACATTTACATGAAGCTGATTTATTTTACGAATTTTCTTGCAGTCAGGGTCGTGAAAATTCATTATGGAAAGATTCAGCTGTATGTAGCATATATCCTGGTTGCAGTAATTTTATCATTGATTCTTGTGATCAATTTTGTGTAGGAGGAGCGGAAATGAGCATAATATATATTATACAGAGCCTGCTCCTTATTGCAGGAGCTCCGCTCTTCGTTGGGAGCTTAAGAAGATTGAAAGCGGTATTAAGGGGATACAAAGGAGCACCCGTCTTACAGCCGTACTACGAACTGATGAAATTATTTTCAAAAGGAAGAGTGCTGTCCGGCAATAGTTCCTTTATTACTTCCATTGCTCCTGCAATCGTGCTTGCCGCCTCTATACTTCTTGCTTTCACTGTGCCAGTCGCATACATCGGCTCTGACTACGGGCTGGGGAACATTTTCGTGATTATATTTCTGATGGCCATATTGAAATTTATGACGGTATTAATTGGTCTTGATTCTGCCAGTGCATTCGGTGGGATGGGGGGGAGCAGAGAACTCTTTATTTCTATGTTTGCTGAGCCGATCGGATTTCTGACTGCTGCATTTTTGTATTTTGAAGCGGGCAGTTTCAATATAATTGAGATAACGTATATCAACAGCAGGGGAATTGCGGAACCGGCAGCCCATATTATGGCGGCCGTCGCATTCTTGCTATGGATAGCAGCGGAGAATACCAGGATACCCGTGGATAATCCGGAGACGCACCTGGAGTTGACAATGATACATGAAGCAATGCTTCTGGATCTAAGCGGACGGGATCTTGCGTATTTTGAACTGTCAACCTATTTAAAACTGACTGTAAGTATGGCTTTGTTTGTAAATGCTTTCATTCCTTTTGGTATTGCTGCTTCAGCATCGGGTTCATTCCTTCTGACGGCGTTTGTTCTTTTCGTTGTAAAGATGCTGATTATGTTGTCCATGCTTGCTGTAACAGAAACGATTATGGCAAAATTCCGTCTATTCAGGGCACCTGAATTACTTGCTACATCTTTCTGTTTCGCGCTGACGGCAATAGCCATTGTATATTTACATTAAAAATATAAGGAGATAGTCATGCTTGAAATACTAACTGCGGTAATACTCATAACCGCGATTATCATGGCAGGTTTTAGAAGAATCAATCTTTTGACCAAAGGATTCCGGATTCAATCGCTGGCAATTGGGCTTTTATGCTTTGCGCTGGGATATCTGTCAGGTGAAAGCCATTATTACGTAATTGGGGTACTGACCCTGATAACCAAAACGGTGCTGATTCCACATTTCATGAATAGGTCCATTAAAGAACTATCCGCGAACAGAGAAATGGATCCCATTATTAATGGGTGGTGGTCGAGTGTGATTGCCGGCATATTCATTGCAGTGATTTACGTTGTCATGGAAGGCTTCAACAGTGATTTTATCATCGCGGGGGTTGTACTGCTGGTGACAGGAGCTCTCATGCTGGTTGCGCGAAAAAAGGCGATTACTCAGATGACCGGGTTTCTGGTGATGGAAAATGGTCTGGTCCTTTTGGAACTATCCATGATAAAAATGGGGCTTCTGATTGATATTCTGATCATACTGGAGGTATTGCTTATATCGGCAATCATGGCAATTATGATTTTCTATATAAACAAGGTCTTTCACTCGGTCAATACGGATTACCTTTCAAACTTAAAAGATTAGGCGGTATAATCATGGAGATTCTGATAATTTTTTCTATATTGATAATAACCAGTATAATATCATTCATTTCTAAAAATTTAAAATTTGTTTCGATTTCAACAACATGCGGAATACTGGTCTGTTTTCTGGCTTCCGTAAGGTTTATTGTACTGATCCGGCAGAGTGATTCCATAGCATATTTTGGCAATCTCGTATATCTGGACTCGCTGAACGTAATACAGATTTTTATAATAACGTCCGTTGCGCTTATTGCGGCCGTTTACTCATACAGATACATCCTGAATGAAGTGATGGATGGTGAAATTTCCATTAAAAGAGCCAGGATATACTATTTTCTCTTTAATGCTTTTGTTTTTTCCATGCTGATTACGGCGGTCAGCAACAACGTCATGGGGATGTGGATCGGACTGGAAGCAACGACCATTGCAACATCCTTCCTGATCGGTTTCCATAGGGATAAATTATCGCTGGAAGCCGCCTGGAAATACATAATTATTTGCTCAACCGGGCTGATTGTCGGACTTGTGGGGATAATCATGCTGATTTATTCGGCAGAGTACGGGGCAACATATGTCGATTTTAGTTGGACATCCCTTCTTCAGGCGTTTTCCTCTTCAAACGGACTTTATAATAGGATTGGATTTACGCTGATATTCGTGGGGCTTGGAACGAAAGTTGGTTTCGCTCCCATGCATACCTGGCTGTCAGACGGACATAGCGAGGCCCCTTCGCCAATTAGCGCCATGATGTCCGGCGTGCTTCTCAACCTGGCGATGTACGTTATTTTACGGTTTTACATTATTGTGAAAAGCTTTCCCGGTCTTGGGAATCTGAAATACCTGTTCATAGTATTCGGGCTGGTTTCCCTCATCGTATCTTCGTTCAGCATGCTTAAGCAGACGAATTATAAGCGTCTTCTGGCCTTTTCATCCATTGAGAATATGGGAATCATAGCAATCGGAATAGGGTTTGGTGGTTTTTGGGGAATATTTGGTGCTCTGTTGCACTCGGTCGTACATGCCTTTGGTAAAAGCCTCCTGTTTCTGGGCGCCGGGAACCTTCTTTCTGCATTGAAAACGAAAAGAATTGAGAAAGTGAACAGTCTGGTAAGATTAATGCCGAAGAACGCCGTCTTTCTGATTATCGGCATGCTTATCATCGTGGGAAGTCCTCCCTTCGCAACGTTTTTCAGTGAATTCAGCATCCTGAATGCAGGGATACAGCAGGGGCACTACATTTCTGCGGGAATCTATTTATTGTGTCTCATCCTCGTATTTGCAGGATTCCTGAACATATTTATAAGGATGATATTTAAAAATCCGGAAGGAAAAGAATATGTGAAGTTGGAAAAAGATAATGAGAATATCTGGCCGCTGGTCCTGTCGCTGGCGTTCGTGGTTTTAATTACAATTACGTTCAGCAATTATTTTGTGACAATACTGGAGAAAGCTGTCTCCATCATCGGAATTTAAGGGAGTGAACGGATGAGATTACAAGAAATAAAAGATGCCATATTAGCGGGAAATCCCGGCTTGAATACAGAGATTAAAAATAAGAATGAGCTTTTCGTATATGCTGATAAAGATAATATAATAAAAATTACGGAGTGCATGTTCAGGGACTTCCGGATGTACTTCGCCGGGGAGTTCTGCATGCAGGAGGACATGTTTGTAATCAGCGTTATTCTTACCAGCAGAAAACAGGGCTATTTTGTCATAATAAGATACGAAACCGAAGGGGAACTGATCTCGCTTCAGGGACTGGCAAATCAGAGCGGTCTGTTTGAAAGGGAAATCAGAGATCTGTTTGGATTGGAAATCGTTGGGGCAATTGACAACAGGCATCTGGTTAAACATGAAGAATGGGAGAAGGATGTTTATCCTCTCTGCAAAGATTTTACCTATGGAAGAAAAATCAGAAATCTGAACGAGACGGAAGTTTACCGATTTAAGGAAGTTACGAATGGAGGCGGGTATCAGATTCCTGTCGGACCGGTTCATGCGGGAATTATAGAGCCGGGGCATTTTCGGTTCAGCGCTATAGGAGAACCCATTGAAAATCTGGAAATACGCCTGATGTATAAGCACAGGGGCATCGAGAAAATCTGTGAAAATACAGACATTAACAGGTTGAATCTGATACTGGAAAGGGTTTCCGGTGAATCATCTGTCGCGTACGCAGAAGCATACGCCCTGCTTATTGAAAAAATATTGGATTATAATCTGCCGGAAGACATAAAAGCTGTACGAGTTGTATTGCTGGAGCTGGAGAGAACGTACAACTATCTGGATGATATTGGTGGAATATGTTTGGATGTTGGATTTAGTTATCCGGCAAAAAAATTCGCATATTTATCAGAAATGATCCACCAGCTATGCGAAAGAATAACTGGGAGCAGATTTTTAAGAAACGTGATTGTTCCCTGCGGCCTAAATTCAAAAATCACCCTAGCGAATAAAGCCGATATACTGGAGACACTGCAAATGGTGGAAAAACGGTTTGACGGGCTGCTGGATATCACTCTGAACGCCGTGTCATTTTTGGACAGAGTAGAGGATACCGGTATTGTTGAAAATAAAATTGCAAAAAGTCTCAACATGACTGGCGTCGTGGCCAGGGCGTCTGACATCCACTATGATGTAAGAAAAAGTTTTCCTTACGAGATATATCAATCTCTAAAAAAAGAAATCAATTTTGAGAAGACGGGCGGGGCATTTGAACGGTATAAGATAAAAATTGCTGAAATCAAAGACGCGTTTCTGTTTATTCGACAGGCGCTGAATCTGGTGGAGAATGACGTAAATAAATGCAGGGAAAAAATCAACATCGAGCCCGGGGTGGAAGGATTTTCCATTGTTGAGACTGTAAAGGGTGAATTGATAGTATATGGAAAAACCGGTTTAAACAACAGGTTTGAAAGACTTTACATGCGGACTCCGTCCTTCATGAACTGGGAGGGCCTTACGTTTGCAGTGCTTGGGGAGATTGTCCCGGATTTTCCGCTATGCAACAAAAGTTTCAACATGTCATATTCTGAAAACGACAGGTAGGTTAAATATGAAAATTATTTGGGATAGAATTAAATATGGCAGCGAATCCGTTAAAGACTCCTTGTATGAAAATGGATATGCCAATGGGCGGATTCTGGTGGACAGCAAAAGATGCAGTCGATGTGGGGAATGTGCAGCAGAGTGCATTGCGGGAGCCATCACGCTGGGAGAAATGGCAGAAGTACAAATGGACAAATGCATATTCTGCCAAGAATGCATCGGTGTATGCAAACAGGAGGCCCTTACTGCATCCTCTGATTATAAAATGGCGCATTTGTCAGAAAAAGGCGAAGAGTTAAGATCGAAAATCTTTAAAATCTTCAACAGATCTCTGGTGCTGAGATCGGTGGATACAGGTTCCTGCAATGCATGCATGCTGGAGCTTTCCGCAACGCAGAACAATTTTTATGCCTTGTCCAGGTACGGAATAAATTTTTCTGCATCTCCCAGACATTGTGACGGTATTGTGGTAACAGGTCCGGTCACTGTCAACATGAAGAAGGCTCTGCTCAAAACATATGATGCCATGTCTGAGCCAAAGCTGGTTATTGCGGTAGGGAGCTGTGCCAATGATGGAGGGGTTTTTAAAGATGGGTACGGAAATCTTGATAAACTAAGCAATATATTGCCGGTGGATCTCTATATTCCAGGGTGTCCCCCTTCTCCTCAGGCAATCATATACGGACTGCTATTGCTGATGGACAGAATATAAGCTTATGTGTTAGAATCGTGAAGAAAAAACCTAAGGAGTCATTAATGAGCATATTAAACGTAGAGAACCTGACGCACGGGTTTGGGGACAGGGGAATATTTGAGAATGTTTCCTTTCGTCTTCTTAAAGGCGAACATATCGGATTGATTGGAGCAAACGGAGAGGGAAAGTCCACTTTCATGAATATAATAACCGGAAAACTGATGCCGGATGAAGGGAATGTTGAGTGGTCCAAGAACGTCAGGGTCGGCTATCTGGATCAGCACACAGTATTAGAAAAAGGCATGACCATTCGGGATGTGCTGGCTTCTGCATATGATTTTCTTTATGAAATGGAAAAGAATATGAACACAATCTGTGACAGGCTGGGAGAAGCTACGGATTCGGAAATGACAGTGTACCTGGAGGAACTGGGTACCATTCAGGACCTTCTGACCATGCATGATTTTTATATGATCGATGCAAAAATCGATGAAATCGGCAGGGCCCTTGGTCTGAATGATATCGGTCTTGGCAAAGATGTCATGGACTTAAGCGGAGGACAAAGGACTAAAGTGTTGCTGGCAAAACTACTGTTGGAAAAACCAGACATACTTTTGCTGGATGAGCCCACAAACTATCTGGACACAGAGCATATTGACTGGCTGAAGCGTTATCTGAACGAATATGAAAACGCTTTTATTCTGATCACCCATGATATACCATTTTTGAACAGCGTGGTTAATCTTATATATCATATGGACAACAGGGAATTGAACCGTTATGTGGGAGATTATGATAAATTCATGGAAGTATATGAAATGAAGAAATCCCAGAAAGAGGCAGCCTACAATAGACAGCAGAAGGAAATAGCGGGATTAAAGGATTTCGTTGCCCGAAACAAGGCAAGGGTTTCCACCAGGAACATGGCCATGTCGAGGCAGAAAAAGCTTGATAAGATGGATGTCATAGAGCTGGCGGCGGATAAACCAAAACCGGTTTTTTGTTTTAAAGAAGCGAGGACGCCGGGTAGATATATATTCAGGACGACAAATTTAATCATCGGCTATAATGAGCCTCTTTCTTCTGCACTGAATCTTGAAATGGAAAGAGGCCAGAAGATCGTACTGACCGGAGCTAACGGGATTGGAAAATCAACCCTCTTGAAAAGCATTCTTGGAATGCAGAAACCTTTGTCTGGCAGTGTAGAACTGGGGGATTACCTTGAGATCGGATATTTTGAACAGGAAATGCCGAAGGATATAAAAACAACGTGTATTGAAGAAATCTGGAAAGAGTTTCCGGGATTTACCCAGTATGAAGTGCGTTCTGCCCTGGCGAGGTGCGGCCTGACTACGAAGCATATTGAGAGCCTCGTCAAAGTCCTGAGCGGCGGAGAACAGGCAAAAGTCAGACTATGTAAATTGATCAACCGGAAAACGAATATTCTGGTTCTGGATGAGCCCACAAACCATCTGGATGTGGAGGCCAAAGCAGAATTAAAACGGGCACTGCAGGACTTCAAGGGGAGTATTCTGATGGTTTGCCATGAGCCGGATTTTTATGAAGATCTTGCAACGGACGTTTGGGACTGTTCCGAATGGACCACAAAACTTTTATAATTGTTTATATCCATCTGCTGATATGATAAAATAAATTCATAACAGACAGGAGGGTAATCTATGGGTGGAACTTTTGCTATCGGAAAAATAAAGGGTATCCGGATAGAAGTAAACTACAGCTGGTTCATTATCTTCATCCTGATCATGTATTCTCTGGCAGCTGGATATTTGCCGCAGCTTTATCCGGATATGCAAGTGCCCGTCAGATGGATTCTGGGAGCAGCTGTGGGTATTCTGTTTTTCATTTCCATACTCCTTCATGAATTATCTCACTCCCTGGTTTCCGTCAGGCTCGGCATTCCGGTAAAGAGCATTTCCCTCTACATATTCGGGGGAGCTGCGCAGATTGAAAAGGAGCCGGATAAACCTGGAACTGAAATCAAGATTGCAATTGCCGGTCCTGCCATGAGCATCCTCCTGTCACTGGTTTTCTGGGCGGTTTCAGCAATTCTGCCAAATTCCGGAATAGCTGGCATTATTTCCATACCACTGCAGTACATGTCTGCCACGAATCTTTATTTGGCCCTGTTCAACCTGATTCCTGCCTTTCCGCTGGATGGCGGAAGAATATTGCGGGCATTGATCTGGCGGTTTGGCGGAGGACTTCAAAAAGCCACAAAAATCGCATCAGACATTGGAAAAGGTTTCGGATATCTCTTGATATTTGTGGGAGTATTTTTAGCTTTTAATGGCTACATATTCAATGGGATATGGCTTGCGTTCATAAGCTGGCTTCTTATGCAGATGTCCCTCTCTGAATATAAATCCATGCTGATTTCCAATGTTTTTGATAAAATCCAGGTAGGCCAGTTCATGACCGAAAAAGTAGTGACGGTCGATTATGCTCTCACGGTACAAGAGCTGATTGATCATTATATTTTGAAATATAAGTTCGCCATCTTTCCTGTGATGCGGGAGGGGGAAATGATTGGGATCGTCAGGACGGAAACGGTTAAGAATCTGGACCGGGAGCACCGAGGAACGAAGACTGTGGGCAACATACGGACAGCTCTGACGGAAAAAATGCTTGTCGTGCCGGAAGACTCTGTTTCTGCGGCCGTGTCAAAGATATCCCAGAATGGAATCGGACGGGTCATCGTTGTAGATAAAAATGGAACATTGCATGGAATAATCTCTAACACTGATATTATTAATTATCTAAGTATATATGGCCAGATCAACAAATAAAAATGTAAAAAAACAAAGGCGCCCGTCAGTCCAGACTGGGCGCCATTTCAATTAGACGGACTTCATGTGGTTCGAGCTCACAGGAAAAAGTATGGTAATTTCCGGAAACCTGTATGATTCGTCTTTGTACGTGGGGTCTGGATATGCCGTTGATGTAGTCGGCTTCTTCCGGAGTTTCAAACGGCAGTGCTCCTGCATTGACCCAATTATCAAAGGAGCTGCCATATTTTCTATTCAGAATGGTTTCCCGTATTTGATATTTTCTATCGTCAAGCCCTTCCAGGGGAAGAACCATTTTCTTATAACTTTCGTTTGTAAATGGGGCATACCGGCTTGTAAAGGTCAGGTCAAAAAGTTCTCCTTCTGCGTAAAGTTTTGAAAAATGCTGATAGTTATACAGAATTATCTGGAAGGATCCGCCGTTTCGCGTGATAAAATAACCGTTTCCTTTGCCGATTAAAGTGGATCCGAGCCTGCTTAACAGGACAAATGCATAATAGGAGGCTTTTCTGACGCCGTTTGCTGTTATAAGACCGAGTCCGCCATGATAAGCCTGTTCCGGAACCTGCAATTCGTCATTGAAATCCGAGAGCATCCAGTAACTGAAGCTGTCCAGTCTGTCATAATTTTCCAGTATGTTTTTTACGATATATGCGGACTTGAAGGCCGTATCATTTATGAGTTCGCGGTGGGAAACGGATGAATTCCATTGCGTCATAAAAATCCGGTCAAATAGAAAGCTGCCGTCCTTTAGATTTTTAAGAATGCTGTAAATGCTTTCTTTCAAGGAATCCGGTGATTCCCTGTATTTCAGGGCGGAAGATGCAACAAAATTTCTTTCCACTATTTTATCATTCAATTTCAAAGGAAAAAAATGATAGTTCAAGAATTCAGGTATACACGAATTGTCCTGACAATATTTCATGTAGTCCCTGAACCAGTCCATCTGCTCCAGAGTTTCACAGATGAAGGATGGGGTCCCAAATGAAATTCCTGCACAGCAACCCTTTACGGAATGGAATGTTTCCTTGTAAAATCGAAAGAAAGCATTCTGATCCTCAAAACCATACAGGCTTTCCGAGGTTTCTGGCTCGTTCCAAACAGAAAACGGCCATGTTGTGACCTCTTCTTCTCCGTAACGGGAGAGCAGATGCTGTGTCAGTCTTCGGACTAGTTCGTACCAGTCGCTGAGTGCATTTGGCAAGCTGATGATTGATGGATTATAGAACATAGTTCTGTCAGAGGTTTCAGCCAAATCCTTTGGCATGAAGGATAGCTGTATGAACGGCTTGAGTCCTATGGATACAAGGAAATCAAAGGCGGCATCAATATATTGGAAATTATAATGCGGGTTATGCGACCCATCCCGGGAAAATACCATCATGTCATCATCCAGCAGTCCGTAAAAGGTGATATATGAAAAACCAAGTTCTTTTTGAACACAGGTAAGGATATTTCTGCTTTCCTGATACAAAAGATGCTTTGCTTTGCCGATTCCAATCATCCTGCGATATGTGTGCTTCAATGGAAAACCCTTCTGCGTCACATCAACCGGAGCAATTTCGGCAAGATCCGGAAAATAATATTGCACATCGGATGACCCGAGCTCTTCGTTGTGCAGATATTTTGCCAGCACATAAAGCTGGTTGTGCTGGGACGGAACCAGGGGACGAGGGGAATCTGGTTTTTGAAGTTTTATATTTCTTCGGTATTGTGCGGGAGTTTCTCCGTATTCCTTGCGAAATGTATTGACAAAGGATCGACTGTTGGGAAATCCGCAGAGCTGGGAAATGTTTTCTGTTGTGATTTCTGAATCCCGAAGGAATTCTACAGAGCGGGCCAGCCGGACACTGTTCAGATATTCCGTGAAGTTCATTCCGATATATTTCTTGAAAATTCGAGACAGATAAGGCACCGAAAGAAAAAAATCCCGGGATAGTTCTTTCAGGGAAATGTTTTCGGCATAGTGAAGATTTATGTACTTGATGATATCTTCCATGCGGTTGAAAGTGGCCGAAGTCTCGATTGTGCCGGATACCTCCTTTACACTGAATTTAGAGATGAGTTCGAACAACAGGGCATAGGCAAGAGATTTATTCAGCAGTTCCGCATGCTTCGGTTTCTCGATGGAAATGTTGGATTTTACGATTCGGGCAAGAAGATGTTTTAATGGCAGCAGCTGGTCATCGTTTCCGATTGTGATGCTGTTGCAATCAATCTGAAGGGATTCTCGCACAAGTGTCTGGTCGAACATGGAAAGATTGATAAGAAAAACCCCCATTGTGCATTTGTCATTCTGAATTGTATGGATTCTGTAAGGATTTATTACCAGGAGCTGGTCCTCTTTTAAAAGATATTTCTGTTCATTCATTATGATTTCCGATTCTCCCTCGAGCACATACACAATTTCAATCTGAGGATGCCAATGCCTTCCCAGAGGGGCAGTAGTGACGATAGAAAATTGAATGGGTACTTCCTTACCGAAATCAAAAGATATTTGTTTGGCATCCATTGAGATAACCACCTTTCAATACTGTATATATTTGATATTTTATATACATTATTTTAACATATTCAAATCGACAGAAAAAGACTTATTTGGTTAATTGCAAAAATGGTGTTAATATCTAATAAAATCAGACGTTAACATTTAACTGATCCTCTGCTAAACTAAGAACTATAAATCATTGAATGGAGAGGATGTCATACATATGAAAATTTTAGGTATTTCCGGCGGAACAAAGAATGGAAACAATGACGCAATGTGCAAAGAAGCCCTTATGGGTGCGAAGGATATGGGGGCAGAGGTTGAATTTATACGACTGAATGATCTCGATATCAAACATTGCACGGGATGCATCGCATGTGTTAAAGGCCTTTTTGGTGGAAAAGGCGGAAAATGTATATTGAAGGATGATTTTGACTGGCTGCTTGGGAAGATGCTGGATGCTGACGGAGTGGTATTTTCTATTCCGATTTTTGAAAAAGGCGCAACGGGTCTTTTCAGGACTATCACAGATCGTTTTGGTCCAAGAACAGACAGGGGAAATAATATCATCGGCACAAAGATTGCGGAGGAAATGGGAGGAATCGCTCCTGATCCACGTCTGCTCAAGGATAAGGTTGTCTCCTACATGGGAGTCGGCGGTTCCGACTGGGCAACAGATATTCAATTACACTGCGGCATACATGCACTTACGCCAATGTGGAAAGTCATTAATAATGATGTTTTCAAGTGGTCAAAAGGCATAATGATGAATGATGAATATCTCGCTCAAGCCCATGAAATCGGCCAGAATATCGCGAATGCGGCATTGGACTATGAAAAAGCAGAGTATAAAAGTGAAGAGGGTGTGTGTCCGCACTGTCACAGCAATAATTTCTTTCTCGACAAAGACTCGGCAAAAGCTATCTGCTGCCTTTGCGGTATCGAAGGAAATATGGAAATAAAAGATGGGAAGATGACATTTGTTTTTCCTGAAACACAGATTGCACATGCACATGATACACTTTCTGGAAAATTCATTCATGCCGACGATATTCGAACCAATGAAGGGAAACTGTCGGAGTCCCAGAAATCGGATGAATATAAGGCCCGAGTAGCCAAATATAAAGAGTTTATCGCAGCAACGACTCCTTCAAAATAATAAAATATTCAATCAGGCTGTTATAGGGATTCTGAAAGAAAACTTATAACGGCTTTTTTTAGAATAAACTTGTATTATTTCCCATATGATGAGACAATGTATTATACATAATATCAAATACAAATACATTTAAAGAGGGATGATTATATGGTGAAAATTAAAAAAATGTCTTTGGTGGACCAGGTATACGAAAGTCTTAGGGATCGTATCATAAAAATGGATATACCGCTTGGAAGCAGACTTACACTTATAAAATTACAGGAAGAATACAGCGTAAGTTCGACACCTGTCCGGGAAGCACTCAACAGGCTTATGAACGAGGGGTTGGTGGATTTTGAGAATAACGTTGGAGCGACAGTAATTGAAATTACTGCAGATGACGTGCGTGAAATTCAGGAACTTGCCGCAGCATATGAAATGGCCGCCTGCTATTATGCCATGGAAAAGGGAAATCACGATGAAATGGCCAATGAAATCAGCCGTTACGTAGATGACTACAGAGATTCCAAGGATTTGAAGGAGAGCTGTATCTGCATACGGAGAATAAAAAATGTTTTTTACACGAATGCCGACAATAAGAGGATCATTAACCGCAGCAATTCATTGAAGGGTCAGGAAGAAATCCTGCACAACCTGTTCGTGATGCCCGATTCGGCAACCAGCAGCTGCTTCAGTGAATTTCCAGCAGGGATTGTTTTTTTTGAAACGATCCGGGATGCCGTTCGGGAAGGCGATGTCCTGAAGATTCTGGATGCGCTGAAAGAGCATCGTGTGTGGTCCAGAGGATACATTATAAAAAATCTCAAAAATTCTGTTAAAGCGGATTAATTTCTTCAATATATTATGCAAAATATATTATGCATAATATATTGATTTTCTTTTTCCTGTATGATAATATGTACATGTTGGATCTGCATATTGATCCAATCCACATATTTTATCGAAGTATAAAAGCAGGTCTGGAGGTATTTTATGGTGTTGAAAAATTTTGAAGAGCTGATTGCCAAGGTGAAAAGCTTTTCAGAACCAAAACGAATGATAGTTGCTGCCGCTGGTGATGAGCATACACTGGAAGCAGTATACCACGCAGTGAAGGAGGGAATTGTAAGGCCTGTCCTGGTTGGTGACAAGAAGGTTATTATGGCGATTCTCAATAAACTTGGCATGGAAATCCCTGAAACGGATATTTATGACGTTCCAGATCCGGATGAAGCCGCTTATAAAGCTGTGGCTCTTGTCCGAGAAGGAAAAGGGGATTTCATAATGAAAGGCAAACTGGAAACTTCTCAGATCCTTAAGCCGGTAGTGAATAAAGAGACCGGGCTGGGCATGGGAAAAGTGATGTCGCATTTCGTTATAAATGAATTGCCATACTATCATAAATTACTGGTTACAAGCGACGGAGGCATGGTTACATACCCTACTTTGCAGCAGAAGAAGGAGATAATTGATAATGCCGTCAATACAATGATTAAGTTGGGGTATGACTGTCCGAAGGTTGCGGCAGTGGCTGCCGTTGAAAAAGTAAATCCCAAAATGCCTGAGACTGTCGAAGCAGATCAGCTTGCCCAGATGAATAAATCCGGCGAAATAAAAAACTGTATCGTTGCAGGACCGATTTCCTTGGACATTGCCCTGGATAAAGAAGCTGCTGACATCAAGGGGTATCATAATCCGGTTGCAGGAGATGCAGATATGATTCTGGTTCCAAATATCCAGGTGGGGAATATTCTCGGAAAATCCATTGTTACGATAGCCGGAGGAAAGATGGCCGGCTTTATAGTTGGCGCGAAAGCTCCGATAATTCTTACATCCAGAGGATCTTCCGCTGAGGAAAAATATTTATCTATCGTACTGGCTGCCTGTGCGACAAATTAATCCAGGAGGAAATATGGAAAAACTACTAATCATCAATCCGGGTTCAACATCTACCAAAATAGCCGTGTATGAGGATGAAAAACAGCTGTTTGTGGAAAATATTAACCACGACAGCGAAACACTGACCAAATTCAGTGAAATCATGGATCAGTATGAATTCAGGAGAGACCTTATCTACAAAACCGTTGAAGAGAAAGGTGTGTCGTTGGACCAGCTGACAGCTGTAGTGTCCAGGGGAGGACTTCTGCCTCCAATTGAAGCAGGTGCCTACAGAGTAAATGAAGATATGGTTTGGCAGCTTAGAAACAAGCCGCAAAATGAACATGCTTCCAATCTTGGGGCGGTTATTGCTTTTGATATTTCAACTAAATACGATATCCCGGCTTTCATTTATGATGGCGTGACCGTAGATGAGATGCTTCCCCTTTTGAAAATAACAGGGCTTCCAGAGATGAGAAGAAAAGGTCTCGGACACAACCTGAATATGCGTGCAGCTGCTATGCGCTATGCAAAAGAGCATGACAAAGAATACAAGGATTGTTCATTGATTGTAGCCCATCTTGGAGGAGGAATTTCTGTCAGCCTTCACGAAGACGGACGTGTAGCAGATATCGTTAGTGATGAAGAGGGGCCATTCTCACCGGAACGAACCGGTGGACTTCCGCTTTTCCAGGTTATCGATATGGCAACCTCGGGAAAGTATGACAAAAAATCCCTGATGAAAATGGTTAAGAACAAAGGCGGTTTCGTTGCGTATTTTGGAACTACAGATACCCGTGAAGTGGAAAAGATGATGAAAGACGGCGATAAAAAAGCGGAAATGGTATATAAAGCCATGACTTTAAACATCGCCAAACACATTGCCAGCGAGGCGGCAGTCGTAAACGGAAACGTGGAAGCTGTCATCCTGACAGGCGGAATTGCTTATTCGGAAACCTTCACCGGCATGATTGCTGAGAGAGTTAAATTTATAGCGCCGGTCATTGTATATCCGGGAGAAAACGAGATGGAATCCCTTGCATTAGGCGGACTGCGTGTGCTCAGGGGAAAAGAAATGGCAAAAGAATTTCACAGATCGGAATAAAACTGCTGTTACATTCGTATAAATATATGCGAATCATATAGAATTTAATCAGACAAGAAAGGAGTTATATTATGGGACCAGAATTTCAGCCAATGAGAAGCTTGATTTATGTCGACTGCGTGAAGGAGGAGTACCGCCACAGATTACAGAACTGGCTATACCACTATCATGTGCCGGACAGTATTTCACAATTTGCGCCATATGTATCGAAGTATTGTTTTTATAATGCTCTGCCGACGCCTCCGGAAGGAGAACGGTTTGGTACAATTCGCCAGCAGCTCACGGAACATTACTGGATGGTGAATCCGTTCACAGAACATTTTAAGAACAAAGCTCTTACAGAATATTTCCCGTGCGATGTCCTTAAGTGGCAGGGAAACATTCCCGATGATGATCTTGAAGTGAATTTTGAAGGAGATGAGGCGAGATCTAAGGGCGGTCACAATGGCTGTGCCCCTTTCATATTTGCATTCCTCCCGCTTTGCTGGGAAGAGGATTTCAAAGGCAAGGAAAGAACGATAGAAAATGGACCAAATTACCGCTGGAACTTTGTAATGAAATATCCGGAGGGTACCTCGATGGAAGAAGGGGATAAGTGGTTTTATGAGAAAATGATTCCTGCCTTCCAGGAAATGCCGGAAGTGACCAGGATTCTTACGAGCAAAGTCATCCAGTCCATCAATGGCTGTGCTTTCCACCGAGTAGTAGAAATGTGGTTTGACGGACCAAATGCGTGGTATCAGGCTGCAGTTGTCAAAGCTAAAAATATTGAAAAACCATCCTGGGCAAGTGTAGATGCTTTTCCATATTTACAGGCGACTTTTGAATTTGATGGTATTTTTCTGACAGACTATGCTGCCAGTGACAACATGTCCCAGTATCGTGGATATCTTGCAATGCGCTAAAGTCAGAATAAATATTATGCTTTTAAGTGACTTCTGCCAAAGGCGGAAGTCCTTTTTATAAATTGAGAAAGGTAATTAGATAATGAGAAAAATTATGGCAACGGCCAGCTCGGCAATAATTATGCTATTGCTGGGACTAATCTATGCATGGTCTATATTTGTGGCACCACTTGAGAAAGAATTTGGTTGGACGAGGGACCAGACCTCCCTCACATTTACAATATGCATGTCCTTTTTCTGTATAGGAGGACTGGTAGCAGCCAGGATCCGAAAGAAAATCAATGTAAGTATTCTGCTGATTATCAATGCGATTGTAATCCTGATAGGGTTTCTACTGACTTCACGTCTGACCTCTCTGTGGCAGCTATATGTGTTCTATGGAGTGTTTTGTGGATTGTCGGTAGGGTCAGCATATAACTGCATCCTGAGCATCGTTCCTATGTACTATCCAAAGCGTATAGGAATCATAAATGGATCAATGCTGTTTTGTTTTGGTATGGGAGGACTTGTCCTGGGAACTGTTGCCAAAAAACTGATTAATATAATTGAGTGGAGGGAAACCTTCGTATATCTGGGAATTACTTTCATTGTGGTTTTCCTGGCGCTTGCGTTTTTTGTCCGAACACCTAAGAATTTGAATGCCATATGGAGTGATAAAAAAATCGATTCAGAAGTTCGAGACAGATCTCCCAAGGAAATGATCCGCCATCCATATTTTTGGATATTCAATATATGGCAGATATTCGTGAGTTCGCTGGGCTTGGCTTTGATAGGACATTCAGCCACGCTGGCAACAGAATTCAACGTGCCTGGCGGGATGATTGCTTTGGCGGTCGGTCTTGTCTCAGCCTCCAATGGATTAGGAAAATTTGCATTTTCAACCCTGTATGATATCAAAGGAAGAACATTTTCACTCACATTGTCATCGGTTCTGGGCCTTTTAGGGGTTATTTCTTTGATTTTATGCTTCAACACGGGCCTTCTGCCTTTCTTGGTGATCGGATATATATGCATCGGTTTGTCTTATGGTGCAGCACCTGGCAGCAATGCAACATTTACACGTAAACAGTTTGGTAATACATATTTCTCGACAAACTTTGCAATAAGCAGTTTTTCGCTGCTGGTAGCAGCCTTTTTAGGAACCTACCTGATCGGCATGGTCAGGGCGGCAAGCTCAAATTATCTGTCTTCCCTTATGATTATGGGAGTGTTTACTGTTCTGGCGATTATATTCGTGCAGTTCATGCGGAAAGAAAAGGCATAAGATATATATAAGATACGCAGAAAGGATATCACTTCGTGTGGTATCCTTTTTTGTTGAATTTCTAAAGAAAAACCTGAGTACATAAAGAAATAGCCAGTCCAGGAAGTTTTCCGGGACTGGCTATCAGCTGAAAGATTTTGCAAACCAGGGAAGCAGATACGCGCTCCTTATGCTTTGCGTATAAAAAATGAAATGAACAGGGATACAATTCCGACAATGGTCATAGTGATCAGTATGCCGGTAAAGCCGGAGGATGAAGACATGAAAGTCTGTGCGATGTTTGGTCCCCACAGGGATGCCACGATAAGCTGCAGGTTCATGACAGGCAGATTCACGGAGTAATTCCTGTTGCCGTAAAAGGTGTTGATAAAGGCCGAGGTATTGGATGGCGCTCCGCCATAGGCCAATCCGAGTGCAATGAAGCCAATTACGGTCAATATCAGGTTGCTTGACAGAACAGCCGCCAGAAGGATGAGAGATGCCAGTATAAGCAGGATGGCGTCTCCGGTGATAGCAGCCCGGTTTCCTTTTTTGTCGAAGATAGTTCCAAAGAGTACTCTTCCTAATCCATTAAATATACTTATTGTTCCGGCAACGATGACCAGACCCATTTCACCGATATTGCTGACAGAGGATGCCAGGGCGTTCGCATTTGGGATAATACATAACGCTGCACCGGACAGGAGTGTGCTCCAAAAGAAGAAAAACCAGAAGGAAGGTCTTTTGATCATCTCTTTGGGACCAACATCAAGGGCACCTTCCATAACCGGTTTTATCTTCTTGCCTGCTGCGGGAGCCGGAGGTGTATATCCGGCATCCGGTACGACCATGAAAAATATGGAAATAAACAGAATAATGGCAAAAGCGATACCTAAAATGATAAAGGAAGTTCTCCAGCCAACATTATTTTTGAGGATGTTGGCAACGGGACCTAAAATGAACCCGCCAAGTCCAAAGCCCATAAGCAAAAGCCCGGATATGAATCCCTGCTTGTCCTGAAACCACCTTGTTACGACGCTCATGACGGCATTGTAGACAAATCCGGCAGCCAGTCCTACAAGCACACCATAACCGAGGTAAAGGCTTGCTGCTGAATGGGAATTGGCAGCAATGGTAAGGCCGGCTGGAAATAAAATCAAAGCAATGATGATATTGATTTTTGCACTGGCTTTTTTGACAATCATTCCGCCAACCAGACCACCAATACAGAAAAAGACCATGCATATGGAAAAGGTCAAAGACAGGCTGCCAGCAGGTATGTTCAAAGCTCCACTTTCGATGTCGGCCCGAATCGGTTTTGAGATATTCGTCCATGCATAAATCAGTCCTGCGCACAACATAACGACAAATCCTGCAATTGCGTAAATCCAACGGTTAAATTTCATTTTAATCTCTCCTCTTGTTCTTTGTAGTTAAAATATTTTGTATTTCGCATTATATCATATTGTTTTTTCTTTTCCTATAACAAACCGGCATAAATATTAATTTAACAAATTTATCCTGGTTTTCTGAATGAAGGCCTGCCTTAAATAGGTTGCATTTATCGTTTAATTTGTTATAATACAGTTATAAATGAAACGCTCGGGAGGGAAAACGTGGAAAAACGCAACACATATAAGATACACGAAACCGGGAACATTGGAGAGGTTCATATTGCTGATGACGTAGTGGCTGTGATAGCCGGACTGGCTGCCACAGAGGTAGAAGGCGTCGGTTCCATGGCTGGGAACATCACTAACGAACTGGTGGCAAAACTGGGAAAGAAAAACCTGTCAAGAGGAGTCACAGTCGAACTTTGCGACAGTACGGTTTCCGTTAATATTTCCCTTAATATAGCTTACGGATACAATGTGATGGAAGTATCTGCCGCCGTGCAGGACAATGTAAAGGCCGCCCTTGAAAATATGACGGGTCTTGCCATTGCGGATGTAAATATCCGAATCGCAAGCGTTGTTACGGAAAAAGAACAGTAAATGTTTTCTGTCAGGAGATAAATATAGCATAATCAGGGGTGTCAATAAAGTGGACACCCTTTTTTAATAAACAGTTGTAACGGAGGATTTCAATGCAAAGAAGAGAATTACGAGAAAATATTTTTAAGCTGCTTTTTATTACACAGTTCCATGATAGAGAGGAACTGAAGGAGCAGATTGATTTGTATTTTGAAGATATGGAAAATATCAAAAATGAAGATAGAAAGTATATTTCTGAAAAAGTCACAGCCGTGACAGGAATGCTTGACGATATCGATAAAGTTATTGCCGGGGTGTCGGAAGGATGGAAACTGGATAGAATAACCGGGACTGATCTTTCAATTTTACGGCTCGCGTATTTTGAAATGAAGCACGATGATACCATCCCTGTGAACGTGGCAATAAACGAGGCGGTAGAAATTGCCAAAAAATATGGTACGGATGACTCGCCTTCTTTTGTTAATGGGATTCTTGCAAAATTGGTTTAGAGGACAGGTATGAATAATGTATATACTGTATCACAGGTCAATTCATATATAAAAAGGATTTTCACCCAGGACTATGCTCTTTCCAACATATATATCAAGGGTGAAGTTTCAAACTGCAAATATCACTCATCAGGTCATATCTATTTTACACTGAAGGATAAATCATCAGTAATTGCAGCCGTAATGTTTGCCGGAAACCGTTCAGGACTAAGCTTCAGACTGGAAGATGGACAAACGGTCATCGCCTTGGGCGGTATAAATGTGTATGAGAGAGATGGAAAATACCAGCTATACGCAAAACAAATCCTGCTGGACGGCGCCGGCATTTTATATCAGCAGTATGAGGAATTGAAAACCCGTCTGGGTGAAATGGGAATGTTTTCTGAGGAGTACAAAAAACCTATCCCGGCATACGCCCTTAAAGTAGGTATAGTTACGGCTAAAACCGGAGCAGCCATTCAGGATATCATAAATGTCGCCAAAAGAAGAAATCCATACGTGAAATTATATCTTTATCCGGCAAAAGTTCAGGGTGAAGGGGCTGGTGCTTCGATTGTTAAAGGCATAGAAACCCTGGACAGAGTGGGACTGGACACAATCATAATTGGCAGAGGCGGCGGCTCCATTGAAGACTTATGGGCCTTTAACGAGGAAATCGTTGCCCGTGCCATCTTTAACTGCCAAACACCGGTAATCTCTGGTGTTGGACACGAAACAGACACGACCATTGCCGATTACGTCGCAGACATGAGAGCACCAACACCGTCTGCAGCATGTGAACTGGCAGTATTTGATTATTACGGGCTTGAGAAGAATCTTTCGGATGCCGGATATACAATGTACAAGCTGTTAAGGGATAAACTGGACCGGACCAGAGAAAGGCTGGATAATGCCGGGGTCAGGATGAAATATTTGAGTCCAGTGAACCAGATTTACCAGAAGAAACAGTATACTGCAGATTTAGAAACAAAATTGGCCGAAAGAATATCCCGCAGAATCAGGGAAACCCGCCATGAAATTGCTATTTCGGCAGAAAAACTCAATGGTCTTTCGCCGTTAGCCAGATTGAATAAAGGATATGCGTTCGTCACGGATGAATCCGGGAAAGCCATTAAGAGTGTGGAAAACATCAATACGGACGACCTTGTAATAATAGAACTTCAGGACGGTCAGATTACGTCCAAGGTTACCAATATAACCAAACGAGGTGAAGAGTATGCCAAAAGCTAAGAAAGAACCTGATATTTCATTGGAAGAAATGCTCAGCCAGATTAATGAAATAATCATTAAAATGGATCAGCCGGACATTCCCCTGGATGAGTCTTTTTCCTTATATAGGGAGGGCGTTAAGCTGATTCAATCATGCAATGAGAAGATAGATAAAGTTGAAAAGGAAGTAACAATACTTAACGAAGGAAGCATACAGGAAGATCATGAATTTTAATGTAGAACTAAAAACACGGATAGCACATATCGACGAAGTGTTGAACAGCTTCCTGCCTCCTGCCGCGGGATACCAGCAGATTGTGCAGGAAGCCATGCGTTATAGTGTACTTGGAGGCGGAAAGAGGATTCGTCCTATCCTGATTCATGAAACGTATCTGCTTTGCGGTGGTAGGGATTGCTCCATAACAGAGCCTTTTATGGCGGCCATGGAGCTGATTCACACCTATTCCCTGATTCACGACGACTTGCCTGCCATGGACGATGATGAATACAGAAGAGGCAGAAAAACTACGCATGTCGTGTATGGGGAAGCTGTCGGAATCCTTGCGGGGGATGCCCTTTTAAATTATGCCTTCGAAATTATACTTCAACAGATTATAGAGTCAGAAGACTCAAAGAAAATGGCCAGGGCAGCAGCCATTTTGGCCAGAAAATCCGGTGTGTTTGGGATGATTGGTGGCCAGACGGCAGATGTAGTAAATACAGGACTGCCTTTGGATACAAGAAAGCTGGATTTCATCTATTCTTTGAAGACCGGTGCCTTGATTGAGGCATCCATGATGATAGGGGCAGTACTGGCAGACTCAGATGATCAAACAATCTCTCTGATGGAAGAAACAGCTTCAGAAATCGGAAGGGCTTTTCAGATCCGTGACGACATTCTGGATCTCACGGGGACTATGGAAGAAATAGGGAAACCTGTTTTAAGTGATGAAAAAAACAAGAAGACTACCTTTGTTACACTGAATGGATTAAATGAATCAGAGTCGGAGGTTCGTAGTCTTTCGTCCTCCGCCATAGACAAATTGAATTCCATGGATAGGAAGAATGATTTTCTCATTGAACTGATACGTTATCTCACCATAAGAAATAAGTAAGAAGGAATAACTGTGATACTTAAGAAAATAAACATGGAAAATGATATTAAAAGAATACCCAGAGAGGACTATGATTCGCTTGCTGCGGAAATCAGGGAATTTCTGATTGATAAAATCTCCAGGACGGGCGGACATCTTGCGTCCAATCTGGGGGTTGTAGAGCTGACAATGGCAATGCACATTGTATTCGACCTGCCCAAGGATAAAATTGTCTGGGATGTCGGTCACCAGTCCTATACCCACAAGCTATTAACCGGCCGGAGGGACGATTTTGAAACTCTGCGCTGCTACGGCGGAATGAGTGGATTCCCGAAAAGAAGGGAAAGTGAATGCGACAGCTTTGATACCGGCCACAGCTCTACATCCATCTCAGCGGGTCTTGGCATCGTACGTGGGAATGAAATACTTAATAAGGATGGAATGGTCATTTCGGTAATCGGGGACGGAGCGTTAACCGGAGGAATGGCCTATGAGGCATTGAATAATGCAGCACAGCTTAAACGGAATTTCATAATAATCCTTAATGATAACAACATGTCCATTTCTGAAAATGTCGGTGGAATATCCCGCTATCTGGATAAATTGAGGGTAGACAAATCCTACAATGATTTCAAGGATGAAATAGAAAATACGCTGAACCGGGTGCCTATGGTTGGGGAGAGTCTTGTCCGGCAGCTCAAGAAAACTAAAAGCTCCCTCAAACAGCTTCTGATTCCGGGCATGTTTTTTGAAGATATGGGAATTACGTATCTTGGCCCCGTTGACGGACATAATGTGAATCAGCTCATCAGTATCATGAAAGAGGCAAAAAAGCTCAACCAGCCTGTATTGATTCATGTACTGACCAAAAAAGGGAAGGGGTACCTTCCGGCCGAGAGGCATCCGGATGTTTTTCATGGGGTCGGTCCTTTTGACAAAGAGACAGGCAAGCTTAAGAAAAAGAAAGAGAAACCCGATTATACGGATGTATTTTCCCTTGCGCTTGTAAAAGAAGCGGAGAAGAATAAAAAAATTGTGGCCATCACAGCGGCCATGCCGGATGGAACCGGTCTGAAAAGATTTAAAGAAAGCTTCCCGGAACGTTTTTTCGATGTGGGAATTGCAGAAGGCCATGCTGTCACCTTTGCGGCCGGGCTTGCATCAACCGGTTTGAAGCCTTTTGTGGCTATATATTCATCTTTTCTCCAAAGAGGCTTTGATCAGATTATTCATGATGTCTGCATCCAGAATCTGCCTGTAATATTTGCGGTGGACAGAGCAGGGCTTGTAGGGAGCGACGGAGAAACCCATCATGGAGTCTTCGATATTTCCTATATGAATCTGATTCCAAACCTGAACATCATGGCACCTAAGAATAAGTATGAACTGGCAGCGTCTATTCAGTTTGCATCTGAGTTTAATGCTCCCTTGGCAATCAGATACCCAAGAGGAGAAGCTTTCGACGGACTTAAAGAATACCGGCTGCCCATTGAATTCGGTAAATGTGAAGTCATTTATAAAGAAAGAGGAATCGCTATCCTTGCCGTGGGATCCATGGTGGAAACTGCCATTGAAGTACGTGAAATACTTAAGAAAAAGGGACTTTACGTTTCTCTGGTGAATGCAAGGTTTATCAAACCTTTCGATGAGGCTGCCATTATGGAGCTCTCAAAGGACCATGATTACCTGATAACCATGGAAGAAAACGTTCTTAACGGCGGCTTCGGACAAAGCGTTTTAGGGTATGCTGCTTCTGTGGGATTAGATATGGAAGTCATAAATATAGCCCTTCCCAACGGGTATATCGAACATGGAAATGTGGACACATTAAAAAAGGCTGGAAATATTGATGCTGCCTCAATTGTGAAAAAAATCGAAATAAAAATCGGAATTGAAAACGGGAATGATATAATATGAAAGAACGATTAGATGTTTTACTCGTACAAAAAGGTCTCGTGGCTACCAGACAAAATGCCAGGGCAGTGATTATGTCCCGGGAAGTATTTGTTAATGGTCAGAGGGAAGATAAATCGGGAACCTCCGTAGATACGGAAGCGGAAATCGAACTCAGAGGAAATACCCTCCGATACGTCAGCCGGGGCGGACTTAAGCTGGAGAAGGCGCTGGAAACCTTCCATGTCAACGTAGAGGGGCTGGTCTGCATGGACATCGGAGCATCTACCGGTGGGTTTACGGACTGCATGCTGCAAAACGGTGCCAAAAAAGTGTATGCGGTGGATGTGGGACACGGCCAGCTGGCATGGAAACTGCGAAATGACGAAAAAGTTGTGACAATGGAGAAATTCAATGTCCGCTATATAACCAAAAACGATGTGGCAGATATGATTGAATTTGCATCGGTAGATGTATCCTTTATCTCGCTTGATAAAATCCTGCCCGCTGTCAGAGAACTGCTCGTGCCGGGTGCCAAAATGGTATGCCTGATCAAGCCCCAGTTTGAGGCAGGCAGGGATAAAGTAGGAAAAAAGGGCGTTGTACGGGATAAGGAAACGCATTTGGAAGTAATCGAAAAGGTTTTTGCCTTTACAAAAGCAAATAGCTTTAACATCCTGGGTCTTGAATATTCACCTATCAAGGGACCCCAGGGAAATATTGAGTATCTGATGTATATCGAAAAAACACAAGAGGAAGGGCTTGTTTTTTCAGAGGCTGACATGACCTCGACCGTATTACGGGCTCATGATGAACTGGACAAACAGAGGACAGATAATGAATAGTTTTTTTGTGGTCACCAATCCTATCAAAGATCCTGAATTCAAAATAACCGACCAGATTGAAAAATATTTAAAAGACAGAGGGGCCTCTTGTACTAAAAGCGTTTTCAAGACAGCACAGGAGCACCAGAATTATGATTTCATCAATCCGGATGAGGTTCCTGAAAAAATCCAATGCATTCTGGTGATTGGAGGGGACGGGACCCTCATCCATGCCGCCAAGGAAATGGCTGCGAAAGGAATTCCCGTACTCGGAATCAATTTCGGGAATCTGGGATATCTGGCGGAAGTAGAGAAGAACAATATCGGTGAATCCCTGGATCGACTGCTTAAAGATGAATATCATATTGAGCAGAGAATGATGCTTGAGGGGAAAATACTCCGAAACGATAGTGTCATTGCAGAAAATATTGCATTAAATGATATCGTCATCAACCGCTGCGGATCGCTCCGTATAATCGGATACAAGATATATGTAAATGGCCAGCTTCTGAATCAGTATAACGCAGATGGAATCATTGTATCCACCCCCACCGGAACGACCGGATACAATCTATCGGCAGGAGGCCCCATTGCCCAGCCTACATCGAGTATTATCGTCGTAACACCGATATGTGCGCACACCCTTAACTCAAGAAGCATCGTATTTTCCGAGGATGTGACCATCGAAATCGAGATAATGCAGGACAAGAATTTGAAGCAGAACCGCAGAATACTGGTATTTGATGGAGAAAACGACGTGATACTGGAGGACAGCGACAGGGTAATCATTACGAAAGCAGACTTATCCGCGAAGATTATTAAGCTTAATAAGATGAGCTTTTTAGAATTATTAGGAAAGAAGATGAGATAATGAAAATCACCAGACACCGGAAAATAATCGAACTTATCAATATCCATGATATTGAAACCCAGGAGGAACTGGCCAGGATGCTTATTGAATCTGGCTATAATGTTACCCAGGCTACCATTTCCAGGGACATTCGTGAACTCCAGCTCACGAAAGTCGCAGCCAGGGATGGAAAACAGAAATATGTCATGCTCCATACAAAACCGGCCGATATGAATGAAAAGTACCTTCGGGTCTTAAGTGACGGATTTACGGGCATGGAAATGGCACAAAATATTCTGGTGATAAAAACTGTATCCGGCATGGCTATGGCGGTAGCGGCTGCGCTGGATGAACTGAATTTCAATGAAATTGTAGGTTGTATAGCAGGGGACGATACCATAATGTGTGCCGTTCGTTCGGTGGAAGATACATTCAAGCTGACAGGAAAGATAAACAATATTTTAGAAATCCATACAGCCAAATAATGTGAAGGAGGACTGCATAATCAATGTTAGTGAATTTGCATGTTAAAAATCTTGCACTTATAAGGGATATTGATATCAGCTTCGGAGAGGGACTGAACATTCTGACCGGTGAGACGGGTGCCGGTAAGTCCATTATCCTTGGTTCCATCAATGCCGCGCTGGGAGGTAAGGTTTCCAGTGACCTGATACGTACGGGAGCCGATCATGCTCTTGTAGAACTTGTATTTCAAACTGAGGATCCTCATGTAAGACATTGTCTTCAGAAAGAGGATATTTCGTTCGAGAACGGACAAATCATCATTTCGAGAAAAATCACCAATGGACACAGTATCTCCAAGGTAAACGGAGTTACGGTCACATTATCAAAACTGAGACAGATTACTTCTGATCTCGTCGACATCCACGGTCAGCATGATCATCAGTCTCTGCTGAACAAATCCAGACACATAGAAATCCTTGATACGTACGGGGGGACAGAAATCGCAGATCTCGCAGGCCAGGTGTCTGACAAATACCGGGAAATCCGAAGGCTTAAGCAGGAGCTGGAAGGTTATAACCTGGACGAAGAACAGCGGCTTAGGGAAATGTCATTGTATGAGTATGAGTTGAACGAAATAGATAATGCCCATCTGATTATAGATGAGGATGAAAGTCTGGAATCGGAATATAAGAAACTTTCCAACGGCATGAAAATTATGGAAGTTCTGTCTTCTGTGGAATCTCTGAATATTGGAGATGAAATGGGAGAGGCAGTGAAAAGCCTGAAGAATATCTCAAACTATGACGAACGTCTGCAGGAGCACTATGATCAGCTTCTTGAGCTGGAAAGCATTTTCAGTGATTTCATGAGAGGCATAAATTTATATATGGGCGAATTCTCTTATGATGAGCAGGCGGTCTATGAAGTTGAGAACAGGCTGAATCTGATCAACAAAATGAAAAGCAAGTATGGGAAATCTATCTCCAAAATCCTGGCTTACGGAGAAGAAGCGGCCTCCAGGCTTGAAGTATTAAAGGATTTTGAAACAAGAAAAAGCTGTCTGGAAAATGTGATTGAAAAAGAAATGGCCAAACTCACTGAAATTGCCATAAGCTTATCTGTACTCCGTAAAGAAGCTGCAGAAAGACTTGAAAAAGAAATAAGAAAATCTCTTGAGGACCTGAACTTCAATGATGTGCGGTTCGAAATCGAATTTGTCCCATTAGCGGAGGCATCACAAAAGGGGATAGATGGGGTGGAATTTATGATTTCCACAAATCCGGGGGAACCAATACGCCCCCTTAAGGACGTAGCTTCCGGCGGTGAGCTTTCCAGGATCATGCTGGCGATCAAGACCATCATGGCACAGAAGGATAATATAAACACGCTGATATTTGATGAAATCGACACAGGTATCAGTGGACGCACCGCAGGGCAGGTTGCCCGGAAGCTCAGTCACGTTTCCAGAAACCATCAGGTTATTTGCATCACACATCTGCCGCAGATTGCATCTATGGCTGACCTGCATTTTCGAATTGATAAACGAGTAAATGAGGGTGCCACAATTGTTGAAGTCAACCGGCTGGACAGAGAAGAGTCCATTGATGAGCTTTCCAGAATCCTCGGTGGAATCCATATTACGGATACGGTAAGACATAACGCATCTGAAATGCTCGATGAGGCTGAAAAGCTCAAGAAATCATTTACCCCTGTCTGATACCTGTTATGTCGGGCTCGATTATCATGGAAAAGTTTGTGTGGTAAATTACAAACCCCGGTTTTGAGCCGCCAGGTTTACGTATATTCTTTTTCAGGGAGTAATCGACTTCAACTTTTTCCAGACTTCTTCCCTTTGAATAATAGGCTGCCAGTCTGGCCGCTTCCTCAAATACCAGATCGGGCAGTTCCCTTCCTTCAGACTTCACAATAACATGAGAGCCGGGTATTCCTTTCGCATGAAACCACCAGTCATTTCCTCCGGCAAGCTTGAATGTAATGTATTCATTCTGCAGGTTGTTTTTTCCAACATAAATATGATAGCCTTCTGACGAAATGAAATGCAGCGGGTTGCTCTCTGTACGTCTTTTATTCTTTTCGGATCTCCTTCGGATATATCCACTCTGAACCAGCTCTTCCCTGATTTCGGAAATGTCTCCTTCATCCTGGGCCATATCGAGTGCCATGCTGACTGATTCCAGGTGTGTTATTTCATCTGAAGTCTGCTTGATGATTTCTGCAAGGGCTTCATTTGTCCGTTTCATTTTTCCGTATTTATCAAAATACCTCTTGGCATTTTCAATGGGAGACATTGTTGGATCCAGGGGTATGGCTATTTCTTCATCATCATAATAATTTACGGTTACGAGTTTATCTGAACCAGGCTTAAGGTTATATCCATAAGCTGTTATGAGCTCCCCGTAAATCTTGAATTTATCTCTTTTTTCGGTATCCTGCAATTGCTTAAGCTGAAGATCGTATTTTTTATAATCCTTCTGGAGGGTGTTCTGTATTATCTGCCTTAATTCGATAGTTTTCTGACGGATACGGGTCACTTCATCTTTTTCACTGAAGTATGTTTCAAGTATTTCACTGATGCTTTCGCTCTGCTTTACAGGAAGTCCCTCGTAAACAGACAGGGGTATGGCAGAAAACTCCACAGGAATTTTTTTTTCGTAGAATATGCAGGGAGCAAAGATTTTATTTTTCACATCTTTCATCATGGAAGTGATGGAGCCGAGCAGCCGCATTTTCTCTTCAGGCATAAGCTCATTTATTGTCCTGAAAGGCTCAATGGATGCTCTGTGGCAGATTTCCTGGGCCACAACTGGGCTTAAACCCGTCATGGAGGTATATAGTGCCTTGTAGGCTTCCATTGGCTTTTGTGATATTTCTTCAAACTTCTCTGCGGTCATCTCCAATGGATTTATTTTATCAGCCGTATTGGGGATAAAATAATCCCTGCCTGGAAGAACTTCCCGGACGGAACTGACATTGGAGGATATATGTTTAATGCTGTCGACAATACGGTTTTCTTCATTGCAAAAAATGATGTTGCTGTGTTTCCCCATTAATTCCACGATGAGGGTTTTTCTTCTTTTGTCGCCCAAATCATCAAAATGTTCCAGGCTGATATTTATTACACGCTCCAGCCCAGGCTGGGTGATGCCTGTGATTTTGGCGTTGTTGATATGCTTGCGGAGGAGCATGCAGAAGTTTGGCGCTGTCATGGGGTTTTGTTTGTTTTTGTCTGTGAGATACATTAGGGGCAGGGATGCTCCTGCAGAAATCAAAAGTCTGTATTGGGATGCATTATTTTTTATTGTAAGCAGCAGCTCATCTTTTTCTGGTTGGGATATTTTTGTTATCCTGCCGCCCGTAAGGGTGGAGTCCAGTTCATGAACCAGGGCGCTGACAGTAATTCCATCTAAAGCCATAATAACCTCCTATATCTTTTATATTAGATGATTCTATAATCTTAATCACTTTAAGTCAACCGTTAACTGACCGGTCTCCGGGACTTCCGTCTGCTTGACTGATTTCAGTAAATGAATTATAATAGCTCTTTAAATATCAAAAAAGACGTGAATCTGGAAAGTGGGATTTATGATTAAAAGTATGACAGGATTTGGCCGGGCGGAGATTTTTGAGAATAACCGCAAAGTGATTGTGGAGATCAAATCTGTGAACCACAAATACTTTGATTTAAGCCTGAAAATGCCAAAAAAATTGAATCTGCTGGAGACCGCAGTTCGAAATACCGTGAAACAACAGATTCAAAGAGGTAAGATAGATCTGTATATTTCCTATGAAGATTCAGGGTCCGGCAACACAAGCCTTAAGTATAACGAAGTTCTTGCGGAAGAATATATTTCCTATTATAAAAGAGTGGAAGAATCATTTGGTCTGGATAACGATATGAAGGCTTCCGTGCTTTTGAGATGTCCGGAAGTGCTTATTATGGAAGAACAGAGCCCCGATGAGGATGAGCTTTGGGGTGCCATTCAAAAGGCACTGCAGGAAGCTTTGGATAACTTTGTCGAATCAAGATTGAAGGAAGGGACTTCACTGAAAATAAATATTTCGGAAAAGCTTGACATAATGCTTGCACATGTTGTATTTATAGAAGAACGTTCTCCACAGATTGTTTCGGACTATCGTAAGAAAATTGATGAGAAAATCAGGGAACTTGTTGAGAATGTCCAGATTGACGAGTCAAGACTGGCGGCTGAAGTGGTTATTTTTGCCGACAAGGTCTGTGTAGATGAAGAAATTGTCAGACTTAAAAGTCATATTATGAATACAAAAGATGTACTTGAATCTGGGGACGGAATGGGAAGGAAATTGGACTTCATTGCCCAGGAAATGAACCGGGAAGCCAACACCATTTTATCCAAGACAAACGACATGGAAATATCCAGCATCGGGATTGAATTAAAAACAGAGATTGAAAAAGTCAGGGAACAGATACAAAATATTGAATAACAAAGGAGATGTATGGAAAGATTAATTAACATTGGTTATGGGAATGTTGTTAATTCCGGGAAAGTAGTCTCTGTATTGAATCCGGATTCCGCGCCTATAAAAAGACTGATCCAGTCTGCAAAGGACAATGGAAATGCAGTGGATGCGACCCAGGGCAGACGCACCCGGTCTGTGATAATCGCAGACGGGAATTATGTCATTCTGTCTGCTCTTATGCCGGACACCATAGCCGGACGTTTTAATGAAAATCATAATGAAATGCCAAAAGGGGAAAGCAATGAGTAAAAAAGGGATATTAACGGTAATTTCCGGATTTGCCGGCACCGGTAAAGGAACAATCATCAAGAGACTTATAAGTTCTTACGGAAGTCGTTATACTCTCTCTGTGTCAGCCACAACCAGGAAACCAAGACCCGGTGAAATCGAAGGAAAGGAATATTTCTTTAAGTCCGTAGAAGAGTTTCAGGAAATGATTGAAAAAGACGAACTTCTGGAGCATGCACAATACGTCGACAATTTTTATGGAACGCCCAAAAACTTTATCATGAATGAAATGGATAACGGGAAAGATATTATCCTGGAAATAGAGATTCAGGGTGCCTTGAAGGTGAAAGAAAAATATCCGGATACTGTGCTGGTTTTCGTATTGCCTCCCAGTGCCGAAGAGTTGAGAAGACGGCTCGTTTCCCGTGGAACGGAGGACGAGGCGACTATACAGGCAAGGCTTGCGCGTGCATGTGAAGAGTCAACAGAAATGGAAAAGTATGACTATATCATCGAAAATGGTGTTTTGGATGAAAGCGTGAATGAAATCCACAGGGTCATCCAGAGTGAACACTGCAGGACATTCAGAAATATTGACCGGATAAATACTATCAAAGAAGAGCTTAAAAGCTTATAGGAGGAACAAATATGTTACATCCATCATATACGGATTTAATGGAAGTTGTAAATAGTGATGTGGAAGTAGGAGAGCAGCCGGTAGTACAGAGCAGATATTCTATCGTGAACGCTACTTCAAAAAGAGCGAGACAGATCATTGCCGGAGAAGAGCCTCACATAAGCGGAGCTTGCGGTATGAAACCCCTGTCTATCGCTATTGACGAATTATATCAGTCAAAGGTTAAGATTGTCAGTGACGAAGATACAAAGGAAAATGTATAGATGAATTTATTATTTATATCCCTTGGCTGTGATAAGAACCTGGTAGATTCGGAAGAGATGCTGGGGATCCTTAACAGCAGGGGCTATTCATTCACGGATGACGAGGAGGAAGCAGATGCAGTTATTGTCAATACCTGCTGCTTTATAAATGATGCGAAGGAAGAAAGCATTAACACGATCTGTGAGATGGCCAGACTGAAGAAAAACGGAAGGTGTAAAGCCCTCATAGTGACCGGCTGCCTTGCCCAGCGATACAAAGATGAAATCACTAATGAAATACCTGAAGTGGATGCACTTGTTGGAACGGATGCCTATAATGAAATAGGTGCTGCTCTGGACGCTGCCATGAATGGCGACAGAACCATGCGCTTTGAGGCAGACAGCAGGCATCCGGTGACGAAAAGCGGAAGAGTGCTCACTACGGGTGGTCATTTTGCGTACCTTAAAATTGCAGAAGGCTGCGATAAATATTGCACATACTGTATCATCCCGTCGATAAGGGGGGCTTACCGCAGCCGTCCGATGGAAGAACTGGTGGATGAAGCCAGAACTTTGGCTGAAAAGGGCGTAAAGGAACTTATATTGGTTGCTCAGGAAACTACCTTGTATGGAACGGATATCTATGGAAAGAAAATGCTTCATGAGCTTCTGAAGAAGCTTTGCGAAATACAGGATCTTGTATGGATCAGGCTGCTATACTGCTACCCGGAGGAGATTACCGGAGAACTGATCCAAACCATTAAAACAGAAGAAAAAATATGTAAATATATCGACATGCCAATACAGCATGCCAGCGATAATGTGTTAAAAAGAATGGGACGAAGAACCAATAAACAGCAGCTTATAGACATCATTGCATCCATAAGGAAAGAAATACCAGAAATTGTGCTGCGTACTACACTGATTAGCGGTTTTCCCGGTGAGACCAGTGAAGATCATGAAGAACTGCTGGAATTTGTTGACCGGATGGAATTTGACAGGCTCGGTGTTTTTGCTTATTCCCAGGAAGAGGATACCCCCGCAGCCACTATGCCAGATCAGGTAGATGACGAAGTCAAGCTGCAGAGAAGAGACGAAATAATGCAGCTGCAGCAGGAAATTGTTTTCGAAAATGCGGAAGCAATGAAGGGCAAGAAACTTCTGGTTATGATTGAAGGAAAGCTGACCGATGAAGATGTTTATGTGGGCAGGTCCTACATGGACAGTCCCAATGTAGATGGAAATGTTTTTGTGAATACAAATTGGGAATTAATGACCGGAGATTTTGTGACTGTAGATATAACAGGTGCATCGGGCTATGATCTTATAGGAGAAATCATGTAGGTTATTGATTGCCGGAAATGGGGTTGAAATGAATTTACCAAATAAACTAACGATTATAAGGGTCTGTTTCATACCTTTTTATGTATTCTTCCTGCTTTCCGGGATGTTCGGGGATGCTGGAAAATACATTGCTACAATTCTGTTCATAGTCGCTTCCGCAACGGACTGGCTGGACGGGTACCTTGCCAGAAGGGATAATCTGGTAACGGATTTTGGAAAATTCATGGATCCGCTTGCAGATAAGCTTTTAGTCAGCTCTGGTCTGATTTGTTTTGCATCCATGCAGCTGCTGCCGGCTTGGATTGTAATTATTATAATCAGCCGTGAATTCATTATCAGCGGGTTCAGACTGGTTGCATCCACAAAAGGAACAGTTATTGCCGCCGGATGGTGGGGCAAATACAAGACAGTGGCACAGATGATCATGGTAATACTTTTGTCGCTGAATCTGAATAATGCTGCGTTTAATGTATTGGAACAGATTTTCATCTATCTGTCAACGATACTGACCATTATATCATTGATCGACTATCTTGTTAAAAATCAGGATATTCTTAAAGAGGGAAGCCGATAGCTATGACTGCTGAACTGATAAGTGTTGGGACTGAACTTTTATTAGGAAACATTGTTAATACGAATGCCCGGTATCTGGCCACGCAGTGTGCAGAACTGGGCTTTTCGGCATTTAATCAGACGGTTGTCGGCGACAATGAACCCCGCCTTGCGGACGCCCTGCAGACGGCCCTTGAAAGATCGGATATAGTGATACTGACGGGCGGATTGGGACCCACACGGGATGATTTGACCAAGGAGACCACCGCCGGGCTTCTGAAAAGAAACCTGGTCCGTGACGAACGATCCTTCCAAAGGATTAAATCCTACTTTTCGGGGAGAAACATTAAGGATATTGCATGCAATAATTACAAGCAGGCCGATATCATTGAAGGTTCTATTGTTTTAGATAATGATGATGGCACAGCCCCTGGACTGATTGTCGAACATGAGGGGAAAATCATCATACTGCTGCCTGGTCCACCTAAAGAAATGACGGAAATGTTTAGGAACAAAGCATATCCATACCTGGTAGGCAAAACAGACGGGACAATATTTTCGTCAGTCATAAGACTCATCGGAATCGGAGAGAGCAAAGTTGCAGAAATGGTGGATGACCTGATAAACGGCAAGAATCCAACCATGGCCACCTACGCCAAAGAGGGAGAGGTAATGCTCCGTCTCACAGCGAAGGCCACGACCCGTGAAGATGCCATGGATATGCTGAAACCTCTTCAGGAAGAAACAAGAAAGCGTTTTACTGGATATATCCTGACTGAGAATCCGGATGAATCGCTGGAAGAAATCGTAGTCGGTCTCCTCAAAAAGGCGGGTCTATCTCTGTCTTCGGCTGAATCCTGCACAGGAGGTCTTCTGGCTGGCAGGATAATTAACGTATCAGGGGTCTCGGAGATTTTCAAAGAAGGGTTTGTCACGTACTCGAATGAAGCGAAAGTGAAAAGGCTGGGCGTTCCCACTGCGACCTTGGAAGAATTCGGTGCCGTAAGCGTAGAGACTGCCAAAGCCATGGCTCAGGGCTGCGCCAGAGCAACTGGAACGGATGTGGCAATAGCAACCACAGGGATTGCAGGTCCTGATGGCGGAACCATCCATAAACCAGTTGGTCTCGTATATATAGCATGCTCATTCGGGGGCAATACTGTTGTTGAAGAATATTTTTTCAAGGGAAGCAGAGACAGGGTAAGGGAGCAGACAATAATCAGGGCCCTTGATCTTATAAGAAAGATTTTAGGATAAGGTGGATGGCACATATCTTTTGATATAGATATGTGCCGTTTTTTCTTGAATTGAAATATCTATAATGATATAATTTAAAAGGATTCTATCGATTCTTCTATTTTGCCGATATTCTGGCATTTTCCCACTATTATATGATTTAAATTGTATTGACATTCATCCAAAATTAGTTTATCATTAAAACGAACATAAGTTCGATTGAAAAGGAGAGATATAATGGAGAAAAACGATAAGATTAAAGTATTGGATGCTGCGGTTTCGCAGATTGAAAAACAGCACGGCAAAGGCTCTATTATGAAACTGGGAGAAAACAGAACTTCCATGAATGTAGCGACAGTTCCAACAGGTTCACTTGGATTAGATATAGCACTTGGTCTTGGAGGAATACCCAAAGGCCGTATCATAGAAATATATGGACCGGAATCCAGCGGTAAGACTACGGTCGCACTGCATATGATTGCCGAGGTTCAGAAACTTGGTGGAATAGCCGGCTTTATTGATGCGGAACATGCCCTGGATCCTGTGTATGCAAAATCGATAGGCGTAGATATTGATAATCTTTATATTTCACAGCCGGACTACGGAGAACAGGCCTTGGAAATCACGGAGACGTTGGTTCGATCTGGTGCCGTGGATATTGTTGTAATCGATTCAGTAGCAGCCCTGGTTCCAAAAGCAGAAATCGACGGCGAAATGGGTGATTCCCACATGGGACTGCAGGCAAGGCTTATGTCCCAGGCTTTAAGGAAATTAACAGCCGTAGTTGGAAAAACAAACTGCATCGTCATATTTATCAATCAGCTCAGGGAAAAAATCGGCGTGATGTTCGGGAATCCGGAAACGACCACTGGTGGAAGGGCGTTGAAGTTTTATTCATCGATCCGTATGGACGTCAGAAGAATCGAGACGCTGAAGCAGGGCGGTGAGATGATCGGCAACAGGACAAGGGTTAAAATTGTAAAGAACAAGATTGCACCTCCTTTCAAAGAAGCTGAATTTGATATTATGTACGGAAAAGGAATTTCCAAGGTAGGTGAGATTCTGGATCTTGCCGCCGAGGTCGATATTATCAATAAAAGCGGCGCATGGTACGCATACAATGGCGAAAAAATAGGACAGGGACGCGAGAATTCCAAAACTTTCCTTCAGGCAAATCCGGAAATACTCGAGAATATCGATCGGGCTGTACGTGAAAAGTATGGTATTGCCTCCGGAACCAATGCAGCGAATACGGTCGCAGAATCTAATGAAAACGAATAAAACCAACAGTCTTAAAACCGGGAAGGAACGTGCTCTTTTTATACTGCAGCATTCTGCCAAAACGGAATTTGAAATGAGAAGCAAGTTGATGGCGGAAGACTACGAGAGGGAGATTATCGATTCGATAATCTCCTTTCTTAAAGAATATAAATATATTGATGACTTCAGATATGCAGAAATATATATCAATGGAAGGTCTGTAAAGAAGAGTTATAAACAGATTGAATTCGAACTGATCGCCAAGGGGATAGACCGGGATATCGTCAGAGAGGTGATATGTCAGTTCGATTCGGACCAGACGGAAACAATACTCAGCCTCCTTTTGAAAAAGAAAATTATATGGCAGGAAGCGGATGAAAAATCAAAGCAGAAATCTATTGCTTCTCTTATGAGAAAAGGCTTCCGATATGAACAGATTAACCTTGTAATCAAAGGGCTTGAAAAGCTTGAAATACCTAGGTGAAAACATCTTTATCCGCTTGACATAACTTATAAAACGGTATAAAATTAATATGTTGTATTTGTACAATGAAAACTAGATAAGGGGGTGCACCTGTGCTGGAAACGATTATAGCAGTTGTGATAACTGTATGTATTGTTGCTCCTGTTGCCTGGCTTCTTTCCCAAAACTACAGAAAGAAATATGTCGAAACGAAAATAGGTAGTGCGGAAGAGAAATCAAGAGAAATCATAGATGAGGCATTGAAAACTGCTGAAACTAAGAAGAGGGAGGCTCTTTTGGAAGCCAAAGAGGAATCTTTGAAAACCAAAAATGAGCTGGAAAAGGAAACCAAGGAAAGACGGGCAGAATTACAACGTTACGAACGCAGAGTTCTTCAGAAAGAGGAGTCTTTGGACAAAAAATCCGAAAACCTGGAGAAGAAAGAAACATTATTCGCAAAAAGGGAAGAGGATATTGTCACAAAGCAGGCTGAAATTGAAGAACAGGCAAAACAGCTGACACAGGAACTGGAGAGAATCTCTGGTCTGACCTCCGAACAAGCAAAAGATATTCTGTTAAAATCAGTCGAAGAAGAAGTGAAGACTGAAACTGCTAAACTAGTGAAAGAACTTGAAAACAAAGCTAAAGATGAGGCTAATAAAAAAGCCAAAGAATACGTTGTTACAGCGATACAGCGATGTGCTGTTGACCACGTATCTGAAACAACGATATCGGTTGTACAGCTGCCTAATGATGAAATGAAGGGAAGAATCATTGGCAGGGAAGGACGCAATATCCGTACCTTAGAGACATTGACCGGCGTAGATCTCATTATTGACGATACACCGGAAGCTGTTATCTTATCATCGTTTGATCCGATAAGACGAGAAATAGCCAGAATTGCTCTGGAAAAACTAATCGTAGACGGACGTATTCATCCGGCAAGGATTGAAGAGATGGTTGAAAAGGCACAGAAGGAAGTCGATGCAACGATACGTGAAGAAGGAGAGGCTGCCACACTGGAAGTTGGCGTGCATGGTATTCATCCGGAATTAATCAGATTACTGGGCAGGATGAGATATCGTACAAGTTACGGTCAGAATGCATTGAAACATTCGATTGAAGTTGCATATCTTGCGGGGCTTTTAGCCTCAGAGGTTGGCGAAGATATCAGGATGACCAAAAGAGCGGGACTTTTACATGACATTGGAAAATCGGTTGATCATGACATGGAAGGATCCCACATTCAGATTGGCGTCGATTTATGTAAGAAATACAAGGAATCTGCAATAGTAATTAACGCAGTCGCCTCACATCATGGTGATGTGGAGCCCGAATCTCTGATAGCATGCCTTGTACAGGCGGCTGATGCAATATCAGCGGCAAGACCAGGAGCCAGAAGAGAGACTCTTGAAACTTATACTAAGAGACTGACCCAGTTGGAGGATATAGCCACCTCATTTAAAGGCGTTGAAAAATCTTTTGCTATTCAGGCGGGCAGGGAAATCAGAGTTATGGTTGTTCCGGAGCAGATTAGCGATGCCGACATGGTATTGCTGGCGAGAGACATTTCCAAACAGGTTGAAGCTGAGCTTGAATATCCTGGTAATATTAAAATTAATGTAATAAGAGAATCAAGAGTAGTCGATTATGCAAAATAAAAACAAAAAAAGCGTGATTATATCGCGCTTTTTTGTTAATATAAAATATAATAATTTTATTGGAGGCACTGTATGTCATTGGAATTTTCAAGAAAAGCTTTAGAGGTAAAACCATCTTCCACCCTTGCTATAACTGCAAAATCAAAAGAATTGAAGTCAAAAGGATTGGATATAGTAGGTTTCGTGGCGGGGGAACCGGATTATAATACACCAGACTATATATGCGAAGCAGCCATTACGTCTATTCGTGAAGGCTTTACAAAATACACAAATGCTTCAGGAATGCCTGAACTTAAAGCTGCCATTTCCGAAAAATTCAAGGCCGATAATAATCTTGAATATAAGCCTGACCAAATTGTCATAAGCAATGGCGGAAAGCACTCTCTGACAAATATATTCACGGCATTGTTGAATCCCGGTGACGAGGTGATCATTCCGGTGCCTTACTGGCTGAGCTATCCGGAAATTGTTCGACTGGCCTCAGGAGTACCAGTATTTGTGAAAGGTGAAAAGTTAGACGGATTTAAAGTGACACCCGAAAAACTGCAGGCAGTGACGACAGACAAGACGAAAGTATTGGTTCTCAATTCTCCGAATAACCCTACTGGAATGATGTACTCCAGAGATGAACTGCAGGCTATTGCCGATTATGCTGTAAAGAATAATATTTATGTCATTTCCGACGAAATTTATGAAAAACTGACATATGGGGATAATAAGCATATCAGCATTGCCTCGCTTGGAAACGATATATATGAAAGAACCATCACAGTAAATGGTTTATCAAAGAGCTATGCCATGACAGGGTGGAGGATTGGCTTTACTGGTTCATCACTGGCGATTGCAAAATTGATGTCCGGCATTCAGAGTCATCAGACCTCAAATCCAAATTCCATTGCGCAGAAGGCGGCAATAGCTGCTTTAGAAGGCGACCAGCAGCCAGTACTGGATATGAAAAATGAGTTTGAAGAAAGGAAAAAACTGATTTATCGTCTTCTTGGGGAAATAGATTATCTTTCTGCATTAGAGCCGCAAGGAGCTTTTTATCTTTTTGTAGATTTGTCTGGCATACTGGATATGAAATATAAAGGGGAGACTCTGGAATCAGCTGCTAAAGTGGCACGAATTCTGATAGAAGATTTTCTGCTTGCAGTCATTCCATGTGCTGACTTCGGTGCACCCGAGTATATGCGCCTTTCATATGCCATTTCTCGGGAACAGATAGAAAAAGGTATGGGGCGTATTGCAGATTTTGTCAAAAGCCTGGAAAAATAATACAAGGGAGAACATATAATGGCTGATATTGGTTTTATTGGAATGGGAAACATGGGATATGCAATGCTTAAAGGAATGCTGAGCTGTTTTGATGCATCCGGTATCGTGTTTACCGATGCATCTCAGGAAAGAATGGAAAACGTAGAAAAAATTACAAATGTAAAATATGTCAATACAAATGCTGAATGTGCCAAGCTGGCCAAAGTAATCATCCTTGCCGTCAAGCCTCAATACTATGAAAGTGTTCTGCAAGACATAAGCAATATCGTAAAGGAAGATGATATTGTAATATCTCTTGCACCTGGTATCCGTATTGATTATCTTAGTTCCAAACTAGAATTTAATCCCCGGATCGTCCGGGTGATGCCCAATACACCAGCCCTTGTTGGCGCGGGTATAACAGGTGTCGCATATCAGAAAGATCGTTTTTCCTCAGATGAAGAAAAACTGATAGAAAATATATTCCGTTCCATTGGTGAAATGGTTCGGGTAGATGAAGCATTAATGAATGCAGTCGTATGTGCCAGCGGAAGTTCCCCTGCCTATGTTTATATGTTTATTGAGGCATTGGCGGATAGTGTCGTTAAATATGGAATGCCAAGGGATATGGCCTATAAATTTGCGGCTTCATCCGTATTGGGTTCCGCAAAGATGGTGCTGGAAACAGGTGAACATCCGGGCATATTAAAAGACAGGGTCTGTTCTCCGGGCGGGACTACGATTGCAGGAGTGGCGGCCTTGGAGGAATATGGGTTCAGAAATGCCGTATTCAAAGCTACAGATGCATGTTATGAAAAAAATCAAAAGCTTCAGGGAGAATGAGAAGGATATAGGGATGATTAATTTCAAGCGATTAAAAAGAGAACTGGTCCACAGAGGTTCCATCATCGATTTTTACACAGATACGATTCAGCTGCCGGACGGGAGGACTGCAAAATGGGATCATGTCACTCACAACGGAGCAGCCGCCGTTGTTCCGGTCAATGATGATAATAATATTCTTTTAGTGAGGCAGTACAGAAATTCCCTGGACAGGGCAACGCTGGAAATACCTGCCGGCGGCATCAACCCAGGAGATACCTCAACAATGATCTGCGCTGCACGGGAGTTAGAAGAAGAAACAGGATTTACAGCCGGAAGCATGGAGTTTCTGATCCGGTTAAAAACCGCTGTAGCCTTTACGAACGAAAACATTGATGTGTATGTTGCCCGGAACCTTACCAGAACCCACCAGAATCTGGATCCGGATGAATTCATAGAAATCGAGGAGTTCAGATTAAAGGATATCATTCAGATGATTTATGAAGGACAAATAGAAGATGCCAAGACAATCAGCTCAATTTTTGCCTATGCATATAACGCATAACAATATACGGGACTTCGTATAACCATGTAACAATATCTTGTATTTTATGTAACCTATTTATATTTGATTTTCTTTGAGTTTACATATATAATGGTAGGTAGTCATGATTGATAAGGACGGATTATGTTTACAAAGAATGAGGGGTTATATGAGGACAGAAATTGACAATTTCATTTCTTATTTACGAGGGGTTAAGAAGAAATCGGAAAACACAGTCATTTCATACAAAAGGGATTTGTATAAAATGGCAGAATATTTTGAAGGGATGGACATAAGGAATTTCAGCGGTGCGGTCGGCACAAATGTGAATTCCTACATCCTGTATCTTGAGAGAAAAGGGAGTGCACCTTCCACTATTTCGAGAAATATTGCATCTATGAAATCATTTTTTCACTATCTGAATCAGGAAGGTAAGATTGCCAGGGAACCCACGGACCTGATTAAACCGCCTAAGGTTGTCAAACAATTACCGGGCATCCTCAGCATTGAGGAAGTAGATCTTCTTCTGAGCCAGCCATCTGGAAAGTCTCTGAAAGACCATAGGGACAAGGCAATGCTCGAACTTTTGTATGCGACCGGAATGCGGGTCAGCGAACTGATTAATTTAAAGGTAAACGATGTCAACATGCAGCTTGGGTATATTTCCTGTCACGAGAACAATGGGGAAAGGGCCGTCCCTTTCGGGAGGGCTGCCAAGCAGGCTCTTACAAAATATATTTATAATACGAGGAGTTCCATGGTTAAAGACCAGTCCATTGATGCTCTTTTTGTGAACTGTTCAGGAAAACCGATGAGCAGACAGGGATTCTGGAAACTGATCAAACATTATGGGGAAAAAGCCGGGATATCTTCGGATATTACCCCCCATACGCTTAGACACTCCTTTGCTGCTCATTTAGTGGCAAATGGAGCCGATTTAAAAGCGGTACAGGAAATGATGGGGCATTCAGACATTTCCACGACTCAAATCTACGCCAACCTGACCAACAACAAAATACGCGATGTATATGCGAAAGCCCATCCTAGAGGGTAGGATGGGCTTTGATTTACTCAAATAAAATGGAGGTATATAATTATGACAAGCCGAATAATAATGATAATCCTTGACAGCGTTGGAGCCGGATATCTCCCGGATGCCGAAAAATATGGCGATGTGGGTGCTAATACTCTCAGCCATGTCGCGAAAGCAAGAAACGGACTTAATATACCTAATCTGATTAAATTGGGCATCGGAAATATCGAAGGAGTTGACGTACTCCAACAGGCTGTTTCACCTGCAGGCTGTTTTGGGAAAATGGCTGAATTATCTGCAGGAAAGGATACGACGACCGGCCATTGGGAGCTGATGGGTATACATACAAAAACTCAGTTTCCAGTTTATCCAAATGGTTTCCCGGAAGAAATCATCGAAAGATTTATAAAGGAATGCAATCTTCCAGGAATTCTGGGGAACTACCCAGCCTCCGGGACAGAGATAATAGAGCTGTTGGGAAAAGAGCATATGGAAACCCGCAAGCCAATCATCTATACTTCTGCGGACAGTGTATTTCAGATTGCCTGTCATGAAGAAATTTATCCAATTGAAGAAATTTATGAAATGTGCAGGAAGGCCAGAGAAATCCTTACGGGTGAATATAATGTAGGGCGTGTAATAGCAAGGCCATTTATTGGATCAGAAGGACATTTTGAAAGAACATACAGAAGGAGGGATTATTCCATTGCGCCGGATAAAGACAATCTGATGGTGAGAATATCAGAAAGCGGACGAGAAGTTGCTGGAGTAGGGAAAATCGAAGATATATTTGCTGGTGTCGGACTGACGAAAGCGGTCCACACGAAAGATAATATGGACGGAATAGACAAAACTCTCGACATGATGGACACAGTTGAAAGTGGCTTCATATTTACCAATCTGGTTGAATTTGACTCAAAATGGGGACACCGGAATGATTATGAAGGTTACGGAAGGGGGCTGGAGGATTTCGATGCCCGCCTGACTGAGATCCTTGACCGCATGAAAAGTACAGACATTTTGATGATAACAGCCGACCACGGGTGTGACCCGACCACTGCCGGAACAGATCATACAAGGGAATACGTTCCCCTTCTTTTGTACGGACATGGCCTGAAAAAAGGGGTTGATTTAGGGATCAGGGCTACCTTTGCTGATGCAGGCCAGACTATTGCGGATATTTTTGGATTAAGTTCACTTCGGATTGGGAAAAGCTTCAAAAATGAAATATTTGAATAAAAAAGGGGTGCTGTTTATGCGGATGATCGATTTGATTCAAAAAAAGCGTGATGGAGAGATTTTGTCCAAAGAAGAAATTGGTTTTATCGTTACGGACTATACTGAGGGACGGATACCAGACTATCAAATGTCCGCTTTTCTGATGGCGGTTTATTTCAGGGGTATGACTGAAGACGAAACAATCCATCTGACGATGGCGATGGCTAACAGCGGTGAAATTGTTGATCTGTCAGGAATAGATGGCATTAAGGTTGATAAACACAGTACAGGCGGTGTAGGGGATAAAACTTCCCTGGCATTGGGACCGATGGTGGCAGCCTGCGGTGTTCCTGTGGCAAAAATGTCAGGCCGGGGATTGGGACATACGGGAGGTACGATAGACAAATTGGAGAGTTTCCGAGGTTTTTCTACAGAAATGTCGCCGGCACAATTTGTAAAAAATGTTAATGAAATCAAAATATCCATCATCGGCCAAAGCAAGGATCTTGCTCCGGCGGACAAGAAGATTTATGCCCTCCGGGATGTGACGGCTACAGTCGATCAGATATCATTGATTGCAAGCAGCATAATGAGTAAAAAACTGGCGGCAGGTGCAGATGCCATCGTGCTGGATGTTAAGGTCGGCAATGGAGCGTTTATGGAAAAGGAAGATGATGCCATTGCTCTTGCCAGGGAAATGGTCGAAATCGGAAATGGGGCTGGCAGAAACACAATCGCCATAATATCCGATATGAACCAGCCCCTGGGGCGCGCAGTCGGCAACGCACTGGAAGTCCGGGAGGCCATTGAGACTCTTGCTGGAGAGGGCGATAAAGAGCTAAGGGAATTGTGCCTGACTCTTGGTTCGTACATGCTGCTTCTCGCCAGGAAAGCAGATACAACCGAAGAGGCCAGAGTGAAATTAGAAAATTCAATCAGAGATAAAAGCGCCCTTCGAAAGCTGGCTCAATTTATCGAGGCCCAGGGAGGAGATTCATCTCCGGTTTTTGATACTGCAAGATTGCCAAGTGCATCCATAATCCAGGAAATCAAGTCAGAGGTTTCTGGATATGTATGCGGAATCAAAACAAGTGAAATCGGTCTGGTTTCCCTTGCCTTGGGCGGAGGTAGAGAGACAAAGGAAAGCGTGATTGACCTTTCTGTAGGAGTAGTCCTGAGCAAAAAGATAGGCGACTGGACAGAATCCGGTGAGACTATTGCCGTCATGCATGGAAACGATCCTGACAAAGTCAGTCAGGCGGCCAGAAAACTTTTGGATGCTTATTCCTTCAGCGATTTACCGGTGGAAAAACCGTCTCTGATTAAATGGATACTGACAAAAGATGGGATTCATGAGATTTCCCGTTGATTCAGCTTTTTGAGCATCCTAATCCGGGATTTGGTTTCATCAGAAACCTTCCTGGATTCACGTATCTTCTGCAATGATTTATTATATGTCCATATGTCCAAACCTGTAGAATTTTCCAGGTACATGAGTGTCTGAGACGGATATTTTGTGCAGGCAGAGCTGATAAGCCATGCCTGCGCCATCTTTACATAATAATTTTCGTCTGAAACATGGTCGCAGAGACGAAGCACTTCTTCTATATAAATATCATCCAAATAGTAATAAATCATCATAACCAGACCAATACGTATGTGCCAGACATTTTCAGATTTTAGAAATCCGGGTATTTCTCCAAAAAAATCCTCTTTATGATTTCCGAAATTCTTCAGACCAGAACAGAACGAATCACATGCACCCCAGCTGTTTATTTTGTCGATATGATTGGCAAACAAAACCATAAATTCCTGGTAATCTGTTTTATAGCGGCCGATTACCAATCCCTGCACAAGAACTTCCTCATAATTTGTGTCCCGGGCTACACTAAGGAATGACAGCACATCTCCTTTTGCGATTTGTTTTGCAGCTTCATGCAGAACCGGCATGCGTATTCCAATCAAGTTTGAAACACCTGGCAGAAGTTTTTCCATAAACTGACGGTATTGACTGTCCTGTTTGTTCAATAGGAAAGCCAAAAATACATTATAATTATCATTTGTCCATTTTTTACATATAAAGTTCATAATTAACTCCTATTTTATATAAAATCATTAAAACTATTATATCATATGCCATAATACTTATACAGTTTAAAAAAAATATTATAATTCATACATTAGTTCTTGTTTTTAAAAAAATATGGTGTTATAATACTACCATTGTCTTTTGTACTGATTTTAGTACACAACATTTATGAATGATTTTAGGAGGAAATATAATGGCAAGAAAAATGAAAACCATGGATGGAAACACAGCGGCAGCTCACGTATCGTATGCTTATTCAGACGTTGCGGCTATCTATCCAATCACACCATCTTCAGTAATGGCTGAATTAGCCGACAAGTGGTCAACTGAAGAAAGAGAGAACATATTCGGCCAGGAAGTAGCAGTTACGGAAATGCAATCAGAGGCGGGAGCCGCAGGAGCGGTACACGGTTCATTGACAGCCGGCGCATTGACAACAACATTTACCTGTTCCCAGGGTCTGCTTCTTATGATTCCAAATCTTTATAAAATGGCTGGTGAAAGACTGCCGGCAGTTTTTGATGTTTCAGCCAGAGCAATTGCAACACATGCCTTGTCAATATTTGGAGATCAGTCGGATATTTATGCTTGCCGTCAGACCGGAAGTGCGATTCTTTGCTGTTCAAGCGTACAGGAAGTAATGGATTTGACACCTGTATCCCATCTCTCTGCAATCAAGGGAAGAATGCCTTTCATCAACTTTTTTGACGGTTTCAGGACATCCCATGAACTCCAGAAAATTCAGGTATGGGATTACGAGCAGTTAAAAGACATGATGGATATGGAAGCAGTTGAAGCGTTTAGAAACGGTGCATTAAATCCAAATCATCCGGTTCAGATGGGATCTGCACAGAATCCTGATATTTTCTTCCAGGTCAGGGAAGCTGCAAACACACATTATTCCAACCTGATTCCTGTTATTGAAGATCAGATGAAAAAAGTAAACGAGAAAATTGGAACAGACTATAAATTCTTTAATTATTACGGTGCAGAAGATGCAGAGCATGTGATAATTGCTATGGGGTCTGTTTGTGAAACCATAGAAGAAACAATCGACTACCTTGTAAAACAAGGACATAAAGTAGGTGTAATCAAGGTTCGTGTCTTCAGACCGTTCAGCGCAGAACATTTGTTGAATGCAATTCCGGATTCTGTCAAAAAGATAAGCGTTCTGGACAAGTCCAAAGAACCTGGTGCTGTTGGCGAACCTCTCTACATGGACGTTGTAACCGCCCTCAAAGGAACAAAATTCAATGATCTTACTATATTCAGAGGCAGATATGGACTTGGTTCAAAAGATACAAATTCTGCACAGATAATTTCCGTATTTAAAAACAACGAAAAGCCTCAGTTCACTCTTGGAATTAATGACGATATTACCGGGCTTTCCCTGGATATAACGGAAGCTCCCCTGACAGCTCCGGATTCCATTATCAACTGTAAATTCTGGGGACTGGGTGCTGACGGTACCGTAGGAGCAAACAAAAACTCCATCAAGATTATTGGGGATAATACAGATATGTACGCACAGGCATATTTTGATTATGACTCTAAAAAATCAGGCGGAGTCACCATTTCCCATCTCAGATTTGGAAATGTTCCTATTAAGTCAACCTATCTGATCGATAAGGCAAACTTTGTAGCATGCCATAACCCTTCCTATGTTCGTAAGTACAACATGGTTCAGGATCTGAAAGAAGGAGGAGCATTCCTTTTAAACTGCAGCTGGGACATGAACGAACTCGAAGAGCATCTTCCAGGTCAGGCAAAGAGATACATGGCTGAAAACAATATTCAGTTCTATACAATTGATGGAATTAAAGTTGGTAAGGAAATCGGTCTGGGAGGACGTATTAACACAGTGCTTCAGTCCGCATTCTTTAAACTTTCTAATATCATACCGGAAGAAAAAGCGATTGAACTTATGAAGGCCGCCGCTCTGTCCAGCTACGGAAACAAAGGTGAGGATATCGTTAACATGAACTACAAAGCCATCGAAAGAGGCGCTCAGGATGTTCATAAAATAGAGATTCCAGCATCCTGGAAAAATGCCGCAGATGAAGAACTTGGAAACAAAGTTGCAAGTGGCAGAAAAGACGTTATTGATTTTGTAAATAATATCCAGAGTGCAGTAAACAGTCAGAATGGAAACAGTCTCCCTGTTTCAGCATTTACAGAATACGCAGAAGGAAACACTCCATTAGGAACGGCTGCTTACGAGAAACGTGGTATTGCCGTGGATGTTCCTGAATGGGATGCGGAAACCTGCATCCAGTGCAACCAATGTTCCTATGTGTGTCCTCATGCCTGTATCCGTCCGGTTGTAATGACGGAAGCAGAATATGCGTCAGCTCCTGCTGCAATGAAAGCAAAAGATATGACAGGAATGCCGGGGTATAAATTTGCTATTACTATTACACCAATGGATTGTACCGGATGTGGATCCTGTGTAGCTGTATGTCCAGGCAACAAAAAAGCCCAGACTCTGAAGCTGCAGCCACTGGAATCACAGATGGCGCAACAGGAAGTATTTGCTTATGCACAGACTATTCCTGCCAAGGAAGATGTTACTGATAAATTCAAAGAAACCACCGTTAAGGGAAGCCAGTTTAAACAGCCGCTTTTAGAATTTTCGGGCGCATGTGCCGGATGTGGTGAAACTCCTTACGCCAAGCTTGTTACCCAGCTGTTCGGTGACAGAATGTACATTGCAAATGCAACCGGATGTTCTTCTATCTGGGGCAACTCATCACCTTCCACTCCATACACATGCAACAGCGAAGGTAAAGGTCCAGCATGGTCAAACTCATTATTTGAGGATAATGCGGAATTCGGTTTTGGTATGAAGCTGGCACAGGACGCTTTGAGAAAAGGCATCAGCAAAAAACTGGAAACATTAGCGGCAGGAACTGACAACACTGATGTCAAAGCTGCTATTACTGAATATTTCGATACATACAATGAAGGATCCCTTAACAGGAAAGCTTCCAACAGACTTATTAAAGCACTTGAAGCTTGTGGATGCAGTGAAGGAAAAGACATCCTTAAAAATAAAGATTTCATCTCCAAAAAATCACAATGGATTTTCGGTGGAGACGGTTGGGCATACGATATCGGTTTTGGCGGAGTGGATCATGTAATCGCCAGCGGACAGGATGTGAACATTCTTGTTATGGATACCGAGGTATACTCAAACACAGGCGGACAGTCTTCTAAGGCAACACCTCTCGGAGCGGTTGCACAGTTTGCGGCAGGCGGAAAACCGATTAAGCAAAAAGATCTTGCTGCTATTGCGATGAGCTACGGATACGTATATGTAGCCCAGATTTCACAGGGTGCAGATTACAACCAGTGTATCAAGGCATTGGCAGAAGCAGAAAGCTATAACGGACCATCTTTGGTTATTGCATATGCTCCTTGTATTAATCACGGCATCAGAGGCGGCATGAAAAATGCACAGCTTGTTGAAAAGACTGCAGTTACCAGCGGATACTGGAATCTTTTCAGGTTTGATCCAAGACGTAAAGAGGAAGGACTGAATCCTCTGGTTGTAGACAGCAAGCAGCCTTCTACTCCCTACAGAGACTTCCTTACCAACGAAGTTCGATTCAGCTCTCTTATGAGGAAAGATCCTGAGAAGGCAGAAAGATTATTTGCGGAAGCAGAAAAGAATGCAATGGAGAAATATTCACATTTAGAAAAACTTGCAAATATGTAAGAAAAGTAATATAATAACTTCAAACTTGATGGAGCTGGCTCGAATGAGCCAGCTTCAAATAAATTCAAAAGTTTCAGAAAGGTCTTAAAATGGAATACATCAAAAACATCAAGGCGTGGATTGTGGACTTGTTTATAAACAAAACAAAGAGGATTACACTTATAACATATATATGTCTGCCGTTCCTCCTTAATATTGTAATTGAGATTTTTAACAGAAAATCTTTGGCTAAAGGCTTAAAATATATTTTTGCCCACCCGAATGCTTTTTTTATCAACGCAATGATAATCCTGCTAACATTTATGATTACGGTATTTTCAAGAAGGCGTATTTTCTGGCTCTCTCTTGTATCCTTTGCCTGGCTGATGCTTGGATTTGCCAATTTCATACTTCTCAGCAATCGTGTTACTCCGTTCAATGCAACTGATATTTTATTGATGAAACCAGCTATTGCGGTCATCCAAAAATATTACTCTTCTCTTGCAATTGCCGGAGTTGTGGCCTTCTTCGTAGTGGTGCTTTTATTCATTGTTTCTCTTTGGTTCAAAGCTCCAAAGCTTCGTTATAAAATTAAGTATATAAGAAATGCCTGCATTACGGCAGTCGTAGTTTTCATGACTCTCGGAACGGTCAATCTGGGAATTAATACAGGTGTGCTGGCAAAAAATTTCGATAACCTGGCAAATGCATATAAATCCTATGGATTCGCATACTGTTTTGCAAACAGTGTTTTCAACATGGGTGTAAGCAAGCCGGAAAATTATTCTCCGGAGAAGATCAGTGAAATAATTCAAAATGAAGTAACACAGTCCGAAACAGAAGCCGACACTAATGTGCCGATAAAAACACCCAACATTATCTATGTACAGCTGGAGTCGTTTTTTGACATCAACAGAATCAGCAGTCTGGTATTGTCCGAAAATCCAATTCCAAATTTCACGAAGCTGAAGGAAGAGTGTTCTTCTGGATTTTTTAATGTACCTGTTATAGGTGCGGGTACAGCAAATACCGAATTCGAAGTTCTAACCGGAATGAATCTGGATGATTTCGGTCCGGGTGAATACCCATACAAAACAGTATTGCAGTCTACAACTTGTGAAAGTGTTGCCTATAATCTTAAAGCAAACGGCTGGAGCACACATGCAATCCACAACAATGACGGTACTTTCTACCAGCGGCATACAGTGTTTTCCCAGTTGGGATTTGATACATTCACACCAATCGAATATATGCACGTGACAGACTTTACACCGAAAAATTGGGCGACGGACAAGATTCTGACTGGAGAAATATTGAAATGCCTGGATTCTTCGCCAGGCCAGGATTATGTATTTACAGTTTCCGTCGAAGGTCATGGAAGTTATCCGAACGATCAGTTGCCGGAAAATTCTGCAGTTTCAGTATTGTCCTGTTCCGATCCGGGCAAACTGAATGCAACACAATATTACGTTAATCTTTTGCATTCCATGGATCAGACCATCGGCGAAATGGTTAGTGCAGTATCTTCCCGTGATGAAGATACCATTTTGGTTTTTTATGGTGACCATCTTCCAAGTCTGGGCTATAGTGATTCGGATTTATCTTCAGGTACGAGCATGCAGACGGATTATATAATCTGGAACAATATGGGGATGAACTTTGATTTTGGGGATGTGGAAGCTTTTCAGCTCTCATCTAAGATTCTGGACTCCCTGAACATTAGCACGGGCGTGATTAACAACTATCACCAGACTTATAGCGGCAGCGAGGAGTATTTGAATGGCCTCCAGAACCTGGAATATGATATTCTTTATGGAGGAAGGACTGCTTACGGCGGCCTCAATCCATACGTTGCTACGAATATTCAGTATGGAATCGACAAAATCAGCATTACTGGTCTTCTGACTGAAGAGGGCAGGGACGACACACTCATCATAACCGGTGAAAACTTTACGGACTCCAGTGTTGCCTACGTTAACGACAAAAAACAGAAAACAGAATACATTGACCCGAATCATCTACGGGTTTATTACTCCAACCTTCAATATCAGGACATATTCAAGGTCAGCCAGCAGGGTTCAGATGGAGTTCCTCTGGGATTTACGGAGGAGTATGTATATAACCAATGATTATAAAACTGATAATCATTCTTCTGGTACTCATATTGGTATTCGTATTGCTGGAAAGTGCCAGGGAAAACCGTGGTTTGAGAATCACGAAATATTATATCGAGAGTGAAAAAATTTCATCCGGACTGAAAATCGCCGTCATCTCTGATCTGCACAACAGATTATGTGGAAAAAACAATCGGGTACTGATTGATGCAGTGGCCAAAATTTCTCCGGATCTGGTGCTGGTTGCTGGAGATACAATCAATAATGAAAAACCTATGGTTTCCGACAACGCACAGAATCTTTTGATTGCGCTTTCACGGGAATATAAGGTTTTTTGTGTCAATGGCAACCACGAGCAGTTCCTGAAATCGAAACCTGACGGAAATGCTTATTTTCAGGAATACAAAAAAAACCTGGAAAATCATGGCATAAGCTATTTGGAAAATGGAATGTTCACTTGGAATGACGAAGTAGACATCTATGGATTCGAGACAGCAGTGGAAGTATACAGAAGGTTTTCCTATGGCAATAAAATAGGGGACTCCTATGTCAGCGACCGGCTTGGTGCCCCGGACAGAAGTAAATATAATATCCTGCTGTCACACACTCCCGTATATTTTGATAGTTATGCGGATTGGGGTGCGGATTTGACTGTATCAGGCCATCTGCATGGCGGTCTAATACGACTGCCGTTTCTAGGCGGTGTAATATCCCCCCAATGTGTTTTGTTCCCGAAGTATGATGCTGGTCTGTATCAAAAGAATGGTTCGAATATGGCTGTAAGCAGAGGAACCGGATCCCATACACTGAATATAAGGGTTTGTAATCATCCGGAAGTACTGGAATTGGAAATCAAGAATAAAAGAGGGTAAACTATGGCACTGTCCGTCAAACTGGAAGCATTTGAGGGTCCTTTGAATTTACTGCTGCATCTGATTGAACGAAACAAAGTGAATATTTATGATATACCTATTGTTGAGATTACGAATCAGTATTTAGCGTATATTGGTTCCATGGAAAAAAAAGACCTCAATATAATGAGTGAATTCCTTGTAATGGCGGCCACCCTTTTGGATATTAAGTCCAGAATGCTTTTGCCAAAGGAGGAAGAAACGGAAGAGACGGACCCCCGCGCCGAACTGGTTGAACAGCTTCTGGAATATAAGATGTTCAAGTGTGTGTCCTCCGAACTCAGGAATCGTCAAACGCAAGCACAAAAAACCTATTATAAGGAGCCTTCCATTCCGGAAGAAGTTAAAAGCTATGAACCGCCAGTTGATCTGGACAAGCTGATGGACAAGCTGACACTGGACAAATTGTCAGAAATCTACAGCCAGGTATTACGCAGACAGAGCAACAAAGTAGATACGGTCCGTTCGGGATTTGGACGAATTGAAAAAGATGAAGTCACTATAGATGATAAAATCAAAGAGATATTGTGCTTTACCAATAATCACACTAAATTCAGTTTTAGAAAGTTTCTTTCCCGGCAGTCTGGGAAATCGCATCTTATAGTGAGTTTTCTGGCAATACTGGAGCTGATTAAAACCGGGAAAATCAGTGCTGTTCAGGAACAGGTTTTCGATGACATCATTATTTCAGCAGCTTAAAAAGGGGAGAACGGTTTTGGAGATACAAAGACTGGAAGCAGTTATTGAAGCGATATTATTTACAATGGGCGGTTCGGTTGAATTGAAACAGATTGCGGCGGCCATAGAACACGATGAAGGAACTACCCGCAAAATAATTAATAATCTTATGGATAAATATGATTCCGAGGACCGCGGTATCCGAATTATGGAAATAGATACTTCCTTTCAGATGTGCACAAAAAATGAATATTACCCATATCTGATTAATCTTGTAAGCAGTAGGAAAAACCACACAATGACCAATGTTATGCTGGAGACGTTGTCCATCATTGCATATAAACAGCCGGTGACCAGACTGGATATTGAAAAAATCAGGGGTGTGAAATCTGACCATGCCATCAACAAACTGATTGAATATGACCTTGTAAGAGAAACAGGAAGACTGGATGCTCCGGGAAAACCAATTTTATTTGGAACGACTGAAGAGTTTTTGCGGCAGTTCGGGATACGGTCAGTCGACGATTTGCCCAGTATCCATCAAGATAAAGAAGAGGATATTAAACAGGAATTTCAGAAGGAGTTACAGCTGAAACTGGATACCTGATTTAAGAGGGATAAAAAGAATGAGTAATGTGATAGTTGCCGGAGGTGGAGCGGCAGGAATGTTTGCCGCTATCGCCGCAGCCGGAAACGGCCATAATGTTTTTCTGGTAGAAAGAAACGAGAAGCTTGGTAAAAAGCTTTATATTACGGGAAAAGGAAGGTGTAACCTGACGAATTCGTCCGATATGGACGTAGTCTTTTCCAATATCAATTCCAATCCGAAATTTCTTTATGCTGCATTAAACTGCATGAACAATCAGGATGTAATCAATTTTTTTGAAAATATTGGAATGCGGACGAAGGTGGAACGCGGCAATCGCGTTTTTCCCGCGTCGGATAAGTCCTCCGATCTGATACAGGCCCTTTCAAGGGAAATCAACAGGCTGAACATACACGTTATACTGAACACAAGGATTGATAAAGTTGTCTGTGATGACGGCAAATTCCGTTATGTCGTGCTGGGGGATAAATCCAAACTTCATGGGGATGCTCTGGTTATTGCCACGGGAGGACTCTCGTATCCGACCACCGGCTCAACCGGCGACGGATTCGAGTTTGCCGGAAAAATGGGGCATACCATCATTTCGACACAGCCTTCCCTGGTACCTCTTCTTATCCAGGAAGAGTTCGTAAAAGACCTGCAGGGTCTGTCACTGAAAAATGTGCGGGCATCTTTATATGCGGATGAGAAGCTGATATTCAGCGATTTCGGAGAAATGCTTTTCACCCATTTTGGAGTAAGCGGTCCGTTGATTCTTTCGGCAAGTGCATTTCTTGTCGAAAAGAATGCCGACAAAAAACTGACATTGAAAATCGATTTAAAACCAGCCCTGGACATGGAGCAGCTGGATCATAGAATCTTAAAGGATTTCAGTGAAAATGTGAACAAATCATTTAAAAATGCTTTGGACAGGCTGCTTCCCAAAAAACTGATTCCGGTTATGATCGAGCTGTCTGGTATTCCTGCAGACAAAAAAATCAATGAAATAACGAAAGCCCAAAGGCTCGGACTGGCAGTCCTTCTTAAGTCCTTCCCAATGACGGTTACGGGAAAAAGAGGGTACTCGGAGGCTGTGATTACAAAGGGCGGAGTCAGCGTCAGGGAGATAAACCCCTCGACCATGCAGTCAAAAAGAGTTGAAGGTGTTTATTTTGCCGGTGAAGTCATCGACATAGACGCTATGACCGGAGGATATAATCTGCAGCTGGCCTGGTCGACAGGCTGGCTGGCCGGCATAAGCATAAAATAAAAAGACGGGGTAAATCATGATTAATATCGCTATAGACGGTCCTGCGGGAGCCGGCAAAAGTACGATTGCAAAAGAAGTGGCTCACAGGCTTTCGTTCATATACGTAGACACAGGCGCGATGTACAGAGCACTGGCTTTGGCGTGCATACGTGATGGCGTGTCTGCCGAGGATAAAGAAGGGGTCGTCAAATCATGTGAAAACGCTTCGGTCACCATCGAATATGTCAATGGTGAACAGTGTGTCCAGTTGAATGGTGAAAACGTTAACCCCTACATTCGTTCAGAAGAGGTGAGTAAAATGTCATCCTCCATATCCGCATACGGGGAAATTCGAAGTATGCTTTTGAACCTCCAGCGGAATCTGGCCAGAAACAATAACGTCATTATGGATGGCAGGGACATTGGGACGGCGGTTCTGCCGGATGCGGATGTGAAAATCTATCTGACAGCGAGAACAGAAATCCGGGCAAAAAGACGTTTCGAACAGCTGCGAAACAAAGACTCGGAACTATCCATCGATGCGATTGAAAAGGAGATAATTGAAAGGGATAATAGAGACATGAACCGAAAAATCGCACCTTTAAAGATAGCAGAAAATGCTGTTCTGGTTGATACGTCCAATTTATCCATAGAAGAAGCCATCAGCACTATCACAGAAATAATCCATGACAGAGTGAGGTGAAAAAGATGAAAGTTAAATTAGCAAAGACTGCCGGCTTTTGTTTCGGTGTAAAACGTGCCGTGGATTGCGTCTGGGAACAAATAAAAAATAATCCGGATGGAAAACAGGTTTACACGTATGGACCGATTATTCACAATGAACAGGTTGTAGATGAATTTTCCAAATTGGGCGTAAAAGTGATTAATGACGAAGAGGAATTGAAAAGCATTAAAGGTGGTATCATAATCATCCGCTCTCATGGAGCACCTAAATCAGCTTATGATATCATTGAATCTTCCGGAGCAACGATGGTTGATGCCACCTGTCCATATGTCAGAAGGATACAAAAAGAAGTGGATAAGGAAAGCCAGGAGAAGGAAATAATCATAATCGGTGATCGCAATCACCCGGAGATTGTTGGCATAGCCGGATGGTCAAAAACGCCTCCTGTTATTATCGAAACGAAGGATGAGGCACTGAAATATGTGAATAATTCTGGGAAACCTCTGTTCATAGTCGCCCAAACGACATTTAATCAGGCAAAATTTAAAGATTTGGTTGAAATAATTTCAAAAAAAGGTTATGATATAACTGTTTTAAACACCATCTGCAATGCAACTCATGACAGACAGACTGAGGCAGAACAGATAGCTTCCGAGGTGGATGCCATGATTGTGATTGGTGGCAAAGAAAGTTCGAACACCAGAAAGCTATATGAGATATGCAAAGAAAGATGTAAGGATACTTACCATATACAGACACTGGAAGATTTGGATTTAAGTTCACTGCAATCCACTAGTTGCGTAGGTATAACAGCGGGGGCATCGACCCCAAATAATATTATTGAGGAGGTTCATACTAATGTCAGAATTAAGTTTTGAACAAATGCTTGAAGATTCATTAAAAACTATACGTACAGGAGAGGTTGTAGAAGGCACGGTTATAAGTGTTAAAGAGGACGAAATCGTTTTAAATATAGGTTATAAATCAGACGGCATCATCACAAGAAGCGAATACACTAACGAATCAAATGTCGATCTCAGAACTCTTGTTACCTTAGGTGACAAAATGGATGTTAAAATCCTGAAAGTCAACGATGGCGACGGGCAGGTTCTTCTGTCTTATAAAAGACTTCAGGCAGAAAAAGGATTCAAGGAACTGGAAGATGCATTTAACAACAAGGAAGTGCTCAAAGGAAAAGTTGTAAAAGTAATGTCCGGCGGACTTACAGTTGCCGTAGAAGAAAGCAGAGTATTCATTCCTGCAAGCCTCGTGTCAGATGTATATGAGAAAGACCTTGCAAAATATGAAGGCCAGGAAATCGAATTCACCATTACAGAATACAATCCGAAGAAGAGAAGAGTCATCGGAGACAGAAAACACCTGATCATCGAAGCGAAAAGAGGAAAACAAAAAGATCTTCTTGAAAAAATCGAGCCTGGAATGATTGTAGATGGTACCATTAAAAACATCACAGATTTTGGTGCCTTCGTTGATCTTGGCGGATTGGACGGACTACTTCACATTTCAGAAATGTCCTGGGGAAGAATTGATAACTCCAAGAAATTATTTAATGTAGGTGATGCCATAAGAGTTCTTATCAAAGAAGTAAACGGCAACAAAATTGCCTTAAGTTTAAAATTCGATGATACAAATCCTTGGAAAGACGCTTCCGAAAAATATGCTGTGGGAAATATTGTTAAAGGAAGTGTTGCCAGGATGACAGATTTTGGCGCATTCATTGAGTTGGAACCAGGAATAGATGCACTTCTGCATGTTTCCCAGATTTCCAAAACTCATGTAAATAAGCCTTCAGATGTTCTTCAAATCGGACAGGAAATTGAAGCAGAAGTTGTTGATTTCAACGCAGACGAAAAGAAAATCAGCTTAAGCACAAAAGCACTGGAAATAAGAGCTGAACAGGAAGATTACGAAAATTACCAAAATACAGAAAATCAGGAATAAGACCTGAATTTAGATTTTGAATGCACACAAATGCATTCAAAATCTTATTTTTAGGGATTAATACTTTGGAGACAATTACATGAGGGTCATTGCAGGAAGCGCGAGAAGCCTTAGGTTGAAAACTCTGGATGGACCAGACGTAAGACCTACGACAGACAGAATTAAAGAAACATTATTTAATATGATTCATAATGATATATATGGATGCCGTTTTCTGGATGTATTTGCCGGAAGTGGCGCAATAGGAATTGAAGCCTTAAGCAGAGGCGCCGATTCCTGTTATTTTGTTGATGAATCTGCCCAGGCAGCCAAATGTATAGAGGAAAATCTGATTTTCACAAAATTAAAAGACAGGGCAGTAATCCTGAGATCCGATGCTTCAGCGGCCATTAAACGGCTGAGCAGCTCAGATTTACAGTTTGATATTGTCTTCATGGACCCACCCTATAAAACGGGCGCGGAGGTGAAAGTGCTTGAGGCGTTGTCAGAATCAGGAATCATACACACGGATAGCCTTATTATCGTTGAAGCCGATTTGAAGACAGAGTTTACTTATCTTTCAGATCTTGGTTTTGAAATCATCAGAGAAAAAAAATACAAAACAAATAAGCACGTATTTATAAGCTTGGAACAGGAGAGGAAATGATAAGAGCAATCTACCCAGGAAGCTTTGATCCAGTGACATACGGTCACCTGGATGTCATTGAACGAGCTGCGAAAATATTTGATGAAATTATCGTTGCAGTCCTGATAAACCGCCTTAAAACTCCGTTGTTTTCTGCAGAGGAACGTGTTAAAATGCTCATAGATGCAACTACACATCTTCCTAACGTAACGGTGAGATCCTTTGAGGGATTTTCGGTGGATTTTGCCAAGGAAATGGGAGCCAAGGCAGTAGTGCGAGGGCTGAGGGCGGTCACGGATTTTGAATACGAGCTGATGCTGTCTCAGACAAACCGTGTGATCAACAGTGAAATTGATACTGTTTTTCTAACGACGAGTCTGGAATATGCATATTTAAGTTCCAGTACGGTCAAGGAAGTGGCTATGTTTGGTGGTAAAATTGAAAAATTTGTTCCTCCGGCCGTTGCAGAAATGGTATACAGGAAACTTGAAGATGGGCAGGAATTTTCTAAAGTATGAGGTGAGATGAATGAGTAAAATTGAGCAGATAATAACAGAAATCGAAGAGTACATTGACGGTTGCAAGTATCAGCCATTATCAAGCACCAAAATTACAGTAAACAAAGATGAAATCGAGGAACTGCTGGCCGAACTGAGGCTAAAGATTCCTGACGAGATCAAGAAATACCAGAAAATCATTGTAAATAAAAACGCAATTTTGAACGATGCAAACGAAAAAGCTGATGAAATAATCAGACAGGCAAATTCAATGACTGCAGAGCTTGTAAGTGAACATGAAATTATGCAGAAGGCCTATATCCAGGCTAATGAAATTGTTCAGAATGCCACGAACCAGGCACAGGAAATTCTTGATGATGCCACACATGAGGCGAACAGTGTAAAGGTGGCTGCCATGCAGTATACGGACGACATGCTCGCCAATCTTCAGAATCTTATGACGCATATGCTCAACGGCGTGGGGGGCAGATATGAAGAACTAATGAGATCCCTCAACGAAAATCTTTCCATCGTAACATCCAACCGGGAAGAATTATATCCGGAAGATGAAGTGGAAGAAGATGATTATGATAACCTCGCAATATTGGATGAAGACATCGAAGATCTTGAAGAATATGAAGACGAGGATATCTCAATAAATCTTGACTAATATAAGACGTCAGGTTAGTATCTCTATAACCTGATGTCTTTTTTATAAAAAAGAAGGGTTGATACTCAGAATGAACAGCGTAAAGGTATTTAAATATTTTGAAGAAATTTCCGCGATTCCGAGAGGATCTGGCAACACAAAACGAATCAGTGATTATTGTGCATCTTTTGCAAGAAAAAGAGCATTTGAATACTGCCAGGATGAATGGAATAATATAATAATACGAAAGCCTGCTTCGCCGGGACGGGAAAATGATGGCGGTGTAATCATCCAGGGCCACCTTGATATGGTAGCTGAAAAAAAGCCTGAGTCGGAACACGATTTCTCAAAAGATGGCATTAAGCTCGTGAAAAATGGTGATTTTATTGGGGCAGAAGGAACAACCCTTGGCGGAGATAATGGAATAGCCATCGCATACGCTCTGGCTGTTTTGGATGATGACACGATTTCCCACCCCGCTTTAGAAGCTGTATTTACGGTTGATGAAGAAATCGGAATGCTTGGAGCAAAAGCAATAGATTTAAGTGCCCTGACAGGGAAGTACCTGCTTAATATTGACTCGGATGAGGAGGACATACTGCTGGGGGGATGCGCCGGAGGCCTTACGGTCATCTGCACTTTGAAAACGCAGATGATATCAGCTTCAGGAGTCCCTGTCCGCATTTCTGTGGAGGGCCTGAAAGGTGGTCATTCAGGTGCTGAAATCGACAAGGAAAGAGCAAACGCCGATATCCTTCTGGGAAGAATCTTATTCAGATTGACAAAGGATGTTGTTTTCAGCCTCAAGCATTTAGAGGGCGGTACGAAAGACAATGCTATACCTCGAAAAGCGGAAGCTGTACTTTTGGTTCATCCACAGGATATACAAAAACTGAAATCGCTGGTGAAAGAGTCAAACATATCATTTCAAACTGAATATGCGTTGGCGGATCCGGATATAATTATTGAAATATATATTGATGAAAAATGCTCCAGTGAAGATGGAGAAGTCATGAACAGGGACGGCAGGGACAGAATTATATTCTTCCTGATGAACTGTCCCAATGGCGTATATTTTCATGATTTGAATATTCCCGAAGTGGTTGAAACATCACTGAATCTTGGGATTATGCACATGGAAGGGGACATGGTCGCCTTCACCTTTTCCGTCAGAAGTTCTCTGCCGGAAAGAAAAATGGGATTGAAGGAAAGATTGGAATCTTTAACTACATTCCTGGGTGGTTCCATCCGGGTGCAGGGAGATTATCCTGCATGGCGGCTTTCGCCCGGATCAAAGCTTCTATCCGTCATGTCCGATATTTATCAGGAAATGTTCAATAAGAAGCCGGAGGTCACCTCGATTCATGCCGGTTTAGAATGTGGTTACATTCTCGAAAAGAAACCAGGACTGGATATAGTTTCATTCGGTCCCCAGATGTATGATATCCATACAACAGAAGAACGCATGAGCATCTCCTCTGTGGACAGGATGTATGATTATCTGATTGAAATATTAAGACGTATTAAGTAGAATAATTTAGAAATAATTAAAGGAGAAATCATTATGTGTGGATTTACGGGATATGTCACTGTCGGCCCCAGAGCGGAGATGTTCAGTGAAAATCTAACGGCAATGATGGATTCCATCAGGCACAGAGGCCCTGATGATGAAGGAAGATATATGGATGATGTGTGCGGTCTTGGCTTCAGAAGACTATCCATCATCGGCATTACAAACGGCAAGCAGCCCATGTGCAATGAGGATGGAACCATTACAGTTGTTTTCAATGGGGAAATTTATAATTATATGGACATAAAAAGCGATCTTGTTGAAAAGGGGCATATATTTAAAACGGATGCGGATACGGAAGTCTTAGTGCATGGATATGAAGAGTACGGCATAAAAATATTGAGCCGTCTCAGGGGCATGTATGCCTTTGCAATTAGGGATGTCAAGCAAAACCAGCTGTTCATTGCACGGGATATTTTTGGCATCAAGCCTTTATATTACAGCAATACAGGAAACGAATTTGTTTTTGGTTCCGAGATAAAGGCCATTCTCAAATTCCCGACCATAAAAAAAGAATTGAACCAGGAAGCATTGGAAAGCTATCTCTCCTTTCAGTATTCCGTATTGGAAGAAACCTTCTACAAAAATATCTTTCGTCTGCCCCCAGCTCACTACCTGCTCCTAAAGAATGGCGATGTGAAAATCCACAGATACTGGGAGGCCGTATTTAATGAGGATGACAGCCGTACCTTTGAAGAATGCATCGAAGGCGTCAATGAGGTGATGAAAGATTCCATAGAAGCTCATAAGATCAGTGATACAGAAGTAGGCGGATTCTTATCCGGCGGAGTCGACTCAGGATATATCGTGGCGAGAAGCAATCTCGATAAAACCTTCAGTGTTGGTTTTGATTATCAGGATTATTCCGAAATAGATAAAGCAAAGAAACTGTCTGAATATGTCGGTGTGAAGAATTATGAACATCTGATATCCACAGAGGAGTATTTCGAAGAACTTCCGCGTATCATGGCACATGCGGATGAACCAATAGCAGACCCTTCCGCTATTGCTTTGTATTTTGTATGCAGGCTTGCTGCAAAACAGGTTAAGGTTGTTCTTTCGGGGGAGGGTTCAGACGAGCTTTTTGGGGGATATAATATTTACAGGACCCCTATGGCCTTAGGCCCTATGGGCGCTGTACCAAAAGGGGTACGGCGGGCAGTTGCAAAAATGTTGGAGGCGGTTCCCGTATCTTTCAAGGGAAAGCAATATTTAATCAGAGCAGGCAAGGACATATCTGAAAGGTTCATCGGAAATGCTTTTATGTTTTCGACAAAAGAAGTTAACCGGTTGGTACGTAACCCGCTTAAGAAACGTACCCCATTTGATATCACCAGGCCATTATACGAAAAAGTCAAGAACAAAGATGATGTTACTAAAATGCAGTATATCGATATTAACACCTGGCTCTGGGGGGATATATTGAACAAGGCTGATACGATGAGCATGGCTCATTCGCTGGAAGTACGAGTACCGTTTTTGGACAGAGAGGTTGCGAAATTTGCTTTTTCTGTACCGGTACGGTATCGGATTACAAAAACAGAAACCAAAGCCTATTTCAGAAAAGCAGCCCGCAAGTTCATGCCGGAAATTACGGCTGACCGGAAGAAACTGGGATTCCCGGTTCCTGTAAAGCATTGGCTCCGCGAAAAGCAATACTATGATATGATACGTGCAACCCTCCTCTCGGGGACTTCCGCCGGCATATTCAATATTTCGGAGCTGGATAAGCTGTTAAGGGACCATTATGAGGGAAAATGTGACAATGCAAGAAGAATCTGGACTGTTTACGCTTTTCTATTGTGGTACGAGAAACATTTCCAGTCAGAAGCATAATGGAGCTAAATCTGATTTAAAGGCAGGGACTTATGAATATTACGACCATAGCGAGCGGCAGTACCGGAAACTGTATATATGTGGGTTCAGGTGACACTCATATACTGATTGACGCCGGAATCAGCAAGAAGAGAATCGAAGAAGGGCTCATGAACTCTGTAGGGATTTCTTTGAAGGATATCAGCGCCATTCTAATAACGCATGAACACATTGACCATACAAATGGTCTGGGGGTTGTTTTGCGTAAATACGACATCCCTGTTTATGCCACGCAGGAAACTGTCCAGGAAATATTAACAATCGGATCTCTGGGGAAAATGCAGAGCGAACATTTCAACACCATACGGCCCGATGAGTTTTTCCACGTGGATGACCTACGAATAAAGCCTTTTATGATTTCCCATGATGCCGCAAATCCAGTAGCATTCCGTCTGGAAGATAAGGACAGGACCCTGGCTGTACTCACGGATCTGGGCCGATATGATGATTACATCATGGAGAATATAGCTGGTGCGGATGCCATCCTTCTGGAGGCAAATCATGATGTCAATATGGTGCAGACCGGAAGCTATCCGTATTACCTGAAACAGAGAATACTTAGTGACAAAGGACATTTATCCAATGAAAATGCCGGAAAACTTCTGTCCGGATTTTTGCATGATAAAGTGAGACATATAGTTCTGGGGCATCTGAGCCGGGAAAACAACTATGACATGCTGGCTTATGAAACTGTGCGCACAGAGATTATGTCCGCAGACAACGAATATAAAGCGGATGATTTTCCGATTCATATTGCAAAATATAACTGTGTATCTGAATTAATCGAATTTTAAAGTGAGGGAATGAAAAATGGAAAAAACAATTATTACCGTTATCGGCAGGGATACTGTCGGAATTATCGCGAAGGTCTGCACATATCTGGCAGACAACAATGTAAATGTACTGGACATTTCACAGACAATTGTGGAAGGTTATTTCAACATGATGATGATTGCGGACATATCCGGTTCAGCTAAATCTATCTTAGAACTGTCAGAGGAAATTTCACATGTTGGAGAAGAAATCGGTGTTCAGATAAGAATGCAGAGCGAAAAAATCTTTAATTCAATGCACAGGATATAATCGGAGGATATATGCTTAATATTTTTGAAGTCAATGAAACGAACAAAATGATTGACCAGGAGAATCTGGACGTCCGGACAATCACCCTGGGAATTAGTCTTCTGGATTGTATCGATGGTAATCTGGAGACTCTTAAGACAAATATTTATGAAAAAATAACAAGAATCGCTGAAAACCTCGTGGCAACTGGCGATGAAATCGGTAAAGAATTTGGCGTACCCATTGTCAACAAACGAATTTCAATTACACCGATTGCTATAATCGGTGCCTCGGCATGCAAAACAACACAGGACTTCGTAGAAATTGCCAGAGTGCTTGATAAGGCCGCAAAGCAGACGGGTGTAAATTTCATTGGCGGATATTCAGCTCTGGTATCAAAAGGGTCGACCAAAGCCGATGAGTTGCTTATGAAATCCATACCAGAGGCTTTATCCGTTACGGAAAGAGTGTGCAGCTCCGTGAATCTGGGTTCCACCAGAACCGGTATTAACATGGACGCAGTACGTCTGATGGGCGAAATCATACTTGAAACAGCCCAGCTTACTAAAGATGAGGATTCCATCGGCTGTGCCAAACTGGTAGTGTTCTGCAATGCGCCAGATGACAATCCTTTTATGGCAGGTGCTTTCCACGGTGTAACTGAAGCGGATGCCGTTATTAATGTGGGTGTAAGCGGTCCCGGCGTTGTAAAAAAAGCTCTGGAAAAAGTCAGGGGAGAAAGTTTTGAGGTTTTGTGTGAAACGATTAAGAAAACATCCTTCAAGGTTACCAGGGTAGGTCAGCTGGTTGCCAGGGAAGCGTCTCGCAGACTCAATATACCTTTTGGGATTGTTGATTTATCACTGGCTCCGACTCCGGCTATCGGTGATAGTGTTGCCGATATCCTTCAGGAAATCGGACTGGAAAGGGTTGGTGCCCCGGGAACAACAGCTGCACTTGCCTTGCTTAATGACCAGGTCAAAAAGGGCGGCGTAATGGCATCTTCCTACGTCGGAGGATTGAGCGGTGCATTCATTCCCGTCAGTGAGGACCAGGGTATGATTGACGCCGTGCAGGCAGGTGCCCTCACAATCGAGAAGCTTGAGGCCATGACCTGTGTGTGTTCGGTTGGATTGGACATGATTGCCATCCCTGGCGATACAAAAGCATCCACTATTTCCGGCATTATAGCTGACGAGTCTGCAATTGGGATGATCAACCAAAAAACAACCGCGGTCAGATTGATTCCGGTTATAGGAAAAGGGGTAGGAGAGGTGGCTCATTTTGGCGGTCTTCTTGGATATGCACCAATTATGCAGGTGAATCCGTTTTCCTGCGATGCATTCGTGAACCGTGCCGGAAGGATTCCCGCTCCAATACACAGCTTTAAAAATTAAAGTATAACCAGCCCGTTCGTGAACTCGTTAGGCAGGAGTGTTTCAGACCTGTCCATGGCTATGAGACGGTACAGATGATCTGCATTAAGTCCGTCCTCAAACATGATTCGGCCGTTTGGTCCCAGGTATTCAAAAGCATCCGCTGTTTTAGTTATAATCGGGAGCTTCGTTTTTTCTTTTAACAAGGTTAAAAGGGAGGACGAGGCTTTTTTGAATCCTAGAATTCGGATATAGGACACATAATCCTCCTGTATGCAGGCCTCCACCTTATTCCTTCTGATCCCAAGCAGGATGTGAAGAAGCGCCCTTCGAACATGTGCTTCGGTTATGTCCCTGGTTTTCAGCAGGGATGTAAACTGATTATAGTTGATGAAGCTGTAGCGGTTGTTTTCCATGCGCCTGGCAATCTCATCGGAAACATCGAAATAGTCAGAAAGCCAGGCGGCGGAGGTCAGGAGTATTTTTTCTCCCAAAATGGAGGAGAAGTCATTTTCCACGATTGGCCCAGTCCTTTTCATACTTTCTGAAAGTATATTATAGGAAACAGGAGGCATACAATCTTTCAGAATGTGCGTATCGGATCCAGACAGAATATGACGGCGGATAGATGTGGCGCTGGAATAGCATGAGGAAAGTGCTTCATCATGGTAGCCTGCCCCTATTCTTGGAATGCTGACCGGTGTGATTTTGCTATTTCGTTTACTTAATGCCTTCAGATATTCGATAGACAGGATGTTGTTGGGACTGGAAAGAATCTCTGCAAAGGATGCTTTCTTCTCCGTTGCAGCACAGTGCAGAAGGGCTTGAACCCGGGCAGAAGGAAAAGTCATGCCCCTGCTTAAACATTCTTTCAGCGTGCGTTTGAATTCTTCCGGCTCTCCGGAGAGGATGGCAGATATGTCGTGAAGATCTTCCTGATTGCCGCATTCACTCCCGAACGCGATATAATCAACTATTCCCAAATTATCTAAAAGGCTTATGGCTCCGGAAGCAAAATATTCCGCACTGGCCGTTGCATAATAAACCGGCAGCTCTATGACAAGATCCACACCGTTTTCGAGGCAGGCTCGGGCACGGCTGTATTTGTCAATAAATGCCGGCCCCCCCCTCTGGACATAGTTTCCACTCATTACTACCACTACAAAATCAGCCCCCGTCACTTCGCGGGCCTTATCTATCAGATACAAATGTCCGTTATGGAACGGATTGAATTCAACTACTATACCGACACAGCTCAAGGCGTAACCCCCAAAAAAATGTAATGAATACATTCTACCATGTTAATCACGAAAAGGACAATATATTACCAAATTTTGAATAAAAGTCACATTGTTTTTAATTTAGTACAATGAAATGGCGAATGTAAACTTGTATACAATTTAAATCTGCGTTATAATGTGTGTTGCGCATTACTATATTAATATGGAAAGGAATTTGTTAAGATGAATTGCATAGAAAGTCTGAAACAAAAAGCCAAAGCAAATAAGAAAAGAATCGTATTACCTGAGTCTATGGACAGAAGGACCTTTGAAGCTGCTGCTGTCGCATTAAAAGAGGATTTTGCCGATATCGTAATTATCGGAACAGATGCGGACATTAAAAAATATGGGGAGGGACTTGATTTTTCAAAAGCGGAAATCATTGATCCTGCCACATCAAAAGATACTGAAAGATATATTGATCTTTTAGTAGAGCTCAGAAAGAGCAAAGGTATGACTCCGGAAGAAGCCAGAAAACTTATAATGGAAGATTATATGTTTTATGCCTGCCTTATGGTAAAAGATGGGGCTGCTGATGGTGTTGTGTCCGGCGCTTGCCATTCTACGGCAAATACGTTACGTCCTGCATTACAGATTATTAAGACAAAACCTGGTACAAAACTGGTGTCTTCATATATACTCCTTGAAGTTCCTGATTGCGAATTTGGGGATAACGGAATTTTCATGTTCTCAGACTGCGGGCTTGTTCAAAACCCTACATCTGAAGAACTTTCTGAAATTGCTGCAAGCACTGCAGCATCTTTCCAGCACCTTATGGGTTCAGAAGCTAAAGTTGCCATGCTGTCCCATTCAACTATGGGAAGTGCTAAACATGCAGATGTAACGAAAGTTGCTGAAGCCGTTAAGCTTGCAAAAGAGAATCATCCAGAATATTTAATTGACGGTGAATTACAGCTGGATGCCGCAATAGTTCCTTCTGTAGCTGACATGAAAGCTCCGGGAAGCAGAGTGGCCGGACAGGCGAATGTTTTAGTGTTCCCCGACCTTGATGCAGGAAATATCGGATATAAACTTGTACAGAGACTTGCCAAAGCAGAAGCTTTCGGACCTGTATTGCAGGGTATCGCAAGTCCTATAAATGACTTGTCAAGAGGATGCAGCTCAGCTGATATCGTTGGAGTTATTGCAATAACAGTAGTTCAGGCACAGGCAGAATAATATTGGAGGAAAATCATGAATATATTAGTAATTAATTGCGGAAGCTCATCACTTAAATTCCAGCTTATCGATTCCGGTACGGAAAATGTAACCGCAAAAGGATTGTGTGAAAGAATCGGAATAGAAGGAAGCAGAATCGTATATAATAAAGAAGGTCAGGCTAAGATTACAACAGAAACCCCTATGCCTACGCATAAGGAAGCAATAGCACTGGTTCTTTCCTCCTTAACAGATGCACAGAACGGTGTCATCACATCCCTGAAAGAAATCGATGCAGTCGGCCACAGAGTTGTACATGGCGGAGAAAAGTTTAAATCATCCACTATCATAAATGAAGAAGTACTTAAAGCAATTGAAGAATGCAACGACCTTGCTCCTCTGCATAATCCGGCTAACTTAATCGGTATCAATGCCTGCCAGGAATTAATGCCGGGAACACCAATGGTTGCTGTATTCGATACTGCATTCCATCAGACTATGCCAGAAAAAGCATTCATTTATGGCATCCCTTACAAATATTATGAGAAATATAAAGTTAGAAGATATGGTTTCCACGGAACTTCCCATAGCTATGTTTCACATCGCGCGGCGGAAATTCTTGGCAAGCCAATTGAAGATCTTAAAATAATCGTATGCCACCTTGGAAACGGAGCCAGTGTCTGTGCTATCGAAGGAGGCAAATCCATCGATACAAGCATGGGTCTTACACCTCTGGAAGGGCTTATCATGGGAACCCGCAGCGGCGACATCGATCCTGCCATCATTGATTTCATTGCGCAGAAAGAAAACCTGGACCTTCAAGGCGTAATGAATGTACTGAATAAGGAATCAGGAGTTCTTGGTATTTCGACATTTACAAGCGATTTCAGGGATCTTGAAGAAGGCATGAAAAAAGGCGATCCAAATGCTCTTAGGGCAATGGAAGTATTTGCATACCACCTGATTAAATATGTTGGTTCCTACATAGCTGCATTAAACGGCGTGGATGTAATTATCTTTACGGCCGGACTTGGTGAAAATGACTCTTATATCCGACAGGTTGTGTGCGACGGTTTAACCTGCGCTGGCGTGAAGCTGGATCCAGTCAAAAACAACGTAAGAGGCGTTGAGGCAATTGTAACAACCGATGATTCGACCGTTACAGCAATGGTTATCCCAACCAACGAAGAGGTAATGATTGCAAGAGATACAGTTAAACTCGTAACAAAATAATATTATTGACAAAAATTGGTTACGTAGTTATAATACTTAAGTGCTATAGAAAAGAGGATAACATGCTGATTGACCTTTCACGTGTTCTGTCAGAAAATGCCAGAATTGAAGAATTAACGGTTGAAATTGAAACGGATCATATTGACACCGGTCATTCTTCGTATAGAATTAACCATAAGAGTCCGTTTGTTCTGAAATTGACGAATATCGGAATCAGGAAAATTCTTATGGAGGTCCAGGCAGATATCTCTTTGGCAATTCCTTGTGACAGATGTCTAGAGGAAGTTATAACAAAATTTCAAGTAAACATTTCCAAGGAAATTGACTTGAGTGAGACGGAACCGGATCCTTTAGACGAGAAAGATTTCATCGTCGGAGAGTCTCTGGATTTAGATCGGCTTATTCATGAAGAGATTTTGGCGGATGTTCCCATGAAAGTCCTTTGCAAGCCGGACTGTTTGGGAATATGCAAAAAATGCGGCGCTAACCGTAACTTTACGGACTGCGGATGCGATTCAGCTGCATTAGACCCCAGGATGTCCAAGATTCTTGATGTTTTTAATGAATATAAGGAGGTGTAACCATGTCTATATGTCCAAAGAATAAAAGTTCAAAAGCCAGAAGGGACAAGCGCAGGGCTAATTGGAAAATGTCAGCTCCTAACCTTGTAAAATGTAGCAAGTGCGGTACTTTAATGATGCCCCACAGAGTGTGCAAGGCTTGTGGCTCATACAATAAAAAAGAGATTATCAGCGTTGACTAGTCTGTAAGATTATTTCCAACAAAATCTGACGGGGCATATTTATATGCCCCGTTTTTTTAAGAAAAATATTATTTGTAGGAGGCTGAAAAATGGCGTATGTAGACGAGGTAATTGACTTAGTTGTAATGCAGAATCCCGGAGAACTGGAGTTCCATCAGGCTGTCAGGGAGGTCTTTGGGTCTCTGAAGCCTGTAGTGGAGCAGAATGAAGAACAGTTCAGAAGGGATGCCCTTCTGGAAAGAATCGTGAATCCGGAAAGGCAGCTTAAGTTCAGGGTTCCCTGGGTGGATGATAACGGACAGGCCCACGTCAATACCGGATATCGCATACAGTTCAACAGTGCAATCGGCCCATATAAAGGAGGCATACGCCTTCATCCTTCTGTTAATAGCGGAATTGTTAAATTTCTCGGATTTGAGCAGATTTTCAAAAATTCTCTGACCGGTCTTCCTATTGGCGGCGGAAAGGGTGGATCGGATTTTGATCCGAAAGGCAAATCCGACAGGGAAGTAATGTCATTCTGTCAGAGTTTCATGACAGAGCTGTGCAAGCATATCGGAGCAGATACTGACGTTCCGGCTGGAGACATTGGAACTGGAGCGAGAGAGATCGGATATATGTTCGGTCAGTACAAAAGAATCCGCGGACTTTATGAAGGCGTTCTCACTGGAAAAGGACTGTCATATGGAGGATCTCTCGCGCGTACCGAAGCAACTGGCTATGGTGTTTTGTATCTGACGGAAGAAATGTTAAAGAAAAACGGAAAGGATATTAACGGGATGACCGTTGTCGTATCCGGTTCCGGAAACGTAGCGATCTACGCCATTCAGAAGGCACATCAACTGGGTGCAAAAGCGGTTACGGCTTCCGATTCCACAGGATGGATTTTCGATCCGGACGGAATTGATATTTCTGTTTTGAAAGAAATCAAGGAAATCAAAAGGCAGCGCCTGACTGAATACAAAAAGCACAGACCAAATTCCGAATACCATGAAGGCAGAGGCGTCTGGACCGTCAAATGTGACATCGCACTTCCTTGTGCAACGCAAAATGAACTATTTTTGGAAGATGCAGAGGCACTCGTTTCCAATGGATGTATTGCCGTGGCAGAAGGTGCCAACATGCCGACCACAGCCGATGCAACGGAATATTTTTTACAGCATGGTGTCCTTTTTGCCCCGGGCAAGGCTGCCAATGCCGGCGGAGTTGCCACTTCGGCCCTGGAAATGACGCAAAACAGTGAAAGACTGTCCTGGTCCTTTGAGGAAGTTGATTCTAAGCTGCAGACTATAATGGTGAATATTTTCCACAATATTGATGATGCGGCAAGAAGATATGGGCTGGAAAACAATTATGTTGCCGGAGCGAACATTGCAGGCTTTGAAAAAATAGTTGATGCAATGAATGCACAGGGTATCGTTTGATAATTTCAATACAACAGATTGAGGGGGAAAGTACCGTTACTTTCCCCTTTTTATCGTGGTTTTGGGAAAACTTTATATTGATTTATATTTTATTATTTAGTATATTAACTATATACTAAATTTAGAGCAAGAAACCCTTATTTTGCGAGGTTTTCAAGCGTTCAATATTGATTTTGATACAACTTTGATACAAAATTCCAAAAAAAATAGCCCTTGCAGAGATGCAGGGGCTTTCTTTATATCTTCTGGATGCTCTTCCGGGCGGCCTTATTCATATGTGAAGAATAGTTCCTTTATCTTCTCTTCAATCGTGAACATTACCTCACTTACAAAGTCAATCAATTCACTTGCGGAAATAAGTATTTCCTTGTCGGTTTTATTGTTTTTCAATATATATCTTTCACTGGCATAGTTATATGAAAAGTCACAATTATAGCTGTTAAAAAAACAAGTTATCCTTTTTAGTTCACTTTCAGATAAACCTTCACGAACATTAAAATGACTAAGATTGTCGACAATATCAAATAATTCATCTTGAGCCATTCCTTTATCGCCTTCTTTGAGTTTCTCCCTAAGTTTATCTTTTTTCTGTCTTTCTTCCTGATCCAGCAGACTTTTATAATTCAATCCATTGTTTTCATCAGGGGAATCGATTTCATTAATCGCTTGCTGTTTATCTATTCCAAGTAAATCCCATACAGGTACTTCTAGAGCTGCAGCAATCTTAAATAAAATTTCCGTACTTGGAATTCTATCTCCCCTCTCATAATTACCAATTGAAACTCTTGAAATAGAGGCTTTGTCAGCTAATTCAGATTGTTTCATTCCTTTATATAATCTAATGGTTTTTATTTTTTCTCCTAGATTCATAATATTCCCTCCGAATTTCCGGTATATAAATATGTTTAAGGTTCAACCTAATATTAACACAAATCAATTAAGACAACAAGTGTAACTTTATTGTTTTTTATGACTTGACATGACAACAAATGAAGCGTATACTTAAGATAACAAATGAAGCATGAAGGGGAGGTGAAACTATGAGAATAGATAGCAACAAGCTAAATATATTGGCAGCTAAATCTTGCTTATCAATGATTGAGATATCGAAGTTATCTGGTGTTGATACTGTTACAATCTCAAGAATTTTAAAAGGGTCCCAGGAACCAAGAATACAGACAATTGGTAAATTAGCAAGAGCGTTAAATGTACAAGTTGAAGATTTAATTAAATCATAAGCATTTATCCTGGACTTAACCAGGGGAGAAGGGAGTAAGTATGGGACGAGCACTAGAAACTCAGGAAGTTAATTTAGATCAAGTTATAGCATTAACATTGGAGCAGGCAAAGCAGCGTTATTCAATGGGAGCCAATTCAATCTCCAAGATCGCTGATATGTGTGAAGGAAACATAAGATTCGGGAAGGTCCGGAGATTTCACCGGGAAAAGATTGATAAATTCCTCCTGGATGAATTATCTGTATAACGAGATCTCTTAAAGGCAGGAGTTGAAGTGGTTTACATGATGAAATTTGCATTATCTTATATTGAGCAAGGTTTTTCCATTGTACCACTTGAAAGCCGGAGCAAGAGCCGATTCTTGACGGAGCATGGTTTCAATGATGCTTCAAAGGACCGGGAGCAGGTAATAAAGTGGTTTCAGAGATGGCCTAATGCAAACATTGCAATAGCAACCGGAGAAAAGTCTAAGGGGCTGATAGTGCTAGATTTTGATTTAAAGCCGGACCTGGACATAAACGGCCTTGATTATCTCAGAGAATGGGAAAGACAAAACGGAGAGCTGCCGCCGACTATCGAAGTTATATCAGCCTCTGGGGGAACACATTTATATTATCAGAGTGATTTGGTGGTAGATAGTACGCAAGGGTTATTTGATTCGACTTCAGGAGTTGACATCCGGGGCGAAGGTGGATGCATAATCGCACCGCCAAGCATTGGCCCAAGCGGAAAAAGATATATTTTTGAGTGTTCCTCATATGACAATGGACTGGCAAGGGCTGATGATCAAGTGTTCAAATTCATCATTGATGGAATGCAGTACAAAAAGGAACAAAAGATAGCAAATGGTAACAGATTCACACTTCCGGAGCAGATACTCCAGGGCGAACGAGATGATGTGATGTTCAGGCTTGCCTGCTCACTGTTGGCAAAGGGAGTTGATGATGAAAAGGCATTAATGCTTATGTTCCAAGTTAATCAGGAAAATTGTTTACCACCATTACCAGAACACACAATTAGAAAAAAACTGAAAAGTGCATTAAGACTACGAGAGAAAGGTAGGTGAGAAAAAAGTGATAACGCAACAAGAACTAAATGAACAGATTGGAAAAACGAATATAGAACAACCGTATGGAAAAACATTCATAATTCCAAAGGATCCGCAGCGGCCCGAAAAAGGCTATAAAGTTTCAGTTCCACAGTTATCGATGTTTATGAAGAGCGAATATGACATCAAGGTTTATAAAGGGCAATTCAGAATTCGCAAAAATCATTATTATTCACAGATTGATGATATCAAGTTGCTGATAAGCAAAGCGATTCCAGAAGAATATCGGATTCCTTCAAATATTCGAGACTGTGAAGAGCTGCTATGCATGGATTACGATTTAATCATAAATGATGAGGATTTAGCACCGGAAAATTACATCAGTTTTGCCAATGGTGTTTTGGATACCAGAAAGATGGACTTCAAGGCATATGATGATGAGGAAGCCGACAAGCTGATTTTTATCAATCAAGTTGGATACAACTATAACCCGAATGCAGCAAGGTGCAAGTTTGCAGATTCCTATTTTGACTGTGTAACAAATGGTTCCATAGAAGATATTAACTTCCTCTATCAAATATTAGGAGTGCTGATATCAGGGTACAGAAGCTTCAAGAATATATTTTATTTTAGCGGCGTAAAGGATTCCGGAAAGAGCGTATTCATGCATCTGGCAGAAAACTTATTAACGAATTCAGATGGCAGCAGGGATTATAGCAACGTAGGACTAAGAGTATTAACCGATGAGCTATCAAAAGAATTTGCCGGGATTATTGGAAAGAGAGCAAATATCTGTGCAGAAACACCAGCTATGAACGTATCAAATGATACACTTCTAAAACAGCTCAGCGGAGGCGATACCGTAAACGCTAGCATGAAGTTTAAAGCTTCCGTTGAGTTTGTTAACAAGGCTATGCTGATATTTTCTGGGAACACAGTACCAAACTTCTTTGTAAGTGATAAATCATCAATCAGCGAACGGATGCTTATCTATAAATTTAAGAATGCGATTCCAAAAAGCAAACAGGTGAAGGGCCTGGAAAAGAAAATCAATATGGAGTATGTGATTCAGAGGGCAATTGAACAGCTGCAAATATTTATCGATAACAACCAGGAGTTCACGGTCCCGGACGAAATTTATAGCAACCAGGAAGAAATGCTTATGTCATCCGATACAATTTATAAATTTTTCAAAGAGTGTATTGTTTTCACGGATAACAAAGAGGATAGAATCAGCAACCGGGACCTATATACCGAATATACAAGTTACCTGGTCAAGGAAGGGCATCTTAGGACAGGCTACGGAGACCTTCCTGATCTAACGAATTTCAAGATAACACAGTATATTTTCACCTCGGAAATGAAAAAATATATAGGGGAAGAGAATTACAAGCGAAACCTGTCATACGGAAAACAATTAAATGCCCTTGATTCAAAAGCAGATGTGTTTATCAATATAAGGATTAATGTAGAATCTGAGCCAGTCCTTAACCAGGAGAATAAGGTTATCCAGGGGAAATTTCATAATTCTACATTTACAAATGTAGAAAAAGTACAAATGTAGAGCACAATGTAGAGCCGCAAAGCCTTATAAATACGTTGATTAAATGAATAATCTACAATCTACATTCTTTATACCCATTAATAAATAGAAAATATATAAATAATTATGTGTATATATACTAGATTTGGAACCGTAAATGTAGAATGTAGAAAATTGCTAAAAAGCTAGTAAAATCAATGGTTATAGCGGCTACATTGTGAAAAACACAAATGTAGACAAATGTAGAATCAGAGAAAATGTAGAATGTAAAAACGAAAGGAGCTATTTAGAATGACGAATAAACAAGTAATCTCAACGGTCATGGACCTCATGGAGCACTGTGATTCATATGATAGTTGTGACAGATGTATTTTAAAAATGGAAAACAAAAAATGCATGTTAAGAAACATGACATTGGCAGAAGTGTTAGTTGAATTAGCCGAACCGGTGATAAGAAGGACAAGGCAAATATGGGTAATGTTCAAAGACATGGAAGCAGCCGAAGAGCATTTGAATTATCTTGATGGTATTTCTCATAATAATAACCACAGAGATTGGGGAGATGCCAATGAAAAAAACGAAATCATTGTATATTTACAAAATGAAGCGCAGAAAAGGGTTATGCGTTGTGACTGGGATGTATCGGATGATGTGATAGAAGAGCTGAAAAACAAGATAGGCCCTGAAAAAATAAAAATCGTAGACAGTACTAAAGGCGAATAGAAAAACAACTATTGCAGATCCGCTGCACGAATCGAGGAGGAAACAAAGCTTGTAATATTTTAGGAGGGTATTACAGGATTATTATAACAGGGCATCCAAATCGGATTACCTGAATGAATGCAACAAAATAATTGAATTATGCCGTACGGCTTAAATATATATAGTGATTCAAACTTAAACAAAAATGGACAGATGGGAGAAGGGGCAGCATGGTTTATCGAAAAGATGGCGAGAGCCTGGACGAACTAATCACACGCTTTACAAAAGAAACCACCGACAGCAAGGTATTAAGGGATTTTCTGCGACATATGAACATGGATGCGATGCGCAGACACAAACAACCACTGTGGAAACGATTAAATACGAAAGGAAATTAATGAAATGGAGATGCAGACAGAAGTCAGATGCGGACTGATACGGACACTAAAGGAAACAGGTGGATATGGCTTTATTGCCGTAACAGATATCACACCGGAAGAGGGTTTTATATCGGCTTTCTTCCACTCATGCGACACACAGGACTTTGACACTCTTTACAGGGGATGCCCGGTTGAATTTAACCTTATGGATACCGAGAAGGGCACCATAGCCGTAAACATAGTCCGAGGAAGAGAGCCAGAAGAACGCTTAAAGCATGGCATGGTTATCTTTCTATCGCCAGAAGGGAAATACGGCTTTATAAAGGCAGATTACAGGACTGAACGGCCTATAACGCTGTTCTTCCATCAAGACAGCTTGCTTGATATCGAATTTAGGGAGCTGTGCAAGGGCGACATAATGCAATTTTATATCGTGGAAGGTAGAAAAGGACCTGAAGCCATTGCTATAAAGTTAATAAAATCAGAAAGGAGTGAAGACAATGAATCTTAAAAAGAAATTGACCAAACAGGAAATATCTAAGCTTGAAGCCTGGGCAAAGGTTAAGAAGGCCGGCGGCTATATCACAGAAAATGAAGCCGTTATGATTGAATCAATTAATAAAATGAAGTCTGATAAGTGGGAAGGCTGCACAGCTTCCGCAATGGACGAGGCATGGGCGCAACTCGAAGAACTCAAAAAGAAAACTGTATAAGAGAGAAGAGGGCGGCAATGCAGAAGGAAATAGGCAGAATCATAAAGCTAACAGATAAGGGATTCGGACTGATAGCGAGAGGAAGAGAAGGCCGGTATATTATGGCTTATAGCTTCCAGGCAGCCAACGTATTAACCCCGGATTGGAAAGACCTGAGAGAGGGCATGATCGTTGAGTATGACACGACAACAACCATTCGAGGAAATGAAGCCGTTAACGTAGTTGCAATAAACTAACCACACCAAATAGAAAGAATGAGGATAACACAAATGAAAAAAGAATTAGTATTCAACATGGACAAAGCAAGCAACGCCGAGGTGTATGTAAAGAGATTGGAAAAGATTATTGAAACAAAGAAAGCCTATGATGATAAAAGGGATATCGTACACCGGAGAATCGAAGAACTTTCATTCAATCTCGAACAGGTACAGTACCAGATCATGATGGAGCTGGACCCGGAAGCCACCAAAGAACTTACACTTAAAGCGGATGCAATCGAGAAGGAAATCAAACTGGAACGCAGCATTGACAACACCAACCTCAAAGGGATTATCAAAGCATCCCTGGATGATGTGAACGCAAGCCCGGAAGCACTTGAAGCAGGCAAGGAGTACACCAACTACCAGCGCATGTTACACGATGAAATCAAAGCCATAGAGAAGGATGCAGAAGACAGAGTGCAGGAACTCAGGCAGGAGCTGAACAGACACCCATACTCACAGGCTACACGCTTGAAGATGGTAGCTAAGAGTTACACTTATTAATCAATAGGACAATGGGCGGCGTGTTGGGTAGACTAGCAGCCGCCTTATCTTAAAGGCAGAGCAGAGGCAGGAGCCTTGATGCATTGCGGATATCGTTACAGATTTATTCAACAGATAATAATAATTTATTGCAGAAATATTTTTATGTTCGTGTCGATAGTGCAAACACTACAGCCCCCTGTCATGTGAAGGCTGATGGCTGAACGTGGTACCGGTGGTGGGGTTTAAATATGTCGCATAGGCAACATAAGAATTTTTTGGAAGGGTGTGAACATGGTAATACATACTCCCCCAGCCCTTGAATGGCTTATCCTAGGTAGGCTTTCCGGCGGTCAACCTTTTTATAACACACAGCCAATTTTCAAGCTCCCCTACGAGGTAAGCATTACAACGATACTTAGAAGGATATAAAAACATTTTGCAACATAAAGGATTTTTTACAGAAAGGAAGCGATATTTCATGGCAAATAGCGTTTTTTGGAAGAAGGTACCAAGTGAAAAGTATGGATTTATAAATATGCCTCATGCAGTCTGCCCGGTGTGCAATAAGGTGTATACAAACGGAAACGTCTATGCATCCGACCATTGCCCAGAGTGTGCCGAGGAAATTGCCAAAGCCAAAAATAGGGAGCGTGTTCGCAAGTACAGAGCGAAGAAGAGGGCAGAAGCAGAAGCAGGCTTATAATCAACCTAATCACTGTGGGTACATAGCAACGTCATAATTTGCCCATTTAAGGCTTTTTGTGTATAGGCAAGCAAAGTTATAAGGGAACATTATAAAATTACTTTAAGGGGGTGTTTATGGAACGTGTGGCAACAAATGAGGAGCTAGTGGCAGAAATTCAGCAGGGCATAAATGTAAGGGATAACATGGAAACTCTTTATAGGCAGAATGAAAAGCTATTATATAAAATCTGCTCACGATTTCAGGGATATTCTGAAATGGATGACCTGATGCAGGAGGCCTTTCTGGGAATCCACAGTGCAGTAGATAAATACGATGCCGGGAGCGGATGCCTATTTATGACTTATGCGATCTGGTGGATTCGGCAGGCATTATTCTCTTATTTGGAAAATTGCAATGATGTTAAAATTCCTCGATACCTGAACAGCTCCATACAGAAGTATAACAAAGTGACAGCGGCCTATCTCAGGGAATACAATCGTAAGCCCATAGATGCAGAATATAAAGGCCACTTGGATATTAACCAGGCACAGCTTGACAACATCAAAGATACTGCTATGCGTATACAAATAGCTTACCTTGATGCACCACTGCAAGTCGAAGGGGATGATATGTGCCTCTGTGACACTCTGAGCGACCATTTCAGCCTTGAAGACAATGTGATTGATACTTTGTTTAATGAAGAATTAAAAGCCGATTTAATGGCAATAATCGACACGGCCTGCACCGATACGGAAAAGGAAATATTGATATTGAGATATTTTAGCGATATATCCTTAAAGGCAGCAGGAGAATCAGTCGGCATGACTACCGGACAAGCCAGGGGAGAAGAGAGCAGGGCATTGAATAAAATCCGCAAGGATAAATCAACACGGAAGCTTAAAGAGAAGTACCAGGAGATTATGGCAAGTGCATGGCGAGGCGGTAACACATGGACAAGCAGCACAGAGAGAACTGCATTCATGTTATTTGAATTAGAGCGGAAGCAGATGGGCGAATAGATTAGTAGATAGCAAAACGCCCAGAGGCAAGCCACAAAAATTTCTAGGAGATTTGAGGCAGTACCAACCGGGCGAATGTGGTAATCAGCAAGCCGATACCAGTTATAGATTTTATCATATTATCGGATGCTTGGCAATAGGTGCGATTTGAAATCACATCTAGGATATTCCTTAGTACACAAATTTTCCACGGCGGGTCCTTATAGCCATTACTTTGGCGAATTCGTCAAGCTGGGCTGTCTTAAAAAACACTTTTCCGCCCCCAGCCGAGTAGATCACTGGTGCATCTTTAACCCTTGCCCACTCTTGTAATGTGTTGCGCGGAAATCCCATGTCAGTCAACTCCCGGATACTCATTAGCGGTTTTGGATAGTCTATAAAAGCAACTCCTTTCATCTGAGGCATGTAATATTCTGAAACGTTGCTAATCTCTACTTGTGACCCTGTTAATTATTTCTGGATTATCTGATCTACCAGTTAGGTATTCCAGAGATACGTTAAAAAAATCAGCCAAGGCAATCAATTTTGACAATGTGGGTTCTTTCGTTCCACTAAGATAGAATTGAAAGCCCCGAACAGATATACCAATACTATCAGCAATTTCTTTATTTGTAGAGGCAGACGAAGCTCTTAATTCATTTAAACGTGATACAAAATCGCTCATAAATACAATACCTCACAATTTTATTTATATAGTTGACATGAACTAAAGTACATGATAATATGTGCATATGAACTATAGTACATGGAGAAAGGAAGTGATACAATGCTAAATCTTAAAAAAGCACGTTTGGGAAGGAATCTCACGCAAGATGAATTAGCCGATATGTTGGGTGTTACGGTAAGAACATATCAGTATATCGAACATGGAAAAAGAAAACCTTCTTATGACGTAATTATCAAGCTCCAGGACATATTTAAACAGGATATAACTAATCTCTTGTCTGAAGTAGATAATTGATTAATTTTATCACATAATGCAAGACAAAAAAAGACAAAAAAGACACGAAAGGAGAATGCTATGACAAAAGAACAGATTGAATTACTGGAAGATCTGCGTATGGAGCAGCAGGAAGGAACATAAAAAAGCCTCCTACTTCTGCATAAGTAAAAGGCAATCGCAACCAGACAACCAAGCCGATAATTCTTAAATAACATTATAACATAAATTAAGCTCCGGCACAATTAATAAGGGAGAATATAAAACAATGGAAAGCATAACAACAGAAGCGACAGTGAAAGAATTAGCACAGACAATTGACAAAGTGACATTAATAGAGGATAAGGCCGAAAAGGCATATTTTATGATTTCAAACTTGTTTGATGAATATCAGGGGAACTATTTAGAAGTTGGTGACCGGATGAAATTTGAAGTAGGCAGAATCATAAGCGCTCTGGATATATCGACAGATTATATGATTGCACTTAAAAAAGATATTGCTGAACTCAAAAATGATATGAGTATAAGACACGAGCAGATACGAGAAGCAAGATAGGGAGCGTAATTATGGGTATAGTAGCATTTAGACCAAAAAAGAAAGTTATTCCTTCCAGTTCAAAAATGAGATGCGAGATATACGAAAGAGCCATAGTGAGATTTGCGGCCAATTATTCCGGATCAGGAGAGCTCACAAAGGATAATATTAAAAAACTGGTATATCTTAATGTCAAATATGTCGGAGCGGTCAACCGGGCAAAGCGTGAAGAATATGATATTTCATTTTACGAAAAAAGCCCCATAAAGCGGCTTGATATACTGAATGCTACACTTGACTTAATGGGACTGCTAACACCAGCGGAATTGATGGAGATTTTCCCTATATGCAAGGAATACGATGGCGAGAGGTACGGTGTAAAGGATTATTTCAGTACAATGGAGGCAATTAAGGAGCTGGGCACAGATAAACCAATCGGAAGTGATTCGTTCTCTTTCTTGTGGGATTATCGAAACATGGACGTTTCTCGCTTCCTGGTGGAGCTTATGTCAAATATGGAGCTAATGAGAATGTATCAGGGGAAACAGAGCTTCATGGATTATATTATGAATATGGAGCCAGAGCAGAAAGAAAAGAAGCTTCCGGAGTACTTGAAGTTACTGTGATAATTAATTGGTGGGCGGTAGGTAACACTTACTGCCTGCCACAATAAGGGAATGGAGTGGATATCATGGCTACCAACAAAAAAGCAAGTAGAAAGGATCAAAGGGGCGTTGTATTACCTCAGAACATTAGTCAGCTTACAGATTTACGGTATATTTGGAGAAAGAGCGTTGATGGAAAGTCTCATGTATTAGTCGATAGCAACCTGGGGGAACTGAAAAAGAGAGTGATCCAGAAGGAAGCCGATATACAGAATGGCGTAGTCCGGAATTACGAGAAGATAACCTTAAATGATTGGTTTGAAAAGTGGTTGACGCTTTACAAGGCTCGTATTAAAATTTCCACAAGGACAACTTATCAAAATTATTGGGATTTATATATCAAGGATAGCGAAATCGGTAATCTTCAGATAAGTAAGATAAAGAGACCGAACATAGTCCAGACATATGAAACACTAGTAAAAAAACACAACTTGTCTTATAATACATTAAAATATATCAATGCGATTATGAATACCTGTCTAAAGGATGCGGTTGAAGACAAGCTTATTATTGATAACCCATGCACTGGAGCCTTAAAGAAGATTAAAAAGAATGATTGTCAAAAAAGAATATCATTAACTCTGGAAGAACAAGCAAAATTTATTGACTTTATTTCGAATAGTAATTATTATAAAACATATCTTCCATTTTTCTCATTTATGCTGGGGACTGGGTGTAGAATTGGAGAAGCAACAGGGTTGACGTGGGATGATGTTGACTTGAAAAATAACACTGTATATGTAAATCATACACTTTCATATTTAAAGATTACTGGAAAATATGATTTTTATATCACTACACCTAAAACGGAATCCAGTAATAGATATATCCCAATTATTGAAGACCTGAGAAAGCAGCTTATACAACAGAAGGAAGCTCAGTTCATGATGGGAATTGATAGGAGCTATAAGATAGATGGGTACAGTGGCTTTGTATTCACTTCTCATGTAGGGAGGCCATTTACTATTAGCGGCCTAAATAGAACTATTATTAGTATCGTTGAAGCCCATAATAGACAAGAGCAGAAAAAGGCAAGTGAAGAGAAAAGGACACCGGTCCTGCTGCCTAAATTTACCTCACACACACTCAGACATACATTCTGCACTAGGTTCTGTGAGAACGAAAACAATATCAAGGCGATCCAGCAGATTATGGGGCATGCTAAAATTAGTACAACAATGGATATATACAGCCACGTCACGAAGGAAAAAGCGGAAGAGGTAATGCAGAACCTGAGCGGAAAAATCAAGATATGCTGATGGCTGAATTTGATACAAAATCTGATACAAAAAAATGAGATAATCAGCAAGAATGACAGGTAATGATAAAATCAATTCTTCAAGAAAGCTCGATTTTACGGGAAAGTAAAGAAGAGTAATGACACCTAATGTGGGCTGTGATATATTAACTATATATTGACCGGAGGAGACAAGAATGTTAAACAAAATAACAGTAGCAGTTGATGCAATGGGTGGTGACAATGCACCGGGTGAAATCGTAAAAGGTGCCGTAGACGCCGTTTCCAGATCTTCGGAGATTAAGGTTGTTTTAGTCGGACTTGAATCAGCCATCAAGGATGAACTGTCTAAATATAAATATAACCCAGAACAGATTGAAATCATTCATGCGACTGAGATCATACATACAGGAGAACATCCGGCGCAGACAATCCGGTCAAAGAAAGATTCTTCAATTGTAGTTGGTATGAAGCTGGTGAAGAATAAGCAGGCAGATGCTTTGGTTTCCGCCGGAAACTCCGGCGCTCTGCTGGTAGGGGGGCAGATCATAGTCGGACGAATCAAGGGTATAGACAGGGCACCTCTGGCTCCCCTCGTCCCAACGTCAAAAGGCGTGTCTCTGCTTATAGACTGCGGCGCTAACGTGGATGCGCGTCCTGCCCATCTGCTTCAATTTGCAAAAATGGGTTCCATATATATGGAAAATGTCATCGGCATAGAAAATCCAAGAGTCGCTATCGTGAATATTGGCGTTGAAGAAGAAAAAGGGAACGCGCTGGTGAGGGAAACTTATCCCCTTTTGAAGGAAATGAAAGACATTAACTTTATCGGCAGTATTGAAGCCAGAGATATACCAACCGGTTATGCAGATGTAATTGTATGCGAAGCTTTTGTGGGCAACGTAATCCTGAAATTATACGAAGGAATGGGAACACTGTTCATGGGAACCCTTAAAAACGTCCTCAAATCTTCATTAAAGAGTAAACTGGGTGCCATGCTGATTATGAAGCCTCTTAAAAATTCTTTCAAAAAATTCAGCTCGGAAGAACACGGAGGAGCTCCACTGCTTGGTCTGAACGGTCTTGTGGTAAAAACCCATGGAAGTTCCAAGGCAAAAGAAGTATCTAATTCAATATTGCAATGTGTTACCTTCTGCGAGCAGCGTATTAGCGATAAAATCAAGGAAAGCTTATTTGAAAATGAAGTGTAACGAGAGGGAGAGATACAATGGAATTTGAAAAAATACAAAAAATTATTGCAGAGGTACTGAACGTGGATATTTCTGAAATCAAAGCGGATACTGCTTTTGTAGATGATCTGGGAGCCGATTCGTTGGATATTTTTCAGATTATCATGGCCATCGAGGAAGAATTTGATGTTCAGATAGATAATGATGAGGTCGAAAATATTAATACTGTCAGTGACGCGGTGGATCAGATAAAAAGTAAAATTAACAATTAATCACTTCAATTCCTTTGTGATTATCCAAAAGCCCTGCGTTAAGGGCTTTTTTCACTAAATGACAACCGAAAGAGGTAATATGGACGCATTAGATAAGCTATATTCATTTAAAAACCAGAAGTATCTTACTATGGCGATGACGCACAGCTCGTACGCCAATGAACACAGAATCAACAGATTAAATGATAATGAAAGGCTTGAATTTCTGGGGGATGCAGTTCTGGAAGTCGTATGCAGTGAATTTTTATATCTCAATTTTCCGGAAATGCCTGAAGGGGAACTCTCAAAATTCAGGGCCGGTTTAGTATGTGAACAGTCTCTTGCGGAATGTGCACGTAAAATCAACCTGGGCGAGCATATCCTTCTTGGAAAGGGTGAAGAACACTGTGGGGGAAGAGATAAAGATTCCCTGATTTCTGACGCACTGGAGGCTTTTATCGGGGCTGTATATCTTGACGGAGGCATGGACAATGCGAAAAAGTTTATTTTAGAAAATATACTGAATAACATTGAACAAAAGCAGCTTTTTTTTGATTCTAAGACAGTTCTTCAGGAATATATCCAGGCTCGTCATGCTGAAAAACTGAACTATGAGTTGGTGAGCAGCGAAGGACCGGAACACAGCAAAATATTCAACGTAAGAGCCATGCTGGGCGACAACCCAATCGGTCATGGTTCTGGCAAGTCAAAAAAGGGGGCTGAACAGGCTGCTGCTTATGATGCCATAAACAGGCTTAAGGCAAGGGACTAAAGGGGAAAGTATGTATTTAAAAAGCATTGAAATACAGGGGTTTAAATCGTTCGCCAACAAGATGTCATTTGAATTTCATAACGGCATAACTGCAATCGTGGGACCAAATGGAAGCGGAAAGAGCAACGTGGCTGATGCAGTCCGCTGGGTTTTGGGGGAACAAAAAGTGAAACAGTTGAGAGGCAGCAAAATGGAGGATGTTATTTTTTCCGGTACGGAATCCAGGAAGCCTCTCGGTTTTGCGTATGTCGCAATCACCCTGGATAATTCGGATTCTCAGCTTCAGATAGATTTCGACGAGGTGAAGATTTCCCGTCGGATATTCCGCTCGGGCGAAAGTGAATATAAAATCAATGGATCTACATGCAGACTGAAGGATATCAGCGAACTTTTTTATGACACAGGTATCGGCAAAGAAGGTTATTCCATTATTGGACAGGGGCAGATTGAGAAAATCTTAAGCGAAAAGCCGGAAGACCGGAGAGAACTTTTTGATGAAGCCGCCGGGATTGTGAAATTCAAAAGAAGAAAAGCAGTTACCATAAAAAAACTTGAAGAAGAGAGACAAAATCTGGTACGTGTCCGGGATATCCTTAATGAGCTGGGTGGACAGCTTGAACCTTTAAGAAAACAGTCGGAAGCAGCCAAAAGTTATCTGAAACTGAAAGACCGGCTAAAGATTGCGGATATTCAGATATTTTTGAGTGAAGCCACAGATATTCAAAAGAAAAAAGAAAGACTGACAGAAAAATTTGATGCAGTAAGCGGAGACATCGAAGAATCAAGAAGCAACCTTGATAAAACAAAATCCGAATATGAGCAGTCCTGCAGTCTTATCGAAGAACTTACAATACATCTCGAGGAAAAGCGTAAGCTGCATCATGACAAGACCCTGGAAAAAGAAAAATTCGAGGGTGAAATCAATGTCATAAACGAACAGATAAATTCCATTCGATCCAGTGATTTACATGTAAACGAGAGATTAAACGGTATTTCAAAAAAAATGGGTCTGTTGGAGGATCAAAAGCGGGAATTTAACCAGCAAAGGGACGAATTAGAACTGGAATTAAGCGAGGCCTCAGCCAGCCTGCAGAATGCTGAGGAAAACTTCGCAAAAATCAGTTCTCTTATAGCAGCAGTAAGCTCAGGCACGGATGAACTGAAAGGCGAGATTATTGAAAATCTCAATGAAAAATCGAATTTGCGATCAAAAATCCAGCGGTTTGACACTATGCTTGAACAAGTTCTGGCAAGAAAAGCAGAACTGAATTCCCTGGCACAAAAAGGCAGCATCGATCTTGAAGATACGATTGCAGCAAAAGAACTGCTGCGTTCAGAATATGAAAAAGAAGGTTCTGCACTGAAACGGACCACGGAAGAAGCCGAAACTGCCCACGAGGAAATCGCGTCTCTCAAGAATCAATTGAACAACCTGGGCAAAAACCTTCAGGATATACAAAATTCATACCACAGGGAAAAATCAAGGCTGGAATCACTGAAAAATATCATAGAAAGATACGACGGATACGGGAACAGCATACAAAAGGTCATGGAACAGAAAGAACACGCCTCTGGCATCATAGGAGTTGTGGCAGACATCATCCAGGCAGACAGGGAATACGAAACAGCTATCGAAACGGCTCTGGGTGGCAGTCTTAGAAATATCGTGACAGATACCGAAAAAACAGCAAAAACCATGGTGGAATTTTTGAAGCGCAACAAGTTCGGTCGTGCCACTTTTCTTCCATTGGAGAGCATTGAAGGTAAATCTGAAAATTTCAACTCGAAGCTTATATCAGAACCTGGATTTATTGGTATTGCCAGCACTCTGGTTCGGACAGAAGATAAATATTCGAATATTGCCAGATTTCTTCTTGGAAGAATCATTGTAGTTGATAATATCGACAATGCTCTGAAGATTGCCTCAAAATATAAATACAGCCTTAGAATTGTCACTTTGGAAGGAGAACAGCTCAATCCAGGGGGATCTATTTCAGGAGGTGCTTTCAGAAATACAGGAAGCCTTCTTGGAAGACGAAGAGAAATGGAGGAGCTGGAAGAATCTGTACGTGTTCATAAATCCCGCTCCGAGGAATTACTTTCGGAAACCAAACTGGTTAATGAGAAACTGGCTCATTTGGAGTCAGCCTACGAAATGTACAAAAAAACCATGCAAGAGCATTTCCTTCTCATAAATAAATTAGAAATGAATCTCAAACTCAAAGAAGAACGCATCCGTGATCTCGAGGACAAGCAGAAGAATTCTTATTTTGAAAATTCGGAACTCAAAAAACAGATTGAAGAAATAGAAGAAGAAAAAAACAAGCTTTCCCAAAAACTGAGTATTATGGATGCCCGAAGTGCATCCATCGAAGATGAAATAACCCTTAAATCCGGTGAACTGGACGGACTTCAGGATGCACTTTCACTGCAGGCCCGGGGAAATGAGGAAATCCGTCTTTCCCATGCCGGTATTAAGCAGAAAAAGGATTTTATCGCGAGCAATATCCGAAGGATTGAAAATGAAATCAAAATCCTCGGGGAAGAGATGGCAGCCATCAACAGGGAACATTCGAATTCCGCTCTGGAACTTCACGACAAGCTGACCAAAACAGAAGAACTGAAACGCTGCATCCAAAAGATCGAGGATGAAGCGTGTCTTCTTAAGGCTGAAACAGAAAACCTCGAAAACGAGAAAAAGTCCCTGTCTGCCGGGCATAAAGACTTCCTTGACAAACGGGATGCATTTTCAGACAGGATCAACGAATTGGACAAAGAACTGCTCCGTCTTGACGGGCAACTTGAAAAACTGCAGGAATCCTTTGATAACAGGGCGGATTATATCTGGAATGAATATGAAATCACATTTAATGAGGCGCAAAAATATCCTCTTGAGGAATTAATCAGCCTTGTCCAGGCAAAAAGGGAACTGGACAGCATCCGTACAGAAATCCGAAGTCTTGGAGATATCAATATAAACGCTATTGATGAATATAAGAATGTGGGTGAAAGATACAGCTTTCTGAAAGGCCAGCACGATGATCTTGCTGAGGCTGAGGAGTCACTTGTGAAAGTCATAGTGGAACTGGATAAAGGGATGCGCAGGCAGTTTTCAGAGCAGTTTGATGTGATCCGCAGTGAATTCGGGAAAGTCTTTCAGGAGCTTTTCGGAGGCGGATACGGAACTCTTGAAATGGTTGAAAATGAGGATATTCTGGATGCGGGTATCGTCATAACCGCCCAGCCTCCGGGCAAAAAACTTCAGAATGTCCAGCTCATGTCCGGTGGTGAAAAGGCGCTAACAGCAATATCCCTGCTCTTTGCCATCCAGAACCTGAAACCTTCCCCGTTCTGTTTGCTGGATGAAATTGAAGCCGCACTGGACGATCCCAATATTGACCGCTTCTCGCAATATCTTCATAAACTGTGTGTGAATACCCAGTTTATCGTTATCACCCATAGGAAAGGCACCATGGCATCAGCCGACCGCCTGTATGGAATCACCATGCAGGAAAAAGGGGTGTCGACTCAGGTTTCTGTCAATTTAGAAGAATTTCAACTGGTCACATAAGGAGAGGGAGCATTATGAAAGAAGAAAAAAAAGGTTTTTTCAGTAAACTGGCAGCTGGACTGTCGAAAACTAGGAACAATATAGTATCGGGCATGGATTCGATTTTCAGCAGATTCACATCTATTGATGAGGAATTTTTTGAAGAAATCGAAGAAATACTTATAATGGGTGATATCGGCATCAATGCGACCGCAAAAATCATCGAAGAATTGAAAGCAAACATCAAAGAAAATAAGATAAAGGAACCTTCCCAATGCAAAGAGATGCTCATCAGCAGCATCAAGAATCAGATGCGGCCGGATGAAAATGCTTATGACTTTGAAGACAAAAAAACGGTACTCCTGGTCATTGGAGTGAACGGTGTGGGAAAAACCACTTCCGTGGGCAAGTTGGCAGGAATATATAAAAGTCAGGGCAAAAGAGTTCTCATTGCTGCTGCGGATACATTCAGGGCTGCCGCAGTGGAACAGCTTACCGAATGGGCTGGAAGAGCAGGGGTGGAAATAGTGTCCGGTCAGGAAGGTTCTGACCCGGCTGCCGTAATATTTGACGCTCTTTCCGCGGCAAAATCCAGAAATGTGGATATTCTTATCTGCGACACAGCCGGAAGGCTTCACAACAAAAAAAATCTGATGGAAGAACTGCGTAAAATTGACAGGGTTATAGAAAGAGAATATCCCGGTGCCACCCGTGAAAATATGGTTGTACTCGACGGGACCACGGGTCAGAACGCCCTGGCCCAGGCCAGACAGTTTAAAGAAGTTATGGATGTTACTGGAATCATACTTACCAAACTGGATGGAACTGCGAAAGGCGGAATCGCCATCGCCATCCAGGCAGAACTGGGAATACCAGTAAAATATATCGGTATCGGAGAAAAAATAGAAGATTTGCAGAAATTTGACTCTGATGCATTTGTAGATGCGTTATTTTCAACTGATGCCAGCTGAAATTCAAACGCAGGAAAGAGGATGTGGATATGACAAAGGAACTCACAATGGAAGTATTTGAAGAAGCTGCTGAGAGGGTAAAAAAAGTCACGGTAAATACGAGACTTATATACAGTGATTATCTGAGCGCTCAAACCGGCAACAGTGTTTACTTGAAACCCGAAAACATGCAGTTTACCGGTGCATATAAAGTCAGGGGCGCATACTATAAAATCAGCACGCTTACACAGGAGGAAAAAGACAAGGGGCTTATTACAGCCTCGGCTGGAAACCATGCCCAGGGCGTGGCCTATGCAGCTGGTCTTTTCCATGCAAGGTCTATCGTCGTTATGCCTACCACAACTCCGCTGATGAAGGTGAACCGTACCAAAAATTATGGGGCAGAGGTCATCCTTTACGGATCCACTTTTGATGATGCCTCTGAGTATGCCATGAAACTTGCCAGTGAAAAAGGGTATACTTTTATTCATCCCTTTGATGATCTGGATGTTGCGGCCGGCCAAGGTTCCATTGCCATAGAAATCATCAAGGAGCTTCCAACGGTCGACTACATTCTTGTCCCAGTAGGAGGAGGCGGTCTGGCGGCGGGTGTAAGCACCTTTGCAAAAATGCTGAATCCCAATATTAAGATTATTGCAGTAGAGCCCGCACGTGCAAACTGCCTGCAGCAGTCTATCAGACAGGGCCGGGTTGTGACCTTGCCCACGGCAAATACCATTGCAGACGGCACCGCTGTTAAAACACCCGGATCAAAAATTTTTCCGTATCTTCAGAAGAACATCGACGAGGTAATCACCGTCGAAGACGATGAACTCATTGTGGCTTTCCTTGATATTGTCGAAAACCATAAAATGATTGTGGAAAATTCAGGACTGCTTACCGTAGCTGCCCTTAAGCAGCTCGATTGCAAAAACAAAAAAATCGTGTCTGTATTGAGCGGCGGAAACATGGATGTGATAACAATGTCTTCCGTGGTACAGCACGGTCTGATTGCCCGAAGCAGAATCTTCACCATATCTGTGCTTTTGCCGGACAAACCGGGTGAACTGGTGCGGGTGGCAGACGTCATAGCCAAAGAACAAGGCAATGTAATTAAGCTGGAACACAACCAGTTTGTCAGCATCAACAGAAACGATGCCGTTGAGCTTACCGTAACGATGGAAGCCTTTGGCCATGAACATAAGGAAAGAATCATCCAGGCACTGAAAGAAAATGGATTCAGTCCCAAACTTGTCAGACCTAATCTCTAAAAACAAGCCGGTTTTGTTCCGGCTTGTTTTTTTTATAAGGCAATATGGTTGCAGTCCCATAAATCAACCTATCCTTAATCACAATAAATCTATCACCCTTATGGATAAATATATTCTGTCGCTCATGATATAATCACAGACAGTGCCAGCAGCGATGTGAATGAAAGTCAGTCAGGAGGAACTATAATTGAGTGAAATAAATGATAACGTAATATTGGAAGCTAAGAATCTGGGCATTTCATTTGGAAATAACCATGTTCTGAAATGCGTGAACTTCGAGTTATATAAAAATGAAGTGCTGGGGGTCATCGGACCAAACGGAGCCGGCAAGACAGTTATGCTGAACATCCTTACAGGAATCCTTAAGCCCACCAAGGGCGTTATCCTGTATGAGGGAAAAGATATCTCCCACCACAGCGTTCCCCGGAGGTGCCATGAGGGGATCGGGCGTACCTTCCAGGTGCCCAGGCCCTTTGAGAAAATGACCGTATTGGAAAATATCATGGTCGGCGGAGTATTCGGTGCGAAGCTTACAGAAAAGCAGGCCAAGGAAAAGGCCGTGGAGATAGCGGAGACCATCGGCCTGCAGGACAAGCTGCCTCTGTTTGCCTCCAAGCTGGGACTTCTGGACCGTAAGCGTCTGGAGATTGGAAGAGGCCTTGCCACGAATCCCAAAATCCTGCTTCTGGACGAAGTAGGCGGTGGCCTGACGGAAACGGAAGTAGGCTATGTCATCGATTTGGTAAAGCACATCAAGGAAAGGGGCGTAAGCGTCATCTGGATCGAGCATATCATCCGTACGATGCTGGAAGGAACGGACCGGGTTCTGCTGCTTGCGGAAGGGGAGAACGTCATCTGCGGAAAGCCGCTGGAGGTCATGCAGTCCAAGGAAGTGTCGGCAGTATACATGGGAGGAGATGAGGAATAATGTCATTATTGGAGATTAAGAACCTGGATGTGAATTACGGGGATTTCAAGGCCGTGAAGGACATCAGCTTAAATATAGAAGAGGGCTCCATCGTCTCCCTGATCGGAGCCAACGGAGCCGGAAAGTCCACCATCATGAACACTATAAGCGGGATCCACAAGCCCAAAAGCGGACAGATCCTGTTTGATGGCCATGACATCACCGGAAA
>NZ_FQYT01000016.1 GCF_900141895.1 Parasporobacterium paucivorans DSM 15970 | reverse complement strand
CATACTCCGCTTTTTCCTTGCGTTCTTCGGTAAGCTTCTCCTTTAGACTGTCTTCCCGTTTGTCATCAAATACCACCGACGCATTATCAAGGAATTCCTTCTTCCAGTTGCGGAGCAGATTGGGTTGGATGCCGTTTTCGGTTGCAAGTGTATTGAGATCTTTCTCACCCTTCAGGAGCTCAATCACAAGATCTGATTTGAATTTGGCACTAAAGTTTCTTCTTTGTCTGGACATATAATGAACCTCTCTTTTTATACTGATTTTAGTATATCAGATTCATTAAAAACTGTCCGTAAAAGTGTCTTGATTCATGGAACCATTATAGAGATAATGTGGACTGTGATTTTTGCAACGGTGCAGGGCTACAAATTTCCCATGAGTCACTGGTTGTAAATTTACTGGAAAAATTAATGAGAGATCAATACGAAAATATTTCTTATTATATTTACGAATTAAAATATGGAAAGCAGTATAAGCCAGGGATGATAACAGGCCCAGAGGGTAATATTGACTTGAGTTCACCTGAAGCGCTATATGATTATCTGGTACAAGAATACTTTGAGGAGGTTTAAATTAATGGTGAAATTAATAGCATTTGATACAGAAGAAGAATTGATGGAATTAACAGGGCTTTCTGAAGATGAACTATGGATAAATGGGTTTAATCTGGACGATTGGGATATTGTTCTTTGAAAAGTATTTTGGTGTTGGCGGATCGAGTAGTTTTGAAGAGAAGGTAGAGGCAACGGTTTATACTTATGAAGCTAGAGTGGATGAGATGAAGGTTACTGAAGATAGTAATAATTATGGTGTAAAAACGAAATAGAAAGAGTATAATCTAACATAAGTGTTTCATTCTGAAAGAATATTCAGAAAATAAATATTTTGCCTTATAGAAATGGCTGTAAGGGTTTTCAGTATTCTGTGTCAAGAGCGCTCTTGAACATGAATAACAGCGTATAGTGAATAAAGTACAGCAATGTTATGTCCATTATATGACCTCCTGTTACCAGTCTATCAAAGTAGCTGATAATAATATTATACAATACATCGTAAAACGGAGGATGGTAGAGTTCTGGGTAGAAAAACGTAGTCCAATTGGTTTTAATGCTTGCTAATTATCTGATATCTACCGGTCATTAATTAGTAAGCTTTTAGGAGAAAAATGAAGAAGGAAATTTTTACAGATAAACATTACACACATTTTGATGTGAAAAAACATCATAAAGATTATGAACAACGAGTGAAAAATATAAATTGGGTAGGAAAACATGGTTTTTACCCATTTATTCATTTTCAAATGGGGATGGACAAGTATACAAATGACAATGCTGGAAATAAATATATAAAACATAAAGATAGAGAAATTTATTATGCAGGGCATATAGATCGCTTTATTTATCAGTATTACGGAAATCGGTTGAATGATAAATACAATGTATATGCAAAGCAAAATGGAATCAATAAAGCATCGACTGCATATAGAAATAGCACACGGGGAAAATGCAATATTGATTTTGCTAAAGAGGTATTTGAATTTATCGTTAACAGCAATTCAGCTTATATTTTAGTTGGCGATTTTAGTAAATTTTTCGATAAGTTGGATCACAAGTATCTGAAAGAGCAGTTGAAGAGAATAAATGATAGCCAGTCATTAGATGTAGCTGATTATGCTATATACAAAAACTTAATTCATTTCTCATATATCGAGGCAGATGATATTGAAACGGAAAAGGGAATGTATAGAAGAGAAATGAGTGAGTTGGATAAATATTTTGATACGAAAGAGTTTCATGATTTTAAGTCAAAACATTTAAAAAAGCATACCGAGAACTATGGTATTCCTCAAGGTTCCTCAATTAGTGCAGTGTATGCGAATGTATATATGATAGAATTCGATCAGAAGATTAACGATTATGTAACTTCTGTTGGTGGGATGTATCGAAGATATTGTGATGATATTGTTATTGTTCTCCCAATGAATGAGGACGACAAACAGATAAAAAAGTATGAGGCTATTTCGAAAATTATTTTTGAAATTAAGGATACTGTTCCAAACTTAGATCTCAATCCTGATAAGACAGAACAATTTTTTTTCATGGATAGTAACATTGAAAAGTTATATGGAGAGAGCAATTTAATAAATTACCTTGGTTTTACATTTGATGGTAAAAAGGTAAGAATCAGAGATAAGAGCTTGTTTAAGTTCTACTGCCGAGCATATAAGAAAATTCGAAAAGTAAAAGAATTATCTGATGAAAAGTCATTTATTGCTGGTAAAAAGGCAATATATAGATCCTATACGCATCTGGGCAACAGTAGGTATTCAAAGGGACATGGAAATTTTCTTACTTATGCATACAAAGCACATGATATATTTGATGAAAGTAATTGCTTAGAAAGTAATATACGGAATCAGGTTAAGCGACACTGGAGAAAAATCGATTCTAAATTAAAAGAGTAAATGATAAGAAAAGTTGATGAAAGAATGTAAGACAGAATGGAGCGAAATATAATGGACGTTTGTTGGGGAATACATGCTGGAAAAACTGGAGATGCAGATAGTCTGTTCTTGGATAAGAAAAGTCCTTGTATTGCTATTGGTTGGGATGCAATGGGAAATCTTTCGAATATTGAAAATGATAGAGAAGCATTCAAGAAAAAACTTATAGAAGCATATCCAGACACAAAAAAAGGTGCTATTAATACAGTGGCAGGAATGCCTTTTAGATTTAAATATGAAATGCAGATTGGAGATTATGTAGTTTATCCTTCTGTAGCAGATCGAATGGTTTATATAGGTAAAGTTACAGGCGATTATGAATATAAACCAGAGAAATCAAAAAGTTACTGTAATATGCGCTCGGTTGAATGGATAAAATCAGTTCCAAGAACAAGTGTATCGCAAGGAGCATTGTATGAGATTGGATCGGCGCTAAGTCTTTTTCAGGTAAAGAATTATGTGGATGATATACTGATGTTTTTAGATGTAAATATTTCCGCTAATAATGGAGAAGCTGCTATCGAAAGCGATGATAATACAATAGATGATATTTTTGCAAATGTAGAAGAGACAACAAGTGATTTTATTTTTAAAAAGTTATTTACAGAATTAAAAGGATTTGCCTTTGAACCATTTGTGGCACATATTTTGAATATCATTGGCTATAATACGAGAGTTACCAAGAAATCAGGAGATGGTGGAATTGATATTGTGGCATTTAAAGATGAACTTGGAATAGAACCTCCAATAATTAAAGTGCAGGTAAAGTGTGTAGAAGGGGCAATCGGAGCGCCTGCAGTACAAGCTTTGTACGGAAATGTAGAAGTTGGGGAGTATGGATTGTTTATAACACTCGGAGATTTTACAAAACAGGCGATGGATTTTGCAAAAATAAAAACAAATCTGAGATTGATGGATGGTCAAGAATTTGTAAATATAATTTTAAAGAATTATGAGAAGTTAGATTCTAAATATAAGGCAATTATTCCGCTGAAGAATGTTTATATTCCTACGCAGATTGAAAATGCGTATTGATGAAAATATATGCCTAGGGAAAGGTAGGATGAAATGCAACAGGAAAAATCTGTATATAAGCCAATGCTAGGTGTAGAAGGACAAGTTCAACATTTAAAAGACAAGGGTATTACCTTTCAACTTGTAAATGAAGAAGAAGCAAAAGAATACCTGAGAAATAATAATTACTATTTTAAGCTGACTTCGTATAGAAAGAATTATGAAAAGTATGAAGACGGGGATAATGAAGGAAAATATATTTCATTGGACTTTGGATACTTGAAAGACTTGGCAATAATTGATATGGATCTGAGATATATGCTTGCCCAATTGTCGTTTGATATTGAACATTATACCAAAATTGAACTTTTGCGTTTGGCAGAAGATTTAGGTGAAGATGGGTATGCAATTTGCGAAGATTTTATTAACTCACAAACGGAAGATCAAAGAAATAGATTAATGAATGAAATAAATCGAAATGAAAACTCTGTGTATTGCGGAGATTTGTTTTCGAGATATCCTGAGAATTTTCCATTGTGGGTATTCTTAGAATTGATTCCATTTGGTCGACTTGTTTCGTTTTATGGTTTCTGCGCCAGTAGATTTCAAGATAAGAAAATGAAAAACAAATATTTCATGTTGAAAACATGTAAAGATATCCGTAATGCTGCCGCACATAGTAGCTGTATAATAAATGATCTTAAGGCTGATACAGCTCAATATGATACAAGCTATGAAGTATTGCATAAATTAGCCAGAATAAAGTCTGTATCAAAAAATGTTCGAGAGAAGAAGATGAGCAATGCAAGAGTACAGCAAATAGTTACACTTCTTTATGTGTATGAAAAAATAGTTACAAGCAAAGGAGTACAAGAAAAAGCTGTTGAACGATTAAGGAAGTTCGAAGAGCGTATGATGCGGAATATAGAATATTATCAAGATAACGATATGATACGTACAAATTTCGAATTTATGAAATGGGTTATTGACAACTGGTATCTGAACGTGTAGAATGACATTACATAAAAAAACGAATTCGTTTTGCAAGGGCTGTGCTGAATGGTATAGCTCTATTTTTGTTTTAAGGGGTAACAAAAATATTTATTAAACATGTTAAAGAGAAGGGTTTGATATGAGTAAAAGTAAATTTAAAAGGGGAGCATTATAAAGAGGGTGAAGTTTAAATTTTGGTTTTTCTTCATTTATTAAATACTTTGGATGCAAGAGATATATACGATATCTCCTGCATTTTTTATTTTGTTTCTTTTCTTAAAGATAATTATGAATAATTCAGAACAAAAAGTGAGGTGATAGGTCGTGAAGGTAAGTAAAACAGATTATATGGAGGAAATCAAACAGGCATACAGGGATTACAAAGAGACGGAATTTGGCGGATGGCCATTTGTATCCCTGGAACTATATCACGATGCAAATCAGGTGTAATTATTGTCCCTGATAAATTTGACGCAGAAATCGTATAGCTATATAATTGAATTGGTCACCTCATTATTGATTTCCGCATCGCTCCAGGCGGCAAAATGTAGAGCTGCCGTTCTGGCCTTTCCGATATTCAAGGATTAAATAAATATTTGGATCAAAAAAATACTGCGGGTGAGTGCAGATTCGCCTGTGGTTTTTTGAAAATTTTCATAGTGATGAGACCAGAATTATTAATATATATTTTCGGAGGAAAAAATGAACAGTGAATTGAATTATAGATATGCAAATGAATCAGACGTGGCATTGATTTTAGATTTCATCAAAAAGCTTGCCGAATATGAGAAAATGCTGGATCAGGTAGTTGCGACCGAAGATATTCTTAGAGAGTGGATATTTGAACAGAAAAGAGCGGAAGTCCTGTTTCTGATGGTGGACGGAAAAGAAATTGGATTTGCTCTGTTCTTCCACAATTTTTCGACATTTATTGGAAGAGCAGGCCTTTATCTTGAGGATTTGTTTGTGCTGGAAGAATACCGAAAAAAGGGATACGGAAAAGCTATTTTAAAGCAGCTTGCCCAAATTGCGGTAGAACGAGGCTGCGGGCGGCTTGAATGGTGGTGTCTGGATTGGAATAAACCCAGCATTGATTTTTATCTTTCCCTCGGAGCCGAGCCCATGAAAGATTGGACGGTATACAGGCTTGCAGGTGAAAAACTTCTGGATATGGCAGAGGGAATCCAATAATCTGATAGTATGAGAGCGCAGAAGATGATAAAATAGTATTATAAAATGTTTAAAAACAATATGCGTTCAGGGAGAAGATAAAAGCGTATGACGAGTCTGATGAATATAATACTTGTACTTATACTGGTATTTATGAATGCGTTTTTCGTCGCCACAGAATTTGCCATGGTAAAGGTCAGAAAGTCCAGAATAGAAACACTGGTGGCTGGCGGAGACAAAGGTGCAAAACGAACTTTGATCGTCGTTAACGATTTGAATTCATACTTATCCGGGTGCCAGCTTGGGATAACCTTAGCGTCATTGGGGCTGGGCTGGATCGGAGAACCAGCTGTTGCGAACATGTTGGATCCGTTGTTTGAAATGCTGAATATGCCGACAAGTTTAGTCCATTCAATTTCGTTTGTTCTGGGATTTTCCATTATTACGGCGTTTCATATTGTGCTGGGCGAACTGGTTCCTAAATCCCTTGCAATCACAAGCGCAGAAAAAATTGCCATGAAGACAGCGCTGCCTCTGATGATGTTTTACAAAGTGACGTATCCCATTATGTGGGCGTTTAATCACAGCACCAATCTTGTTTTGAAAGCATTCAGAATTTCACCGGTTGATGAACATGATGAGGCACATACTGATCAGGAAATAAAGCTTCTGGTTGCACAAAGTTATGAGCAGGGATTAGTGGATAAAGCTGAGCTGGTTCTCGTCGGTAATATCTTTGATTTTACCGAGACGACGGTAAAAGATATCATGATTCCGCGTACGGATATGGCATGTATTTTTATAGATGATTCATTCGATGACATAATAACATACACCCTGGACAAACAGCTGACGAGATATCCAATATGCAGGGAAAGCAAAGATAATGTTATTGGTTTTGTGCATATAAAGGATTTGTATAAACAAAAAATAGAGGGTATCAATCAAAATGTGGAGGATATCATTCGAGAAGTCCGATTTGTTCCGGAATCTTTGTCGATAAGCGAATTGCTAAAGCAGTTCAAAAAAGGGGAAGCCCAGATGGCCATCATCATTGATGAATATGGCGGAACAGCCGGACTGTTGACTGTTGAGGATATTTTAGAGGAAATCGTCGGGGAAATGAAGGACGAATTTGACACAACAGAAAGCTGCGAGATTGCTAAGACAGATGACGGGAGCTATATTGTAGATGGAAAAGTCCTTATTGAAGATATAAATGAACTGTTAAATTTACATATGGATGATGAAAATGTTGATACAATAGGAGGCTGGCTTTATTCACAGCTAAAGAAATATCCTCAGGTCGGTGATAAGTTCGATTACAGGGATTATGAATTTATTGTATTGAAAAGTGATAAAAGAAGAATAAACAGGATACAAATTAAAACGCCTGAGAAATAGCTTGGTGGACATATTAACAATATGATTTTTAATTGGCTGAAGCTTTGCTTCAAGTGAGAAGGAAAAATTGGATAATGTGGATACGGTTTCAAGCAAAAAAGAAGATATTTTCAGGCTCCAGATAGACAAAGTCTATGAGGCATTAGAGACGTCTTCTTTGGGGCTTAGTCAGACAGAAGCAGAAAAACGGCAAAATGAAGAGGGAAAGAATCTGATTGCAGAGAAGCAGAAAAAGTCTTCTATTATCATTTTCTTGAGCAATTTCACACATTTAATGGCCATACTTTTGTGGTGTGCAGGGGCCATAGCAATTCCGGCGGGAATGCCACAGCTTGGTATTGCAGTCTGGCTTGTCAATGTAATCAATGGAGTTTTCAGTTTCATGCAGGAATACCGGGCTGGGAAGGCTACAGAGGCACTAAGAAACATGCTTCCTTCCTATTCGCGAGTAATCCGGGATGGCCTGGAACAAAAAATATTATCACAGGATCTTGTCAGCGGGGATATGCTTTTGCTGGAGGAAGGTGATAAGATTTCGGCGGATGCCCGTCTAATAGAAATCAGTGATCTGCAGGTAGACCAGTCAACCCTTACCGGCGAATCCAATCCCGTAAGAAAGACAAAAGATGCTGTGTTGAGAGACGACTTGACGCGTGCTGAAACACCTAATCTGATTTTTGCAGGTACTAGCGTTTCTGAAGGAAATGGAAAAGCAATTGTAATACAGATTGGAATGAAAACGGAATTTGGCAAGATAGCTAATCTCACCCAGAATATGGAGGCAGAGGAGAGCCCGCTGCAAAAGGAGCTGGATCGGCTTACAAAACAGATTTCAATCATAGCGATTGGATTTGGCGTAGTTTTTTTTGCAGCCGCAGTTTTTTTGGTAAAACAACCTATTGCATCCTCATTCATATTTGCCCTGGGTATGATTGTCGCATTTATTCCGGAAGGACTACTGCCTACGGTTACACTGTCCCTGGCGATGGCCGTGCAGAGAATGTCCGGTCGAAATGCTCTGGTCAAGAAACTTTCATCAGTGGAAACGCTTGGAAGTACGACCGTTATATGTACGGATAAGACCGGCACGCTGACCCAGAATGAAATGACGGTCAGTAATTTATGGCTGCCTGGAAAAGAATTTGACGTTACCGGTGTTGGATATGCTCCGGAAGGCAATATTATTAAAAACGAGAAAAAAGTTTCTGCAAATGATGATGCGGATTTGAAGCTACTATTAACCGGAGCGGCGCTGTGCAGCAATGCCCGTTTGTTGCCGCCAAATGAAGAATCAGTCCGTTACACAGTGCTGGGTGATCCCACAGAGGCTTGTCTTGGGGTTGTTGCCGTAAAAGCAGGCATTGATTTAAAGAGACAGATAGAACTGACGCCCCGATTAAGAGAGCTTCCTTTCGAATCACGCCGTAAGAGAATGACTACAATCCACCAGCTGGAAAGCCCAGTGGATGGAACCAGGCTGATTGCGTACGTAAAAGGTGCCCCAAAAGAAGTGATGGAATTGTCACAGAAAGTACGCATTAATGGAAAAACCGCACCAATGGATCCAGATATGCGAAGGGAAATCATCGAAGCAAACGACAGCTACGCACGTAAGGGTTTGCGTGTGCTCGCAGTTGCGTACAGGCTGATTCACAGAGATGATGAAGGCATTCCAGTGGCAATGAGCGATTACACGCCTATGATTATTGAACGGGATCTTGTATTTGTCGGCCTCATTATAATGGCCGATCCCCCCAGAACGGAAGTTGCCGATGCAGTTGCAGAATGTCATCGTGCAGGAATACGTGTAATCATGATAACCGGAGATTATGGACTTACTGCAGAAAGTATCGCAAAACGCATTGGCATCGTGAAAGGGACAAGCCCACGTGTATTATCAGGACTTGAACTTGGAGAGATTTCTGATGAACAGTTAAAGGAATATTTAAAAGATGAGATTATCTTTGCCCGGGTTGCACCGGAGCAGAAGCTTCGTGTCGTGTCCAATCTGCAGGAAATGGGTGAAATTGTTGCGGTAACAGGTGACGGCGTAAATGATTCTCCGGCTCTAAAAAAGGCCAATATCGGAATTGCCATGGGAATAGCCGGCACTGATGTTGCAAAAGAAGCAGCAGACATGATTCTGACTGATGATAACTTTGCTTCAATAGTTCATGCAATAGAAGAAGGAAGAGCCGTATATAGCAACATCCAGAAGTTTCTTCTGTACATATTGAATTCAAATGTGCCCGAAGCAATTCCATCGGCACTGTTCCTGTTTTCCCGGGGAGCAATTCCATTGCCGCTGACGATTATGCAGATTCTGACAATAGATTTAGGCACGGATATGATGCCAGCGCTGGGCCTAGGGACTGAAAAGCCTGAAAAAGGCATCATGAACCAGCCACCAAGAAAACAAAATATGCCATTACTCAGCAGAAAGCTCGTTCTTAAGGCCTTTCTCTGGTATGGAATGCTGGGTTCGATTTTTTCGATAGATTCATATTTCTTTGTAAACGTACAGAATGGATGGCCAAATGTTACGCTCGCTGCTGAGGGCACTTCAATATATATAAAAGCGACGGCCATGACCCTTGCAGCAATCGTATTTTGTCAGATTGGAGCGGTTTTTAACTGTCGTACTGAAAAACAGTCGGTATTCAGTGTTGGCATATTTAAGAACAAGCAGGTCAATCTGGGAATTGCAGTTGAAATTATTATTATTGTCGCCATGGTCTATCTTCCGCCCTTGCAATCCGTATTTAATACAACGGCACTCGGAGTGACTGACTGGATGCTGTTGTGCGCATGGCCGCCACTGATTCTATTGATAGAAGAAACACGAAAATTATTCATGCGCAGAAAAAATGGGAATAATCAAATAATATAGGGGGTGGACCGGCATGAAAGTAATTGTGGTAGGTATGGGAAGAATGGGAATGGGTCTGTCATTGAGCCTTGAAAAAAAAGGCCATACTGTTACAGTCATTGATAAAGATGCTGAAGCATTGGGAGGTCTGGGAAATAATTTCAAGGGAACCAAGGTCGAAGGATTTGTATTTGACAAGGATGTGTTGATCAAAGCAAAGATAGACCGTGTGGATGCAGTTGTGGCATGTACAGGCAGCGATGAAATCAATGCTGTTATTGCAAGGGTGGCAAGAAACATATACCTGGTACCAAGAGTTATTGCACGTCTATACGATCCCAAAAAGGCAGATATATATCGAAGATTGGGAATTCAGACGATTTCGACTACTGCCTGGGGAATTGAAAGAGCTACGGAAATGATAACATTTAATTCCCTGGACAGTGTATATGAAATGGGAGATGGCAATGTCAATCTGGTTCGCATTGAGATTCCGCATCTGCTGGTAGGACATAAAGTCCATGATCTTTCCATTCATGGAGAAATCCAGGTGGTTACCATTAACAGGAACGGACAGGCTTTCATTCCAATGGCAGGGACAATTTTTGAACCCGAAGATATCCTGTATATTTCAGTTGTCTGTTCAGCCACGAATAAATTGAAAAACATGTTAGATCTTGCTCACTAGCAAAGGGAGGAGCCGAATGAAAATTATTATTGTAGGCGGAGGGCAGGTAGGAACATATATCGCCTCGCTGTTAATGTCGAAAGGCCACACCATTCATATGATCGAACACTCGGAAAGTGTCTATAATAAACTTTTAAAGGAACTCTCACCGGATCTGCTTGTTTTGGGAAGTGGTTCTGACCCTGAAATATTGAAAAAGGCAGGTATAGCATCTGCGGATGTTGTGTCGGCCGTTACTGGCGCTGATGAGATCAATCTGGTTGTATCAACATTGGCCAAAATGGAATTTGGAATTTCTCGCGTGGTTGCAAGAGTTAATAATCCAAAGAATGCATGGCTTTACGACGCACAGATGGGTGTAGATGTATGCGTAAATCAGGCAGACATAATAGCACATCTTGTAGTAGAGGAAATGGATCTGAGGGAACAAATTTAAGAAATATTGACAAGGTTCGATATTGTTGCTATAGTTTACATATCATATCGATGGAATTCGATAACATTGAAATATATAAATGTATTGGAGGGGAATTCTATGACCGGATTATATGCGGAATATGTTCCGATACTTAAGGCCATATCAGATGAAACAAGATTGAAGATTATCGACATGCTGTCCTGCGGAGAAATGTGTGCCTGCAAAATATTAGAGGAATTCAGCATATCGCAATCCACGCTCAGCTACCATATGAAAATTCTGGCTGAAAGCGGTCTTGTAAACGCTGCCCGGGATGGCGCATGGATGAGATATACGCTAAATAAAGACAAGGCGAATGAGGTACTATCATTTTTTGCCCAGATAACAAGGGATAAGAATGATTGCATTTGCAAAAAAATCTAAAACAGAGATTCTGAAGTTAATTTGAGGAAGGATAATGAAATGGAAAAGAAGTCAAAACTATCATTTTTAGATAGATTCTTAACACTGTGGATATTTATCGCTATGGCCGTGGGGGTTTTGGGCGGATATTTTTTGCCCAATCTGTCTACCGCGCTGAGTAAAATGAGTACCGGGACAATATCATGGCCAATTGCTATCGGACTGATTGTCATGATGTATCCGCCTCTTGCCAAGGTAAAGTATGGAGAGATAGGAAAAGTGACGCAAAATAAAAAAGTATTCGGCTTTTCACTAATTCAGAACTGGATTGCGGGTCCAATTTTAATGTTTATTTTGGCAATAATATTTCTCGGGGACAAGCCGGAATTTGCAATTGGCCTTATTATCATCGGGCTTGCAAGGTGTATTGCCATGGTTATCATTTGGAATTCCCTTGCAAAAGGAGACAGCGAATACGGCGCAGCCCTGGTAGCACTTAATTCCGTATTCCAGATATTGCTCTATGCGGCTTATATTTATCTGTTTGTAACTCTTATACCAAAGTGGCTTGGACTTTCCTGGGGAGGCCAGATTGTCGACATTTCCATGTGGGAAGTAGCAAAAAGCGTACTTATTTATTTGGGGATTCCTTTTGCGGCAGGTTTTATTACCAGGTTCACGTTGACAAGAGTGAAAACAAAGGAGTGGTATGAAAAGGTATTTATTCCGAGAATATCCCCTCTGGCATTGATAGCATTGCTTTATACGATAATCTTAATGTTCATCACCAAAGGTGAGCAGATAATCAAAAATCCTTTAGATGTTGTAAGAATTGCTATACCTCTTTTACTTTATTTCGCGATCATGTTTTTTGTCAGTTTCTACGTGTCATACCGCCAAGGCATCAAATACGAGCAGACTGTCACGCTGTCCTTTACGGCAGCCAGCAACAATTTCGAATTGGCTATTGCTGTTGCAGTGGCAGTATTTGGAATAGGCTCGAATGTCGCTTTCACGGCAGTCATAGGTCCGTTGGTGGAAGTGCCGGTAATGATTTTACTGGTTGATTCCGCACTGCTTTTCAAACGAAAATTCTTTGATGAAAATGGATTTCCAAAGCACAAATCCGGAAAGAGGTCTAACCATGGATGAAAAAATAAAGGTCGCATTTGTATGCGTTCATAACTCATGCCGGTCCCAAATGGCCGAAGCAATATCAAAACTGCGTGCAGCAGACGTATATGAAGCCTATTCTGCAGGTACCGAAACAAAACCGCAGATCAATCAGGATGCGGTTGCGGTAATCAAGGAAATGTATGGGGTAGATATGAACCTTTCCCAAAGATCCAAACTGATATCCGATATTCCTCCAGTGGACATAGTAATTACCATGGGATGCAACGTGGACTGCCCGTACCTTCCCAGCAAACATAGAGAAGACTGGGGACTTGAGGACCCGACAGGAAAAAGTAAAGAAGAATTCATAAAAACAGCTAAGATAATTGAGGAAAAAGTGGAGGATTTGAAGAGCCGGATAACGAACGGAAAAATCTCCCAGTTATATTCCTAAATGTACAGAAACAAATTATAGGAAACGAAAATGAGCAGCTGTAACAGGCTGTTTTTTCGTGCTGATTTACGGGGTTCCGTGGAAATAAGATGATTGTATTGCTTGGCTACGGAGAAGGTGTATAATAAAATCAGAAGAACACAATTATTTAAAAAAACGAAGGCAAGGGGCAGTGTAATGATATTAGCTGTTTTAAAAAAATATCTAAGCCAATCAATATTACCTACTATTGTTATTACAATTATATTTTTTGTTAACTACTTTATTTTTGGAATGGAGAATATTACAATCGGTGTATTCGCAACGATGTCTTTTCTTCATTTTAAGGATCAGACGGATTTTTCTGGGTCGATGATTAAGACATTAATAATATATATTGCAATAGCTGTTATTTCCTATTTTGCAGTTATGAATATTGTTTTGTGCATTTTGTTGAACGGCCTTGTGTTTTTCTGGATTGGGTACAGTTTTATGGATGAGTACCAGCCTGATGGTTATTATCCTCCCGGACTGGCATTGATTTTCTTTCAGAATTTTCGGGCAGAGGGGTTGGATGGATTATTAAATCGTTTTGCTGCAATTCTTGCTTCTTTTATTATATTGTTTTTGTTTTTAATAATTATTGGTGCTTTTAAGAAAGAGGATCCTTTGAAGAAATTCACCAGAGAAGGCATATCCTTGTGCAAGGAGATAATCTCCATAATAGAAGCAGGGGATAATGTTGGGTTGGAAATTAAGCAAAAAAATTTATTTAAAATCAACCGTAAAATAAGCAGTGAAATATATATGGCCAATCGCAACAGCATCCGCAGTAAAGTAAGTGCAAATCAATATTGTATTTATGTGGCCTTTTTTCAAATTGTATATTTATTTATAAATGAGCAGATATCAGACACAAAGACCCATGAGGAATCAGAAGACACGCCGTTCTATAATGACCTGGAAATGATCAAAAATATGACTGCCAATTTTGAGGCGGCTTTACAGGCAGATATCGCACTGACCGATAACAGACGGCTGTATCTCCGTATTAAAAAACTGGATATCCGTTCATTTCGATTACGTTTCGCCCTCCGTACGGGAATTGTCTTAACGGTATGCCTGGCTTTTGCATATGTTACGTCCTGGGCAAATATATACTGGCTGCCTATAGCGGTGTTTTTCACGATGCTGCCAATCTATGATAATGTTGAAAAACGTGTTGCTGCCAGGGTGAAAGGTACAATAGCAGGGATATTGGCATGCGCAGTCCTATTCCCTGTTTTTAATGACTTTGCATCCAGGGTCATCATTTTGACAATTGCAAATTTCTTTATCTATACTCTGAAAAATGATACGTTGCTTATGATGAACATTACATGCGCATGTCTTGCGATGGATTTAGCTTCAATGCCTGTAATTATGCTGGCAAGAGTATTTGGCTATAATATATTTGGCGCAGCAATTACATACACGGGAAATCGATTTGTATTTCCAATTCGCATTACGAAGGAAGTGGAATATATAATGAAATTACTGGACGATATCAGGGAGACTATTCCCGGCTTTAAAGGCATGGAAAGAAATGGACAGAAATATCAGACAAACCGTTTGATTTTGTTGTCCTACCTTCTGGGAAGCCGGCTGGAAGTGTACTCAAATACTTTGAAATTAAGGCAAACGGGTACAGACTTTTCGGAATACATGAAAAGACATATGATAACTATTACGCGGTATTTATAAGGTCGCGGCGAAGGAGGGCTTAATATTATGGCGAAAGTAACATTTATTAGTGAAACAGAGGTGAAACAAGGGAAAAGCTTATTAAAAGCGGCTGGGGATGCAAATATCAAACTCAAGACTTCCTGTGATGGAAAAGGAAAATGCGGAAAATGTGTAGTTAAGGTTGTTTCAGGCGAACTTACAGAGCCTACAAAGAGTGAGATAGATATACTGGGAAATAAAAAAATAAAAGAAGGATACAGGCTTGCATGCCAGGCTGACGTGACCGGCGACAAGGTAGTAGTCATTACGAAAGAATGAAGGGACCAAAAAAAGCTGCAGCTAGGGCAGCTTATTCTGGTTATAATATCGATTGTTATTTATTCAAGATCTGATTTTCTTTTATTAAACTCCTCGGAATCAATTTCTCCCTTAGCATACCTTTCGCGAAGAATAGCCATGGCTGTATTATTTTTTGTTTTTGATTCGCCGACTCTTTTGAAATATTTATGATACAACTTTACTGCAAAACAGATGGCTGCTATCCAAAAAAGAATATGTAAAATTATAAATACTATTCCTATACACCCAAAACCTCCTTGCATGAATAAGTTGTGTCCCGTCCCGTAAAAACCGTACATCTCTATTTTTCCTCCTTTGACCTATTGGTTCTGTATCTCCGTGCAAAAACGATATAATATCTACATTGAATATATCAAATAATTGTGATGGATTTATGAAAACCAGATGAATTTTCCTTAAACTGAACTGTATACTGTTACCAAATGGAATTGCCAGCCACTAATTCCGCTCAATCTTAACCTTGCTTCCGCCCATTCCGGCTTCGGCAGGGGTGATATTCAGCTTTACGGGCATCCTGTTCTTAATGGCCTCCAGATGGCTGATTATGCCGATAGACAGCCTTTCGTGATGCACCTTTTCCAGGGAATCCATGACAGTTTCCAGCAGGTTGTCATCCAGTGTCCCAAATCCTTCGTCCAGAAAGAAGAGCTCGAGAGGAGCAGTTCCTTTTAGCTGGATCTGAGCAGACAATGCCAGGGCCAGTGACAGGGAAGCCAGGAAGGTTTCCCCGCCCGACAATGTCGTGGCATCCCGCTGCGCCCCGCCATTCTTGTAATCCCGGATTATAAACCGGCCGTTTTCATCTGCTTCCAGACCGTAGTTTCCGCCGGTGATCTCTTTCAGTTTCTTGCAGGCCTCAAGGGACACATATTTGAGCTGGTTCGTGGCTACGAAATCCACGAATTTCTTCCCCTTGAACAGCTTCTCCAGATCACTCAGAAGGGAGAGGGTGTGGTCCAGCTTTTCCTTCTCTTTCAGTATTTCTTTTTTTGTATCCAGTCTTATGCTTAGCGTCTTTATGTTTTCAGTTATCTGTATCATCGTATTGTTCAGAGTTTCAAGCAGCTCTGTCTTTTCTTTTTTTGCTGCTATAAGGGCATTCCATTCTTCTTCAGTCAGACTTCTTCCATCGATTTTCTTTTCCAGTGTTTCGATGGTACCGGCAATCTTATTAATTGATTCTTTATGGCTGGCTATTTCTATCCCGAACTGTTCGATTTCATCCTTTGTCAGAAGGTGATTCCTGATTTCCTGGATATCCTTCATGTTCTCTTCTGCCAGTGCCCTCTCAAGATTTACTTTGTCTTTTGCGAGTCTGTCACTCAAGTCTCTCAGGGTTTTCTGTTCATGTATGATTGCCTGGCTGCATTCGTCATACTTCCTGGTAATATCATTCTTATCCTTTTCCGCGAGGCCGAATTTACATTCTATATCCTTGATCAGTTCAGAGATTGTTTCTTTGAGCTTTTCGAGATTGTCGATTTCGCCGGCTCTTGCCCGGATGGAATTGCGCTTTTCTTCTGCGGATTTGCTTTTTTCTGTGAATGCATTCTTCATGCCGCTCAGCTGTTCTTTATATCCCCCTGCTTTTTTGAAATCTTCATCCTTCAGAGTCTGGGCGGTCTGGAGTTTCTCCCGTAATTCTTTGATCTCCAGTTCGAGACCGGATTTCTCCTTTTCCATCCGGCTGATTTTGGAGCTCTCGCTTTCAAAATCTTCTATGGAAAGTTCAGATTTCAGACTGTCTAATTTTTTCTTTGCGCTTTCAAGGTCCGAGGCAGTTTCCTGCAGACTCTTTCTGAGGTCATTCAGCTGGTCTTCCAGTCCGCTGATGGAATTGTCGATTACCTTGCAGGCACTTTCGAGATCGCTTTTCTCCTGCGTCAGAACCTTGATGCGGGTATCCAGGCTCTCCTTGTCAGATGTGTATTTCTTGACCGCAGCATTCAGTGTTTCAAATTCGACTTTAAGGCTTTCTGGAGAGAAAGCCTTGTAATCTTCACCGAGTTCAAGCAGTTTGCTGCTGTTTTCCTGAACGATTTTCTTCTGCTGATCGATGCCTGCCTGTGCGGTCAGGATCTCATCGGATAGCTTCTGAAATCTTTCAGCTTTTTCCTGCAGCTCCGATTTTACCTGCTCCAGGTTTTCAACCGCCGGAATCTCGATATTCTCCAGATGATGCTCTCTTGAACCGCACACAAGGCAGATATCTCCCTCTGCCAGGGCCTCGCGCAGTGCATAGGCTGCGCACTCTGTTTCGGCCCTTCTGATCCTGCTGCTGATCGCATCCACCTCGATTTTCAGGGGATCTTTTATCCCTGTCTTGTCTGCGGCATCCTTTTCCAGTGCCTCAATCTCGGAATTTGCCTTCTGCAGGACCAAACTGCACTCCACATTCTTTTCCCACGCGGTTTTTACATCAAACAGCCTGTTACTGAGTTTTAACACGGCATCCTGGTCGCCGGGGCAGTTTGAAATCAGGTCATTCAATGCGCGGGCAGCCTTGTCTGTCTCTTCGGTTTTCAAGTTAGATTCGGCATACTTATTTTTTTGGTCTTCGATCATCAGTGCAAGGGCTTCTGATTTCGTACGGATTGTTTCTAAAAGATTGTCCTGGTGTTTCTGCAGGGTTCTGAAGTCGTTGAGGGTAAGGAGGGCCTTGCCGATCCTGTCCTTATATTCTGCCGGAACGTTCAGCTCTTCAGTTTTTGCTGTCTTTGCAGCGAGTTCCTCCCTGATATCCTCAATGTTCTTCTCGTTTGCTGCGACAGCTGCATCTGCGGTCACGATCACCTTTTCCAAATCACGGATATCCTTTTGCAGAGATTCATTTTCTGCCAGAAGCTTATCCAGATTCACCTTCTCATCGATGGACTCCATTACCTGATGCTCTTTGATTTTGAGAGCCGGCAATTCGATTTCCTTTCTGTTTCTGGCCGTTTCAAAGGCGGATTCTTTCTCTTCCTTGTCTATCTTTATCCCGGACAAACTTTCCGTCAGTTTTGATAAGTTCGATTCTGAATCGTTCATCTTATGCAGAGTATCCTCGTAGGGACCGACATAAGGCTTTACCTTCAATGCGGACTCGCCTAAGAGGACCTTGTTCTGGATTTCGGCGATTCTGGCATCAGCCTTCTTCAGCTCCGTTTCGTTCGCTTTCTCTTTTTCCAGTTCTAGCTGAAGGTTCCACAAAGTTTCGCCGCTTTTGCAATTTACATCCGCATGCGCCAGCTCTGTTCGGCACTGGTCAAATTGTTTGATTTTTTCTTTCAGCTCTTTTTGCTTCTCGTTGAGAACTTCTTCGCTGCAGTCCTCATAGCCATTCAGCTCACCTTCCAGGCGGCTTTCGTTGTTTCTTGCAGTCCTGATTTTGCCGGACAGTCTGCCGGAGAGGTCATCGCCGTATTTCTGCAGATTGAAGAGCCTTTCCAGCATCTCGCTTCTTTCTTTGCCAGTCAGCTTCAAGAACTCGCTGAATTTTCCCTGCGGCAGGACAACGGTCCTTGTGAAATCGTCGAGTTTCAGTCCAATGATTTCCTCGCATTTTGAAGTGACGCTTTTTACCCCATCTTCCAGCACAATTTCCGTATCGCCTGCAAGCTCCACAACCTTTGCGGATTTGGTCCGGACGGCATCCGTTTTCTTTTCTCTCCGGAATTCCCTCTCAACACGGTACCGTTTCATTTCCTGACCGGAAATCTGGAATTCGTAGCTGACATTTGCCGAGTCGCAGTTGGTATTGATGAAATTCGCGCTCTTTCTGGCCACTTCCCCGAACAGGGCAAGGGTGATGCCGTCGAGTATCGTGGATTTGCCGCTGCCGGTCGGACCGAATATTCCGAACAGACCCTGCTGTGTCAATTTTTCAAAATCTATTTCCTGGGCTTCGATAAAACTGTTAAGCCCCTTGATGGTCAGTGAAATTGGTTTCAACGCTTTCTTCCTCCTCGTCAATGATGGAAAGCAATAAATCCACAACCTCCTGCTGCGGCTCGACCTTTCTTTCCTTCAGATAGAATTCCCTGAAAATCTCCTCAATCGATTTTTCGGAAAAACTGCTCATGTCGATTTCTTCATTGCTTTCGCCGATAATCCTGGGCATAATCTCGAGGATATCTTTTTTGGCATTCTTCATCAGCTTGATTTCATCTTCCTGGATATAACGGTCCGTCTCGATTTCCAGATATACCCAGCAATCCCTTTCGCCTTCTGCCTGGCAGCGCTCAATCGCTTCTTCTATGCTCCTGCATTTCCAGATTTCTATGGGCTTGTACACCTTGAACTCCACATCCTGGATGCTGCATTCTTCTCCAGCTTTCAGATCGACGATAAAGCATTTCTTCTGAAAGTTGATTTCATTCTTGCTGTAGTGCAGGGGAGAGCCTGCATACCGGGCTTTTCCAAGTGTGCCGGGCACGACCTGCGGCTTGTGGATATGTCCGAGGGCAATATATTGTGCCTTGTCCGGAAAACAGTTTCCGTTGACAATAAATGTGCCTCCAAGGGACACGTTTTTCTCCGACCCGGATGCCTCACTTCCCATAGCAAACAAATGGGACACAGCAATATTTACTGTGTCTTCCCGGAACTGGCCGCTCAGATTGTCAAACAGCGCCTTTATCCGGTCGCCGTAAGAATCCAGCCGTTCCTCTTCGCTGTCCATTGCTCCGTAAAGCACCTCGTTGAGCCTCTTCTCGCTCGGGAATGGAACCGTAAGTATGACCGCATTTTCTCCATTTATCTCAATCTCGATATATCCTTCTCCAGCACCAACAACCTTGTGTCTGCCGTACTCACCGGTGTCGATGACCGTCTTCGGCGTCCCCACCATAATAATTCCATGTTCTCTGGCCAGCGGTCCCGCTGCCACAAGCCTCTCTGGATTGTCATGGTTGCCCGCTATTACCAGAGTGACTCTCTCTCCGTCGGAAGAGAGCTTCTTCAAAGTATCGTAAAACATCTTTTCGGCTCTGGCCGGAGGGTTCGGACCGTCGTAGATATCACCGGAAATGACGACCATGTCAACCTCGTTCTCCTTAACGGTCTGGACGAAGTCCGAAAGGAAGGCCTCCTGCTCGTCCATCCGGCTGTATCCCTCCAGGTTTTTTCCTAAATGCCAATCGGCGGTATGTAGAATTCTCATGTGCTGTTCCCCTTATCTTGTACTCTGATGTTAATAATACTGTGCGGCCAGCCTCCGGGCTTCCTTCCGCATCAGGTCGACCACCTCGGGCGGTGAAACGATTTTCGCCCCGCCTCCCAGGCCGAATAGCCATCCGAAGAACTGGTTGCTTACTGCAACCCGGACATTTATGGAAAAATGCCCGTTATCTTCCGGAATCACTGTGACATCCTTCCCGAACCGGTCGATGGCCACGCCGATCAGATGGTTTTCAAAAATGATTTTCACATTCTTCTCACTGCCGCCGAACATGCCGAACATCCTTTTCGAGTAGACGGCCATATCGAATCGGTCAAAGAGTTCCGCTCCGTCGCGCCTGTCTTTTGTCATTTCAATCCCAATCATTTTATCCACGCGGTAATGCTTGATCTTCTCTTCAGCGCCGTCAAACCCGATCATATAATAGTTGGCATCATCCCAGGTAAGGGCCCAGGGACTGATGATGTAGCTGGCGCCATCCTTGCGCAGCTGCATTTTCTTGTCCACGGACCATTCAAAATACTTGAAGTTGATCTGCGCGTTCGCACTGATAGCCGTATGAATCTTGTCCACGCTGTAGTAGATGGACTCGTTCATCGTCTTTACCCGTTCCGAAACGAATACATACCTCTGCAGCTGCGTCGCCTCGTAGATGCTGGTAAAGCTTTCAATCTTCTTGATCAGTTCATGGGATTTCTTTGCAGTGATGAATTTCGAAGACTGGACGGCATCCACCAGCAGCTTGAGCTCCGCCAGCTCAAACTGACGGTTTGCCACGTAGTACCTGTATGTGCCTTTCTCCGGCTGGCCAATGATATCGATTCCGTACACCCGCAGCGTCTCGAGGTCGTTGTAGATGCTTTTTCTTTCCGCCTGGATTCCGCAGCTGTTTAAAGAATCGAGAATCTCGTTCATCGTCATGCTGTGGGTTTCATCGGTCCTGTCCAATAATATTTTCATCAGAAAAATCAATTTCAGTTTCTGGTTCGGTGATTTTGCCATGGGTCCTCCTGGTGTAGTGTTGCCGGTTATTTTTTTGATCAAGCTATTCAAACTGCTGGTTATCTGCTATCTAAATATAACCAAATAAAAGGGTTATAAAACGGACTCGTATAAGCATGGAATTTCTCCCATGCAAGCATTATACCACTTTGAGGTTTTGTTTCACAGCAATGACTCGGTATTCAGGCATTTTTGTTGGGATGAAATCTTTGTATATCGAAAATAAGGTTTATAGCAAACAACAACGTCAGCGCGTGTAGAATTGATGCAAAATAGAAATCTTTCCAAGCCGGAACGTATTCGCGGGCTATTTGATAATACAATGCAAAAGCTGTCGAAACGCATGATTTTAGAAAAATGTCCAGATGTCAGCACATCAACTGTTGAAATTGCACTAGCATCCCTCCTCAAAGAGGGATATATCATGAAGACGGGCGCTGGTAAAAATACGGCATATATCCGCAATATGGAAAAGTGGCTTCTAGTTGTTCTAAGATAACAATTGAAAGACAAGAACTTTGGCATATGATAAAATATTTTTATAGGAGAGTGAATCATTATGAGAATTTTGGTAGATGCCGATGCTTGTCCGGTGACAAGAATCGTTGAAGAAATAGGTAAAGAACAGGAAATACCGGTAATGCTGCTCTGTGACACCAATCATGTTCTGCAGTCGGATTACTGTGAAGTAAAAATCATCGGTGCAGAAAGAGATGCCGTTGACTTTGCTTTGGTAGGAATCTGCACCAGAGAAGATCTTGTTGTTACCCAGGATTACGGAGTAGCAGCAATGGTACTGGGAAAAGGTGCAGCCTGTATTCATCAGGGTGGCAAATGGTACACAAACGAAAACATAGACCAAATGCTGATGGAACGGCACTTAAGCGGAAAGGCAAGAAGAGCTAAAAGCAAACATCATCTGAAAGGACCAGCAAAACGGACGGAGGAAGATGACCGGAGATTCGAAGAGTCATTTTTGAAATTATTAGAGACGAAGAAAAAAGAAAACATGTCCAAGGCTGCAAAAGAAGAACAGGTGATAAAACATGAAGGACTGGAATGGCGATAATAAGATAGATGGAAGAGATTATGATTTGTTCGATGAAGCGGGTGGAAATTCATTGGGAGGAAGTAATGTACAAATATATGAAAGATCATGAAGAGTACATCAAAAACTGCTTGAAATCAAAAGATGAACAGGATTTCGGAGCCCTGTTAAATTACCATAAAACCCAGATTGAATTCATGCAGCATGAAAGATTTGTGCACTTGATAATTACACTTGTCTTCGCATTCTTTATGATAGCTTTTTATGTAGCGAGCATGATGATCGACCTGAGGGGTCTTGTGGTTATTGCTTTGATTTTCAGCGTTGTTGAATTGTTTTATATTGTACACTACTACCGACTTGAAAATGGGGTTCAAAGATGGTACAGGCTTTATAAAGAAATATATGATGCAATACAAATGAGATGATTCGTATTGTCGCAGTTACGAATCAGAACGCAGCGCCATTTTGAGATTAGCGGACATGGGAAAATCTAAGGATTTGCCAGTTTGCTGCGTGCAGGTTGGATGAACCAGATAGGAGGGGCATGTTGAAAAGTAAATATTACTTATGTATTGACCTGAAATCTTTCTATGCTTCTGTGGAGTGCGTGGAGCGGGGGCTTGACCCGATGACCACCAATCTTGTGGTTGCCGATCCGGAACGCAGTGACAAAACTATCTGTCTGGCGATTACTCCTTCAATGAAAGCTCTTGGCATTCGAAACCGGTGCAGGGTATTTGAGATACCGAAAAATATCGAATATATTATGGCTGAGCCACGGATGCAGCTCTATATTGACTGCTCAGCGGAAATTTATGCGGTCTATCTCAGATATGTTTCTAAGGACGATATTCATGTCTATTCCATTGACGAGGCATTCCTTGACGTTACCCGATACATGGCGCTCTACAACATGACTGCCAGGGAACTGGGAGAAGCGATTATAGCGGAAATTCTGAAAAAGACGGGAGTCCGCGCTGCCTGCGGCATCGGAACGAATCTGTATCTTGCCAAGATAGCACTGGATATTACGGCGAAACATTCACCGGACTTCATCGGTTATCTTGACGAAACATTATATAGGAATACTCTTTGGAACCACAAGCCGCTCACGGATTTTTGGCGTGTGGGAGCCGGGATTGCAAAAAAACTCGAAAACATGGGCATTACCACAATGGGACAGATTGCCGAAACGAATGAAGACTTGTTATACAGAATGTTTGGCATCGATGCAGAACTTCTGATCGATCACGCCTGGGGACGTGAATCCACCACAATTTCCGACATAAAAGCCTATAGATCAAAGACCCACTGCCTCAGCAGCGGGCAGGTCCTGATGCGGGATTATAAATTTGAAGAAGGTAAGCTCATTGTAAAAGAAATGGCAGATTTGCTGTGCCTGGATCTGCTGGATAAAGGGCTTGTGACTGGCTCAATAACCCTGCATGTCGGCTATTCCAACGGCCTGCACCTGGAACCGGCACGAGGAACCGCTTCTCTGGACACGGAATCAAACTCTGATAAAGTAATCATTCCTGCTGTTGCAGCATTATATGAGCGTATTGTAAACGCCAAATACCCGGTCCGCAGGATCAATATTATCTGCAACCATGTTATACCAGAGGGGTATGCCCAATATAGCCTTTTTGATGCACCTGAAAACCTGGAACGCAATCGGATGGTACAGTCTGCGATATTGAATATAAAAAAGAAATACGGAAAAAACGCTATTCTCAAAGGGATAAACTTAGAAGAGGCGGCTACAACCCTGGATCGAAACCGGCAGATCGGAGGACACAAAAGTGGCGACTAAACCTAGGGGCAAGATGCCCGTTTCCGAGCGAGCCAAGCAATTCCTGCCGTTTGCAGCGCTGAAGGGGTTGCCGGAAGCGCTGGCGGAGAAAGAGAAAATCATAGTACCGAAGATTGAGCTGTCTGAAGAAATGGCCCAGGAACTAAATCAAAAGTTCTGCCAGCTTAAGCGAGGGACTGTTGCCACCATCACTTACTTCCATGAGGATGAGTATCTGCAAATCACGGGCATGGTTGCATTGATTGATGAGCCCAATCGCATACTTAGGATCGTAGATACAAAAATCCCTTTCGATGATGTTTTGGATATAAATGGATAAAAATAAATCTGATATTCCTATTCAACTATCATTATTTTGTATGCCCAAATTTGAGCAGGATAACTTTCGGCGACTACGCCGTTGTAGGTTATCCGGACCGTCTGACCGGCAACGATGTCGGAAACGTTTATTTTCAATCTTTGACTGTTAAGTACGATCGCCTTGTCTGCGTGAACAACAATCCTGTCGGAGGATGTATATTCAACGGAATCTTTATACGGTTCAACAAGCAAAGCGTCAGTATTTTCAATTACTGTAGCCATGAAAATCCTTTTGTCGTCTTTGGTGCAAGCACAGAGCGCAAAAATCAGACAAAGAAAAAGAATAGAAACTTTCAATCGCTTCATGAAATCACCACCTTCAAAATTCTTAGACCGTGTATGAGTTTGGTCACTCTAATTATATCATAATGGCGGGCTGGGGGAGAGTCAAATCTCTACCGGATATGTTCCCCAAACGGTAGATTGTACCATGGATTTTTTGTGAGTTTTGGAAATGTTAAATCCCTCACTCAGATTGAAGGCTCAGGAAGGCACTGAGAGTCCCTGATTCCTATCAATCTTGACCTTGCAGTCGACCATCCCGCCACAGCAGGCGAAACTACTTGGCTTTATTCATTTTTGGATGGAAATCCATACCGTTACATGTGATGTTGATTTGCCGCGAGTCTTGAAAAAGCAAAAGCATTCATAATTTGGTTTGGAGAAAAAGTGGTTGATAAATTCATTCATTATTTTTCGAAAACATCTGATTTTCTGGCAAATTTAATGATTTATTTATGTGAATATGATAGAATATCAACAGAGAGTTGTTCTGGACAGAATCTACGTGCATTAATTATATTACTTGTAAAAAGACTGTTTTGAAGGCAAAGTTAGCGGGTATATTTACTATTAAGCTGATACTACTGAGCATAGTCCGTTTTTGGGTAATATATGATTCCAGTCAGGGATATCCTTGACTGGTTTTTTGCGTCTAAAGTACTGTTTTTGGGACACCTGATGAATTATTATAAAAGCCACGGCAATTAAAACAATTGAGTGAGATACTTATAATGATGTGATTTGACATATTATGACTGTATCCCCTCTTTGATTAACGGACATGAATAAATGTATAAGACCACCCGGAGGTGAAACAGATGAACTGGATCTATGAGAAAAATAAAGATAACACAGGTCGATACTTACTTGGTACTGTCGGTGAAAAACCGCTTATTTGTATCGGAGTTAATCCTAGTACCGCAGAGCCAGGGATGCTGGATAATACGCTGAAATCGGTTGCAAGAATATGTGAAGCAAATGGGTTTGACAGCTGGATCATGCTCAATGTATACCCGCAAAGAGCAACAGACCCAGAGGATATGCATGACAAGCCGGACTATGACTTAATATTTGAGAACTTGCTACACATCGAAAATGTAATGAAAAATAAACAACCAGCAATTTGGGCAGCGTGGGGTACAGTGATTACCAAGCGACCATATCTGTTGAACTGCCTATATCAGATTGTTGATATGTCAAAAGATTACGATTGTAAATGGTATAATGCTGGCCGTGTCTCAAAGCTTGGACACCCACATCACCCGCTATACTTAGAAAAAACAGAAAAGCTGAAAGCCTTTGACATTGATGAATATATCAAAAAGGCTAGTGTTGATCAGGTGTTCTCTCACATCAAGGGACTGAAAAACAGCACATTAGATAATGAGTCGGATTTTATTCAATCACTTTATAAGGCGGATTTTATGGACAGGCAATACAATAAATGCCTTAGCACAAGACCGGTAGATGTTGATGCAGAAATGAAAGCTTTAAAAAATGCTGACTACAAACACGCAAGAGCATTGCTTACTGCCATTATGAGAGAAGATTATTTTTCGAATGGTGCATTAATGAGAAGGGTAGAAAACGGAAATCTCTTAGCTGTTCTAAGAAAACTTCAAAAGCTATACAAGGAATCTGGCCCGGGGGCTGAAGAGGGTAATCTGATGACGAGGGAAATAAGGAAAACAAACCGATGAACAGCTCAAAAACAATCAATTATTATGACGAAAATGCAGAAGACTTCAATGCAGGAACGCGGAATGTGGATTTTCAGGCTACCCAGCAACGCTTCTTGGGGAAATTAGTCCCTGGCAGTACAATATTGGATTTTGGATGCGGTTCCGGTCGTGATACAAAATATTTTCTGGAACAGGGTTACCGCGTGACGGCAACGGACGGATCGGAGGAGCTGTGCAGGCTGGCCTCAGAACATACAGGGACAGAAGTAAAGCATATGCTCTTCCAGGATCTTGAAGATATTGAAATCTACGAGGGCATATGGGCATGCTCTTCCATTTTGCATCTGCCCTATGCCCAGCTGCGGGATGTTCTGGTGAAAATGGCCCGGGCTCTGAAAAACGGCGGAATTGTATACACTTCCTTTAAATACGGAACATTCGAAGGGGAACGCAACGGCAGATATTTCACGGATATGACAGAGGAAAAATTTGAAAACCTATTACAGGAAACAAAAGTTTTTCGTTTGGAAGACCAGTGGATCACTTCAGACGTACGGCCTGAAAGAGGGGAAGAAAAGTGGCTCAATATTATCCTGCGGAAAATATAAATATCGGAACAACGGATGTAATGACAGGCGGCAGAAATAAGAGCCGTTTTCTTTACTACCAGCTGAAAATGAGTATCCTTCATGCACAAAAGATAGATATTATCGTATCTTTCCTTATGGAATCCGGGGTCCGGATGCTACTTGCTGATTTGAAAGATGCCCTGGACCGGGGAGTGCAGATTCGTCTGCTTACGGGGAATTACCTGGGAATTACACAGCCGTCTGCATTATACCTTATAAAAAAGGAACTGGGCAACAGGATCGATCTCAGGTTCTACAATGATAAGGAACGATCCTTCCACCCAAAATCTTATATTTTTCACGGTGAATCAGACAGTGAAATTTACATTGGTTCTTCCAATATTTCCAGAAGTGCCATGACTTCAGGGATTGAGTGGAACTACCGTTTTGGCAGTTGTACAGATAAAAGGAATTTTGATTTGTTCCTGGATACATTTGAGGACCTGTTCAACTACCACTCGATTGTAATCGATGATGCGGAGCTGAAAAGGTATTCCAGAAACTGGACAAAGCCGGCGGTCGCAAAAGACCTGGCAAAATATGATGAAGAGGATGTATATTCAGACACTAATGTGGAAGAATTGCTGCAGCCCCGAGGTGTTCAGATTGAGGCTTTATATGCGCTGGAAGACAGCAGAGCCGAAGGAGCGGCAAAGGGACTGATCCACGCAGCTACCGGTGTGGGAAAAACGATTTTGGCCGCCTTCGATTCGGCAAAATATGAGCGTGTACTTTTTGTAGCCCACAGGGAAGAAATATTAAAACAGGCCGCCATATCTTTTCGGAATGTCAGGAAATCGGAGGATTATGGATTTTTTAATGGAATACAGAAAGATACGGACAAAGCAGTGATTTTTGCCTCGGTATCCACCTTGGGCAGAGAAAATTATCTGCAGGAAGAGTATTTTGCGCCCGATTATTTTGACTATGTAGTCATTGATGAGTTCCATCATGCAGTAAATGACCAATACCAGAGAATCGTAAATTATTTCAAGCCGAAATTCCTTCTGGGACTGACTGCGACTCCGGAAAGAATGGATGGCAGGAATATTTATGAAATCTGCGATTACAATGTCCCCTATGAAATTTCGCTGAAAGATGCCATCAACAAAGGAATGCTTGTGCCTTTCCACTATTATGGAATCTATGATGAAACGGATTATTCCGGGTTACGTATTGTCAAAGGCAGATATGATGAAAAGGAGCTGAACAAGACCTATATAGGAAATCTAAAGCGGCAGGATCTGATTTATAAATATTATATGAAATACCGCTCCTGCCGGGCATTGGGATTTTGCTGTTCCAGACTTCATGCGGAGGAAATGGCACGTGAGTTTGTGAGGAGAGGAGTTCCGGCAGTCGCGGTGTACAGCAATGCCAATGGGGAGTTTTCTGAAGACCGGGAAGCGGCGATCAAAAAGCTGCACAGCGGCGAAGTGAAAGTGATTTTTTCGGTGGATATGTTCAATGAAGGAGTGGATATTCCCTCGGTCGACATGGTTCTTTTTCTGCGTCCTACAGAATCCCCTGTCGTCTTCCTGCAGCAGTTGGGTAGGGGACTTCGTAACAGCAGAGGCAAAGAACATCTCAATGTTCTGGACTTTATCGGGAATTATGAGAAAGCCGGCAGAGCACCGTATCTCCTCAGCGGGAAAAGTTATTCCAGAGAGCAGGGACTCTCAAATCAGCAGCAGGATCTCATGTTCCCCAATGACTGTTTCGTGGATTTTGACATGCGCCTGATTGATCTGTTTCAGGAAATGGAGAAGCGTCTTCTTACGGCACGGGAACTCATCAAAGGTGAGTACTTCCGGGTGAAGGAGTGTCTGGGCGGCCATGTACCAGGCAGAGTAGAGTTGTTTACCTATATGGAAGATTCGGTCTATCAGTTATGCCTGAGAAACGCAAAGGAGAATCCATTCCGAAGATACATGGAATATCTATATGATTTAGGTGAATTATCCAAGGAGGAGAAGCTGGTTTACAATGGGATTGGCAGAGAATTTCTTGCGCTGTTGGAAACCACTGATATGCAGAAAGTGTATAAAATGCCTATTTTATCAGCGTTCTATAATGAGGGCAATGTGAAGATGGCTTTAACAGAAGAGGATATTCTGAAAAAGTGGAAAGCATTTTTTGCAACGGGTACGAACTGGAAGGACTTAGGGAAAGATATAACCTGTGAAGAGTATAAATCAATTACAGACAGACAGCACCTGAGCAACGCAAAAAAGAATCCGGTGAAATTCTTAAAAGCATCCGGAAAAGGATTTTTCGTCGATAAAGAAGGTTATGCGATTGCATTGCGTGAAGAGCTTAAAGATGTAATTGGGCAACCGGCATTCCGCAGGCATATGAAAGACATTATAGAATACCGGACCATGCTGTATTATCGGAGAAGATATTCGGAGCAGGATGAAATTTGATATCATAGAATGGCAACGAGTCCAATAATCTCAGGAGCAAGGAACCCGGACTTTTTCGGGAAGAATGCTATTGCGCCGGGTTTTCGGTTTATGGTGAAATATTTAAGCCTACTGGATTAGCCAGAAATAATGAAAGCATTATTTTGTCAGGAAAATATGATTTCGAATGGCAAGAAATAAGTGAGGCAAGAAGGTACTATAAAATCGAAATCCTATAGTAGGATTAGGATGATTTGAATTCGCAGAAACTACAAGTTCTTCTATAGAAATCAAAATGAAAGTAGAGGTGTGCATATGGATGACATAATTTATATAATGCCTGATGAAATTGATGTAGTTTCCAATGAGGATTATTATACCGATGTGGCCAAGCAGTTCTCTTCTGTACCAGAAGTTGCGAAACCATTGCTAAGAAATGCAAAAGCTGTATTGTCTAAAATTGAAGAGATGCTCTATTCAGCGCCCGCATTTATTAACGCAGTAAAGGCAAGTATTCCAGAGGAAACATTCCAAGCTATTTTGACAGATGAGCAGAAATCAAAGTTTGCTAATGGTGCTTTAACGCTGATGACCAAAAAAGATGGGTCTTTGATGGCAAACCTTGTGAATCCAGAAACCAAGAAAATAGTGTCTACAGTTTCACTAAAGACCGTAAAGGTTACACCAGAAATATCTCAAGCTATGACGAGTTATGCAACTCAAATGCAAATGGCTCAGATAGCTGAACAGATTGAACTTATAAAGGTTGCTGTTGAAGAGGTTCGACAAGGGCAAGAATATGATAGATTGGCTACAGCATATAGTTGTCAACAGAAATTATTGCAGGCTATGACAATCAAGAATCCTGAACTAAAAGCAATAGCTCTATTACGGATTGCCTCTGATGCCGAAGACAGCAGAAACCTTTTGATGCAAAGTCAAAATACAAATGTGTCTTTTGTAAAGAATCAGCCGGAATCATTCTGGGGAAAATTTATCTCAGGTGCAGCTCCGGAAAAAGTGAATTCTAGAATGAATGAAATTCGAGAAAGCTTATATGCAGTAAATATGGTTTCTTTATCGGAGGCAATTGCTTATCACGAAATGGGAGAAACTGAGGCAGCACAGCAAAGTCTTAAGTATTATGCTGAATACATACAAAAAACATATCTTGGAACCAAAGGATTGGTGGAACGATTGGATTTAATAGATCCATCACCAGAGAATTATTGGTCAAAGACGCTACCGGATATTGAAAAGAAAATCCAAGCATTACCTTGTAACATAGAACAAAAACTGTTAGGAGGTGAATATGATGGAGATCAGTAAATGCAAGAATAAGAAATGCCAAAGACCTCTCCCAGATAGTTATAAGCATAAATATTGTGAAAATTGCAGAAATGAACACGTTAAACGAATTAAGGATGCAGGAAAAGCAGTAGCAGGCGTGGTAGTTTTAGTTGGCGCTCCTGTTTTGGCATTTGTAACCAAGGGGAAGATTAACCCTAAAAAATAATGATACAATAAATGTGTAAAGAACTGAGGTGAACACAGTGGCAGATATAAAACAAGTCTATGAATTTGCCGTTAAATGGTTCAAAAAATATCGAAGTACAAAGACCTCAGAAATTGAAGTTGAGGAGGGCTTTGCTGAAGAGTGTTTCGCCCTTGGCTTTAAGATGGATTGCGGAGAGTCATTTCAGAAAGCGTTTCCAAACACACAGGCTTTTGACGACTGTATCCATTTTGAACAGATTATTAATCGGATAGACGATATATCATTGTTGGGTTCGGCTATCTTCTCAAAGTGGCGTTATATTACCCATTGGTCATATAGTGAAGAGTTGCTTTCGCCGGAAAACAGGCCGTGGTTCATAATCGCATTTTCACGTTTGGCGGTATTAAGTTCAGAAAATGGCTATAGTTCACTTGTTTTAGATGGTCAGGCAAAGAAAATCAAAATTATATCTAATAATATTGGCTATGGTCCCTGCCCAATGCCGGAAGGCGAAGTGGAGCAACACCTAACGATGACAGCTGACGGCCGTGTCTGGTTCACTGGATATAATTTTGGAAATGGGGATGGGAAATACGAACGTGGCCGTACTAAAAATTTCAGCTTAGATAAAGAAAAAACTGAATATATTTTTTCGGCTTTTAGTAGATTCTTCAGTGGAGAATTTGGAGATGTCTTTGCTACTGATATAGGATCTTGGAAAATGACGATCACCAATACGGAAGGGCATGAATTTCCTTTCAAAGGTTCATTATGTGCAGATTATGAAATCGACGGTAAAGATCTTTCGGAAATGTTGCGTGATGCTTTGGGCATTGAAAACCTCTTCGTTTTTGATGGCGATGATAAACCAGAAAAGGTTGAAAGGCTTTTAATTGAATATCATAGGATTACAAAAATTAAACCTAAAGTTCCTCCGAGTGAAAAGATTGACACAGTAACCTGGGATTATTCGGAGCAGTTGATTATTGACCGTGAGTCAGAAAGTGTAGAGCATATACAAAGAATTGGGTCTGGTTGCATTGTCACTCGAAAATATCAAGTTGAGGAAGGTGTGGCTGATTTACTTGATGACTTGGATGCAGACTCATTGTTTGAAAATATAGAAGGAAACCCTCCAGATGCACATGATAACACGAATGAAACTAAGGACTATGCGATCACTGTTGATTTTAAGAAAAAACCACAGCGGGTAATTAAAGGATCATACGATAAAAATGGTCTCCCGAAAGATTGGCCTGAGTTTGCTGAAGACATTTTTAACTTCATGCGATTTTACAATTTGGGTGAAATTCTTGATTCATCTGTATACAGCAAAGCAAAACGCCGAGCTGGTGAGTTTATGTTTTGTAGTGTTGAGTTTAGTGAAGACGGCAAGAGCTATTATTATATCAGCGATGAAGATACTATAGAAGTTGGAGATTTTGTTATAGTACCGGTCGGTAAGGACGAAAATACTGCTACGGCTGAAGTTGTAAATATTGAATATTTTTCTGAGGAGAAAGCACCATTCCCAATTGAAAAGACAAAGCATATCATTGGGAGAGAATGAATTAACATGAACTCATAGAATAAATAGACGAATCAAAGTCATTGAAAAATCCAAAGGAGGCTGTATGATTGATTTCAACAACAAGGGCATCATTAAATTAAAAGGGGAAAATATCTCTAACGGCGAAAGAGTCGTTGGGGAGCTGCTGATAAGCGGCGAAACGGTGATGGGCAGCTACGTTGCCATGAGGGACCGGGTCGTTTTTACGAACAAGAGGATTATTAGCTGCAATGTTCAAGGGATAACCGGCAAGAAGGTTGATTATACATCTATCCCTTACAGTAAGATCCAGACCTATTCTGTCGAAACGGCAGGTACATTTGACCTGGATGCGGAGCTTGAAGTGTGGCTGAGTGGAGTAGGCCGCGTCAAATTTGAACTTGCCGGCGGCGTTGATATCCTGGCCCTCTGTAAAAGCATAAGTGAATACATTTTTAAGTAAACAAAACCGGGATATAATGAGCCGTTAGCTGAATTTCAGAATAGCATGGAGGCCTGCGACATGAACAAAGAGCTTCAAAGGATACCAGGAGTGGGGAAGAAGATTGCCGAAGATTTAATGCTGATTGGCATAAATAGCATAAACGATTTAAGGGACAAAAACCCGGAAGAGCTTTATGAAAGATTATGCGTGACAAAAGGGTATAAGATTGACCGGTGCGTACTCTATGTTTTTAGATGTGCAGTATATTATGCTGATGAAGAGGCGCATGATCCGGAGAAGCTGAAGTGGTGGAAATGGAAAGATATATAAGCGGGGAAGTCGCAACTATTATATGAGGGATAATACTGGATGAAATATAATAATGATTATTTATTTTTCAAAATGTCGGAATTTAATGATGAGATGGATGGTATATCAATCGACGACGATCAAAGAATCATTGATTTTGTTGATCGTCTTGAAAAATTCATTTATGAACATGGATTGATTTGTAGGCGCTATGACTTATATAAGGATGGCTGGTATGCTTTTGAAAGATGTAACAGGCGAAATCCCAAAAAACTGACATTGTATGCTCTATTTGTTTATTTGTTTATCTACTCAAGAGAAGAGCATATGTGCGGCGGGTACGAGTACGGAGCTAGCTACACAAGAACCTATAAAAATGGAACAATACCCTGCATTATCAAAGAAATTATCAATAGATTAGAGAAGGCGGCAATCAATGAAGATTCTGAAAGTGACAAGGCTGGAAGTTGGGGGATTGCTGGCGAATTATTTGTAGCAGCTGAGTTGACTAGAAGAGGCTATATTGCAACATTGACCTCAAAAAACACAAAAGCGATTGACATTCTGGTTGCTCAAAAAGAAGGAGACTCGTTTGTTGGTGTTCAAGTAAAAGCTTGTAACAAAAAAAACCAGAAGAAATGGAAAATGAGCAAAAGTTCGGAAGAGAATGTGAAGGATAATTTGTATTATGTTTTGGTGAACCTACGAGAAGGGAACGAACCTTATTATTATGTTGTCCCCAGTGAGTATATCGCCTATCGGATAAAAGAAGATTATACGAAATGGTTGCATACTCCGCGAAAAGATGGCAACAATCATCCAGAAACCTCAATGCGAACATTTGAATTTATTGATGAAGACGAGGAAAACCAATTCCGGGATGCATGGTATCTGTTCGGCATATAAGGAGAATTCAATTGAATAAAAAGGAAGATATATCTACCTTGAATTATGAATTGAAATACAGCAATCACTGGAGACTTAAAATAGAAAGTATAAACATTAGCTACAGCTCATTGATGGAATCTCACGTTCTTTTTTGTTATCCTTGCAAAGTGGAAATGGAACGAGTAGAAATGGTCATGGGAAAAGGCGCAATTTGCCTTTGTCTTTACAGTGATTCTGAACAGATTATTGATAAAATGCTTGATAACCTATATGAAACTGGAATATTAGATCTTGCTGAATATTATGAAGAAGACGTTTATGAGGGTGAATTTTAAGCAAAATGAGCAATGAGACAAACATAGTAGCAATCCGCTTGTTATCCGATTCGGTAGATAAAACGGTAATGAGTTATACCTTTGGGGTGCTTGCAACATGCTTGTAAAAAGTTGATTAACAAGAACTCATAGAATAAATAGATGTATTTCAGCCATTTATAAATCGAAAGAAGGATGTAAATTTTTGCCGACATGTAAGTAAGGGCAATTTTGTTGTTATAATTTCTTTTTTGTTGAAAAAACTACGCGCTGTGTAGCTAGGTTATCAAAACATAGATATCAAAACAAAGTTTTGCTGACAATGTTTTGGAGGAGGATGATATGAATAAAGAAAATATGACCGCGCATGAAAAGTTTCTCAGTGAGCTTTCAATACATATGAATAATAGTGATGAATTGAGTCTCAAAGCGATATACTCCTTATTTCCAGAAATGAATAGGAAGACAATTTCATGGAGACTTTATTCATTAGTACAACAGGGAAAGCTTTATAGAACTGGGCATGGGATTTATTCTCTGAATAGGAATAATGAAGATAATGTATCAGCAGGCTATGAATATTTGCAGAGAAAATCTAAAGAACTCTATGATATTTTAACAGAGTATGGATACGATTTTTATATCACAGGAATGGATTCATTGGTAGGAGAAATCCTACACATGCCGGAGAATTATCCAGTACTTATAATTGTCGAAGAATCTGGCATCAAAGAAATTCAAGAAGTGTTGAATGAAAAGGACATGATTGTTCTTACAGAAAAAGAACGTGATATATTAGGAAAAACAATTCTGAGGAATAAAGTAGATGTGATTTTGCTGAGGGGAAAAGATTTTTCTTTGGCAACGGATAATATATCTCAGAAAGAAAAAGGCTTCATCGATTTGTATTATGCAGTTACAAGAATGGAGTATGGAGTTTCGGTACCTGAATTGTCTCGAATATATCAAAGTTTGCAAAGAAATAATTCTATTGCAATGGCAAAAATGAAAGCAGCAGCTAAAGACAGAGGCGTCTCTGTTGAGATAAATTGGCTTATTGAAATGAACAAAGCATCGGAGAAAACTATAGAGTTCATGAGTTATCAAATTAAGGAGGCCAAATGGAATTAATAAACAACGATAATATTATTCTTGAAAAAAGGTCTTCCTAAGAAGTGAGATTGAAAAACGCATGACTGACGGAGGTTTTAACTCGCAATGTTCAAGGGATAACTGGCAAAAAGGTTTCACATTCGGGTACTCTGTAAAAGTATAAGTGAATACATTTTGAAGTAAACAAAAATTGGGAATAGGGAGTCGTTATGCGGGATTAAAGAATAGCATGGAGGCGTGCGACAAAAGGGTATAAGATTGACCGGTGCGTGCTCTATGTTTTCAGATGCGCAGTATATTATGCAAATGAAGAGGCGCATGATCCGGAGAAGCTGAAGTGGTGGAACTGGAAAGATGTCCAGGAGACGTAAAAGTGGTTTCCTGTGGCCGGATAATGGGTTCCGGAATACCCACTAGAATTAGGAGATGGATGATGGATGATGATATAAATGCTTATCTAAGCAGCGGGGCGATATTCAATAAAATCAGTGATATTACGCGGGTTGTCGATCCGTTGCGAAAGAGAGTTATTGAGCATAAGAATAAAGAAGTGAGTATGGATGGAATTCACTGCTTTGATTTTTGGGGCAAAAACAAAGTGTGCGATAACTGCATTTCCATGAGGGCCTATAACGACAATACAACATATGTAAAAATAGAGTACAGCGAAGACAAAACGTACATGATTACTGCGGTACCCCATGATTTGTCGGACAGAAGAGTTGTGATTGAGATTATCAAAGATATTACAAGCAGCATGTTTTTCGGTTCGGCTGAGAATGCCGGTATTGAACAGGCCGGCGTCCATGCGCTCATTGATAATTTGAACAGGCTTGCTTTCAGCGACCCACTGACGGGTATGTATAACCGGAGGTATATAATTGAAAAGCTCCCGGTCGACCTTTTGAACGCAGTTCTTCTGTCAAAGGAAATGTCAATAATTATGGTGGATATTGATTTTTTTAAAGCTGTAAACGATAATTACGGGCATCTTGCCGGGGATCAGGTGCTGAAAAAGGTTGCAGAGACATTATCCGATTCCATGAAAAGAGGCAGCGACTGGATTGCCAGGTATGGAGGGGAGGAGTTCCTGGTTTGCATGCCGGGAGCCGGTCTCGAGACGGCAAAGGCAACTGCCGAATATATGCGCAAATCCCTGGAAAAATCGGTTATACAGTTTGACGGCAAGGAATTCAGCATAACGGCCAGCTTTGGAGTGTACTGCATAAAATCCACGGGAGGCGAGAAGGTCGAGGATTTGCTGAAACATGCGGACGAAAAGCTGTATTTGGCAAAAAGAAATGGACGAAACAGGATTGAATATTAGATGATATTAATTTAAAACAGCCATAAAATGGAGGAATAATATGATTGGTGCCATTATTGGGGATATAGTAGGTTCCCGCTTTGAATTCAATAATCTCAGGAGCAAGGACTTTGAGCTGTTTACAGAGGACTGCCAGGTAACGGATGACAGCATTATGACTCTTGCTGTAGCCAAGGCACTTATTGAAACGGATAAAATGATTCAATTGTCTTCCGGGGAACATAATAAAGAATACTATTCCCTACTTGAAAAAACGACTGTCAACTATATGCAGGAAATAGGACGAAAGTATCCTGACTGCGGCTATGGCGGAATGTTTTCAAGATGGGTTTTTGGCAAGAATCCCCGACCATACAATAGTTTTGGAAATGGGGCAGCCATGCGCATAAGCCCTGCGGGGTTCGCCGCAAGAACTGAAAGTGAAGCAATCAGCCTTTCTGAAGCGATAACCGGGGTGACGCATAACCACAAAGAGGGGATCAAGGGAGCAGAAGCTACAGCAGTAGCCATATACATGTCACGGCATGGATTCACGAAAAACGAGATCCGATGCAAGATTATCACCAGCTATTACCCTCTGGATTTCACGTTAAATGAAATAAGGGACTCATACCAGTTTAACGAGACGTGCCAGGAAACGGTACCACAGGCCATAGAGGCGTTCATGGAAGCTGCGTCCTTTGAGGATGCCATTCGGAATGCAATTTCTATAGGCGGTGACAGCGATACATTAGCTGCTATCACGGGTGCAATCGCCGAAGCCTATTACGGGGTGCCGGAACCCATCAGAGGGAGAGCATTAACTTATTTGGATGATGAGCTGCTCGCAATATTGAATGCCTGGAACGATTTTACAGGTGATGGAGGCAGAGACCGACAAATTTCACGCTCACACTAAATCAAATGCATATTTGTAGATATAATCATCGAGCTCGAACAACCATTAAACCATTAAGCTCGCTTCCTTTCCCACCCCAGCATCCTACCCCAGAATCTGAAACGAAAGCATGATGTGCAGCTTCAGTTCCCAGTTTTCCAGGTGGATTCCGGTCATCTGCTCGATTTTCTCCATGCGGTTTAGGAAGGTGCTTCGGTGTATGTTTAATTTTTTGGCTGCGTGGGAAGAATTGAAGCCAGCATCAAAAAAGGCATACAAGGTTTTGTACAGCTCGCTTCCCGTCTGCTGGTCATAGTCTCTTAGGATTAAAACGCTCGTGTGGCAGACGCTTTCTACACGGTGGTTTTTGCTGCCGTGCTCTACCAGATAATCCAGTGCATAGTGATTGTAATAAAAGGCCCAGATTGTGGGGTCTTTTAAACTCCCGTATTCCAGCGCAATCAGGGTTTGCTCGTAGGAGGCGTATATATTCTTATAATATTTAAAGTTTCTGCTGATTCCTGCAATGGTAAGGCTTTCCCGCAGGAATACAGAAAGTGCCTGGTTGAAAGGACTTTCTGAGAATTCGCTGAAAATCGTGAGATTCACCAGGACAACGATTCTGGATCCATAAGGAAAGGCACAGGTGCCTTTCCACATTTTTTCTATTTGCGGGCAAAAATAATCAGCATAGATTTCCTTGCTGTAGTTATGCCCCGGTTCAAAGCAGACCAGAACATATATATGATCCGGGAGCCAGTTTAGCTTCTTCAGCTCCAGTTCCAGTTCGTCCAGGCTTTCTTTTTCCCCTTCCAGCATTTCCGGGAGGAGTGAGTGCATCCTGTCCAGCTTTGGATTTTTGGGATTGAATCCATTGTATTTTGCGTACATTCTTTCCACATAGGAATTCAGATGAAGTAGTATGCTGGCATTATACTTGTTGGATAAATCGTTTTTTTCCATTGGAGTGGAAATTCTGCCTACGTAAGAGTCATTATGAAATACATTTTTCGCAATGATATTTGCGTCCCTTGAAATATAGAACACATCTTTGATTTTCAAATCACTTTCATAATCGGGATGTGAAATGATTATATTCACAACATTCAGCGGTATGTGATTATAATCATCTACAAATGCTGCGGTCAGTCCCATTTTTTTTGAGGCATCTTTAGAGTAAGCCGCATAACAGAAGTTTTCATCAATGATGGAAATGGGGGATGGAGTGACATATTTGCAGGATTCGACTATTTCCCCAAACCCCAGATTTTCATATAAAGCGTCTTTCAAATGCTCATCCCATTCTTCGAATAAATCAAAAATCTGCTGCAGCGCATTGAAAACCTGTTCCATCGGAGCAGGTTTTGTCATGACGAAGAGGTCATGTACGAAGTTCGCTGGCATCTCCTGTGGAACTCCCACGCAGAGGAAAATGACATCTTTTACCGAATCCGAGATTTCCGGCAGATATTCTGGAGTGATTACAACCAGGTGTCCGGATAAATATTTGCTCTTTTCGAAAAAGATCGGACTCTTTACGGTCACATTTTTCCTGACCCCCGGAAAGTACTCGATTTTCGTAATGTTGGATAACTGGTAGTACAAAATATCCAGATTTAATTTCATGTCTGCCTCCTCTTTTTTTTATGGTAACACTCCGACGAAAAAAACACAAGGACACTACAAAATGTAGAGTGAAAAAATATTTAGAATGAATAATCTGTTCAGTATTGTTAAAAATGTGTCGTGTTTTGGCGGATTTTTGAAGTTTTTTGGAGTGTATACAAAATATATCCCGTTATTTTCTAGATAAAGATTGATTATAGGTTTTCGGGGACATATTATGAGGTTATTAAATTACATAATATGTTAGGAGGAAGATCGTAATGAACGCTGCACAGAATTTTTTAGAAACCCTTAGGGGAGGGACACCGAAAGCCTTTGTTAATGAATGGGAACCATTTGGACTGGTTTTTGACCCTCTGATGGCAGCTACATTAACCGGCCAGAAGGGGAAAACGGTTATTGATCCATGGGGTGTTACCGTATATTGGGGTGAAAACGAACCTGGTGTCATGCCAATCATTAATGACGATACAAAAGTATGCAAAGACATCACAATGTGGAAAGAGCAGGTCAAATATCCGGATCTTGCAAATATGGATTTGGACTGGTCTATGACGGTTCCTCAGGTTGAAGGCATAAAAGCAGAAGGCAAACTGGTAACCTCTTTATTGGCTACGGGATTATACGAGCAGGCCCATTATCTGATGGGATTTGAAGATGCATTGATGAATTTCCTGCTAGAGCCGGAATCCATGCATGAATTGCTGGATTATCTGACAGAATATAAAATGATGTATGCAAAGCTGCTGGTGGAGAATCTGCATCCGGATGTGATTCTTTGGCATGATGACTGGGGCTCAAAAACCAGCCTGTTCATGAGTGCAGAAATATGGAGAGAGTTTTTCAAACCGCGCTACGAAAAAATATTCAAATATTTCAAAGACAATGGCGTTATTGTAATGGTACATGCAGACAGTTTCCTGGAACCGATCGTGCATGACATGGTGGACGTGGGAATTGATATCTGGCAGGGTGTCCTTCCGCAAAACGACATTCCCAGACTTCAGAAAGAACTGGAGGGGAAAATGATTCTTATGGGCGGAGTCGATGCACAGAAAATCGATTTTGAAGATATTACTGAAGAAAACATCCGTGCAGAAGTTGCAAGATGCTGTAAAGAATATGCACCAGGTGGTGGATTCATTCCATGTCTGACCTACGGAGGACCCGGCAGCATTTTCCCGGAAGTGGATTTCATTATCCAGGATGAAATCAACAATCAAAGCAAAATTTATTTCAATTAGGAGGAAACATATCAATGAGAAAAACACATGTCGCGGCCATTATAGCCGTATTGGCATTCTTCGGATTGTTTATCGGCAATTTTGGACAGTACCAGCTGGCAGCGATGCCGATAGCGGTATTCACGAAGCTGGGCCTTACATCCCAGCAGTTTGCAAGTATCATGACTGCACCCATGATGTTATCCATCGTCCTGAGTTTTGTCTCCGGATCATTAATGGATAAATTCGGAATTAAACCGGTTGTAGCGGTAGGATTCATTTTATCCTCCATTGGGTTCATCATCCGGCCTTTTGCAACCACATACAGTGTCATGCTGATTGCCATGATTCTGACCGGTCTTGGATGCTGTATCTTCAACGCAAATATGTCCAAAATTGTAGGCCAACTTTTCCCTGCTCAAATGGTAGGCCGTATAATCGGTGTAATCATGCTGGGCGCAACGGTATCCATGACAGCAGCATATTCCACAGCCGTATTTTTCCCAACGCTGGAAATTGCTTTCTGGTTCTCCGCTGGTTTCAGCGTGGTAGTCATGTTAGCCTGGTTTGTCCTTGTAAGTACAAAAGCGCTAAAAGGCGATGGCGCAGCCCGGGAAACTTCTGTGCCTATTAAAGAAGCGATAGGGCATGCAGCCAAGAGCAAGGATATCTGGTTTATGGGACTTGCGTTCGCCTTCATGTTAGGCGGCATCATGGTCACTTCAACCTTCCAGCCGTTGGCATTAATCACCTTAAGAGGCTTCTCGGAATCTTATGCAAACAGCTTTGCAACCACATTGACCATCGGAAACATCGCCGGAACCTTTATCGGGCCGTTCCTGGTATTGCGTGCAAAGAGAATGAAGCCCTTCCTGGTAGCCATACTGATAATCGCTGTCGTCTGCACAGTGTTTATGATTGAGATGCCGCCGGCCTTCATGTATGGAGCTTCCTTCATTTTAGGATTTGTCAGAAGCGCATTCATTACAATTGTTATTTCGTTTCCATTCTTCTTCAAAGGAATCGGTCCTAAATATGCCGGTACCGCAGGCGGAATCACTTCTTCCCTGATGGTATTGGGTGCTGTTGTTATTCCTACCTACATCGTAGCGCCGCTTGCAAAAGATTTCCATCAGTATTTCTGGGCTGCCGCTGTCTGTATGGCTCTTTGCCTGGTGTTCACCTTACTGATGACGGATATCAAGAAAGTTCAGCCAGAAGCTTAATTAATAAAATCTCTAATAGGGCAACCTGTTGGAGATTTTTGGCATATAAAAAGCATATACTGTATTTAGAAAGGAAGTGATTTCATGCAAATAAATTTTACGAGATTTAGTTGTTAATATGAAAATTCAGAGATACAATTATCACATACTGACAGCAACACTTCGGTCCAAAATCTCTAGATGAAATGGAGCTGATCCCTATTGCAAAACACAGCCTCGCTGGATGAAATCCAGCAATCAATCAATGACAACGCAATGGTTTTGATTTACTTCAGTGGCAGATCCTGCGGAGTGTGTACTGCCTTGAAACCAAAGATTGAAGAAATGCTGCAGGCATTTCCAAAGATTAAAAGTATGCACGTAGATGCGGAGAAATCTCAGGACATCGCAGCCTACTACAACTTTTTTACCATTCCTGCCGTTCTTGTGTTTGTCGAGGGGAAAATGACAATAAGAGAAGCCAGATGCTTCAGCGTTCAGGAATTAAATAAGGGGGTTTCAAGGTATTATAGTTTACTATATGGGGAATAGGTGAGGACATGAATCAAAGCGCAAAAGTCATGGAGGCAATGATCGGATATTTTGAGGGAGATATAAGACGGATCAATCACCTTGTCAAAGTATACGCATTCGCCAAAACAATCGGGGAACTGGAAGGATTGGATCAAAAGACCCAGGAAATACTTGAGATTGCCGCCATTACCCATGACATCGGCATCAAGATTAGTGAAGAGAAGTACCATAGTTCTTCCGGGCATTATCAGCAGCTGGAAGGTCCTAATGAGGCGAAGATACTCCTGGAAAATCTGGGGACAGAAGCTCCCATCATCGAAAGAGTATGCTGGCTGATTGCGCATCACCATACCTACAAGAATATCGATACCAGTGATTATCAGATACTTGTGGAATCGGATTTTCTGGTGAATGCCTGGGAGGATGAAATGAACAGTGAAGCAGTAGAGAACGTGAAGTCCAGGATATTCAGGACAAAATCAGGGACATCCATGCTGGATTCTATGTATAAGAGAAGAGTGTGAAATAGCTTTCTATATAAATTTTGAGGCATGAGTGCTTGGGTATCCAGCATTCATGCCTCGTTTCAATAATAAGATATTCCTACTCCATACTTCCAATAGGATAACGGTAAACCGCTATCCTTGAGTTTGATAATTTATAAAATCCATGATTTCAAATGTTAACATTAAATCAAGGCGTTCCTTAAAATCATTAGTATTTATTTGGTAGAGTTCTTCAATCTGCTGTATATGATAAATGATACTGTTTCTATGCATATGTAATTCAAGGGCGGTTTCAGTTATTTTACAGTTATTCTCAAGATATGTCCTAAGAATTTGGAGTCTGTCAGCTTTCTTGTTATTCTCATTTTCATATATTTTCAAAAGCTTAGGATTACTGAAATTCTTAATAGGTGTTTTATCGTTACAAATAGTCAGTAAATGAAAGATTCTATAATCATTATAATCAAAGTAACCATCATTTTTTTTCGGAAAATTACCAAGGTCTAATGCGGAAGTAGCTTGTAAATATGCTTCACTCATTTGCTTGAGTTTGCAAAAAGGCAGACTGATTCCACACCTGGCATTATATCGTTTTAAAATACCGGAAAGTACTGTGAAGGTAAAATTAAGATTCTGTTTCTTTTGTATGTCAGTAAGATTAATAGCATCTACAAGTAAAATATAGACTTTGTTTTTATAAATTGTGGTATATGACTTAATGAGTGAATCTGAAATCTCATGTAAAATATGTTCATTTGGCAACTCGTTTAAAAATGGTAGATCTAAACATAGTAAACGGTAAGACGCCTCATAATCAATTTCAGTAAATTTTATTTTATCTTGTATATCTAATTCGGTAAGAGATTCACTTTCGATTATCTCTGCAAAAAGGTAATCAAATTTTTGGCGTTTTGCTATCGTGAATTTCATGTCATTTTCAATAAATATGGACATATCTTCCGATAATAAATAACCTTTTTGAGTGGTTTGATTAAAAATAGTATCTATTGGTGACTGAGGATATAAGTTTTTAGTATTGTGGAGCTTTATTACGAAGATATTGAGAAGCGCTTGAAAGAGACAACTATGAGAACAAAGAAATATATTATTGATCTCAAGATTTTGCCTTATTTCAAAGACAAACAAATCAATGATATCAAGGCGGCAGATATTCGGAAATGGCAAAATTAATTGATGAAAGATGGATATTCAGCGACTTATTTAAAGACTATTAATAATCAACTGGCGGCAATTTTTAATTATGCGGAGCGGTATTATGACTTAAAAAATAATCCGTGTAAAAAGCTGGCACCATTGGAAAGAGCAAAGCAGATGAAATGCTTTATTGGACAAAAGACGAGTAAGTAAGTATGGAGCTTCGGAAATCATAAATAGTGATCAAGGGACCCAGTTCACCTCGAATGAGTATGTTGAGTTGATAAAGAGCTATAATCAGGAGTTTTCTGGAATAACAACGTTTTTTGAATCATTTACGAACTTTAACAGGTTCTGTGGTATTTTTTATACCTTCAATTTTTTTGATTGCTCTATCTAAGATTTCATCTGTTCTGTGGCTGTCCGAGATGCTAGAATTAGATAAACAGATTAGAAAAAACTGCCTGTTTGTTAAAAAATTACAACGTTTATTCTGACAAACTCAGACATTTTTATTTTATAAAAAAGGAAATAAAATCTTCATAGCAAAAAGGCTTGAGATTCCGGAAAAGTATAAAGAACAAGCGGAGGTGAAAAAGGAAAAAGGGGAAAATAGAAATTAGTTAGTTGTAAAAAATTTAATAAAGGAGAGAAAACATGATACCTATTATAATAGCTATTGCGTATTTTGGCTTTTTCAGCGCTCTTTGTGCATATCGTACAAGATTGCAGAAAAAAGACAAGGGGGCGTAGAAAAGAAAAGTGATAAAGAGTTTTTTACTGCAAGAGGCCGTCTGGATTGGTTCGCGGTAATGTGCTCTTTTGTACTGGCACCATTAGGAGGAGGTCGTACGACATCTCTTTATGAGTCTCAGGCAGGACTGGGTGCAGCGATTGCCTGGTGGGGAATTTTATCAGGAGGTGTATTCGTACCGGTATTTCTGTTATGGTTCGGACCTATGTTCAGAAAACTGAAAGTACAGACATTTCCACAGGCACTTGGAAAAGTTTTTGGACCTAAGATCAAGATATTAAAAATAATATAGATGAATTGAAAGGAGTTTGTGAATGAAAATACAAGCTGCATTGATAGAAACAAAGGGAGAACCTTTTAATATTTGTGAGTTGGAATTAGAACCTCCAAAACAGGGAGAAGTTCTTATAAAAATAGCAGCCTGTGGAGTCTGTCATACGGATGAAGTTGCAAGGCAGCAGATCATCCCGGTTCCATTACCTGCGGTATTCGGGCATGAGGGATGTGGGACTGTACTGGAAGTGGGCCCGTGTGTAACAGAATTTAAACCTGGAGATAAGGTCGGATTTTCATATGGTTACTGTGGCACCTGTGAAGCATGCAGAACAGGAAGACCTTATGGCTGTATAGAAAATCGAAGACTGAATTTTGGAGGAGTACAGTTCGATGATACTAAACGTTTGAAAAAGGGAGATACATATGTTTCTTCATTTTTTGGCCAGGGAGCTTTTGCATCACATGCGGTTGTTCATGTGAATAATCTTATCCCTGTAGCAGAAGATATAGATCTTAAAATGGTAGCGCCAATGGGATGCGGAATCCAGACAGGTGCAGGTGCGGTTTTGAATTATCTTAAACCCGGACCAGACAGTTCAATTATTATTACAGGATGCGGTCCAGTCGGGCTGAGTGCTGTTATGGCAGCTAAAATTGCCGGATGTACGACTATTATTGCCTGTGATGTGGTCCAGTCACGTCTGGAACTGGCTTTAGAACTGGGAGCGACAGATATTATTAATTCCAGAGAAGCAGAGAGCGTTCAGGAACGTGTATGTGAACTTACAGGAGGTCTGGGAAGCAACTATGCAATTGACTGTACAGGAATCGGTGTATGTGTACGTCAGAGTTTGCAGTGCACACGTCCGCTTGGAACATGCATTGTTCTGGGAGCGACACAGGATCTGACAATTAATGTTGAAGAAGATCTGATGGGAGTTGGAAAAACATTAGCAGGTCTGGTAGAGGGATGTTCAATTCCGAAGATATTTATTCCACAGCTGTTAGATTATTATCGTAAAGGAATGTTCCCATTTGATAAGCTTATAAAATATTATCCTTTTGAAGAAATAAATGAGGCATTTGAAGATACGAAAAAAGGTTCTGTATTAAAAGCTGTTTTATATATGGAATAATATTATAGATACTAAATATATGAGGTGAAAAATGGGGAAAATATCAAGAAAATCTATTGTAATCAATGGAGCACAGAGACATGTAGTATATAATTCCGAAAAAGACAGTTTGGCAAATGTTCTGCGCAGGTTCGGGCTGACTGGGACTAAAATAGGCTGTGACAAAGGAGTTTGTGGAGCATGTTCTGTTATTATGAATAATAAACTGGTTCGCGCCTGCGTTATAAAGATGAAGAAAGTTCCAGAGTATGCAGAAATTACTACAATTGAAGGAATAGGAACACCGGATAATCTACATCCGATTCAGATGGCATGGATTACACATGGCGGTGCTCAGTGCGGATTCTGTACACCTGGATTTATTGTTTCGACCTATGCACTGCTGTTGGAAAACAAAAGTCCGACCAGAGAAGAAGTGCGTAAATGGTATACAAAAAATAAAAACGTATGCCGTTGTACAGGTTATAAGCAGTTAGTAGATGCAGCTATGGATGCAGCAGCAGTTCTTCGCGGTGAAAAGACCATGGAGGATATTACATGGAAACTTGGCGAAGGTGAAGAGTATTATGGAAGTTCATTGCCACGTCCGACAGCACTGGCAAAAGTATGCGGCACTATAGATTATGGTGATGATATAGGACTGAAAATGCCTGGAACCGTTGCATATCTTGCTCCGGTCATGGCAGGCGTACCACATGCTCGTATAAAGAGTATTGATGTATCAGAAGCAGAAGCAATACCAGGAGTTATTAAAGTAATTACTGCGGCTAATGTTCAGGGAAGTAATGATATTTCATTTCCTGCAGTTGTGCCGCGTCAGAAAGGACAGGGAGCGCCTAAATTTCCATTGATCTGTGACGAGGTAGTCAACCGCCGTGGCGACATTTATGCAATTGTTGCGGCTGTATCAACAGATATTGCCAGAGAGGCTGCTAAAAAAGTTAAAGCTGATTTAGAGATATTACCATCATATATGAATGTTTTAGAATCTTTTGCAACAGATGCACTTCAGCTTCATCCAAATGTGCCAAATCAGTATTTATTTGCACCTTTGTATAAAGGTAAAGATACAGAAGAAATTTTTGAGGAAGCCCCAGTCGTTGTTGAGGGCAGCTGGCACAGTCAGCATGAGCCGCATCTGACTATTGAACCGGATGTATTCCAGGGATACTGGGATGAGGATGGAATGCTCACTATTATGAGCAAGACTCATGATCTTTATGGATGCCGTGACGAGCTGGCACCTGCAATAGGTCTGGAGCCTGAAATGATCCGTATGGTCAATAATCCTGCGGGCGGATGTTTTGGATATTCTACGATTTCAAATCTGTTCGCTCTTGCCGGAGTTGCTGTAATGACGATAAATATGCCGGTATCAATGACACTGACTTATGAAGAGCATATGCATATGACAGGAAAACGTTCAGCAACTTATTCCAACGGCAGACTTGCATGTAGTGAAGACGGTATGATAGAAGCGGTAGAATTCGATGTGGCAATGGATCATGGTTCTTATGCAGGAACAGCGTCAATTGCATTTGGTAACCTGATCTCCGTACCATTTCAGGGCTATAATATTCCAAATATCAAGGCTCTTGCCCGTGCAGGTTCATCTAATCATGCATTTACATGTGCATACAGAGGGTTTGGCGGACCGCAGATCTATACGATGAGTGAAGCACTTACAGATATGGCAGCAGAGGCGGTCGGAGTTGATGCATGGGAATTCCGAAAGAAGAATGTGGCAGTACCGGGTGATCTGACAATTAACAGCAGACCATATCTGACTTATACATACCCACAGTTACTGGATATGATAAAAGTTCATTACGATGAATTTAAGAAAATTGCTGATGATGCGAAGAAAGAAGGTCGTCATGTCGGTGTTGGTATAGGCATGGGAGGCTTTAATGTAGGTAAAGGATTTATTGACCACTGTGAAAATGATATTGAGCTTTGCGAAAGAGGTTATATAAATGTTTATAATACATGGCAGGATCTTGGACAGGGTGCTGATATTGGAACTATGACTCATGTTCTTAAGAATCTTGAACCACTTGGAGTGACCCCAGACAAGGTACGTCTGGTCACTAATGATACAAAACTTGCACCAGACTCTGGTCTTTCAGCGGCAAGCCGTTCTCATTATATGAGTGGTCGCGCGCTTATAGAAGCATGTAATAAACTGCTGGATGCAATGCGTAAAGAAGATGGGACATATCGTACATATGAGGAAATGATCGAAGAAAATATTCCGACAAGATATAGGGGACATGTAGATGAAGTGGGATATGGACTTGATCCATGTCAGGATCCAAATACCGGAGAAGGAAGCCGTTTTAAATCATATACTTATGGTGTAAGTACAGCTCTGGTCGAAGTTGATGTTAATACAGGCAAGACAGAAGTATTAAAATTCGCGATTGCTGTAGATATTGGAAAGATCGGCAACATGTTATCAGTAGAAGGTCAGGCATATGGCGGTATTTCACATGGAATCGGATTTGCACTCAGTGAAGATTATGATGCGTCTGACAAGGCGAATAATATGGCTTACTGTGGAGTGCCAAGCTGTGAAATGATTCCGGATGATATCCGCGTGGATTATTATGCAGGAGATCCAAGACCACATGGACCACATGGCTCAAGCGGATGTGCAGAAGTATTTCAGGCATGTACGCATATGCCGGTCATTAATGGTATCAACAATGCATGTGGTGTGCGTATATATGATCTGCCTGCGACACCGGATAAGGTCAAAGCCGGATGGCAGAAGCTCCAGAATGGAGAAGATCTGACTCCGCCTAAGTATTTCTTTGGTACAGAGTTTGAGGATGAACTTGAATATATTCGTGAGAATCCAATTTAAATAAAGAACGAAGAGTTCGCCTGCGAACTCTCTCGCGAGGCGCGTTTGCGTAACAATATTTACTTTATCCGCGCCTCTGTGATCCCACGATTTTTTATTTAATTAGGAAATGCAACGCGATTTACATTCAAATAAAAAATGTTATAATAAATAATAAGAGATGGAGAGCTGTTGTGCATCCGTAGAATAGAAATATTACTATGGATCGTATTACGGCTTTTTGTGAAAAAAGGAGATTGATTTATGGAACGAGAGGAAGTATTTGAGCTAGTGAAAAATTGTTATAATGGAGAACCGGCTACCTGTATAGCTGCCTGCCCGTTTCATTTAGATGTCAAATCTGTTCTGAAAAAGATTTACAAGGGAAGACTTGAGGCGGCGCAGCAGGAAATGCATAAAACTTTGCCGTTTCCAGCCATGATTTGTGAAATCTGTCCTGCACCATGCGAAGAATATTGTCAGAGAAGTACTGTACTTCATGAAGAAACGATTTCTATTCGGATGTCAGCACAGGCCTGTATGCAGGCAAAGGAAAAAAAGGAAAGACAAAGTTATAAGCTACCGCCACTGCCACAGCGTGCAGTAGTTGTAGGGGCAGGACCGGTGGGACTTGCCTGTGCATTGTATCTTAGCAGGAAACGTTATCCGGTAGTAGTGTTCGATAAAAATAAAGTATGGGGTGGAAGTATTTGTACCCATCAGCGGTTCCCAGTCTATGAGGCTGAATTTGCAAAAAAGTTCGAATCATTGGATGTTGATTTTCGCTTTGGAGAAGAAATTACAGACTTATATCAGCTGGATGAATTTGATGTTATTTTTATTGCGACTGGAAAAAACGGTGAGAATTTCGGACTTTTGGACAGTTGTGACACTGAACTGGGCACGACAGAAATTAAAAATGTATTTCTTGGCGGTGAACTGCTTGGGATGTCTTGCGTTGAGGGAATGGCTCATGCTTCAATGGCAGCAAAAGCAATAGAGTCATACATTCAGACGGGAAGTGCTGAACATGCAAATATCCAGTGGGAAAAAATGGACTGTAAGAAAAATGCACCGCATCATAATGTTGAACCGGCTCCTCATATCGTTCCGGCAGGAGATGTATATTCAGTGGAAGAAGCACAGGCAGAGGCAGGCCGTTGTATGCAGTGTGATTGTGAGGAATGTATGAAGGACTGCAGCCTTCTTGCCAAATATAAGAAAAAGCCGCCACGAATAGCGATAGATGTGGCACAGGACGGAATGACTCGGAACTCGGTAAGTTCGGCATGCATTACACGGGAGACGTGGTCGTGTAATTTATGCGGGCACTGCGCTGATGTATGTGGAGAAAATGTAAATATCGGTGATGTATTTGAACTTTCAAGGAAGGATAGAGTAAAAAGTGGAAATTATCCACCAGCTTTTCATGGATACTGGTTAAAAGAGATGGAACAGGCAGTATCTGAGTCAGGACTGATGCGTCCTGCACCTGGAGAAACAGGCTGTGATTATGTATTTTTTCCCGGATGCCGCTTAGGTGCATCTAATCCCGATTATGTCCTGGCTTCCTATGATGCATTACTGAAACAGTATAAAAAGACAGGTGTTATTCTGGACTGCTGCGGTATTCCTGCATTGTGGGCGGGAGAAGAGGGCCGGTTCAGTGAACATGTGGAACGCTTAAGGAAAAGCTGGGAAGAACTGGGAAAACCTGTGGTGATCTATGCATGCACAAGCTGCCGCCGTACTTTTGCGCGTTTTCTACCGGAAGTTTCGTTGATTTCACTTTATGAACTGCTCGAAAAAGAAAATATGCCATCTGTTGGCGGGACATTTTCTATATTTGACTCCTGTTCGGCATATGGTATGGGAGAGGTCAGGGAAGCTGTCCGTAAGCTGGCTGATAAAGCCGGATGTGAGACCACAGATTATGAAAGTAATGGGAAATGCTGCGGATTTGGCGGACATATACAGCTCGCAAATCCAGAGTTTTATGATGAAGTTGCCATGGAACGAATCGAAGAATCCGATTTCCCGTATTTAGTTTATTGTGTTAACTGCCGTGAAGTATTCCAGAGTCATGGAAAAGCTTCAAAGCACATTCTGGATATGGTTTTTGGACTGGAGGAAAAGCCATTAACATCGTTGGAAGAAAAAAGAAATAATAATTTACAGGTAAAGCAGACCTTAATGGAAAACTATTGGGCGGAAAAATTTGATCCTGAAAAAGAAGAATGGGATGATCTTCAGATAGAAATTCCGGCAGATGTGCTAGTGGACATGGAAAGGGCACTGATTCCGGCAGGAGATGTAAAAAAGACGATATGGCTAAATGAAAAGAACTGTGAAGGCTATGAAAACGAAGTCGGTGAAGTGGTATGCCGTATGGTCGGAGAATATCTGACCTGCTGGGTCAGGTACAAAAAAGAAAATGAGATATATTATATACAGGAAGTCTATTCACATCGTATGCATATTCGGGAGGATGAGATTTGATGAGTGAAGAAGAAAAATGGAAATGCAGGTGCTGTGGCTGTGAATTAAGTAAGCGTCAGGTCGTTTTTGATTATCTTTCGCTTACATTTAGTGAAAAAGTCCTGAGATGCCCGAAATGTGGAAGAGTGCTGATCCCAAAAGACCTTGCAGTGGGCAAAATGGTCGAGGTCGAAGCCCAGCTTGAAGATAAATAAACATCCAGAATTTATTTTCTGGATGTCAGCATATGATAATGTGTATTTTTAGGCTGAATACCGCAGGCAAAAACAGAACAGCCAAGTGTTTCGGAGGCTTGGGTAAGGTAGGCGTCAAGGCTTCCGTATTTAAAAATAATATCCACAACGAACTGGACCAGCTCATTAGTATGGTCAGTGCAGACGATATCAGAAAATCCGATTGAACAAAGAGCATCTGTCAGCTGGTCTATGCTGGCAGTACCATTTTCAATTAGGCATGAGCCTTTTTCGCGACTGAGTACTGAAATAATAAGTGTGCCGTTGGGTGAAAGAACGCGAAAAGCTTCCTTAAGGGCTTTTAGTGGGTCAGGAAAAAGTGTCAGTGTGCATTCCATAAAAACTGCATTAAAGCTATCTGAGCCAAAAGGGAGATTACAGGCATCAGCCTGAATAAGCGTTGCACCCGGCAAAAGCTTGCATGCTGCAGATACTGCAGTGGCCGAAAGATCAATACCTGAGATGTGGCATCCGTAGTTACTGGTTAGATAATGTAAGGTTGTTCCGGTACCACATCCAATATCAAGTACAGAGGTATTACTATTTAGCCCGGCTTTTTTGGCACCGCGATCGGTAAGGGCCAGTCCGCCCGGACGGAAAATATTATTTTGCATTTTTGCCTCCCCATATAAATTTATGTATATATTTTATAGGATAGAGTGGGGGAAAGCAAGTTGTAATATGGAGGTGCAACAGGTGCCCGGGTTATGTGAATTGTGCGCTGGAAATATTAGATGAAATGATAGGATCGTTCCGTCAGAGAGGAGCAAAAATGGAAGCACCAAGAACACCGGTCGACTTATGGACTGCAGAAAAATTAGTCATAGATACAGAGGATCTTTCACAGCAGTTATTGGAAAAATATCAGTTAAATGAAATAAAAAAGATGCTCCATGTTGTAAAAAATAAAAGCAGCTTTTATAAGGAGCTGTTTTGTGATTATGATCCGGATAGTATAGAAACAATGGAAGATTTTAGGAAGCTTCCTACTACATGCGAAAAAGATCTGATTGATCAGGAGTGGCGTTTTCAGTGTGTAAATGCTTCAGAGGTGCAAAGAATTGTTACCGTTTCGACAACAGGGACTACCGGATGCCGTAAACGTATCAGTTTTACTCAAAATGACCTGAAAAAGGCGATGGAGTTCGCTCCTTATGGATTTGCTATGATGTGCAATCCGGGAGATAAGGTGCTTGTTATGATGTCAGGCGGCTCTGCAGGAAGCATCGGAGATAATGTGCGCAGAAGCCTGGAACCTTTTGGCATGAAAGTAGAGGTTTTCGGGCAGTTAACAGATCTTGAAAAGGCAATGCAGTGCATGGTCTCTTTTCGGCCTGACGTGATTATTGGAATCCCATTCCAAATGGCTGCTCTGGAAAGATATATGAATAAAAAGAAGAAGCAGTTCAGTGTGAAAAGTGTTCTTATGAGCGCAGATGATGTACCTGAAGCAATTTGCGTGCGTCTTAAAAATTCATGGAAGTGTAACACATTCCGTCACTATGGTATGACAGAGCTTGGGATGTTCGGAGCAGTAGAATGTCTAGGGCAGGACGGTTATCATTTGAGGGCCTGCGATCATTTATTTGAGATACTCGAACCGGATGAAGAAGGGTTCGGTGAAATCGCATTGACGACATTTCACCATGAATCTATGCCGCTGGTGCGTTACAGGACAGGAGATATTGGCCGGATGAAAATGGAAAAATGTGTATGTAAAAGCCCTTTGATGCGAATAGAAACGATTCGTGGACGCAGATGCAACAGCGTTTTGTTCCCAAATGGAAGAATGTTCATAAGAGATATTGCAGAAATTGTCTACGCAGACAGCAGTATCGCAGATTTTGAATGTGCTGTCGGGAATGGAAGACTTCATTTATTTATAAGGACTCTCGAGGGAGATTTTGCAGATACGCAGGGTTTGCGGTACCGACTAAAAGAAAATGCAGGATTAGAAGGGATTGATATTTCAATTGAAAGCAATATATTACATGGTTTTGAAGAGGCACAAAATACGAAAAAAAGGATGGAATTACTAGTATGATGCATCTATTACAGCGCTTGAAGAATATGATGTAGATATCATTTATTTTACAGATGAACAGTGTGATGACTTTCTTACAACCGTAGAAGATGTATATTCTGAAATCGATGAAAAATCTAGCGAAGATGGTCAGGCACTGAAAACTGCCATTTTAAATTGGAGAGCGGATAATCTCGATTAATAAAATGTTTTAAATTTAGCCCCATCCAGAGGAGCTGTTGTAGATAGATGAAGGTCTATGCTACAATAGCTCTTCTTGTTAAGTGCCAGAAATATGACGGTCTGCCCTAGCAGTGGTAAGGCCTTAATTTAAGTAGAGTGGGGAGAAAATGAATGTAAATACCATCAACATATTTTTCAAAAACGATGCCTTTTTATATTTTGTAGTTATTCGTATACACCGAAAATTTTCAGAAACAAGGACAGGGCCAGGTTTTCTACAGGTTCGTTCCAAGCGACGCCGATTTCATGCTGCGCGTGTGGATCATCAATATCAAGAAGAACCAGATCGGGAGGAAGGTTGATAGATTTGATGTTTTGGTAGGGAATAATTACGACCCCGTCGTTGATGCTCGCCAGTAAGAGAGTCGTATAGTGGTGGTTTGAGTTGTCGTTCAGGAGAGGGACGATCCCGTTGGACATAAAGAGATGGGTTATCATGTCGAACATCCCGGGATTCGCTTTTCTGTTCATGGTCAGGATTTTTTCGTTTACCAGCATCTGAGGAGTGACAGAATCAAATATGGCCAACGGGTGGTTTTTGTTCAGTACGAGCTTGAAAGGATCTTTATATAGACTTTTCCATCTCAATTTTGGGCTCTGGATAAAAGTATCTTTACGCCCGAAGGCAATATCCAGATCTTCTTTCTCTAATTTCCGTGCGACAGAAACGGAGTCGTATTGCATGAAATGTGTGTTGATATCAGGATAAGTCAGATGGAAATTGTTGAGCTCGGGCAAAAAAGGTTCAATGAATTCAGGGAAAACAAAGGCAAGATGGAGTTCGCCCAGCTGGCCTAACCGGGTAGTTTTCAGCTTGGCAATCGAACTTTTGGCAATGGAAGTCATTTTATAGGCATCCCGAAGAAAGGATTCTCCTTCTGTTGTCAGGGTCAGTTTGTTTTTGTGTCTGTAGAACAGCTTCGCCCCAACTTCGTCCTCCAGAGTGGCAACGTTATAACTGACGGCTGACTGAACAATCGATAATTTGATTGCTGCCTTTGTAAAATTCAAATATTGTGCGGCAGTGATGAAGATTTCCAACTGATTGATATCCATATTCGTCCTCTTTCACATTTATTTGGCATATGAAATCATTCTATTATCGATTATTGCCTGTGTCAATACAATACAGTCCATCGATTTTTTAGATGGTACCATCAAAACACTATTCTGTACCCAGTGGCATATAAAGCATATAATTATTATGAAATAGCCCCCAACTATTTATTTTTACCTACCAAAAGGTCATATCAATCTATTGGCCTTTTGGATTTTTAGGGAGAGAGACGAATATGAAGATGAAAGCAGCGATTATGGGAAGAAGATACAGGCAATGAATCGCCGAAAGACGAAACTTCTGATATTTACTGCATATCAGAAGTTGCCACCGTCTGAAAATCGAGGAGGCCTGTTATGAGCAATTCGGAAAATCAAAAACTGATATGCGAAAAATGCAATGTTGAACTGCAGCTCAAGAAGACAAAATTGACCTACCTGGAACATCAGGTCATCCATGAGCTTCCATGCTGCCCTCCTGCGGACAGGTACTTGTTTCTGAAGAGCTGGAATATGGACGCATGAGGGAAGTGGAGACATTGCTTGAGGATAAGTAAAGGGAGAGCGACAAGATGTCTGTATTTTATGAAAAGATTCCGGAGATAGACAAGAGCGGAAATGTTGCAGCCATAACCGTTGTCAGCGGTGAAAATATTGGAGAAAAATTGCTGGTCAGCCAGGAGAAAGTGCTGTTTTCCTCTGTGGAAAATGGATTTTTAGAGAAAACCTTTTCGAATGATCTGGGATGGAAAAAAACCGGTACATATCAGCTGGAAGCACAGAAGGTGTTTTTTGAAAGGATCGGGTCGGAGAAGAAGCTGGTAATATGCGGCGGAGGGCATATCTCCATTCCATTGATAAAAATCGGCTTGATGCTGGGATTTCATGTCACCGTGCTGGAAGACAGACCTATGTATGCAGATAATGCAAGGAATGCAAACGCCGATCGGGTAATATGCGACTGCTTTGCGAAAGGTCTGGAGCAGATAGAAGGCGATGAGGACACCTATTTTGTAATCGTGACCCGGGGCCACAGACATGATGAGTCCTGTCTGGAAAGTATCTCCCAAAAAAGAAATGCATATATAGGCATGATCGGAAGCAGAATCCGCGTGAAAAAGGTCAGAGAAACCCTGTTAGAAAAAGGGATTGATAAAGAAATCCTGGACAAGATCCATTCTCCGATAGGGACCGATATAAAAGCAGAAACACCGGAAGAAATCGCTGTATCCATTATGGGGGAAATTATACTTGTAAAGAACACAGACAGCCGGGATGCAGGTTATCCAAAAGAAATAATATCCGAGATAAACAGCACGGACTGTAAAGAGAAACGAAAGATATTGGCGACCATTGTTTCAAGAAAAGGATCTGCACCCAGAAAATGCGGGGCTAAGATGCTGATCTGCAGTGATGGAAGAGCAGTAGGAACGATTGGCGGCGGATGCATGGAATCGGATATTTTCAAAAAGGGACTGTCTCTTCTGCAAGGAGGAAGCCCCATGATCTGCGAAGTGGATATGACAAATACAGATGCCGAAGCCGAAGGAATGGTTTGTGGCGGAAAGATTGAAGTTTTTCTGGAACCGGTATTTTGAAATATTTTAAATACATGATCAAAGGAGCATCCAGCGTCTCGGGAGGAAAAGTATGGATTACAGGGAGGTGAACATATCATCCGAAAGGAGATAATTTCCGGAGGGGTTTTGATGTTTCATAAAAAAGGAGGAAAAAGATGGTACCAATATTGATTGCGATTGTTTATTTTGTCTTTTTTGGAGTTTATTTTGGAATGAAATCCAAAAAGAAATTGACAGGCAGCAAAGATTTCTTTACAGCTTCGAACCGGTTGGGATGGTTTGCGGTTATGTGCTCGTTTACACTGGCTCCGCTGGGGGGAGGGCATACAACCTCTTTAATTGAGCAGCAGGGCTTTATGGGCGTTTCGGTGCTTTGGTGGAGTATATTAACCGGGTCGGTTTTCGTTCCGATTTTCATGTACTGGTTCGGACCATGGTTCCGTAAGTTAAAGGTAGATACATTTCCACAGGCACTGGGCAAGATATTTGGCCCGAAAATCAAGATCGTCAATACGTGTTTGGCCCCTGCAGGATGGTTGGGCATAACAATGGCAGAAATTCTTGGTATCGCAACGGTTATTTATACTTTGACCGGAGGAAGACTTGCTTATGCACCTTACTGTGTCCTGATTGCCGGAGCTCTTTCCGCAATCTATGTCCTGTTTGGCGGTATGCTACAGGCTTCCTATATGAATATTATCAATGCGGTGGTCCTGCTGGGCGGCGGTTTTCTGAGCATCATATATATGGGAAATACCATACCCGGCGGATATGCCAGCGTTTCAAATTTCTATGAATCCCTGGGCGAGGGATGGAGGATGAACCTGTTTAATTTCACGCCTACGGTTGTATTTGGTATCATAATACCGGTAATCGTGCTGAATCTGTTTTCCGTTAGTTCGGAACATGCCCTTTATCAGCCAATCCTGGCTGCCAAGGATGAGGCATCCATCCGTAAAGGAGCGATTTTAGGAGGATTAATCAACAGTTTTGCCTCGACTCCATTTGTTGTGCTGGGCATCACTGCACTGGCAGTTCCTTCTGTTGCAGCAGCGATTGGTCCGAATGTCCGACTGTCTGTTGCGGAATTGGCACTTCAGTTAATGCCTCCATGGCTGATTGGAATCCTGATGTGCAGTCTGTTGGCGGCTCTGCTGTCAACATCCAGCGGAATGATACTGGCTATTGCCCATGTTGTGACGGACGATATCATTAAACCAATCAGAGGCGATAAGATGTCAGAAAAGAATCATGTCAGATTAAGCCGCTGGATGGTCGTGATCGTGACTGCAGCAGCCTGTCTCCCTGCCTTGAAGGTAACCATCCTGATGGGATTATTCTTCTGGTGCTTCTCCCTCAGCTTGCCGATTTTCATCAATTACCTGATCGGTCTGCTTTGGAAAATAAACCGGAAAGCGGCATGGATCAATCTGATCTGTTCAGTTCTTGTGAATTTCTGGTGGACGTTTGCTACTCCATCATGGTGCCCTCCACAGTTTGTTCTGAGCTTCTATCCGGTGTTTGCAGTCAGCGTCGTTCTTGGAATCATATTGAACATTGCATTGCCTGGTGAAAAAGGTATGCTCAGAAAGATAAAAGATGAGGAAAATTTAATTGGAAAAGTCCAGATCCAGGCTTAGGTACCAGGATTTCAGAAATTTCAAAGGAGGAATAGTATGAACTGGGTTGTAAAAGTATTGTTGTTTCAATTGATAGTAACGCTTGGCATACAGCTGATCATATATATCTTTTATAAAATATCTAGTAGAATAACAAGCAAAAGCTAACAGAGGAGGAAATAATATGGCAACAGTTGATATAGTAGTAGCAGCATATCTTGTTGGAACGATTGTGGTATTGTGCATTGGTTCGATATTTGCTTATAGGAAGCAGGTAGAACGCGGAGAAATTTCGAATGGAGATATTAACGAGTAGAAGTGTATAATAGAAAAAGAAGCCGGGATATCTTCGCTCTGGCTTCTTTTATCTTTACGAAGAATTGTACTGGAGGTGAAGATATTGAATCTTGATGAAAGGGTCATGGAACTGGCGCTTCAGAACCAATGCTGTGCCCAGGTTGTGATGAGAATCGGTCTGGAGTTGTCTGGAAAGGAAAACCCTGATATGATTAAGGCAGTGAAGGGCTTGTGCTATGGGGTATCCGGCCAGCATCTCTGCGGGGCATTAAGCGCGGCGGCCTGCGTGCTCTCGCTGTATGAATCGGAGGAATTTATACCGGAACTTGCAGACTGGTTTGAAGAGGAATATGGCAGCGTGGAATGCCGCGACCTTATGGGAGTTGGAGGAAAGAACCCTCAGTTGTGCATAAAAATCACGACCGGGGTCATAGACCGATGTATGGAAATAATTGAAGAAAGAGATCGATTGCCAGAGAGGTAGCGGAAAATGAGCAAGATATGCGGCGAAATCATAATTCCGGATGCTCTCAGGGATAAGCTGGAGCAGGAGGGAATATTATATAAACATATAAGCAGGGTCATAGAAAATGCGGAAGAGCATAATGACAGGATATTTCTTCCTGAAAAGGGAAGCTGTATTTCCCACCTGCAGATTGGGTCTGTAACCTTCTGGGTCGAATATTTCAAGAGAGATAAGAACTGCACCGTGCAAAATGCGTATTGCCACAGGATACAGATTGAAGTATTTCAGGAAGAAATATAGAAGGGAACCGGATGAAATGGATGTAACCGAAGGTGTATTGATTGGGGAAACCCAGAGCGTCTGCCCAGTCTGCCTGGCAAGGATCAAAGCGCAGAAGATCCGGTACGGAGAGGACGTATATTTAAGCAAGACATGCAGTGAGCACGGGGATTTTTCCACGCTCATTTGGAAAGGACTGCCATCGTATCATTCCTGGTCTCCTGTAAGAAACCCAGTGTCAGATATCCACAGTATAACCGAAAGAAAAAATGGATGTCCATATGACTGCGGAATATGTCCGGATCACAGGCAGCATGGCTGCTGCGTCCTGCTGGAAGTGACCAGGAACTGTAATCTGCATTGTCCTATATGCTTTGCGTCTTCTGGAGAATCGGCGGACAGGGATCCCACGCTGGAAGAAATCGAACAATGGTACATGCTTCTGAAGGAAGCGGGCGGATCTTTTAACATCCAGATTTCGGGAGGCGAACCAAGCCTCAGAGACGATATACCGGAAATCATTGAAATGGGGAAACGGCTCGGGTTTCCATTCTTTCAGCTGAATACGAATGGAATCAGGCTGGCCGCAGACACAGATTATGTGGGAAAACTTAAAAATGCAGGACTGGACTGTGTATATCTGCAATTTGATTCATTGAGGGATGACGTGCTGGAACGAATTCGTGGAAAGAGACTGAATGACCTGAAGAAAAAGGCCATCGAAAACTGTGCCGCGTATGGGCTGGGTGTGGTGCTCGTTCCGACCCTGGTGAAGGGCCTCAACACAGAAGAAGTAGGAGAAATCCTGCGTTTTGCCATTGAAAAAATGCCCCATGTGAGAGGGGTGCATTTTCAGCCGGTCAGTTATTTTGGCAGGTATCCGGATGATTCCACAGCTCGTTACACGCTGCCGGAGCTGCTGCGGGATATCGAGGCTCAGACAGAAGGCAAAATGAAAGTGGGCGATTTTAAGCCGGGAACGGCAGAAAATCCGTATTGCTCTTTCAATGGGAGCTTTCTGCTGAACCCGGATGAAACCCTTTCCGTTCTTCGCAAAGCAGAAGGCAGCTGCTGTTCTACGGAAAACAAATCGGAAAAATCCCGGAAATACGTATCAAGCAAATGGAAGGGTGCCGCAGACCATACGGAAGTCGTGTCGAGAAACCAGATACCCGAGACGCTGGACGAATTCATAAAACGTACGAAACAGTATACATTTGTGGTATCTGCCATGGCTTTTCAGGATGCCTGGAACCTCGATCTGGAAAGGCTGAAGGAATGCTACATCCATGTCGTGAGTCCTGACAGGCGGATCATACCTTTTTGCGCCTATAACCTGACCGGGACAGACGGGGTGTCATTATACAGGAGTTGAAACGAATGGATAATCTTTATGAAACCGATATTTTTGAGAAGCTTCCCGGCAAGGCCATGAGACCCGGGGTCGACCTTCATTTTTCGGCGCAAACGGAAAATATTTCCGGCCAGAAACGAAGGATCAGGCAGTGAGAATGGAGTCGTATTATGGAAGAAACCCGCAGGATTTATCTGGTCCGTCATTGTGAACCCCAGCTGCCCCAGGACGCCTCCTTCTGCCTGGGAAAAAAGGACATTCCTCTCAATGATGAAGGAAGGAAGCAGGCCCACAATCTGAAAAAGATTTTTTCAGACAGGGACATTAGCTGCGTCTATTCGAGTCCTCTGTCCCGGGCCAGGGAGACGGCCATAATTATTGCAGACAAAAAAAGGGATGTTGTTGTAAAAGAGAGTTACTCGGAATTGAACACTGGAAGATGGGACGGCTTGTCCTTTGAGGAAATAAAAGAAAAATTTCCCCAGGAGTATAAAGAACGCGGCATGAATCTGGAGCATTATGTCATAGTGGGAGGCGAAAGCCTGGCTGCGTGCAGGGACAGAGCCATGTCGGAGCTCTCAAGGACTATACAGGAAACCGACGGAAATATAGTTATCGTAACGCATGCCGGCGTCATCCGGATGATTCTGTCGCATCTTGCCGGAACCGGAATCCAGGAAAGCTTCCGGAATAAGCCGGGGTATGGGAGCGTGAATATGCTTCTGTATGACGGCGTTCATCTGAAGACAGAAGGTATGTGCATATGAAAACAGCAGCAGTGATTGCCGCAGGCGGCCTCTCTTCCAGAATGAAGGAATTCAAGCCCTTTCTGCCGATAGGCGGCTTGGCAATGATAGAAAAGACAATATCAAATTTTCAATCGGCCGGAATAGAAGAAATCGTGGTCGTGACCGGATACCGCGGGGATGAAATCAAAAACAGGATGGCAGGATCCGGCGTGGTTTTCCTGGAGAATCCAAAGTACCACTCCACCCAGATGTTCGATTCGGTAAAAATCGGGCTCGAAAAGGTAAAATTTGGAACGGACATGGTATTTGTCTCCCCTTCGGACAGCCCCTTTGTGCAGCAGTTCACTCTTAAAGCCATGATCAGGGAAATGGAAAAAGGGATAACTGACCTGATACAGCCGACTTTTCACGGAGAAAAAGGGCATCCTCTTCTTCTTAATCAAAGGATAATAGATCAGATATTGAACCATGATGGTAGTCAGGGGCTGCAGGGTGCAATAGCCAGACTGCAGGGTCAGACTGTGAATATGGCCTTTGCCGACCCGGGCATACTGATGGATGCGGACACCCCGGAGGATTATGGTAAGCTGACGGAATACCACAGGACGAAGGACTGCCCCTCAGAAGAACTCTGCAGGGAAATACAGGATTATTTCAAGGCAGCGGACAGCCTGAAAGCCCATTCAGAAAAAGTCGCTTCCGTGGCTGCCTCAATCGGCCAGGTTTTGCGGGAAAGAGGAATAAAGCTGGATCCGGATATCATACGCGCGGCAGGCCTGCTCCATGACATCGCAAAGGGGCAGGATAACCATGCAAAAACTGCCGCGAAATGGCTTAAGGATATGGGATATCTCTATGTATCTGAAATCGTCGACGAGCACATGGTTCTAAGCGCAGTCCCCCGGAAGCCTTCTGAAAAGGAGGTGGTTTATCTGGCCGACAAGCTGGTTCAGGATGACCGGGATATTACAATAGAAGAGAAATTCACCGCCAGAAAAGCATTTTTTGGGGGAGATGAAGAGGCCATAGCCGCTGTTGAACGAAGAAAAGAGCAGGCCATGGAGATATATGAGTTGATTTTTGGCTCATTGCCAGATACCAAAAAAGGAATTCTAAAATAGTCCGTGACTATGCAGAATTCCTTTTTTTAAAGCTGCGAGGTTTATTTTACGGGACCTCAGCCGCCCATCTGGGACTGGGTGATCTCTGTGATTGTTCCGCCATCGATCTGGACAATACTCGTTCCCTGGATTCCATCATCAGCTGCGGTGATATTTAAAGTTCCGCCTGCGATATAGATATATCCGAGAGATGCATCCTCTTCGTTTTCACTATGGATAGCATCTTTTCCGGCATCAAAAGTGAAATTGCCATCGGATATTACAATTGAATCATTGGCTTCGAGACCATCGCTGTCTGTAGTAATTGTATATGTTCCGCCTGTAACCTTAAGATCATCTTTTGAAGTAACACCGTTTCCCTGTGCAGAAATTATTTCAAGAGTTCCTGTACCACTTAACACAAGGTCTGACTTAGAGAAGATAACTGCATCTAAACTTGTATCCCCATCAGCAACAAATGTTCCGGTTGCTTCCATATGATTCTCACTGTCAGTTGTAGTCACAAAGACCTTGTCCGCCTCTTTTACGTAAATTGCAGGGGAATCCTGGTTTGTAATGCTCACGCCATTTAAAACCAATTGAACTTTTGCTTCTGCAGCTGCCTCTACAATGATTGTGACATCTTCTACAGTTCCGCTGATTACGTAAATGCCCTCTTCTGTGATTGTAACATCTTCTCCGCTAAAGAGTTCAATGTCCTGTGCATTTGTCAAATCGGGCGATTGTTCTAAGTCACGCTCCGATAGCAGCCCGGAAACATCAAGGATTGAATTCCCATTTGATGTTGTGATGCTTTCTGCAGTGGAGGAACTTTCTGTCGAAGAAGCGGTCGTGGTCGTCGTGCTCTCCTGGCTTTTTGCACATGCGACAAGGGAGAATCCCAGTATCATGCCGCACAGGATGACACCGGCTTTTTTAAGCGCACTGATTTTCATATATTTTTCCTTTCAAGTCAAATACGAGTCTCATTTTTTTCTACTGAGCTTATATGCTACCGTATTTATGTGCTGCTTTCAATAGGTTACAGGGAACGCTCAGATGATATTCAGGTTATGTTCATATAGTTCAGGAAATCATCACATACGGGCTGCGATAAATTATTATGTAAATATGGAAAGTAGTGACGCGATAGATTAATAACTTATGATATAATCAAGAGATATTAAACAGGAATGACAGTAATTAAATAGATTAAAAACGGGCAGGTAAATAAAATGAATATCTCACAAATCAAATATTTTTTAGAGACCGCAAAATGTCTGAATTTTACTAAGGCAGCACAACATTTATTTATAACTCAGCCGACGTTAGGAAGACAGATAACTGAAATAGAGTCAGAGTTAAATATGCTTTTATTTGTGCGTAGTAATAAAGGCTTAACGTTAACTCCTGCAGGTATCGTCTTGTATGAAGAACTGTCTGTATTAATGAATGATTATGAAAAAGCCGTTAAAAAAGCATCTTTAGCCAGTCAATGTATTACAGGTAAATTAAATATTGGAATATTGGATGGCCTTTCCATAAAAGAATTCATTCCTGAAATGGTCAGTATTTTCGAAAAAAATCATCCCAACATAGAGATTATAATAAAAAGAAAGAGTTTTCGCGCACTTCTGGAGGAATTAAATAAAAATGAACTTGACGCAATTATTTCTTTTTCTTTTCATATAAATGAGCATCAGGAATTAAAGACTATAAAATTAAAAAAATATGAACCGGCTTTTGTGGTACCTCTTAAAAATCCTCTTTCGAAAAAGGAAAAATTGGAATTCAAAGACTTCAAATATGAACCTCTGGCCATTGTGAAAAAAGAAGAATGTCCTGGGGGAGTTGAGTTTATTGTGAATAAATTTCTGCTTGAAGCCGGATTTTATCCAAACCTGCATTTTTTGGATTCAATGGATGATGTTGTTTTATGGGTTGAGTCAGGCATGAGATGTGCGCTGCTTAATATGGAAATGGACCTTGTAAGGTCAGACTCTCTGAAAATGTATCCTTTCGAGGATGGACGGGATGATAACTTTATTGAGTTGGCATATTTAGATGAAAATAAAAATTTTGCTTTGGATTTATTGAAAAACTACTATGCCTCAAAAGCATAGTTGCATAAAAAGTGGGCATTTTACAAATTAATTAAGTAAAAGTATAATTTCCTTAGTAGCGATAATTCGCAAAACAAGGAGGTTCTTATGGAACAGAAGCAATTGACACCCAGAGAAAATGCGCTTATAGCATACAGGCACGGAGTGCCCGCATATATTCCCACTTTATTTACAGATATTTCTATGATACAGTCATGCCCTCAAATGGAAAGATATTGTGGAGGAGCTGTAGGGAAGGATTATTTTGGAGTTGAATGGACATATGTGCCCGAGGCCCACGCACCAATGCCTACCGCAGGAAAAATAATGTTTGAGGATATTGCAGATTGGCGTGAATATGTAAAGTTTCCAGATTTGGAAGCTATTGATTGGGAAAAACAGGCAGATATCGATGTACATACTGATTTTATGGCGCTTGTAGCTGGAGCAGGAATAGTTCCGATGGCAGACAATAGAAGTGCTTATGATGAAGATAAATTGGTTTTATGCATGGTTATTAACGGAATGTTTGAACGTCTGCATTCACTTATGGGATTTGAAAATGCACTAATGGCACTAGTTTCAGATCCTGATGAATGCTATGAATATTTTAAAGCGATGGCTGACTGGAAGATTGAATACTTTAAGAAGATTGCCAGGTACTATAAAGTAGATGTTATTAACGCTCATGATGATTACGGCGCAGCTGATAGGTTGTTTATGGATCCGGAAACATGGCGAAAACTAATCAAACCACACTTAAAGAGAATGGTTGATGCCTGCCACGAAGAAGGAGTAATATACCAACATCACAGTTGTGGTTATATTGAACCGTTATTTGAAGATTTTGTAGAAATTGGAATTGATGCTATTGATACACTGCAGGCAGGTAATAAGAATCTTCCTGAGCTAAAGAAAAAATATGGAGACAAGATAACATTTTGCGGAGGGTTTGATAACCAGCATGTACTGGAAGCTCCACATGTTACTCCGGAATTAATAAAGCAGGAGTATAGAAGGGTGATAGATTCTCTTGCGCCAGGCGGAAGCTATGTAGTATTTCCGATTACCATTGGTTTTGATTTTGTAGGTCCGCTTCTTGAAGAGCATTTCCAATATGGAATGGGATTCTATTCGATGCGTGGAGAAGCACCAACATTATCTTTGTTAAAATAAAAAAGTGTTTATGACAGACAGCAGAAGGAGTACGATTATTAATTAATCGGGCTCCTTTTTGCTGGTGCGCCTGGCGGCGCACGTTTCTAAAGGGTGAAAGTCCCAAATCCGCCCTAGTAGTGGGAAGGATACAGCCAAGACCAAGGGTGTCCATCGTGAGGTGGAATCTGAAGGAAGGTGGAGGCAAAACTCTGGTCTGACGAACAGAAATCACATGAGGCTATACGTTGAGGATAAGGTTGCCAGACAAACCAAAGTCCAATTACTACTCGGAATCAACTATAGTAAATGTGGCAGATGGATGGAGTGAAAGAAACGTGTGGTACCCAGGGAGATCTCGCCAGCGGATGGAAACAGAGTATGAAATCCGTGAGTAACAACGAATGGCGAGAAGTCAGCAGAAGCCATATTAAACCGATGGTTGCAAAAATCGGCGAAGGGCTGAACTTTAGGAGATACAAGCAATGAAAGTAACTGATAGTAGATTTAAGAACAGACAACTTCATATTGAGGACTATCTGCAAATGGTATCGGCGGAACAGAAAGAGTATGCAGAAGTGTTCGACTACGGGAAGATTACTGAAAAGAGCGGTATCATCACAGACTATTGGACGAACAATCTTTTGGATTTGATTTTACTAAAAGATAACCTTAATAAGGCTTATAAAAGGGTGAAAGCAAACAAGGGCAAAGGTGGAATTGATGGTATGCAGGTGGATGAACTTCTGCCCTTCCTAAGAGAAAATCAAGATACCCTAATCCAAGAGATAAGGAATGGTAAATATAAGCCAAACCCAGTTCGAAGGGTAGAAATACCCAAAGAAACAAAAGGTGAGTTTAGAAAGATAGGAGTTCCAACTGTAGTTGACAGGGTTATTCAACAGGCAATCACACAGGAACTTACACCAATCTATGAGGAACAATTCTCAGAAAACAGTTTTGGTTTTCGACCAAAAAGAGGAGCACATGGTGCCCTCAAGCAGTGCCAAAAGAATGTAAACGATGGCTATGTATATGTGGTGGATATGGACTTGGAAAAGTTCTTTGATACTGTAAGTCAGAGTAAACTGATTGAGGTACTTAGCAGAACCATTAAAGACGGTAGACTGATTTCACTCATCCATAAATATCTGAATGCGGGAGTTATTGCAAACGGAATGTTTGAGAGAACAGAAATAGG
>NZ_FQYT01000037.1 GCF_900141895.1 Parasporobacterium paucivorans DSM 15970 | reverse complement strand
GCACTTTGCCAAGAAGTTGTCCACAGAGCTGATGAACCTGGATTTGATATCCGCAAACTGATTCCTGCACCCACCAACACGATTGAAGATGCCGGTCCATACATCACTTTAGGTATGTGCTATGCAAGCGATCCTGAAACAGGTGAATCCGATGTTACAATCCACAGACTCTGCCTGCAGAGCGAAGATGAGATGACCATCTGGATTACTCCGGGCGCAAGACATATCGGTTCATTTTATGAAAAATCGATCAAACTTGGAAAACCACTTCCAATTTCAGTAAGCATTGGTGTGGATCCAGCTATTTCCATCGCTTCCGGATTTGAGCCTCCAACAACACCAATCGGATTCAATGAGCTGTCCATCGCAGGCGCGCTCAGAGGAAAGGCAGTTGAGCTGTGTCCATGCGTTACGATACCTGAAAATGCTATCGCCAACGCAGAATACGTAATTGAAGGCGAGCTCATTTTTGACAGACACATGGATGAAGACACACACAGCGGCACCGGAAAAGCTATGCCTGAGTTCCCGGGTTATACGGGACCGGCTGCCAAGAATATGCCTATCATCAAGGTTAAGGCTGTTACACATAGGAATAATCCTATCATGCAGACCTGTATCGGACCAAGTGAAGAACATGTAAGTATTGCTGGTATTCCAACCGAAGCAAGTATCCTTACAATGGTTGAGAAGGCTATGCCGGGACGTTTGGTCAACGTGTATGCTCATTCTGCCGGCGGCGGAAAATACATGGCAGTTTTACAGTTCAAGAAAGGTGTACCAAGTGATGAAGGACGTCAGCGTCAGGCAGCGTTGGTAGCATTTACTGCATTCCCTGAATTGAAGCATGTAATACTTGTAGATGAAGATGTAGATCCGTTTGACAGCAACGATGTTATGTGGGCAATGAACACACGTTTCCAGGGAGATATAGATACCATATTTATTCCGGGAGTACGTTGCCATCCACTGGATCCTACCGAAGACCCGGCCTACAATCCAAATATCAGAGACCGTGGAATTTCCTGTAAAACAATATTTGACTGTACAGTGCCATACGCATTAAAAAACAGATTTGAACGTGCAAAATTCCTTGAGCTGGATCCAAAGAAATTTTTGCCTGATATGTTTTAAGAAGTTTCAATGCTGTATTTTATGCAAAGCAATCTCTACCCATACGATATATTAAAATACACCTTTAAGATTAAAGCGAATCTACAGTGCTTCGGCTTAATGGTTACCGAAATGCATTGAAGAATACTTGAATCCCGAAATATCTGTGTGGGCACAATTGTTTGCTAAAATAAAAATAATAGAATGGGGGAATTTTATGAAAAAGTATACACATTATATCATCGCGCTTATAATTGGTTTAGTACTTCTTTTCGCTTTACCCGAAACAAACGGCCTTACAAACCTTGGTGTCAGGGCAATCGCCGTAATGGTACCGATTTTATATTTATGGTTGACGACAAACACTCACTGGGTTGCAATATTATCTCTTGCTTTACTGATTTTAACCCAGGTTTCACCACCAAATGTAATATGGGCAACATCTTTCGGACATTTCGTGGTTCCAACTATTATCTGCTTCATGGTATTAAATGAATGCCTTAGAGAAACAGGTGTCATCCACAAAATTGCGATTTGGTTTATCACCAGACCATTCGTAAAAGGCAGACCTATTATGTTCCTGAGCATGTTCATGTTATCAAGTACAGTTATCGGCCAGTTTATGGATAATATGTCTCTTGCTATTATCTATATCGGTATTGCAGCGGTTCTCTGTGAAGAAATGGGCTACAAAAAAGGAGATCCATTCTACACAGCAATGTTTATCGCCGTATTATGGCCAAACGTAGTCTACTCCATATCTTCTCCAATTGCCCATGCGCTTCCAAACATCCTGATGGGTGTTATTGAAAGCCAGACCGGCATAGTAATATCATATGGACAGTGGTTGGCAGTAGGTCTTCCGTTTGCAGCTGTCATGTTCGTTGTAATGGTGCTTGTAATGCGTCTTTGGAATCCAGACAGCGAAAAATTCAGAAACTTTGACATGGCAACAGTTAAGAATCCGCCACTCAAAAAAGAAGGCAAGATTGCAGCCGTTGTTTTCATTCTTGTAATCTTAATGATTATTTTACCAGAAGTTCTTAAAACCGCACTGCCAGGAATCACCGGCGTAATCAGAAGCTGGGGCGTAGTAGTTCCTGCAATCTTCGCTATAGCAATTCTTTCAATCATCAACGTACAAGGAAAACCTATCATGGATTTCCCGAAATGTACAAAAGCTATTCCTCTTCCAGCAGTACTGTTTGCTGGTATCGTAAGCTGTTTTGCACCAATCATCTCAGCCGAATCCACAGGTATTTCAGCTTGGATGGGAAATTCCCTTCGTCCTATATTTGAAGGAATGCCAGTACTTGCAGTTGTCATTATCATGATCATCTGCGCGACTATCATGACAAACTTCCTTTCAAACACTGTAACCATGGTTCTGTTCTTCAACTTGGGCGTAGCCTTGCTTGCAACTGCAAACTACAATATGGGAGCTTTTGGAATAATCATCGGCCTCGCTGCATCCATGGCAGCCTGCACACCATCTGCAGCCGTTCCATCACCTCTGTTCTTCGGACCGGAACATATTACCATGAAGAATTCCTTGAAATGGAACACGATTTTCATAGTAGTATCGATGATAGTAATAATAGTTGGTGTAGTTCCATTTGCAAATGCTTTACTGTAATAAATAAGACTTGTGTAATTTAGAAATGCTATTTTAAAGAAAGACTCCGGGGCGATGCCTCGGAGTCTTTGACGTCAAAAAGGACTATTATTCTTCTGCTGTATGGAAGGATAATGGTCTTTTTTCATGCTCCCTTCACGTGGCGTTCACAGACACCATCTACAATAACAAGTATTACAAGAGAGGAGAACATGAGAAATGTATATTTTAAAAAATGCACTCAGGAGTATTTCCAGATCGAAAGGAAGAAATATTCTGGTTGGAATTATTGTTTTGGTAATAGCGGTATCCACCTGTGTAGGATTGTCCATAAGACAGGCCGCTGTCGAAGCAAAAGCAAGCGCACTTGATTCGCTGGAGGTTACAGCACAAATATCGGTTGACCGGCAGTCGATGATGAAAAATTTGACAACCGAAAACGGAGAGACTGATAGGGAGGCAATGAAAGCAGCCTTTTCAAGCGTACCCAATCTCACCATCGAGGATATGCTGGTGTATGCAGGGGCAGATTCGGTTAAGAATTTCTATTATACTTTATCTACTTCCTTAGACGGATCAGATTCCATTGCTGCAATTGACACATCTTCTTCCACAACGGAGTCTTCTGCAGATCCGGCTGGGTTCGATGGCGCATTCAAAGGTGGAGGGACCCAGGGTGATTTCACTGTCATTGGCTATAGTGGTGAAAGTGCAATGACAGATTTTACGGATGGAACCAGCACCATCACAGAAGGAACTGTATTTAAAGAAGGAACAACGGACAACGTCTGTATAATCAGCGATGAACTGGCCCAGTATAATTCGCTAAGTGTGGGAGACAGCTTCACCCTGGTGAATCCAAATAACAGTGGTGAGACGGTTGCGCTCACTATAGTCGGAATTTACAACAACAGCAATTCAACTGTTGTATCTAGCGACAGCATGGGTGGATTTTCAGCTTCGACTGATCCAGCAAATGAAATATATATGAGTTACGCCGCACTGAAGGCAATAACGACGGCTTCGGCGGCAAGTGCTGCAACAACGACAGATACCGATGGAAACACCACAGGCTCTACTGCCTTAAGAGAGCAGGAATCGGGCATATATGTATTCTCAGATGTTGCGAGTTATGAGAAATTTGATAGTGAAGCCAGAGCGCTTGGGCTTGCTGACACATATATAATTTCGTCAAGTGATTTGGCGAGCTATGAACAAAGTCTGCAGCCGCTTGAAAATCTGAGCAGCTTCGCGACATATTTCCTGTTGGTAGTACTATTGGTTGGTGCAATCGTCCTGGTTGTATTCAATATCTTCAATATTCGTGAAAGAAAATATGAAATCGGGGTTTTGACTGCCATAGGTATGAAAAAATCCAAGGTGGCTCTCCAGTTTATCAGTGAGCTGTTTATCGTAACATTTATTTCCATCATAATAGGTACTGGGATTGGAGCAGGAATATCCCTACCGGTAACGAATTCATTATTGGCATCGCAGGTTTCGGTGCAGGAGGAGCAGGCTGCCAGCCAGGAAAGCAACTTCGGAAGAAGTAAAGATGCGGGCAATGCATTGCCTGCAATGGGAGGAACTGCTGCAAATACGATAGAATATGTAACGGAAGTCTCTTCTGCCACGGACTTTGTGGTCATATTCCAGCTGCTGGGCATAGGCATACTGCTGACGTTTATATCAAGCGGAGCAGCGGTGATAACCGTTCTTCGTTATGAGCCACTTAAAATATTGACAAACAGAGATTAGGAAGGAGGAGCAAAATGAATTTATTAAAATTGGAAAACCTGTCTTATTCGTATAATGCACAGGGCAATAAGGTCCTGGATCAGATGTCCTATGAGTTTGAAGCCGGAAAAATGTATGCCATAGTAGGAAAATCCGGCGCCGGAAAAACAACATTGTTATCATTGATATCGGGGCTGGCTTCTCCAACATCAGGAAAAATATTGTTTAATGATGAGGATATCAGCAAAATGGATAAATATAAATACAGAAGCCAGCACGTGGGGGTCATATTTCAAAGTTTCAATTTGCTTCAAAATCTGACAGCAGCAGAAAACGTGGTTCTTTCGATGGATATTGCTGAAATGAAACAGAGCAATAAGAACGAATATGCAATGGCTTTGCTCGATAAGGTTGGCTTAAGTACTGATGAGTCAAAACGAAGAGTTTTGAAGCTATCGGGAGGACAACAGCAGCGTGTTGCAATAGCCAGGGCACTGTCTTATAATCCCAGCATAATCCTGGCTGATGAACCCACAGGCAATCTGGATGGGGAAACCCAGGAAGAAATCATGTCGATATTTCGTGACCTGGCTAAGGAGGGGAAATGTATCATAATTGTGACCCATTCTCCTGCAGTTGCGGATGTGGTGGATGAAATATGGGAGCTGCAATCCATATCTAAAACCGACCCAAAAGATAAGCAGAAAGAACTGGGCTGTGTGTAATTCTACTATCCGTTTTGCTTGTGAGTGGATTTTTGATATGATATAATACGACCTATGCGAAATGGATAGGCAAGTATAAAAATTATTTGGAGGACAAAAATGGACAGTAGAATTGAAACAAAATGCATTCATGAAGGTTGGAAGCCTGCTAAAGGAGAACCAAGAGCGTTACCGATTTACCAAAGTACAACATTTAAATATGATACCAGCGACGAAATGGGAAAACTTTTTGATCTGGAAGCAGAAGGATATTTTTATACAAGACTACAGAACCCGACTAATGATGCTGTAGCAGCAAAGATTTGCGCCATGGAAGGTGGAGCGGCTGCAATGCTGACGTCTTCAGGACAGGCAGCTAATTTCTACTCGGTTTTCAATATCTGCGAAGCGGGAGATCATTTTATCGCATCTTCAGCCATATATGGGGGGACATACAATCTTTTTGGCGTGACAATGAAAAAAATGGGAATCGAATGCTCGTTTGTCGATCAGAATTTAACTGAAGAGGAGCTTGATAAGTATTTCAAACCAAACACAAAGGCAGTATTCGGAGAGACAATCACGAATCCGACAGTTTCCGTGCTGGATATTGAAAAATTTGCAAGATTGGCACATAAACACGGAGTGCCACTGATTATTGACAATACTTTTGCCACGCCAATCAATTGCAGGCCATTTGAGTGGGGCGCGGATATTGTCACACATTCCACTACAAAATATATGGACGGTCATGCTGTGGGCGTTGGCGGATGCGTTGTGGACAGCGGCAACTTTGCATGGGAATCCTATGGTGAAAAATTTCCAGGTCTGACAACACCGGATGAATCCTATCATGGTATCACGTATGCAAAGAAATTCGGGAAGGCTGCCTATATCACGAAAGCGACAGCCCAGCTGATGCGAGACCTTGGATCCGTCCAGTCCCCCCAGAATGCATTCTACCTGAATGTAGGACTGGAGACGCTTCATTTGAGAGTGAAGAAGCACTGTGAAAATGCCCTGGCGGTGGCTGAGTATCTGGAAAATAATAAAAAAGTATCTTGGGTTCATTATCCGGATTTGAAGAAGGATGAGTACCATTCCTTGGCGGAAAAATATCTTCCTAATGGTTCCTGCGGTGTACTGGCTTTCGGAATAAATGGTGGAAGAGAGAAATCCATTAAATTCATGGACAGTTTAAAGCTGGCCTCAATCGTAACCCATGTTGCAGACAGCAAAACCTGTCTCCTGCATCCGGCAAGCCACACCCACAGGCAGCTTACAGACGAACAGCTGATGGAGGCAGGTATAGCCCCTGATTTAATACGTTTTTCGGTGGGGATAGAGAATGTGGACGATATCATTGCTGATTTAGAACAGGCCTTAGGGCAGATATAGTAAAAAGTGCTGCAGACCATTTGCAATCAAGGTCTGCAGCACTTTTTGCTATATTTATCCATTCTTTTCAATATCAAATAAGGGAAATAAATCAACGAACTTTTTGATATATGGAGTGCGCATCTTTTTGTTCCATACACAAAGGATCCCGTTATAGTATCCTTCCAATGGAATTTTTTAAAAACACGCATTGTCGCCCAGATCAAAATAGTCATCAGTCAGTAATAATTCCTGATTGGTTTTATCTGCACTTTTTATCGAATAGGCATTTTTGTACGGCTTTCCAATTTTAGGAGCGATTTTGGCTCTTTGGAAAAATTCGGTTAAGAACCTTAAATAGTTTTCGGTCTTCTCTTCAACAATCTACTCCAATTGCAATTGCCGTACGTACATTTGCCTTCCTTGTAATATCGATAGGACTTTCACTTACAGGGAGCTTCTCTGGTGCATATGCAATTTTTATTGGTTTTGATATTATCGGCTTAATATTAATTTTCTGCATCACAAAATCTCCAAAAGGGAAAATGGACTAGTTTTCCTCCAAAGATTACTGCATTGCAATTCACAAAAAAACAATCAGCTAAAGCTGCATAACCGGGCTTTAGCTGATTGTCTTTTTTGTGTGTGCCCAACCTAGCACAAGCTAATCGGTTGACAGTATATGATATGTTGAAACATAAATAATATACAAATTTACAAGCACAATTTTGTTATATTTAAAGTGATTGACTGTATATCGGGTATAAGTTAAAAATACACATAATCAACAAGCCAATTATAATAATATTGCTATTTTTATAATATTTGTCTGTATTTCAAGTATATAGTGGAGTGCAACAACCTACAAATTGATTTGAATAATTTCGTAGTATTTGGGATGTTTGTAATGTTTGACTGTATATCCAGTATATGTTTTAAGGTTTTAACTTAAGTAAGTTATTCAACTTTAAATGCAAACAATTTACAACTTAGGAGGAAATGAATGAGTCAAATTTATGATTTAAGGTCCGCGCTGGAATTGTTGAAAACAATGCCTGGGCAATATGTCGAAACAGATGTACCAGTTGATCCAAAGGCTGAGTTGTCAGGCGTCTATCGCTATGTTGGTGCCGGCGGCACTGTTAAAAGACCTACACAGATTGGACCGGCTATGATGTTCAATAATGTGAAAGGACATCCAGGTGCTCCAGTAGTAATCGGAGTTTTGGCAAGCAGAGC
>NZ_FQYT01000025.1 GCF_900141895.1 Parasporobacterium paucivorans DSM 15970 | reverse complement strand
CCTATTTCTGTTCTCTCAAACATTCCGTTTGCAATAACTCCCGCATTCAGATATTTATGGATGAGTGAAATCAGTCTACCGTCTTTAATGGTTCTGCTAAGTACCTCAATCAGTTTACTCTGACTTACAGTATCAAAGAACTTTTCCAAGTCCATATCCACCACATATACATAGCCATCGTTTACATTCTTTTGGCACTGCTTGAGGGCACCGTGTGCTCCTCTTTTTGGTCGAAAACCAAAACTGTTTTCTGAGAATTGTTCCTCATAGATTGGTGTAAGTTCCTGTGTGATTGCCTGTTGAATAACCCTGTCAACTACAGTTGGAACTCCTATCTTTCTAAACTCACCTTTTGTTTCTTTGGGTATTTCTACCCTTCGAACTGGGTTTGGCTTATATTTACCATTCCTTATCTCTTGGATTAGGGTATCTTGATTTTCTCTTAGGAAGGGCAGAAGTTCATCCACCTGCATACCATCAATTCCACCTTTGCCCTTGTTTGCTTTCACCCTTTTATAAGCCTTATTAAGGTTATCTTTTAGTAAAATCAAATCCAAAAGATTGTTCGTCCAATAGTCTGTGATGATACCGCTCTTTTCAGTAATCTTCCCGTAGTCGAACACTTCTGCATACTCTTTCTGTTCCGCCGATACCATTTGCAGATAGTCCTCAATATGAAGTTGTCTGTTCTTAAATCTACTATCAGTTACTTTCATTGCTTGTATCTCCTAAAGTTCAGCCCTTCGCCGATTTTTGCAACCATCGGTTTAATATGGCTTCTGCTGACTTCTCGCCATTCGTTGTTACTCACGGATTTCATACTCTGTTTCCATCCGCTGGCGAGATCTCCCTGGGTACCACACGTTTCTTTCACTCCATCCATCTGCCACATTTACTATAGTTGATTCCGAGTAGTAATTGGACTTTGGTTTGTCTGGCAACCTTATCCTCAACGTATAGCCTCATGTGATTTCTGTTCGTCAGACCAGAGTTTTGCCTCCACCTTCCTTCAGATTCCACCTCACGATGGACACCCTTGGTCTTGGCTGTATCCTTCCCACTACTAGGGCGGATTTGGGACTTTCACCCTTTAGAAACGTGCGCCGCCAGGCGCACCAGAATAATGCCGCAGGTTTTTTTAACCTACGGCATGTTTGATTTATTTTATGGGGTCTGACCCCCACAGAAGCAGTGCTTTTGAAATAACATTATGCATATCGTAATATTTGTATTCAGCCAGCCTGCCTCCGAATATCACATTTTTTTCTCTTTCAGCAAGCTCCCTATATTTTTCATATAAATGCATATTTTTTTCATCGTTTACCGGATAATACGGTTCATCCCCCGGTTTCCATTCTGCAGGATACTCCCTGGTGATGACGGTCTTTGGCTGGGTGCCAAATTCGAAATGCTTGTGTTCAATAATCCGGGTAAAAGGCGTTTCCGCATCCGTATAATTTACGACTGCATTCCCCTGGTAATTATCCTTGTCAAGAATTTCATCTTCAAACCGCAGGCTTCTATACTCAAGCCTTCCGAATCTGTGCCCGAAAAATTCATCAATCATGCCCGTAAACACAACCTTTTCTGCCATTTTATCGAAATTTTCTTTATCCGAAAAATAATCCTTATTCAGCATTAACTCGGTACCTTCCAGCATTTTTTCAATAATCACATTGTATCCGCCTACGGGGATTCCTTGATATTTATCGTCAAAATAATTATTGTCATAGGTAAACCGAACAGGAAGTCGCCTTATGATGAAGGCCGGCAGATCAACAGCTTTCCGCCCCCACTGTTTCTCGGTATACTCCTTCACCAGCTTCTTATAAATGTCGGTACCAACCAGGGAAATAGCCTGTTCTTCCAGATTTTTCGGTTCACGTATCCCCGCTGCCGCCTTCTGTTCTTCAATTTTGCTCTTGGCCTCTTTTGGAGTAACGACTCCCCACAACTTATTAAAAGTATTCATATTAAACGGAAGATTATAAATTTCTCCCTTATAATTTGCTATAGGAGAATTGGTATATCGATTAAACTCAACAAATTGATTTACATAATCCCATATTTTCTTATCGCTGGTATGAAAAATATGCGCACCGTATTTATGTACATTTGTACCTTCTATCTTTTCACAGTAAATATTTCCGCCAATATGATTCCGGCGGTCTAATACAAGACACTTCTTTCCCCTTTTAAATGCTTCATGCGCAAATACTGCACCGAATAAGCCTGCGCCAACAATAAGGTAATCATATTGTTTCACTATGTATTCATCCTCTCTCATGGGGTCTGACCCCCCTTCACAAATGCAATGGCATTTTCTAAATCCGAACTGTTGGGATGTTTCCGTCCAATAAACCCCAAACCACCCTGGCAAACAAATTCCTCTGAACTAACTTCAATATTCTTGCGGCGCAGAATCTCCCTGACCTCATCCTGTTTGAATTTTTTGCTAACACAGGAGGTTAACAAGACTGCTTTTTTTACCATTGTACTGTCAATGCCTTTAATGTATTCAATCATAATCGGGTCACTCTTACCACCGTAAATCCCACCTACGATATAAAGTATATCCACATCGGCAATTCCTGGATTCATACTGATATCTTCTGCATGAATGTTCAGTTCCCCAGCAATGGCATTAGCTATCTTCCTCGAATGTCCCGTCTTTGTTAAATAAATGACCGCAATCTTCATATTCATTTCCTCCTTTGCTGGTATGGTCATGCCGATAGGGGTCTGACCCCGACCCCTATGACCCCGACCCATATGACACTCCTCATTGTTTATACTCCCTTACAAGGAATGCTCGACTTCATGAATGCAATCCATCCTATGAAAGGGATTACCGAAAAAACTGCAATCAATACTCCCAAGACTGTGATTATATTTCCCGGCATCAAAGTAACGACCGACATCCCCACGCTTCCCAGCACTGTAAACATTGTATTTATCAATGATGAAACTGCTCCAGTATCACTCACGTGTTGATCAAGCAACAGCGCCGTGCTAAAGGGTCTGGTAATGGAAACCGACAGAGACATCAGAGCAAAGGATGCCCAAAACAAAATGGGAGTTAGCGTTCCAATTGTCATAACGAGAATTCCGCTGATGGCAGAAATCCCCAGCATCGATGCAGCAAAAACCTTTTTATTCAGGACCATAAAGACCCTCACATACAGAAATGGACCGCATATGGACACGAGTGCATTAGCCGCAAAAAAATAACTGTATTCCTGCGCGCTCAGGCCAAAATAATCCACATAAATATATGAGGATACAGCAATGTAACCCATAAACGGCAGCGCACACAATGAAAAGATACCGGCCGGTATCATGAAGCTTTTATTTTTGCCCACTATCAGAAGACGGCCGAGGGAACCCATCACGGTTCCGGTATATTTGTCTTCTTCCTTAAGCGTCTCCTCAAAAAGAAAAATCAGCACCAGATTAATAGCAGCAATTGCCGCCAGAGCCCAAAAAGTTCCCTGCCAATTTGTAAATCGCAGGATAATGCCTCCCACTACAGGAGCCAGCATGGGTGCAAGTCCCGAGACAGACTGACTAATTGCCAGTATGGCCCCCCTCTTTTTTCCTGCAAAGCAATCCTTGATAATGGCAATAGATACAGAAGTAATTCCTCCTGAGCCTATTCCTTGAAAAATTCTGGCAGCAATCAAAAAATAAATATTGAAGGAAAGGGCACAGGCAATGCTGCTAAGAAGATACACTATTCCCCCCACCAAAAGAATCTTTTTACGGCCATATTTATCACTTAGGGGTCCCCAAAACAGGATGCCAACCGCATAGAAAAGAAAAAATGCACTAAGTGTAAGGTTCGTGATTGCAGAGCTGCTCCCGAAATAAGCATTCATGCCTGGCAAAGCCGGCAGGTACATGTCTATTGAAAGAGGGATAAGCATATTCATCAATGCAATAAAACCAACAAGTCCCTTATTGCCTAAATAACGTTGCATATTCATACCGTCACTCACTTGGGGGTCTGACCCCCCCTCACCTTTTGTCAACGTCTATACCTTCTTCATTTCAATTAGAAGTATATGTGACGTTTTACTTGCTTTGATCGTAATGGGTTCTCCAATAATTTCCATGGCATCCCGTTCGGTCATATCTATACCATTAATATCAGAGGATCCTTCAATCTGTACCAGATAAGCCTGCCTCTCCTCATTTACTGGAAATTGAATTTCTTTGCCGGCTTCGAGTTCAAGTGAATAAATATTGCAGTCCTGATGAATTTTAATTGGTGCTCCTCCCTCGGGGTCTGACACCATATGAAGCCAGCTATTCTTTCTGCTTTCCCATGCAAAAGGGAAATCTCCGTAGCTTGGGTTATAACCTTTCTTATCAGGAATAATCCATATCTGGAGAAACCGCAGGATCTCCTGCCCCCGATTGAATTCGCTATGCCAAACGCCTGTACCGGCACTCATGTACTGTATATCTCCCCGGGAAATTGCATTCTTATTTCCCATGTTATCGCTGTGGGTCAATTTTCCATCGACAACATAAGATATTATTTCCATTTCATTGTGCGGATGAATATCAAACCCCGAATTGGGAAATATCTGGTCATCATTGAGGACCCTTAACGTTCCAAAATTTATATTTTCGGGATTATAATAATCAGCAAAGGAAAAATGAAACCTGCTTTTTAACCATCCTATATCACTTGTACCCAATTTGCTGCTATAAATTTTTCTTATCATGAAATTATCTCCTTCTGTCATCTTAGGGGTCTGACCCCCTAAACGTGTGGCTCCCCCCAACGTGTGAACCCCCTAACGCTCCTTTAATAATATATCATTAAGATCCATATTCTGCCATCCTTTCATGATATTATACCACTTACTCTTCAAATCTCTTCTGGAATCCATCTGCATATATCGTCAATTTATTGGTAATCTTGTTATATTTTTATTATATTTGTGAATTTTTAAATTAAATTGACTTATTCTTCTAATAATGATATTTTATTTTCACACAACTTACATTTAATTCATTCGGCACCAAAAAAGATAATTGCTTCAAATGGGCACTCACCCCATTTGAAAATTAACATAAAGCAGTTATAAAGATTTCTCCATCCAATTTTCAAAAAAGAGAGCTGATGCAAAAAACCGCATTGGCTCTCTTTCCTTTGTTTAATTTGGCTGCATCACTCCAAAGAATACCAGCCAGGCTAATACCGTTTTGGCCACCAGACTCAGTATGATGTATACCCTTTCTCCATATAAATAATCCCTCCATTTTCCTATCTGCTTATATTGGAGAATCATATTGATAGGAAACAGATTAAAAAACACAAAATAAGACCCAAAAATGGCATATGCAAACCAAGGCACCTTGCCAAGATCCGAATTCCCGAAGGCAAACATGCACAAAACGCCCCAGGGAACCAGTCCCGCGAAAGATCCAAAAACAAATGGAGTCCAGTTTATCGGCATCCTGTTTTGATTCTGCTGTTCCATCAGCAGCCCAAAAAGATTCATGCAGGCATTCAGGGCAAACATCAGAATCAGGGACCCGACGTCATACACCCCGAATAAGAGTGCAATCAGAACAATCATCAGGGATGAACTGAGGGCGTATTCATACCAGCGGAAAGGATTTCTCCTTTTAACGAGACTGGCATTATAGACATCATTTGATATCGGAGCACAAATAATAAAATGAGCCAAAGCCGACAGGAATAGGAAAACAGACACAAAAACCGCGAATGGCACCGAAAACAGAGTCCGGGTGTCCGTTACCAACCTCATAGTTTCGGTATCGAACTTCAGAAAATTGGATAAAACCGGAATCTTGAAGGCCGAAATCCTGTCAATAGATAACGCGAGCACCACCATAACCACACCCTGCAGGCAGTGGATACAGCCCATAATCAGGTTGAATCTCCAAAGTGATTTGAACGTCGTTTTATTGGTCATCCTTACGTCCTCCTACTTATTTGATTTCCGCAAAATACTCCTTACCCATTTTTTCAATCTCCGCATCTGCCGCCTCATACACTCCTCTATAGGTGCTTTCATCTCCCCCAAAAGTCAGGTTCGGAATGAAATACCTGGAGTCTGTCCACCTTATAATCTTCTCCACTTCTGCAGCCACCTTCTCCCGTGTCCAATCCGGACTGTCAACGATTCCGGAGTTGATGCCGCCCATTACAGTCAGCCTGCCCTTATACTCACGGACGAGGCGGGGAAGATCATTCGTGTTGAAGGCACCCTGCCAGATATCGATACCCATATTCAGCATTTCCGGTACCAGGGTCTCTGCATATGAATCGGAATGGTGAACGATAATCTCAACCCCATTTTCCCGGTATGTATCGTAGATTTTCTTGGTCCTCTCAAAGATAAACTCATGGAACATCTCCACGGAGAGGAACGTGGAAGACTGACCGCCCCAGTCATCCAGGCGGAAAACTGCATCCGGATGGATGTGATTACAAATCTGACGTGCCATCCGCACCTCATATTCCGTCATGAGATCCAGAATAGCATGGATAATTTCCGGTTCTTCATACATATTGATTACGAACTCCTCCATACCCATCATATGGAGGCAGTTTTCAAATAATCCCGGCCATATGGCGGCCGTCACGAAATACTCGTTCCGATCCACCTTATCCGCCCGTTCCATAATCCATTTCCACTCGCTTTCAGGAAATTCCGTTTCCGGCATCTTCAGATAATCCTGCCAGTGGTAAATATCCTTAATCAGACGGTGTTCGGAATCAAGTGACGACACCGGTCCGGGCGTTCCCTCCGGCCACGAAAAATAGACTCCCCAGCAGTTTCTGGCTATTCCTTTTCCATACTCGGGAGCAGGAAATCTGACATCCTGGGGTGTCGCCCACTGAAGGGCAAATGGTTCAAACTGTTTCACAAAACGATCCGGGTTTCCTCCCCGGATTGTTTCCAGCAGATTCTCTCTTCTTGTTAACATGCAAACCCTCCTGTTCTGATAAAACGCCCTAATCAGCGGGGTCTCACAATATATTCATCGATAAGACCGTCTTTCAAAGTTGCACAGCCGATACATTCAAGTTTGACATCTCCCAGAAATACGTCATATTCCATAGAATGTGCATTCAGCTTTACAATTTCAGCCCGAACCTTATATACTTCCCAGACCCCCTGAAATGCCTTTTTCAAGGCTTCCCGTCCATTCACTACCAGGTCATCCACACCGATGGTTCTTGCGCCTCCGTCATTAAACCGACAACCTTCCGTAAACAAATTTCCAATACCTTCAAAATCACTTTTGTTCATGCGAGCAATGTAATCTTCCAATATCATAGAATTTCCTCCTTAGGTTTTTTTGCATATGTTTTCGGTTTCGTGTAACTGTATTTCAACAATATAACTTAAATCTTCGATTGTCAATTGTTTAACCAGACATTCAGATCAACGCCCGTGCTGATTCCGTTTATGGAACCCTTGGACGTATACTGCCACATATCATAATCGTAGGCGTAATCCGTCATATTGACATAATGCGCCAGCCATGTCTGATATCCCGACAGTCTGGATAATTCCAGATTGTTGTATAGAAAACTTTTGCTTGCATATACAGTAGATGTATATCCGGCATTGGCAATGGTTCTGCAGAAGGCCAGTGCAATGGTCGTCCTGTCAGTAGCAGACAAATTATTTGCCCGCGCAACATCATTCACGAACTCCGTATCAAAAGCAACCGGACAGGAAATATTGTAGCCGCGGATGTACTCCAGCACCATACTGGCTTCCTCTACAGCTTCCGTCTCTGTAATGGCCTGTGAAAAGAAATAGACTCCCACTTGCAGGCCGGCGGCTGATGCACCTCTGATATTTTGGATGTAATACGGATCCAGCACCAGGGCCCCGGAACCGTATCCTCTGTATCCGAGACGTATAATCGCATAATCAACTCCTGAGGCCTTGACCGCCGCCCAGTCGATTGCATACTGGTATCTCGATACGTCGACGCCGACTTTGGACGATTTCACCCCAGACTCATTAAAATAATATTTCAACCCGCCAATCGTCTGCCAGCCGGTTACCCGGTTACCGGTTCCATCGTAATAATAGGTACTGCCGTCGAATGTCTGCCAACCCGTAAAAACCGGCTGTACAGATGTTTCGGCAGACGTCTCGGTCGGTGCAGATGCAGTCGTTTCAGGGGCAGGAGTATCCTGTACCGTTTCAGCCGTCGTCACGTTTCCATAAGCAGCATCTTCTTCGGCTACAACGATCTTCGCTTCACTGACTACTTTCTCCTCAATATTCGCTACTGCCACAGGCGCTACCTCACCTTCAACAGTCACCGTCGGGGAGGCAGGAGTGACGAAATCCTTCATCTCATTCATGGATACTGCATAATCTCCTTTTTCAAGATTATCGATGATGATCCACCCATCCATGTCATTATTGGTATATTCGGTTCGAGTCCCCGCTTCATCCGTAAGCGTTATGACAAAAAGATTGCCTGTTGCAAGATTTCCGTCAGGCAGTACAATTTTGACAGAAACCCGGCTTCCCACAGAGGAGACCTTCAGAGTCAAAACCGGCCTGGAAGCCAGCAATTCGTGGGCATGTGCCATGCTGATCAGATTTTTTTCATATAAATAGTTTTCGATATCTTCCCGGGTAAGCAGCGCAGCCTTATCCACAGTTCCATCTTCAGGTGCAACGGATGTTTCAGCGGAAGTATCCGTATGGTCAGTAAAAACAAAAGCCGTGCCGGCGGCAGACGCCAAAACGACAGCGCTTGCGCCAATAACTATAAGTCTCCCATTAAAACGGGTATTTTTCATTTTCATAAATCGAAGTCCCCCTTATAACAATACCTTTAACAATTTTATCACAAACTCCCCACATACCCAAGTCAAAACCACGTAAAATTTCGATTCGGTATAAATAAAGCCCCCTCCTCGGGGGCTCCTTTGGTTTAAGGAAAACCTCTGCTTTCCCAGTATCCCAGATAATATGGGTCATCCGAAAGTTCGATTTTCGTCACCCATCTTGCCCATTTGTAACCAGGTTTATCTTCTGCAACCACGATAAACGGATATCCCAGAGCGGGAGGCAGCGGAATTCTGTTCGAAGAATATGCCAGAATTATTTTTTTGTCGATTACATCCTGAAGCGGCAGCGCAGTTGTATACCCGTCAACGGCATGAAAAATAACCGTGTTGGCCGCACTGTCGGCTCCCGCCATTTCAATCAGGTCCGAAAGCAGGACCCCTTTCCATAAAACAGTGGCATCCCATCCTTCCACACAATGGAGCGTTATCAGCTTTTCATAAGACGGAAGCTCCAGTACTTCTTCGTATGTAAGCGCAATCGACTCTTTCACAAGTCCTGTTATTGCAAGCTCATAGGTACTGATGTCCACATTCTGGATGCCGGATATTGAATTGTCACGCGGCCCGACGGATGGATCAAGCCTGACGCCTTCATATTCGCGTATTTCAAGCTCCTGGTAGCGCTTCATCGTAGCATTGGAGACCCCATCCGTCCCCGAGTTATCTCCACTATTACATGAACCCAAAAGAATCGCGCACAATAACAATAACATGCAACCTGCCGCTTTTTTCATTTTCATTCCTCCAGATCAGAGAATCTGTTCAAAAAACTCAGTGTCGACGTTCGCTAAAGTTATTTTCTTCACTAGATTAATTGTATCCCCATTTTATCATAATATCAATTGTATCCGCCTATTTAATTCCATTCGATCGACTTTTCATATTTTCAAACAGACTTGCCAGGATGGAACGGTGAAATTATATTGTGGTTCCTGTGATATGGGAATATAATAAAGATGTAGCAGACATTTTTTTGATGGAGGTAGTAAAATGAAAGCTTATATCCTAAAAGCAGACTGCATCGGATGTGGATTGTGCGTATCTGACTGTCCTGAGGTCTTTGAAATGGGGGACGACGGAAAAGCCAACGTACTGGTGAATGAGATTCCTAAGGAATCAGAAAGCTGTGCAATTGAGGCAAAAGAAGATTGCCCTGTAAATGTTATTACAATTGAATAATCCGTCGATGCACAAAAAAAATACTTCTCCTTCACGCATCTCTTATTTTGTACTCTACCTCTTAATCGACCAATTTTTGTCCGTGTTGTGTAAGTGGTATAACAAACTCAAGAAGATACTTTCGTGATACGAGGAGGTCGCGTTATGAAAAACGAAAATAATTTGGACAAGCTAAGAAAAAAACTCATTGAAAAAGAACTGACCATCACAGGAGGCCGGCTTCGTATCCCATAAGGATACGAGGCCGGCCTCTTTACTTCTACCGTTAAAGGATCCCGGATAGATTTACCATTTTTACCATTTTTCTCTGGTTACATGACCTATGATTTCGGCTTTGCTTCTCTGCTTAATAACCCACGCTTCGTCATGTGCCTGTTTGAATAATGCGACACAAGGAGGATCCAGATTGATTTCAATTCCTTCTTTAGCCAGATTCTTTATTTCCATTGCAAGTTTGATAATCTCCATATGAATATCATTCGTGCGGTCAGAATCATAGATTTTTTTCGCCGCCTCTTCGGATAATGCTACAAACTTTTCCTTGGGAGCCCCACATTTCGGACATATCTCCGGCGCCTCATCTCCTTCGTGTAAAAATCCACAAACTGTACATTTCCATAACATAGTTCATTTCTCCTTTCATGGGTGCTTGACTTGTCTGCAGTTAAAAACCCCGCAACACTACTAACAGGTGCATTAATTTGCCAGCAAAAGGCCATTATGGCGGCGTTCCTCCCAATTTTCCAAACAATGAGGAAAAATCGCCGTGTAACTGAAGTACCAATCGACAGGGGCTTTGGTAAAGCCATTATCTGTTTATATTTATTATCATTCAATCATAACATTCTCATTTTTCACTGTCAACAAAAGCAGAAACTAATTAACGCAGCTTATCCCGTTCGGGGTCCATCTGCGAAACTGGCAGTTATGGCACGACCTCTCATTACCATAACATTCATTCTTATCATTATCCAGACTAAACATATCGCATGGGCTGCGCCAATCCTGCTGTTTCCAGTTCGCGTTATACAAACCTGACTTATCACAAATTTTATAAACGCCATTCTCCTGTTCTTCCGCAATTGCCATTTTTTGATGATTGAAGTAAATAAGTTTCATATTTATTTCCAGATATACTTCCCGGTCATCCGGCAGGTACTGGCCAGTCATGGTAATGACCTGGGATACATCCAGTTTTTTCTTGCAGTCTCCAACCAAAAACATTCCCGGATTGATGCCCTGTATGTTTTTTCCTCGGAAAGTCCCGTCGTTTCCGGATAAACGCAGCCCCATTCCTGCCAGGGCACCAATCACGCCAAGACCGCTTCGGTTAAATGCTTCCAGGCGGACATCTGTTTCTTCTGCCAAATGGAAGGCCTCTTTTTTCTGCAGGACTTCCTGCTGTGACCTTTTACCGAATGCAATCAGCTTGTGGACTGCGGAAACGGAATCCATCCTGCACATGCATAGGCCGGGATCTGATGTCTCTGCCATTTCTTTTCTTAATATGGCAGACATATTTTCCCACAGACTGTCCAGATTCTCTTCTAAAATGGCAGATTCAAAGCACATGGAGCTGTTGTGCGACGTGTAGGCTATGGATTCATGCAGAAGATGCTGGTGCCTGGTGATGCCAAGGACGATTTCTCCTCCCAGTTTCTTCACCTCCCCCGCCATCATCTCTGCCACTTTTCCGGTGCTTGTTTTTTTCGAAATATCATCCGTGTCATCCACGCAGACAAGTATTTTAACCATCCTATTTCCCCGCATTCTGGCTGGAAGCCCGTATTCCATCACCTGATAATATTTTTTCATATGTAGCATCGTCCAACTCTATCCCTAATACATCCCGATAAAATGTCACGACCTCATTTTTCAGATTAACCTGGCTGTAATACTCAGGATATACGGTGACACCGAGCCAGAGCATCCCAAAAAATGTTTCCACACTTCCTTCCTGCCCCCATCGCGTGGCTCCGACCGGTATGTTATGGACATTCCCCTCATAGACTGCCCGAAGACCCTGCCACGCCGCATCCTCTTCAAAATATTTTTTTGTCAGGGCTGCATTGCATATAATGACATCCGGGTTCCATACGAAAACCTGTTCCTGGCTCGCAAAATATCCGCCGCCATCTGACGTCAGGGCCTGGTCCGCCGAAACATCCTTGCAGCCGACGGCCTTTATCCAGTCCGCTCCCAGGGAATCCTCCCCATCCGTCCTGAATGTCTGATTGATTGAATGATACACAGCCAGCTTCTCTTTCTGGGGAATTTTTTCGCTGATTTCCGTCACCAGATGGATGGTATCTTCATAATACCGGCAGATTGTTTCTGCTTTTTCCAGGGGCTTGCCTCCAACCACTTCCCCGATCAGGTTCAGTGCTTCAATCTGCTCCTCCATATTCGTATATTCGATAACGAGATATGGAATCCCCAGCTTATCCAGCTTCGCGACTTCGCCTTCCGTCATATACAGGGCATATTTCACCAATACCACATCCGGATCCAATGCAAGCAATGCCTCCGCATTAATGGAACCGCCTGACTGAACAACTGCCACATCTTTCAGTTCCGGATAGATTTCCTGAAGAAGCATATCCGAACGGACGCCTTCGGGACAGGCTGCCATATAGCTGCCCGCTCCCATCATCACCATTGCTTCTCCCGTAAAAGCATCGATTGCCGCTACTTTTCTGATCGTTTTGGGGATTTCCACTTTCCGTCCGATGCAGTCAATAAAAGTGTCCGTTTCTTTGCCCGACGCTGCCCCTGACTGGCCGCTGCATGCCGTACAGACTACAATTAATGTGAACATCACGAAAATAAATACTGCTATTTTTTGTATTTTACGCATTCTCCCGGCTCCCTGTCTGTTTTTTAAATGGTCCCAACAGGAACTATTTGTTTCCTGTTTTCATCCCTAAGAATCCGGACTTTGACCCCATATACTTTTGCCAGGTTCTCTTCTGTCAGCACCTCATCAGGAGATCCAACAGAAAAGATTGCACCCTCATGCATCAGGGCGACCCGCACCTTTACCCCCTGGTTTTCCAGGTAAAAGGCCTGATTGGGCGAATGGGTTGCCATCAATATGGTGCGGTTCCCCGTATTTACCAATCCTACTGTTTTTTCCAAAAAGAGCATCTCATTAAAAAAATCCAGGTGGGCCGTAGGCTCATCCATCAGGATGATGGGCGTTTTCTGTGCCAGAGCCCTGGCTAATGCAACCATCTGCATTTCACCTCCGCTGATCTGGGTGTATGGCCGGTCTGCCAGGTGGGCGATCCCGGCATCCTTCATACTTTGCTCTGAAATATCCTCATCCAGCTCATCCGGTTTCCCATATCCTCCCAAATGGGCTGTCCTCCCCATCAGGACAATCTGCCGTACGAGATAAGGAAATGACTTTTCATGTATCTGCGGGACATAGGAGATTTTTTTCGCCAATTCGGCCGGCCGGTAACCGGATACCTCTTTTCCTGACACCAGGATTGTTCCCCTCCCGAGGATGTGATTCCCCAGAATGCAGTCCAAAAGGGTGCTTTTTCCACATCCATTGCATCCCATAATACAGAACAATTCCCCTGCTGCTGTTTCGAGATGAATGTCCTTAAAAATGGGTTTATCGTCATAGTGGAATGTCGCATTTTCAATCTGGATTATGTCAGGACCCGTCGGTTTATTGTGTCGGTTTCTCATGCCTTCCATCCGCCTCCTTTTGTTTTTTTAAGAAGAAATACGAAGAAAGGTGCTCCTACAAGAGCCGTCAGAACGCCTAAGGGTATTTCTGAAGTTGTAGCGCTGCGGCTTATCGTATCTATGCATACCATAAACGATGCTCCGATGGAAACGGATACAGGCATAAGCCTCCTGTTGTCATTCCCGACGACCATCCGGCCAATGTGGGGAATCACAAGGCCTACCCATCCCACCCCTCCCGACAGGCAGACAGCCCCCGCGGTAGCCATCGTGGCGGCTAAAATAATTCCAATTTTACATTTAACGACATCCACTCCCATGGACCTCGCTTCTTTATCCCCCATTGAAATGACGTTGATTCGCCATCCAAAAAGCATTAAAACCGTGATTCCTGCTCCAATCGGGATAAAGGCCCAGAAATCCCCATATGACACGGAAGAAAGACTTCCCATCAGCCAGTAGACTATTGCCGGAAGCTCCGTGTCAACATCCGCAATATATTTGAGCAGAGTAATCATCGCGCTGAAAAAAGCCGATACAATCGTCCCTCCAAGGATAAGCATGACCGCCGGGACGGTTTTGTAGATCCGGGCTATCCAGTAGCTCATCGCAACAGCCAGAACACCAAAAACGAATGCAAATCCGTAGGTATATCCATATCCACCCAACAGAATAATTGCCAGGGCCGCTCCAAAACCGGCTCCGGAATTCACTCCAAGGAGTCCGGAGTTCACCAGTGGATTTCGAAAAACTCCTTGAAATGCCGTGCCGCTGGCGGCCAGTCCACCTCCAACGAAGGCCGCTGCTACAATCCTTGGCAGCCTGAGCTGCGACACTACCGCAAATGCTTCCCTGGACAGTTCAAACCTTCCTAGCCCAATGGCGCTGACAAGACTTTGAACCACATCACACGCCGAGACCCGGTAACGTCCCACAAACAAAGAGGCAATCATAAAAAATACAGGGGTGGATACCAGTAAAAAAATTGAAAACGTTCCATTCTTCTTTTGTATCATATCTTTTCAACCGTTCCTGATGCTATCATATCCACACCGCTGCCTGCAACATTTCCTAGGACCACCTGCCCCCGGCTTACCGGAGCCTTTAAAATGCAGCGGTTGCATTCTTTTACCGCCGCTCGGAGCAGCCCTTTTGGGACTGGATTTTCACTCCGGACCGGGATGAGTATGCTTCTTCCTTCTTCCACTTTTACAGTTGTTGTCAGAATCCTTTTAGGCATAGTCAGTTCTTCCAGTGCGGCTTCCATCCCTTTTTTACAGCCCTCTCCACTAACATCATATCCCCTGCCGTTACCTGTGTGTTTCGCTATGTGCAAGATGCACCCACGGGGGCACCGGGTGCATATCATTTCATTTTCCCCCAGTGCAGCCAATGCTTCATACGTGGGCTCTCTCCTTTCAAAAAAGGCATCATTTTTATGATTCGGCGCAGGATTCTTGTTTCTGGCATACAAGTAATCATATGCCGCGATTCCAGCCTTTTCCCCGGCCAGGCTGACCTTATCCACCAAATCAAAGATTTTCGTCACATTTCCACAGGCAAACACGCCAGGCTGTGACGTTCTGCCTTCTGCGTCAGTCAATATACCTCCGACTTCAGATAGCGGGTTATCCGGCAGGCTCCATAATTCCGTTTCCGGAATCAGACCTGCGGCCACCAGAAGTGTATCGCACTGGATATATTCCTTCTCTTCAATACGAGGCATTCCACCCGCATCCAGGGGAGCTATGGTAACCCCCTTGAGCCTGCGATATCCGTGGATGGAAAGGACTGTATATCCAAAGCGGATGGGAATGCCAAAATCCTTCACGCACTGTATATGATTCCGGGCCAGACCAGATGCTGCTTCTCCCAAAATCAGCCTTACTTTGATTCCTTCCAGCGTAAACCTTCTGGCCATTATAAGCCCTATATCTCCGGACCCCAGAATCACAGCCGTTCTTCCCGGCAGAAGGTTCCTGACATTCATCATATACTGGGCAGTTCCCGCAGTGTATACCCCTGCCGGGCGGCTCCCGGGAATCCGCATCTGTCCGAGGGTACGCTCCCGGCAGCCGCATGCCAGTATGATTGCGTCTGCCTCACAGACCCCATATCCATATTCCTCGTTCAAAAACGTCAGCCGATATGGTTTTTTTTCGTAATCGATGTCCAGTATGGTAGTGGAAAGGGAAATCTCCGCACCGCAGCCGCCCATTTTCGCCTGCCAGTATTCCGCATACTCAGGTCCGGTCATGGAAACCTGAAGCAGATGTAGCCCGAACCCGTCGTGGATACATTGCCTCAATATACCACCGGAATGCTCGTTGCGATCCACAATCAGTATTTTTTTGATTCCCTTTTTTCCTGCTGACACAGCGGCGGCCATCCCGGCCGCCCCTGCCCCTACAATAACCAGTTCATAATGAGAAAAAACCTCCATTACTTGACCCTCCCCTTTACCAGACTGCTTCCCTGGGTATTCTTAAGGATTTTTTCCGGCTTGACTTTCATTTCCCTGCTGAGTATCTCAATGATTCTGGGCGTACAGAAGCTTCCCTGGCACCTTCCCATTCCGGCTCTGAGCCTTTTCTTCATGCCATTGAGGGTTCTGGGAGGCAGCGGTTCGCTTAGAACACGCAGAATATCCCCTTCCGTGATTTTCTCGCAGCGGCATATCACATTTCCATATCTCCGGTCTTCTGTCATCCGTTTCTTTTGCTCCGCCACACTGCAGTCCAGAAATTTTTTCCCTGAAACTGCCTGGGTGTTGAACCCGGCTTTTGCTTCGAGTATGAGACCTTCTTCCCGCAAAATGTCAACGGCTTTCAGAGCAAGATAGGGTGCCCCCGTCAGCCCGGGATTCTTGATTCCCAGGGCACTTACCATATTCCTGGCGCTCTTTCGGATAACAAAATCCTTTTCTTCTTTTGCCACATTGCTTATATTTGTCCTGGCTCCTGCAAATGAGGCAATGACTTTACCCATATCCAGACCGGGCATGATTTTCCTGGCCACTTGTTCAATCAGCTCGAGGCCTTCCCTGGTAGTTTCGACTCTTTTGTAGGAAGAAACATTTTCGGAGGTCGGCCCTGCAATCAGATTTCCATCTATGGAAAGCGTCAGCAGGCAGCCCTTCTCATCCATATCCTGCGCTTGGTAGATCACATGCCTGACAACAGAATCTGTCTGTTTGTCAAAGACGTAAAACTGCCCTCTTCTGGGCCGGATGACAAGATCTGCCGGCCTGAGGAAGCCCTCAATGGATGCAGCTTCTTCGCCGGCAGTATTTACGATATATTCAGCCTGAACCGTGCCTTTGTTTGTATGGACCGTATAATGCCTACCCTCATCAATAATGTCGGATACTTCCGTGTCGAAATGAAATTCCACTCCGTTTTCAGAGGCATTTTGCGCTGTTCTCAGTATCAGGCCAAATACGTCAATGATTCCCGTGGTGGGTGCGTACAGAGCCTGTATAACCTTTGGGGATAAGCCGGGCTGCATGGATCTGGCCTGATCTCCGTCGATTATTTCCATCCTCTGTACTCCATTCTTAATGCCTTTATTATATTTTTGAGCAATCATCTCCGTGCCGTTCCTGCTAAAGGCGACATACAGCGAACCTATGAACCGGACCGGTATGTCCAGTTCCTCGCAAATCTGCCTGTACATATCGTTTCCCTTTACACAGGAAATACCCTTGAGGCTTCCTCCACGGGGGTGAAATCCCGCCGCCAAAACTCCGCTGTTGGTTTTCGTCGCACCCTCTCCGATGTCGTAGGCCTTTTCCAGGACCGTTACATGCAGATGGTATCTGCTCAGCTCCCGCGCGATTGTACAGCCCAATATTCCCCCGCCGATAATTGCAACATCATACATATCAATATCTTCTCCTCCTGATAGCCGTCACTGTGCCGTATAGCGCCAGGCCCGTAGCCGTCACCATTATAATGGCAATTCCTCCACTTTTTCCCTCTGTCACCTTACCGGGCTTCAGATTTGAAGTCCGGCTGACCGGTACTGTTTCTTCTGCGGATTCCATAGGAACGGCGCTTTCTTCTGTCCCTGTGATTTGAATTACTGTTTCTGTCATTTCCTGCGTCTTTTCAGTATCTGCAGCAGGCTCACCTGTCGCATTTTCAGTAATGGATGTTTCATTTGCCGATTCATTTTCTGCAGCTTCACCCGTCTGGCCTGCGCTTGCACTGCTTCCGGTGGCATTGCCCGCAGAATCTACCGTCCCGCTGTCCTGGGACCCGCCCGTATCTGCAGCGGGTGGGGCTTCAACAACTGTGGATGTTTTCGTTATCGTATTATTCCCCGTCGTAAATGTGAGCGTGTCCAGCGTTCCTGTTACATAACCATTCCTGGACATAAATGACGGCCCGATCGTAATCACATAGGTTGTATTCATTTCCATTCCGAGAGGTTTTACATACACCTGCTGCCTGTAGGGCAGTGCAAACGTATCCGAAAAACTTATATCCGCTTGCACCGGTATTCCTGAAATCGTCGTGACACTGATAGCGGTCCGGTTATTGGACCGTATTGAGGCGTCCGCAACATTATGGCTGTACTGCAGGACAAATGTCGTATTTGTGTCCGTCATTTCCGCCCCGTCTGCCAGTGTGACGCTGTCTAAACAAAGCGGAACACCCGGTCCTCCACCGCCCCCGGTGCCATCTTCCAAGGCAGAAACCGGGGTTGGGAAAACCAGTAATAAAGCGCATAGTATAATGGAAATTAATCTGGCCACCTATCTGAATCCTCTCCTGATGTTCCTGGAAGCAAAGCATCCCATTCCAACTGCCACCGCTGCCAGGACAGCATACAGTAAGGTCATTGGATTATCACCGGTCTTCGGTGTTGAAGCGGTTGCTGACGGAGTGGTGCCTGATGGTGCCACCGTTACCTTATCCGCCTGGTTGGATATCGTAATCACATAATCCCCATAAACACCATCAAACGCACTCGAAGCAGCCCTCACGGTAACCTGTCCATCCGCCTTCGCGGTTAAAATTCCATTTTCATCAATGGATGCCAAGGATTGGCCATTGACAATCTGCCATGTCACCGACTGCGATGCAGCGGAAGGAGCAACAGCTGCATCCAGATCCAAGGTCCCGCCTTTTGTATCGATTGCGGAGACGTCATTTTCTGCATTTACAGATACAGACAGTTTCTGGACAAGATAGTTTCCACCGTACAGGATTGCGTTGTCACCTGAGAAGGACGCATACCCATTCTCATCCACAACTGCATAATAGACCGCATCCAGCGGGGTTTCCATTGGAACGACCGGAGATGCTGTTCCGCCGCTGCCAGGCAGCACGATTCCACCTGTGTAATCGATGGCTGCATCAAAATTGACAGTGTAATTTGTTCCTCTCGAGCTTTGACCCTGGATATAATTCCCATAGTGGGTAATGCAGACGACATCACCAGCCTTAATCTGCTTATCTGCTGACAACCCGGCCGTCTGGCCAGCTGCATCAAATTTATATTCCCAGTCCGTCCAATACAGGTCGAAATTCCCTTTATAAGGGAATGCCATGCGCAAATCACCTGTTGAGGTATCAAATACTGTCCATGTTGGGAATCTGAACGCATAGGTCCAGCTTCCGTTCCACACGGAAGTACCATTGTTCCCCAGATCAAACGTGGATGAACTGATCATGTTTCCTGCCGTTTTTCCGGAAACCATGGGGTACTGTTCAAAGGATACGGCAAATACTCCGCATCCATTCTCCACCCCGTTAACCTCCGGCCCCCAGAAACCGCTCGGCGCCGTGAAGGCATTGGGAGATACAGCAATCCGGTAAGGATCTGACAGGGATGCCCCCGTTCCGGCATAGGATGCCAGCGATGGACTGCCCATCTGGCCCGTTTGTACCGTAACCCCATCGAGGGCAAATACATCAGTCGTTGTCAGATTGCTGAACAACATTCCCAGCAGCAGTAATGCCATTATTGCTGCAGCAGTAAACCGTTTCAATACCTTTTTTTTCATTTTTTCCTCCCTTGAATCATTTAATCTTTAATATTTCACATGCGAGTAGCAATATGGTAAACCAACCTCCACGATACTACAGTATCCGTCTTTTTTCCGTTGTTCAAACAACCGAAAGTAAAAAAATAAAAAAAAGACTCTTTCAAGTCTTTTTTTCATTCAGCAGGACTTATTCCAGCGGTCTCACAGGTACAGCCGTGTACTCAGGATATTTCTCGTCATGTTCCCCTATATAAATCACGCCCGTATCACGCTTGACGAGGTAATACTCTGTCGCAGAGGAGCCCGGGCTCCTGACTTCGAATGAATAGTACATCTTGTCCTCCGCCTCGCCTTCCATCCTGAAACCGATCCCGTTTAGCTGGCTTATCTCATATCCGCCAAATTGTTCTTTCATGATTTCTAATGCAGAAGCATTACTTATCACGTATTCCTCGACAGCTGTCACCTCGATTTCGGCCAGGGGATCCATGTCTTTTCCATTGAAAAGGTTAAGATAGACCGGATAGCTTTTTCTGGTCTGGAAAAAAAATGATTGTATCTCCCGTTGCGCACCGGGCTGCAGAATGAGGGAATCACTGTAGCCGGCCCAGTTCAGGTGGAAACGGAAGTCATCTCTGCCGGTCTCATCCGTAACATCTGCCAACATTGCCCAGTAGGTTGAACTGCCTCCATCGCTGGAATCCTCTGTAATTCCTGTCATCTGCTTCAGGTCAACTTCGTTGCTGCCATTGTTCGTTACGGTCATATTCACAAACAGATACATATCATCGGTGACATCATCATAAATCTGCGATTCCAATCCTGGCTCATGATTCACGATAATGTTTGTCGAGTAGGCAGAATTCACGGTCACAGTAAGGTCTCCTGCTTTCACATCTTCATTCATGGGATACTTTTCCACTTCGGGAGCCTCAGATTCCTGCTTTACCAGATATTCTACTCTTCCGGTGCCATCTGTATTGATGAATACTTCTTTCGTGCTGAAGTTTGCAAAGTCAAAGCAGATATAGACGATCCGATCACCAATCACGCTTATACTGATAGGGTCGTCATCATTCACTTTGACTGCCTGCGAGCCGTCAAGCTTCATTTTCTTGAATTCGAGTCCTTTTCCATCGGACAGGGTACTTCCGTAATATATCCAGTCCGGTGTAACATTCATGGCGGATACCTTGTCTTCGGAAAGTCTGACACTGCCCGTGCCATCCGTTTTCATTTTCCAGATCGTATTGTTGCCATAGTCTGAATCCACATAATATAGATAGTCTCCCAGCACATTGAAGTTTAATGCGGCCACATCGCTTATTTTGGCATTTCCTGACCCATCGGCTTTTATTTTATATATCTTTGAGTCATCCTGCCTGAGATAATAAATCCATCCATCCGAAATTCCAAAGGTGCCGGTAGCGCTGTCATTGACCTGCTGCTTTCCCGAACCATCCGTTTTTATCCTGAAGATCCTGCCGTACGTAGAGATGTCCTCAGGATCAGTGTAATCAATGAAGTATATCCAGTCCTGCAAAACCAGTGTGTTGTAGGAAACTCTGTCGCTAAGAATCTCCCGGCCGGTCCCATCGGGCCGGATCTTATAGAGCCTGTTGGATTCGCTTCCATTGGTATAGTAAAGCCAGTCCCCATATGAATTCAAGTAGTATGCCGCATCGCCGCTTACCTTGGTCTCTCCAGTTCCATCGGTTTTGATCTTGTAAAGGTTGTTCGCATCGGCGTAGTTCATGAAAAAAATCCAGTCATCATACAGAACAGATGGACCCCCGTTAGAGAGATTGGCGTTTGTATTTCCCATCATGAGTTCATTGCTGCTCTCAGAACTGCAGCCTGTAAATACCAGTATTGACAGAACAAATGAAGCGAGTAAGTATTTCCTGCTTTTTCTCCACATAATACCCTCCTCTTATCCCCGAAAAACGTACTTCTACGTTCAACTTATCCTACTATTTGCCGCCTGTCAAGGCTGGATCAGCCAGTAATTTCATGAAATAGTTGTTAATAGTAGTATATTATGCAAATGCATTGTATAATATGTATAGTTTATCTTTGGGGGAGGATATTTATGGCGTGTAGAACAAAGAGGAGAATGCCCGCCGGTTTGCTGATTTGTTCCGTGGTGGGATTCATGGTCCTGATACTGGGAATCCTTCTATCGAAAGTTGATCTGCCAGTACTTACAGGGGAAGAATTGACAGATTTCAACAGGGGTTGGATGATAGCGGTTGATGATGTGGTTCACGAAGACGTGACCCTTCCATTCAATGCAAAAGAAGCAGAATCAGGCACTCCGCTGATTTTAACCAAATGGCTTCCTGCGTCGATTGAAAATGATACGTTCCTTTTTTTCCGTGCAAGCCATCAAAATGTGAAAGCCTTTATCGATGGAAAAGAAATTTATAGTTTTGGGTGGAATGAACAGCGGCTTTTTGGACATAGTCCGGCATCCGCCTGGATTACAGTTCCGATACAAAAAGAATATGCAGGAAAACAGATTCAGGTTGAGCTGACAGGCATCTATTTCTCCAATATGGGCAGAATCAATGCTTTCTACATGGGAGACAAGAGTTCGGTTCTTTCCTATATTCTAGGCAAACGTCTGGGGAACCTTCTCATCAGTACGGTTCTGCTCATTCTGGGATTCACCATGATAACAGTTGCCTTAATCCCGTGGAAAACAAAAGCTACGTCTCCCCTGTTCCGTCTTGGAGTGCTTTCCGTCCTGGTGGGCATATGGAGCGCCTGCACGAGCAATATCCTGCAGATTCTGACCAGCGACGTGTTTTCGCTTTTGAATCTGGAGTTTTTGGCGTTTTTGCTTTTACTTCCCACAGCCTTTTGGTTTCTGGATTCCTTTGAATATTACAAGGACAAGAAAGTCCTATATATACTTTTCAAGATATCTGTCATCTTAGCCATAATAATTCATATACTACAGCTTTTCAACATTGCCGATTATATGGAAACAATCGCCGCGGAGCATATCTTATTGGGAATCTCCATCATTTACCTTATATCTGACAGCGTAAAGGCTCTTATAAAGAATAACGCCACCCGTGAAGTCCGCGTACTGACCATCTCCGTAATTCTGGCGTTCGTTTGCTCCGCGCTGGACATCTTCAAATTCTATCTGTGCATAAGCGTTGATGACGGGTTTTTCACCCGCATCGGGATGGTGATTTTTATCATTATCTGGGCTTCGGAAATCATTATGAATATGTCCCAGCTTCTTGTGAAAATGACTCAGACGCAGCTGCTGGAGGTGCTGGCCTACCAGGATCAGATGACGGGTCTGAAGAACCGCACCGCCTTTGAGAAAAAGTTTCAGGAATACCGGGAACCCGGCATGGGTGAAGCATATGTAATCGAATTCGATATGAATGGTCTGAAACTGATTAATGACAATTATGGCCATGCAATCGGCGACCTGATTCTCAAGGGCATTGCCGATATCCTTAAGAACGAATTCAATGAAAATGCATCTGTTTACCGAATCGGAGGAGATGAATTCTGCATCATTGCCCCCCATACGGAATCTCTTACAGAAGAAATTATCCAGAACAAAATAATCCGAATCAAGACAGCCGTCGTCGCCTTGGGACAGGATATGGATCTGAACCTTTCCCTGGCCAGCGGATACTCTACAACAATCGGCTCGGACATCCGGAATATCGATTCCGCCTTCAAACATGCAGACAGGCTCATGTATGAAGACAAGCATCAAATGAAATACGGAGCCGGATTCTTGGGCGAATAGCAAAAAACGGAGATACCCGGAGCTCACTATCCTTAGCTCCGGGTATCTCCGTTCTTTTATGAATCTACTTTTATCCATGCACATTCCTCAGCCAGAATTCCAGCCTCAGCGTAATGCGTCTATTCCTTCTGTACCATCGCTTATGCGGATGACATTAACCACGTCATAAACGAAAATCTTCCCATCCCCGATGTTTCCGGTGTAGAGTACCTTCTTGACAGTCTCAACCAGTTTATCCACTGGAATTTCGCAAATCACGATTTCCACCTTCACTTTAGCCAAAAGCTTGATTTCCACAGGTGTTCCACGATAATATTCCTTGTGTCCCCTCTGCAGACCGCATCCGGAAACATTTGACACGGTCATTCCCGTGACTCCTATTTTGTCCAACTCGTCCATCAGGTCTTCCAGTCTGTTAGGAGACGTTATAATATCAACTTTCGTAATTTTTTCAGTCATAAAGTGTCCCTCCTATTGTTGAGGCTATTTTATCACAAATCCATACCGCAGTCCATTAATTTAATGCGTTGTACGCAGACTCCCCGTGAAGTGAGATATCCAGCCCTTCCGTTTCCTCTTCCTTCTTCGTACGCAGCGTGGTGACCAGGCTGATTGCTTTCAGGATAACGAACGTCATAACTGCGGTATATACCACGATTGCACCAATTGCGATCAGATGATTACGAAAAAGTTCCACGTTGCCATACAGAAGTCCGTCTGCTCCAGCCGGGTTTACTTTTATGCTGGCAAAAACAGCTGTGGCCAATGCTCCCCATATCCCGGCAACGCCATGACAGCCGAACGCATCCAGTGCGTCATCATAGCCGAATTTCGGCTTAAGTCTGGAGATTGCAAGAAAGCTCAGCAGACCGCCCACCAGACCAATTATCAAGGAAGAACCCGGCGTTACATATCCTGCCCCTCCCGTGATGGATACCAGCCCTGCAATGGCACCGCTGACTGTGCCCAGCGCAGTCGGTTTTTTATTTATGATCCATTCCATTGTGACGAAAGAAATCGCTCCTGCTGCCGCAGCGGTATTCGTCGTCAAAAATGCATTCACTGCAATTCCATTCGCCGCAAGGGCGCTGCCTGCATTAAAGCCGAACCATCCAAACCAGAGTATGCCTCCGCCGAGGATTGCCATAGGAATATGGTGCGGATCCGGCCTGGTTCTTCTTCTTTTGCCAATCACGATGGCCGCAACAAGGCCCGCGATACCAGAACTTATCTCAACCACAAATCCGCCTGCAAAATCAAGGACGCCAAGCTGCTTCAGCCATCCGCCAGCTCCCCAGATCCAGTGTGCAACAGGGTCATAGACAAAGGTGCTCCACAAAACCAGAAACAACAGGAATGCGGGAAACCGCATACGTTCTGCAAATGCGCCTGATATTACAGCTGCAGTGATTACTGCAAACATCATCTGGAAAACGACGAACAGAAGATGGGGTATTGTTGCCGCGTAGTCCGGGTTCACCGACATGCCGACATCTTTCAGAAACGCCCAGTTGAGCCCCCCTATCAGCCCATTCCAATCCGGACCGAAAGCGAGAGAATAGCCAACCAGTATCCACTGCAGGGAAATAACCGCCAGAGCCATATAACTATGCAATGTCGAACTCAGCACGTTCTTGCTCTTTACCATTCCTCCATAGAATAATGCCAAACCTGGGATCATGAACATTATCAATGACGCCGCAAAAATCACAAAGCCCACGTCGGCTCCATTTAACCCTTCCATAACTGACCTCCAATTATTTTTTATGGCAAAAAAAAACGCCTATCAATAATAGAAAACAATTTTCTATTATCAAAGGCGTCTTTGCCGTTTCATATGTCATATCTGATATGTGCATTATAGATACAATCTGCGTTCATGTCAACAGTTTTTCTTTGATACAATTTATTTGTTTTCCATTCACAGATCCTTGTCGTTTTCCATGGATAGTATATGAATGGCACCCGTTCTGTTCAGATACATGAAAAAGGAAAGTGCCACAGGGAATCCGAATAGTCCTATCACCCCAAACAATCTTACACCTATGAACATGCTTACTAGGGTCGCCAAAGGATGCAACCCTATCTGTTTTCCGACGATTCTTGGTTCAATGATATTTCTCACCACCGTGATCACAAGGTACAGGACGAGTAATCCGACAGCCATTGGATAATTCCCTTTAAATGCTTCGATGATGCACCAGGGAACCAGGATACCGCCCGTTCCGATTATCGGAAGTATATCCAGCAAGGCGACGAGTCCAGCCACTATAAGCGAGTTTTTTATCCCCAGCGCAGTGAATCCGATTGACAATTCCACAAAGGTAATGAATAAAATCAGTGCATAGGATCTGACATAAATGACCACCGTACCTGAAAAATATTTTTTCGCCTGATTCAATACCGATTTTGCCTTCGGCGGAATCTGTCTTCCTATGAAACCAGTCACCTTAACATAATCACCGGCAAGGAAAAAGCTGCATATGATCATAATCATAAATTTGATAAAAAAGGCTGGAAATGACCAGACTCGATTTGAAATATATTTAACTGCATCCAGGGAAATGCCCGCTATGCTTTCTTTTACCGACTGTATCCATTGTGCGTATCCATCTGCTATCGAGTCTGTTATCTGGAAATCCATCCGTTGTGCAATCTCTTCAAGACGGCTGAAGACCGATTCAAACAGCGGAACTATGCTGTTCTCAAAAAAGTCGGGTATCTGAAATATAATATCCTTTATGACTATTACAATTTTTGCACCGAGCAGGAAGGTAACGGAAATCACTATAATATAGAATACTGCCACCACTATGACACTGACCGGTTTATCCGAAAGATGTACTTTTTTCGCCAGAAACACGGATGGTCTTCTTAATATCCAGACAACTATAAACGCCAGAATAAATGGGGTAAAAAAAGGTAAGGCATAATGAAGTAGCAGATAGGCCAGGAACAATAATATTGCATAATATATGCTGTTGACGATTACTTTTTTCTTTTTTTCCTGTTCCATGATACCTCCGAGTATATTAAATTGCTGAAATTATCTTTGTATTTATTTTGTCATACAGCCAGGAGACTGTCAATGGGTTTCGTCTGCCGCAGCTCTGCCGATTCCATTGCAGTATCATAATTCAAGAAAGCCTTCCCCTTCTGTCAAGTATCAAAGAGGCGGCGAAGGCTGCCGCTCCAAACGCTGCGACCACACCCATGGACTTGAACACTTCGGCTGTATGTTCCGGGTCAAACACAGTGAGGAAGCCGATCAGATTGTTGGCCTTTACATACCAATAGGTTGGAAGGAATTTCGAAAACTGCAGAACGGCCGGACCTAGAAACTGCTGCGGAACGAAAACTCCTCCCAGAAAGCTGGAACCCAAAGTCACCACATTGTTCACCGCAGACAAGGCATTTCGCCCCTTTATGACGCTGGCTATCAGGAAGCTGATCCCTGTGCCCGCAAGGGCAAATACGAAGGAATTAAGCATGAACATCAGGAAGTTGACATTCAGACTGCCTTTTATATTCAGCAGGAAGCATGCGCCCGTCATGGCTACCCAGGCGCCCAGGGTTAGCAGCACCATCGCCATGAATATCTGGACAGTCATGGAATTCCTGCTGACAGGTGACGCATGATTTCTTCGGCTTATGTCCTTATCCTTCAGCACGATCATAATGGAGCTCACCCCCAGTATCAGAACCGAAAGCAGCGAGTATGCCAGATAATTAAAAAAATAGCTTGAAAAGTTCTGTGCACCGACCAATCCATCCGATTCCGGGATGACGACGACGGAAGAATTTTCCAGGTCTTTGGCCACGCTCTGTACAACTTCCGCCTGTCCGATACCTTGCAGGGAATCCACATAAAGCCTTGCCGTGTTCAGGTATTGGTTGACAGCCATTTCAAGATAAACGGCCGGAATTGTGCCGGGAACGATGATTGTTTCAAGCACCGGAGCCTTTCCGGACATAAAATCTTCTGAAAAGCCTTCCGGAATCTTCAGAGCATAAAACACCTTCCGAAAGAATAGAGCATCTTTAACAGCCTCATCCGAGTTTTCTATTTCCACGAACACAGCAACCTTTGCCAGCTCCTGCTTCAGGCCCCTCGTCAGAGGGGTGTCTTCCTCTGAAAGGAAGGCCATTGCCGTCCTGGAAGAAGTGAAAACGGTCGCCTTTTCCTCATTCTGCTTATTTGCCGATGCGATGACAACGGATACGACCAGAAAAATGGCCATATACATGATCATCAGGGGCAGATTTTTTTTGATTATCTTAAGACAGAGCTTAAATACCGGCATATTTCCGCCTCCTTATCACCAGATATGTACCAAGGCAGAAAACCACCGCAAACGTTGCAAGAATTCCCATGTTTACCGCATACCTGGTATAGGTGTCATAGTAATAGAGGCAGTAGAAAGCATCCGTCAGGAGATTGATGGGATTCAGGTAGGACAGCACTGGAACATTTTGCTGCACAATATATTTCATCTCCCCATACATCATTCCGGCAAGGAATGAACCCGTCATCGATACCGCGATGATAACGCCGATTTTCACGTTCTCATCTTTCTTGACCAGCGAGCTTATGAATGCGCCGAAAGTAACGCCGGTAAATGACCCCATCAGGGCCGTCAGTACCACAAGTCCGGTATCTTCTCCAAAGTCGATGCCCAGAACCTTGGCCAGGAACAGAATGAACAGCAGTACCTCTGCCGCATTGATCAAAAGGGATGCACACATGCTATATAAAAAGGACTTCAGCTTGTGGACCGGTGAAACAGAAATCCTGGCTGCAAGGGGCGAGAGATTCGCCTGGACATCCAAAACCTCCCTGTTTCCAAAGAAGGCACCGTAGAAACAGGTCATGGCAATAAGGCTGTAGAAATAATTCAGTACGGGATTGGATTCCCCACCTCCGGGAGAAACTTCTTTCGTGTAGGAGAGCCGGGCGTTCAATCGGTCCATCAATTCTTCATACGAAGAAGGATCTTTGGCGAGTATAGAATTCACGGAAGATTGCATCTGCAGATAGCTGTCCAGAAACGTTTTGGCAATGGACGGACCCAGTCCGGTTCCCGAAGTAATCAGAGTGGGCACATCACCTGCCAGAATGTATCCGCTTATGTCATTTGACCGGAGCATGGTTCTGGCGGCAGCAAGTTCCGTTTCCTGCAAATCGAAAATCCTGCTTTCCCCCGTGGATACGTTCCTTAAAGCTCCCCGGAAGGCTGCATCCTGCAGGTAGCTTTCATCTGCGACCACTGCCAGTTTAACAGGCTCAAAGGTGTCGTGAGCGTTCAGGTTGGAAAAGGCAATGTTAAAAAGCAGTGCAAGCGCTACAGGAAAAAGCAGTGACCAGAAAAGCATCTCCTTATCCCTCAGAAGACATTTCAGGCGTGTCTTAAATATATGCACAAACAAAAAATCTCCTCCTTAATCTCTAAGTCCCTTACCTGTAATTTCAAGGAAGACATCATTCAGTGTAGGTAATTCTGTCCTTATCCTGGAATAGGCTGCACCGGACTTTTTGAGTATTTCGAGCACTGCTTCCAGGCTGCTCATCCCTCTTCCTGACGTCACAGTGACAGCCCCTTCGGAATAGGATACAGAAGATACCCCCCTTATGCCCCCAAGCGCTTTCAAAAGAGCTTCATCCGGGACATCCGTATCCACTATCACCTTCTCCCCGATGGAAATCATGGCTTTGAGTTCATCCTTGGTTCCGGTCGCAATCGCCCTGCCTTTATCAAGGATCATGATTCTGGTACAGAGCTGTTCGACCTCTTCCATGTAGTGCGACGTATAGACCACAGTCGCACCGTTCCGGTTCAGCTCCGCGATGCCCTCCAGTATCTTGTTTCTGCTTTGGGGATCCACGGCCACGGTAGGCTCGTCGAGAATGATAAGCTGCGGCTTGTGGGCAATTCCACAGGCTATATTCAGCCGCCGAAGTAGGCCTCCGGACAGTTTCTTTGGCCTGAATTTCCTAAAATCCTCCAGGCCCGTGAATTCTATCGCTTCATTCACCAGCTTCCTTCTAAGCGTCTTATCCGCGACATAAAGGCCGCAGAAATAGTCTATATTCTCATAGACCGTCAGTTCCTGAAAAACCGCTACATTCTGCATCACGATTCCGATTTTTCTTTTTGCTTCATAATTTTCCGGCGTCATCGGCCTGCCGAAAACTTCAATCGAGCCTTCATCATAGTCCAGAAGGGAAAGTATGCAGTTTATAGCCGTCGTCTTCCCGGATCCATTCGGACCCAGCAGACCGAATATCTCGCCCTCTTCGACCGTAATGTCCAGATGATCAAGGGCCGTAAGCTCTCCATACCGCTTGACCAGGTTTCTTGCATTGATTACCATATTCGTCCCTCCCCTTGCACCGGTAAAATATCACACATAAAGTCTGTTAAGAAGAATAAGTATCAGAGGGATACTTACTACCGAAAAGAAAAAACTGGATACCAGAAACTGGTTGGCAAGCTCCTTCTTCCCATTCTGTCTGCCCACCAGCACCGGCAGCGTGCTCAGAGGAGGCGATGCCGCCTGAAGGAGGAGAATGAATGCGATATCGAAAGATGGATGGAACAGGTACAGGAAAATCAGTATGATACAAGGAAATACGATATTCTTCAAAAGAATGAATTTTATTATGTTCCTGAGGTAAATCTTCCCGATCTTTTTAATATCTATGTAAAGCTCTCCTCCCAGAATGATCATAACGAGAGGGAAGGTCATATCGCCAATATGACTTGTAATGCCGATGACCACATCCGGAATGTAGGAATCCACATTTAAAAGTTTAATTATGACAGCAAGAAAAGTAGCTTTGACTACAGGATTGATGAGTTTCTTCCAGTTCAATCCTGCTTTCTGCCGCATATCCCCTTCCTGCGGTTCTTCATTTTCCACCGGCGGTCCGTCCACCCCACACAGCAGTCTGCTTTTTTTAAAGAACACTCTGTACATATTGAAATAAATCGAAATTGTGAATACAGTGAACAAAAACAGGTTGACCAGATGCGGGGAATTGATTCCATACACACCGGCAATAATTGAAATCGGAATAAAATGCGGATTGTTTATAAAAAGTCCTTCGGCGGATTCTATACGTATATCCCTGCCCATAAAGCGGCAGCAGACGGCAGATAGGATGAACATAAACCCCGTAAACACTACACCCAGGAGCGGCATTACCCACCATTTTGGGTTTTCTTCGGGGTCAAAATTCATCATGAATGCTGTAAATATGAACATGGGCAATGCAACCTCTATTGCAAGAGCGTTCAAGAGGCGGAGAAGTTCCTTCGGTATGATATTTTTTGCTATCACAAAAAAGCCAACAGCGACAAGCCCTAAAATTGATAATATCACTTCAAGCGAAACCAGAACAGTCTGCATACGATCTCTCCTTCTATTGATTACTTTCATCTTACACCATCGGCCGGCAATTTTCACCACTTTCAAGAGAACTTTTGGATCGAATTTCATTTTTACGCTTGACATTTCCATAAATCATGCATAAAATAACAACTAGACCAGTCACTATAATTTCAAGAGAAGGTAGTATCGTATGGGCAATAAAATAAGCACAAAAGAAAAGATTCTGGAAGCGGCATGCAGACTTTTTGAAACCAAAGGTTACAATGCAACCGGATTGAATGAAATCTTAAAAGAAAGCGGGGCTCCAAAAGGCTCCTTATATTATCATTTTCCGAATGGCAAGGAAGAGTTGGCATTGGCAGCGATAAATCTGGCCGGAGAAAATATCAGGGATAACATCAAGAACAACTTCGGACAGATCAGCAATCCTGTGGAAGCCATTATGGGCAACATCGAAACTATTGCCGCCATCATTGACAGCGGGCAGAAGCATGCTGACATCTCCATAAGTCTGATGGCTCTGGAGATGTATACAAAAAGTGAAAGCTTAAGGACTGCATGTGAAAATGTCTTTGTTTCACTGGAGAAGATGTACGCGGAAATCCTTGTAAAATCCGGAATGAGCAAAGACCTTGCGGGCGAATTAGGCGAAACCATTTCTATCATGATTGAAGGCGGAATCACCTTATCTCTTACAAAGAAAAAGGGTGATCCTCTTCGTTTAATTGCTAAACAGATACCAAATTTGTTTTAAAAAATGCCTATTTGGAAAGTGGGTATTTTTTAAAACAATATATTATACAGACTGGTCTAACTAAAAAAGGAGATAGGAATTTATATGAAAACAGTTACAAAAAAGATAAACACATCCGCTATAATAGCCGTACTGGTATTCAGCGGACTCATCGCAACACTGACTGAAACGATCCTCAACGTTGCATTATCACCTCTTATGGAGGAAATGCGGGTAACACCAGGGACGATTCAATGGATCATCACTGCATATATGATTGTTGTCGCTATTTTTGTGCCAATCACCGCTTTTTTGATGCAGACATTCCGAACAAAACAATTGTTTTTATCCGCTATGACGATACTTCTGGTGGGAAATATCGCTGCAGTTTTTTCAGGAACTTTTGAACTGCTGCTTATATCAAGAATCCTGCAGGCGGCCGGAACGGGAATAATAATTCCGCTGATGATGACCACCGTATTAACGGTTGCTCCACCGGAAAAAAGAGGCGCAGTAATGGGGTTATGTGGTGCCGCCCTGACTCTCGGACCAGCACTCGGACCGACTATCGCCGGAATTGTACTGCAATCTTATAGCTGGCACGTACTGTTTGTCATTCTTATTGTGCTCATAGTGCTTTCCATGATTTCAGGAGCTGCATTCTTGGTGAATGTATCAAATGTAACAAAACCCAAAATGGACATTCTTTCCATTGTCCTGTCAACCATAGGATTTGGCGGCTTTATATATGGCATAAGCAGTATCAGCGGAACCGGCGATATGAAGGTTATCGCCACAATCTTTATTATCGGGCTGCTCTGCCTGATTTTATTCTGCAGACGACAGTTATCTTTGAAGGAGCCGATGCTGAACATTCGGGTGTTTAAATATCCGGTATTTACTATTGGCACTGTACTTGTAATGCTTTCCATGATGGCGATTTTCACAATGGCTGTAATGCTGCCGATGTTCCTTCAGGGTGCGCTTGGAGCCAACCCTTTTGTCGCCGCCATGACTCTGCTTCCGGCAACTCTGATAAGCGCCGCAGCAACACCTTTTGCCGGAAAAGCCTTAGACCGATTCGGTCCAAAAGTTCTGCTGCCGGTAGGATTTGCAGTAATACTTGTCCCATTATTCATTTTATCCCGCGCCAATGTTGATACATCCATAATGACGATCATAATTCTGTTCATCATTGTCGATATCGGAATTGCATTGACCATGTCACCCTCACAGACGACTGCGCTCACGCCTTTGCCGAAAAAAGAATACCCTCATGGCGTCGCCATACTGAACACACTGCAGCAGCTGTCCGCTGCGATAGGTGCCGCTCTGTTTATCGGAATCATGTCTGCTTCACAGCTTAAAGCATTGACCGCACAGGCCCCGGCCCCGGTTGCCAATGCTGCCGGATTCAGTGACGCTGTATTGGTTTTATCCGGGTTTGTTTTGGCAGGAATTGTTTTATCCTTATGCCTGGCATTTTTCCTCAAGAAACGATCTTTATCAAAGGATACGCTCACTGTGGATGCCGAAATATTTGAAAAATAAAAATCAAGCTGCCATATATTCTGAACATCGAATATTGGCAGCTCCTTTTCTTCTGTCCCTTTTACAGCTTGTTGTAATTGCGCAATTCCAGATATCATCTTCTTGTCCTGGCGACAGCTTGCAGGCAGATTTCAAGCCAGCTGCAATCCGTGCAGACTTCCTTTATCGTATCTTCTTTCAAGACCATTTCTCTAACCTTGTCTTTAAAATCCAGCCAACGTATCTCCTGATTTTCCCAGAACCCGGTCAGGTGCAGGCAGGCCATGTCATACTTTAAAACTTCCTGACCGGAATGACATCCGTGATCTATGTTATGGGGGCACCGGCCACAGATTACGTCCGTATGGCAGACAAGCCTCACATACGGATTATTCGTCTCTAATCCGTGGACGATGTGTTTCATGTTCTCGACGAATTCCCTATCATATCCATACCCGGCAAACTGCCCTATGCACATTCCGTGGTGCGGCCTCAGTTCTATCATTCTTTTTCTCCCAAAGTCAAGTTTTCTTATCCTCTATCTTATAGAATATGGAGATAAAATGCAAACGGGATTTCTCACCTTATTACCAGCCTGTTTTTCATCAACGGCTCCAGTACCTTTGTAAACAGCAGGCCTCCTGCCTGCCCCCATCCAAATATTACAAGCAAAAACGTGCCGATCAGCGGATTGCGCCCTGCCCTCCGTCAACAAATATGGTACGGGAAGTGATCCAGTTTGAGTCGGCGCTCGATAGAAAGACGACAGCGGGTCCTATGTCGGTTTCGGGATCCCCCATGTGACCGGCGGGAATCTGGCTCAGGAAAGCCTGAACGACTTCTTTTGGCTGTTCCTTTTCAAATTTAAACCATGCAGGCGTGGCGCCGGCGGGTGCTATCGCATTGACCTGGATATTGTCTTTGGCCCACTCGAGGGCGACGGCACGGGTCAGACCAGAAAGCCCCGCCTTGGCGATAGCATAGGAGGAATGGTCAACCATTCCGTATTGGCCGGCAATCGAACTGAAGTTAACGACTTTACCGCTTCCGTTTTTTTTGAAATACGGGTAGCAGGCCTGCATCATGTACACAGAGCCCCGTACCGCCGAGTCGAATATTTTGTCAATATCCTCATCGGTCGTTTCAATAAAGGATCTCATGTTGTAGGCCATGGCATTATTGATATCGATATCAACTGTGCCCCACTTGGCAGCCACTGCATCAATGAATTCGTTCACCGATTCGCGTTTGGTTACATCCCCGACAAAATACATGGCGTCATAACCGCGTGCATCCATTTCCTTCTGGAAATCTTCCAGCTTCTCCCGTGTTCTCCCGATTGTGGCCACTTTGGCACCTTCTTTTCCCATTGCCAGGGCAATGCCTCTTCCCAGGCCGTAACCGGCACCCGAAATAACAGCGACTTTTCCATCAAGTTTTCCCATTGCATTTTCCTCCTTATATGAACATTGCTTTTGAACAGTATTCCAGCAGGTGATACATTCAGTCTAGTGGATACGCCTGAAATAGTCAACAAATTATATGTACAATTCACCACATACATTGTATAATTTAGACAAAAAATATAAACTATTGGGTTCAGTGGGTGCGAGGACGTACCCTATCGGTTCCATCGAAGGATTGCTGGAAATCTGCTCTTCCAAGAAAGGTCGAACGGACTTAGCTAAGAAAACTGGAATTTCGGAAAAAATGATTCTCAAATGGTCCAATCATGCCGTCCCAAAAGCAGGTAGAAGGCTGGATTCAGAAGGCCGCTTCCCTTCCGCGTGTACTGAAGTATTAGGGCAAAAGCCTGGGAGATAACCACTAATCCCAGGCTTTATTTTTGCTATTTATTCATAAAATGGAAAGACAAGAACAAGTATTCCCTGATTTCGGGGTCCTCAATGTCACAGTGCACAAGTTCTTTAATCCGATGGATGCGGTAAATCGCAGTATTCCGGTGGATATGAATCTCTTTTGCCAGGACGCTGAGATTGCCGGATGAAGCCAGATACACTTTTAATGTATCGCAAAAATCTGTATGATGCTCCAGATCATATGATCTGAGGGACAATAAATCCGGGTGGATCAAAGAATTCAATAAGACATTTTCTGATAAAAGGTTATTTATAACAGGCAGGGCATAGTCATTGATATGAGCAACTTCACCGATCCTTTGGGATGCATTCATGGTTAATAAAGCCTGAGTATAATAAAAACTCATTTTTTTGAAGTCATCAAATGGATAACTGCATCCGCTTCTCAAGTGCAGACCAATGATTTGGTTTATTTGCCGAAGCAGATGCTGTATTTCACTGCCATATTTTGACAGGTTGACAAGCAGAACGAGGTATTCCCCAAAAAGAATCTTCTGGCAGTGCTTGATATTTTCCTGCAGCTTATTTCCAATTCTGTCACGCATAACTGGCTTTCCGTCTACGGGTTCAAAGAAAGTGAGTATGACATACGAATCATTTATTTTCCAGTTGATCCTGTACAATTCTGCAATCAATATATTGTCAGAGATATCTTTCTTCTCTAACATACTGAACATCAGGCTGGCTATTTGATAATTATATACGTAATCCGCGTAATGGATTTGGAAATGGCTTTTTATTGTTTCAACCATGATGCCCATGAGGTAGATGGCGTCTTCTGGTATTGGCTTCAAGGCTGCAAAAAAGACCAGATGAGCCATGGCTTCATTATTGATTATTATAGGTGAATACAAATAGGGCACCCCAAAAGGGCTGTCATCAAAATAGGTAGGCCCTTTCTTGTCAAAAACATCAGAAAGACCTCCATATTGCTTTAATTCTTCCATTCGGTTATCTGGAATATATCGCAGCGTATACAGCTCTTCCCAATGATAATGCAGGTCCACAGGATATTCTTCCGATATCGCTAATACTTTGCCGTATTTATCATAAATAAAAATCGGGATATCAAAAACCGGGTGGCTTAATTCAATAATTTTTTGCAGGCCATTATTGTACAAGGCACTTTTATTCATCTCCAATTCCCAGGATGAATAGAATTCAAACATTTGGGTCACTTCGTTAAATACAGTTTCATGGTCTGCATCGTCAATATATATGATGTCCCGCCCATTTACCAGAAAAACAGAATCCAGCTTCCGGGAATCGTTAATGTTATTTCCGACATAAACAATATTTATGTCAGAAACATCGGCATTTAATATTCTGGCACTTTTTAAAACTGCATTATTATAAGTAATAAAAGTAAGCATTTTATATCCTTTATCCTGCAGCCAGTCATGAATATTCCACATACTGAGATTCATTTTGGTTTCCATCCTTTTTCATGTTGTATGATTAACGGTCCGTTTGGTCAAAAGTGCACATATCAATCTCATTATTTCATAATATACACATGATTTCAAGTGCCCGCTCCTGTGTTATATTAGATATATTAAGTAACCGGATGTCAACACTATCAAAATGGAGGTAACAAATGAGTCTGTACGAAGAAAGATTGAATCGTGTCAAAGCTGCAGTCGCCCTGGAACCAGTTGATAAAATACCTTTTCTGTCCTCAGGACCTGCAGCTTATGCGGCCTTTGCAAATGTGCCTTTAGGGGAATATCTTGCAGATATGAAATTGAACTGCGATGTGAATTTAAAATTATGCCAGGAATTCGAAGTTGACGGCACGCAGGCACCCATTTTTTCACCGGAGGTCTTTCCAATGATGTGGTTTTCCCAGCCTCTGATTCCCGGAAAAGATCTGGGACCAAATGAATTGTGGCAGATACATGAAATTGAGGCAATGGAGCAGGAAGATTATGACCTGATTATTGAACAGGGATTTGCCAAATGGCAGGCAGATTTTCTGATGAAACACTTCGACGACCCGATGAAAAAGTCTGCCCCTTATTTTCAGTATTATCCAGAGGCACTCAGACGCTTTAAAGAAGCCGGCATCCCAAGTTTTGTAGATGCAATTTTTGAATCTCCCTTTGAAGCGCTTAGCGGTGCACGTTCTTTGCTGACCTTTTTAATGGATGATCTCATGGAGATTCCGGAAAAACTCGAAGAAGTGTTTGCACTCGTACATGCGCATAACATGGCAGGATACCGCGCCATGCTGGAGTCACCGGAGACAAGGCCATTGGGTGTATGGATCGGCGGATGGCGTGGAACTCCGAGTATGCTGTCCAAGGAAATGTTTGAAAAATTCTCCTGGAAATACATGAAGGAAATGGCCGAATTATGCATCGAATATGGCACAATACCTATTTTCCATCTGGATTCGGACTGGACGCTGGGCCTCGAATATTTCAAAGATATCGAGCCTAAAAAAGCAATCCTTGCACTGGACGGAAAAACAGACATATTCAAAGCGAAAGAATTTCTGGATGGACATATGTGCATAATGGGTGACGTTCCTGCAGAAATGCTTGCCTTTGGAACAGCCGAGGAAACATATGATTATTGTATGAAATTAATAAAGGAAATCGGTCCAACCGGATATATCATGTGCTCCGGCTGTGACATACCATTTAATGCCAAGTATGAAAATACAATAATGATGAAAAAGGCAGTAGATGATTACGCGAAAGGCAAATAAAGGCAAATAAAGGCAAATAAATGCAAATAAAAAAAGCCTGCAATTCCCGGTATATAGTGGGTCAGTTGTCAAGACAAAAACATCGACATTTCTTAATGAACCGATATGATTAACATGTTGCTTGGGGAGATGTAGTGGAACACTCCCCAGATATATGCATCAAGCCACATAGTCCAAAAGCATTGCTGGATAGTAGCGTTCTGCCGGAGTTTGATAATTGATGGATGAATGGCATCTTTCAAAGTTGTAAGTATGGATATAACTGCCGATTGCAGACCTGGCTTCCCGGATATTGTTATATTGTGTCAGGTATGCTTCCTCATAT
>NZ_FQYT01000008.1 GCF_900141895.1 Parasporobacterium paucivorans DSM 15970 | reverse complement strand
CCACGATCCGGATATAGGATCAGTCCGATGTCCTTATCAGTAAGGGTATCCGGTATCGGCCAGCCCAGATTTATATCCTGTGCCAGTTTCCATACCTCGGCAACGGTATTTCTGGAACTGCCGCTACTGCTCGCAACGCTTACGTTGCTGTAGTCCAGGCTCTTGAGCCTGATAATATCTCGATAATTCACCATGATTATCGACCTCCATAATAGTATTTACACATTTACATGTGTATGAACTTATTATAGAGGAATGCACTGGCAATCGGAATCACCTGCACTGATTTACCGGAAACAGGTGCACCGAAAAAGCGAAAAGCGTGCACTATTCAATCGGAATACCCAGGTTAAAAGCGACAGAGATTATCTTGACGTCCTAATCAAGTAAACTGCAGTCCATGTGTACCTTGACAAAGAATGCCGCCATTGCTGGCGGCAAATACTTGATTGTTTATTAGCTATTGTTTTGTGGAAGTCCTCAGGAAGCGACTCGGCCCATGGAAGCAGTTCTTTTATGAAATCCAGACTGGTATCCTCCTGATGTTTGGGGATTTCAGTAAGCGGATGTCCAAAATACCCGTAGGGCTTCAGAATGTCCCGTTCGTTTCCAAGAGAATGGTGACCTGATAGCCATCTGTGACACAGGTTCCCTTGTACTGTTTCAGGAATCCCCGGGGATGGCTGGAATTACGGGTCTTCTGGCATTCATAAAGTAAAATGGGTGGTGCACCATACATTTTTCCGATCCAGTGCACCTACATAAATTTTTTTGAACCGGCTTTACGCCCATCCTTGTTCACTAAAGCGGGAGCTTCATCTGCTTGGATTACAGAGCATTTATGCAACTGGTCGTGGAAATAATTCCACAGCAAGGAGAGATACCGCTCTGCACACAAGATAGTCCAGTTTGCCATGACTTGACGTGAGATGTGGACATCATTGCGGGCTAATTCCTGTTCCAGACGATACATAGGAATCGCATTTGTATTATTTGGTGTTCGTGACAGCAGCCTCCGAAAAACTTGTAGTTTTTTAAAGCTATGGATTATTATTTCAAAAAATTAACTAGGAGCGAGGTGCCGATTATTTACCGCTTAAGGATCCGGAAATAAGTTTTGGAAAATACCCCAAAACTATTCGTTTACTATCCAACAGAGAAGAATGCTTAAAAATTCATTTAAAAATTAAGTTTATGGAAACAGAATAGTTCCTTAAAAATGTTTTGCGGCGTATTCAGCCCCATAAGTTCTCAACTCGTCGTTGATGATCTCTTCAACATTTTTATGAATTGGGAATACATTTGCAACACACGGAATAAAGCTTCCTAAAGGTACATATTCATCTATTGCTCTTCTAACTTCATTGCGGATTACTTGTTCCGGGGCGTCAGGGAGATCAATAAGCTGCATATCCATTCCACCCATTACACAAAGTTTTCCTTCAGTTTCTTCAATCATTTTTTTGATATTGTTCTGCGGAATTGCTCCCTGCCACATATCAATACCTAAATCCACCATATCTCTTGCGAGCGGTTCGTTATAACAGTCAGAATGATGCTGAATCAATACACCCTTGCTCTTGACAAATCCATATAATCTTTCATAATGAGGTTTAATCGCTTTTCTCCATATTTCAGGAGAAAGAAATAAGGATTTCTTAGTACCCCAATCATCATGGAAGTGAATCATGTCAGGTTTTGAATGTTCAATGCTCATTGCAACTGCTTTGATTTTCCAGTCTGTGTATGCAGAAAGCATTTCAAACATTGCCTCCGGTTCTTCTAAATAATTACATAATGCTTCATTAAAAGGCATTATCACATGACTAAATTCAAACATCCCGGTAAAGTTTGCCACCATGACCAGTTTGTTTTCACGATCCAGATGTGCTGCCTGCTGATCAAAACCAGTCCAGTCAATTTTGTTGAGATCTGGAAAATTTAAGTATTTATCCCATTGAGTAATATCTTTTACCACTGCATTTTCATTTGTTACATGCGGAGTTGCACCCGGCTGATCGAATGGCCAGTCCCAAAGTACACCCCAGGCATCTACATGTCCTTTTGCTCCGGGAGTTGCCGGATTCCAGGAAATTGTTCCCCCATCAAAAAGGGCAGGTCTGAAAAATTTGTTTTCATTAAAACAATCCCAGGGATCACCTAGCCATTTAGGATTGTCATTTCTCATAAGTCTCAAAAAATTTTCTTTCATTGTTGTACTCATGTAACAGTACCTCCTTATATTTTAAATCCATTATATTCGTTATAGTCCTATCTTTAAATGTATTGAGAATACAATAATTGTTTCTGCTTTTTCTTGCACTTTGTATGATTCGTACTATGAAAATGTCACTTATGAAAATGGAGATTTTATTCGGGCGGCGCAGGCACTTTTTTTGATCACTTTATCCATTAGAAGCTTACCGCTTTTTATGCTTTTATGATTTTTGACGGATCATTTAATCATCGTTCCATTTGCTCTTCAATTTTTCTAATACAATAGAATCAGGAGCTTCTGTAATATTCAAAATGATGTTAGGATAAATCATATGAAAAGTAGTAATAAAATCAACAGTTAGATAATCAAGGATTTCTTGTATTGCATAGATTTTCACTACTTTTTTTATTCAGTGCAGACAGTGAATTTCTACCTTCAATAAGCTCGAAAAAAACACATGCCAGGCACCCAATGTTGATATTTCTCTGCCTATAGTATATAATGAATTCACAATTCAATATTTGGCAAAGCCAATGAAAATTGGCGACGCAAAGCTATTAGTCTAAGGCGATTTTCGCTATGACCGTAAAGTTGCAATTATAATCACTGTGGATACACAGTGATTATGATTGCTTTTTTTGTTTTTGTGAGGATATTGATGACTATTATGAAGGGAGTTTACTAGTTTCGCGGGACAGAAGAAGGCAATATTTTGTGAATTGATTATGCATGTAACGGACATTGAATTTTAACATCACGAATAAACGGAGGAATTTATGAAGAAAATAATCGGGAAATTTATAGGAACAATATTTTCAGTATGTCTAACGCTCACGTTACTGCTGACAAACGTTACAGAAGTTTTTGCTGCAGACAACGAACAGAGCAGCTATATGCAATACTGGACAAATATAGAAGGTTCGTTCAATATCCAGGGCAATGTCGATGGACAGTGGATTCAAACTACATATGGAAATTACGGTTACGGAACTCGTTTATTAGTAGATGGAACATCCTATGAATTAAACTATTTGCAAAATGGTGCAGAAAAACTTTATAACAATGACATGACAGGGATTACCCAGAACCTATCCCTGGTAAATAATGGAAGATATGTAAAAATACAGTATGTTGTCCGCAATCTTTCAGAAAACCCTCAGACCGTCTCATTGGGTTCTTATTCTGATGTCAAAATAGGTGGCAACGATTATGCACCGATCTACAGTTTTGACGACTGGTCTGGTTTCTATATGACAGACGGCAATTCTGCCCAATTTAATTTCATAGGCAAGAATGCATACGGCGTGACGGACGTGGATACATACTGGTATGGTGTATATTGGGATAATTATCCCTCTACATTTACTCAGGTTTCATCCCCCTCATTAACAGGAACAGACAGCGGAATGGCTTTTTCATGGAAAGATAGAATTATCGCCCCCGGCGAAAGCATGACTCTTTCCGTCCTGATGGGTGTAGGAAATGTAAACAAAGCCCCTTCAATCGCGGTTACCGCTCCTGAAACTTCCTTTGGGGATGTTGTCAAAGGGGGAGGCTATGAATTTAACGGAGCCGTTTCTGATTACGAAAATTCAGTTAATTCTAGGATATACTATGCTATCGATGAAGGAGAGCCTGTCCTGGCGTACACTTTCGATGATGCACCGGGAGCGTTTTCTGCAGAAATGCTGGTTCCATCCGAGATATCCACAGGAACCCACACCGTTACGATATATGCACAGGACAGTGATGGAGCTATTTCATCTTCCGTTTCAAGAGACATGAATGTAATAGAAATCTATGACGTGACATTCGTCAGTAACGGAGGTTCTGCGGTAGATTCTGTCACCGACCTGCCATCCGGAAATACCGTTTCAAAACCAGAAGACCCGACGAAAACAGGATATACCTTTGCCGGATGGTATAAAGATGCGGAGCTGACGCTTCCCTGGACGTTTGGCACGGACACTGTAACGGCGGATACAAACATTTATGCAAAATGGATACAGCAGACCTTTTCTGTAAATTTCAACACCAATGGCGGAAATACACTGGAACCCGTACAGGGGATTGGATATGGGAGCACCTTCAGCCTTTCCGCTGCGCCTGCCCGGACCGGCTACCAGTTCGGCGGCTGGTATAAAGATACTGCCTTCACACAGGTTTGGAATTTCACAACGGATACGGTAAGCTCTGACACGACGCTTTATGCAAGGTGGCTTCCTCTTGCTTCATCGGAAACAGCCCCTGTAAACACCGGTGATACCGCCAATATAATTCCTTGCATACTCATGCTTCTTGTAGCCCTCATTGCTGGATTCTATTCTGTCCGCAGAATATTTTCAATCCGCTAATAGAAGCTATGAAAAAACCTGTACACGATTTTAGCGTGTACAGGTTTCAGACTGTAGATAAAGTCCGAGGTAAAAGCCTCGGACTTTTCTCGTTAAAGAGCCATAAAAGTCAGTATTCACAAGACTTTAAAGCTTTTTTGATATAATAGTATCATCAAATACAGGCGGTGCGAATGATTATGATGACACAGAATCATCTTCTCTGGATTTAAATAAAGCGATCGACTGGAACATCATTTATACAGCGTCTGTATGGAATCAAAATGATTTAAAGATACGGAGCTGTTCGAGCAGATTTTCAGCTGGATTCTTGAGGAATGTCAGAAGCTGAAGTTTGTTGATCACGCGAAGTATTCGTAGATGCAACGCAAGTATAAGCCTGTGCCAACAGCAAAAAGATGCAGAAACGGATTGCAAGGGAAGAAAACCTGTTTTATGAAGAACTGCTCAAAAAGGAAATAAACAAAAACCATGAATCCTACGGGAAAAAGCTCTTAAAAGATAAAAGTGATGATAACCTCCCGCTTTCTCAGGAGGGAGTGCACAGGAAAAGGAAACCAAAGCAAGCACTTCCGATACAAGCGGTTGCGTTGCTGGAATGCATATAAAAATGACCAACTATTTGACCAACTAAGTTACGGAAAATATGGTATAAATATGGTATTATGCGATATTATTTGAAATTTCACGCGTTATAAAATCAACCAAAAAAGTGCTCTAAACCCATGGAAACATTGAGTTTAAAGCACTTCTATCGTTCATATCATCTATGAAATTCCAATGGAGCTGAGGGGAATCGAACCCCTGTCCGAAATCTCTTCCATTAAAGCTTCTCCCACCACAGTCATTATATTGACATTCCCTCTACCAGACGCCTAATGACAGGCTTAAGGTTTCAGTAGCTTCATAGTTCTTTTATTCCCTCAAAGCTTTGGAAACAAAGTGCCCCGCAAAATTTTATGCCGAACTCTTAAGCAGCGAGAAGCTTAAGGACGACAGCTGCCACTAGGCAGCGTACGCTAATTTATTATTGTTTGCGTTTATTTTAGTGTTTGGATTGGTGACGCGGACCCAAACCGCGGGTGGCTACCTTAACTTCTAAAACCCCGTCGAAACCAGTACAACCCCGAATCGGGAATTACTGTTGCGTACTTTAGAATCATCATACATTAAGTTTACATAATTGTCAAGAGGCAGCAGAATGGTATTTGTTATATGGTGCCGAAAATTCTGTCACCAGCGTCTCCAAGACCTGGACAGATATAGCATTCATCATTTAAACATTCATCAAGGTGGCCACAATAAATCTGAATATCAGGGTGCGCATCGGCTAATTTCTTAAGACCTTCCGGTGCTGCAATGATAGCCATGAATTTGATGTGTTTTCCACCCTGCTGCTTGATGAAATCAATGGCTGTACAAGCGGAACCTCCAGTTGCCAGCATTGGGTCCAGCACCACGATTGTTCGTTCTTCGATGCTGTCCGGAAGTTTGCAGTAGTATTCGTGGGGTTCGTGAGTAATATGATCCCTGTAGAGACCGATATGGCCCACCTTTGCTGAAGGAACCAGGCTGAGCAATCCGTTTACCATTCCAAGGCCGGCTCTTAAGATAGGGACGATGGCAAGTTTCTTGCCGGCAAGAACAGGAGCCGAACACTTCTGGAGAGGTGTCTCAATATCAATGTTTTTCAAAGGGAGATCCCGGAGTGCCTCGTATCCCATGAGGATTGCGACTTCATCAGTCAGCCTCCTGAATTCGTTGGTGCCAGTGGACCGCACCCTCATCATTGTGATTTTGTGCTGGATTAACGGGTGGTCGAGTATAAATATATTATCATTCATAAGCCGTATTCCTTCCTTGAATTTAACGAAAACCTGTGTCAGGTAGAAGTTATCTTTTTGTAGATATTGACATCCTACATATTATAGTAAATATCATTTCATTTTTCAAGGAAATTCATGTTTATTTAATTTTAAATTAGTGTTATTATACAAACTGTATTGAAAATAAAAATTATTATATAAAAAACATATAACTATGGGAGGATAAGGATGACAATAACACTAACGGACTTTCTTGCGCAGGTATTTACTAATATGCCTCTTCTGGTTACCGTAGTCTTAACCTTGGGAGTCATTCTGGTAAATGGGTGGACCGATGCACCTAATGCAATTGCTACCTGTGTGGCTACCAGATGTTTACATCCAAAACATGCAATAATGATGGCGGCGGTTTTTAATTTTCTAGGCGTTTTGTTTATGACGATGGTGAATGCAAAGGTTGCCCAGACAATCTATAAAATGGTAGATTTTGGAGGCGATTCTCATGATGCACTGATAGCTTTGTGTGCCGCTATGATTGCGATTGTTGTATGGGCAGTCGGAGCCTGGGTGTTTGGTATACCCACTAGTGAAAGCCATGCACTGATTGCTGGAATATCCGGTGCGGCGATCGCGTTGCAGGGAGGTTTTAGCGGAATTAATCCTCATGAGTGGATGAAGGTTGTTTATGGACTTGTGATTTCAACTTTTCTTGGATTCGGACTGGGATTTATAATCACGCGAATCATTGAATTTACTGCTAAAGATATGGAGAATTCCAAGACCAGAGGTTTCTTCAAAAATGGTCAGATTGTTACGGCCGCCGGTACGGCTTTCATGCATGGTGCCCAGGACGGACAGAAATTCATGGGAATATTTATGTTGGGGATATTCCTGGCGAATGGAGTCGGAGATGCTTCGTCTTTTGAGATTCCAATATGGCTGATGATTGTGTGCTCATTGGTTATGGGCATAGGAACTTCAATCGGCGGATACAAGATTATCAAATCTGTTGGTATGGGCATGGTCAAACTTAGAAGGTACCAGGGGTTTGCTGCAGACCTGGCGGCGACATTATGTATGTTTATTTCTTCAACAACCGGAATGCCCGTAAGTACGACCCATACGAAGACCACGGCGATTATGGGGGTGGGTGCTTCAAAGAGACTGTCGTCGGTGAACTGGGGGACTGTGAAGGAAATGGTACTGACATGGATACTTACATTCCCGGGATGTGGTCTGATTGGATATCTGATGACACTGTTGTTTATGAGAATTTTTTGAAAGGAATTATGTAGAATATGAAAAACAAAAAAAATTACAACTATTTTGATGGATTTATTGAATTGGTTGATTCCTCCTGCAGATGTGCAAAATTTCTCCAGGAAACAATTGTAGATTTTGATGAATCCAAGATTGAAGACAGGATTAAAGAAATCCATTCGATTGAACATGAAGCGGACTTGAAAAAGCATGATATGATTACCGCACTAACGAAAGAATTTCTTCCGCCGATTGAGAGGGAAGACATAGTGAACCTTTCCCAGGAAATTGACAATATAACGGATGCCATTGAAGATGTTCTGATTAAGTTGCATATGTTTAATGTGAAGGAATTGAAGCCGGATGTAATCGATTTTGTCAACCTGATAATTAAATGCTGTGATGCCCTGAAGATTGCAATTGAGGAATTTCCTCGATATAAAAAATCGCTGATTTTAAAGGATAAGATTATTGAAGTCAACCATTTGGAAGAGGATGGAGACAAGTTATATTACAGCACGGTCCGCAATATGTTCAAAACCATAAAAGATCCGATTGAGCTGATGGTGTGGACGGATATCTATGATTACCTGGAAAAATGTTTTGATTGCTGTGAAAATGCTGCTGATATCCTCGAATCAATTGTTATGAAAAACAGTTAGTTCAGGAGGAAAAAACAGTGAATAACGGGATCGTGGAGCTGGATCTTCATGGGATGAATTCTTTCCAGGCAAAGACATTTATTGACAGCAGATTGAAGTCTGCTAAAAAAGATATCTACAGGCTCAGGCTGATCCATGGGTACCACGGGGGAACCAGCCTGAAGCAGATGATATTAAAGACTTACAGGAATAATCCAAAAGTGATACGAATTGAAATAGGACTAAATCAGGGCACAACTGATTTAGTCCTTCGTGAATTGTTTTAGCATTATTCCGTAAAAATGGTGATATAAGAATAATCAAAATATCTGAGTGTAGGGTAATAATGTACTGGGATTCCCTGTGTACTGTGTCGGTTCAAATCCTGCCCTAATGAGGAGAGGAGTCCATTTTCAGCTGGGTCTGCGTCCTCCGGAAAATACATTGTGAGGCTTCGTATTCCGGATTCGTAATATGAAGAAAAAACTTCCGGTATCTGATCGACTGAATCCAGGATTACATAGGGGATTCCGTAATATTGCTCAATATACAGATACTTATCGGAGGTACATGCGGGCGGGGAGGAAGAAGCAGTGTGATCTGTATACAGGACGGCGTCTGGCTTCATGAAATATGCATAACTCAGATTACCGGTTCCGCTGACCACTTCGCCGCTGACGATGGGGTCATCCCACGTTACATCAACATTGTACCATTCCCCATCAATTTTAACTACGTTCCATGCATGTACTATACCGTTCGCAGTGCCGGTGACAAGTTTGCAGTCTATTCCCAGCTCATTTAGGATAAGCATATAGGACTCGGCGTATCCCTGGCACACGGCAGTGCCATATACGAACACCCCTTCCGGAGAAAAGGCAGAATCGTTAAGGTTGTCCGAGGTGTCGTAATCGGTATTTATTATTATATAATCATGGATAGTTTTTGCCTTTTCATAATCGGACATGGAATCGTCGATATTTTCTTCTATAATGGAAGTTATATAAGAAAGGTATAATTCTCTCTCTCCCATTGGTTTTTCTATCGGTGAGGGAGTATGCGTAAACAGGACGACAAGAGCAGCAATTATGATAACCAGAAAACTGAAGATGGATTTCTTTTTCATTATTTATTGTAACTCCGTATATATTTAGGTATAGTGTAACTATAAAGACAGCTTGTGTCAAGGTTATATAAGTTGTTGTAAATGGCCCGGAGGAAATAATAATGAATAATAATCTGAAAATTCTGGTAGTGGATGATGAAAGCAGAATGAGAAAACTTGTCAGGGATTTTCTGGTCAAAAGCGGCTATATTGTATTGGAGGCGGCGGACGGGGAAGAAGCTCTGGAAATTTTTAATCAGAACGCAGATACTGCTCTGATCATACTTGATGTGATGATGCCAAAAATGGATGGATGGCAGGTCTGTACGGAAATCCGGAAGCACTCGGAGGTTCCGGTAATCATGCTGACTGCCAAATCTGATGAACAGGATGAGCTGCTTGGGTTTAAGCTGGGAGTCGATGAATATATTTCCAAGCCTTTTAGTCCCAAAATTCTGGTGGCAAGGATTGACGCCATCCTGCGAAGAAGCAAAACTGTGGGAGAGACCGGTACAATCCGATCCGGCAGAATAGTCATTGATAAAGACGCTCATATCGTGAGCGTAGATGGTGAGAATATCGATCTAAGTTATAAGGAATTTGAGCTTCTTACGTATTTTATAGAAAACAAAAATATTGCCCTTTCCCGGGAAAAAATATTAAATAATGTTTGGAATTATGATTATTTTGGGGATGCGAGAACCATCGATACCCATGTTAAAAAAATCAGAAGCAAGCTGGGAGAGGAAGGCGCCCGCATTAAAACAATCTGGGGCATGGGCTACAAATATGAAGAATAGAGGAATGGAGGCCGCCTGATAATGAAATCGTCTATAAGAATAAAACTGGCAGTACTTCTCCTCGTCTTTGTATCGGGTACATTTCTCGTGTATTTTGCCATCAATACAGTCTTCCTGGAAGGATATTACCGGAATGAGAAGCGGCAGGATCTGGTTAATCTATATACCAGTATCAGCCAGTTTTTTGACGAGAATACTGAGGTTGACGTGTCCAGCCGGAATTACATGACAAGATTATGCGAATCCTACGGGGTCAGCCTGCTCGTGACGGATGCAGCCGGAGTTGAAAAGTTCAACTATGGAGCAAATGAGATTCTGGCGGCCCGTCTTCAGGAAATTATTTTTCTTGGAAAATCCAATGACGTATCCGTTTTAGAAGAAAATGAAAAATATGTTATTCAGACAACCACAGAAAAAATCTCAGGATCCTCTTATCTGGAAATGTGGGGGATACTTGGCCAGCAGAGATATTTCATAGTGCGGATGTCATATGACAGCGTTCAGGAAAGCGTTGATATCTCCAATAAGTTCTTCAGTTATGTGGGGCTGATGCTTATTTTTATTGATTATGTGATAATGCTGTCTATTTCCAGGCATTTTACGAAACCGATTCTGGAACTGTCCGGCATTGCACGCAGGATGTCGAACCTGGAATTCGGAATCCGTTATAAGGGGCAGGAAGATGATGAATTAGGTGCTCTGGGCAGCAGTATCAATCAACTGTCTGAAAAACTGGAAAAAACAATATCCGAATTAAAGACAGCCAACAATGAATTGAAGAGGGATCTGGAGAAAAAGTCGGAAATGGACGAGATACGCAAGGAGTTCCTGTCCAATGTTTCTCATGAGCTGAAAACTCCTATTGCGCTGATTCAGGGATATGCGGAAGGATTGAAGGAAAGCGTGAATGAAGATGAGGGCAGCCGTGACTTCTATTGTGATGTTATTATGGATGAGGCAGTCAAGATGAATAATATCGTGAAGAAGCTTCTCGCACTCAACCAGATTGAGTCCGGAAAAAATCTCTTATATATGGAAAGGTTTGATGTAGTTTCCCTGATTTGCGGCAGCCTGAATAATTCAAGCATACTGATCAAGCAGAAAAATGTCACGGTATATTTTGATGATAGAAAACCAGTGTATGTCTGGTCAGATGAATTTCTGACAGAGCAGGTCATTGCCAACTACCTGAGCAATGCACTGCACCATGTGGAAGGGGAAATGGTAATACGAATCGACGTGGAGCAGCTGGAGAAAGTTGTCAGGGTAAGTGTCTATAATACAGGAAAAAACATCCCGCAGGAGGACATAGGGAAAATCTGGGATAAGTTTTACAAGGTTGATAAAGCCAGGACCAGGGAATATGGAGGCAGCGGAATCGGACTGTCCATTGTAAAGGCTGTCCAGGATTCCCTGAACAAAGGGTATGGTGTTGAAAATGTCAGAGATGGCGTAGTATTCTGGTTTGAACTGGATGCGGAAAGCTAAAATATTCCTTGCATTCAAAATTTATTAGTGTTATACTCTATCTGTTGAATCAGATTGTTTATTACGGAGTGGGCGCAGGTCCACTCTTTCTATGTAGTGTGGGTCCGTTAGGACGGAAGGAGAGATATACTTGTCTAGGAAAGAATATGAAGCAAGAACGGAGCAGATGATATCACCGTTTTTACAGGAAAAGAATTTTGAACTGGTTGATGTCGAGTATGTAAAAGAAGCCGGAAACTATTTTCTGCGGCTCTATATCGACAAACAGGGAGGAATCACAATCGATGACTGTGAGATTGTAAGCAGGACATTGAGCGAGATGCTGGATAATGATGATTTCATTAAAGAAGCTTTCATTCTTGAGGTAAGTTCTCCCGGACTGTCCCGGCCATTGAAAAAAGATAAGGATTTTCAACGCAACCTGGGTAAGGAAGTGGAACTGCGGCTCTACAACCAATTTGAGAAAAAAAAGGAATTCAGGGGCGTTTTGAAGGAATACAGCAAAGAGACAGTGACTATTGAGACCGAAGACCGTAGCATCGAATTTAAAAGAGCGGAAATCGCTCTTATAAGACTCGCATTTGATTTTTGATTGTTAGGAGGATGATAAAAAGATGAATAATGAATTGATGGAAGCTTTAAATGTTCTTGAAAAAGAAAAGGACATCAGCAAAGAAGTCCTTTTAGAGGCTATAAAAAATTCTTTGGTGGCTGCTTACAAGAACCACTATGGAAAAACAGAAAATGTCAAGGTAGAGATAGATCCTGTTAATGGGGATTTTCTTATCTTTGCTGAAAAAACAGTTGCTGATACAGTTGAGGACGATTCAACGGAGATCAGTCTGGAAGATGCTAAGAAAATCGACATTGATTACAATGTCGGCGACATAGTGAATATCCGGATAAAATCAAAGGAATTTGGACGCATAGCAACTCAGAATGCGAAAAACGTCATTCTTCAGACAATCAGAGAAGAAGAAAAGAAAGTCATTTATGATGAATTCTACGGCAAGGAAAAAGATGTTGTTACCGGAATTGTGCAAAGGTTTTATGGCAAGAACATCAGCATCAATCTTGGCAAGGCTGATGCAGTGCTGGCTGAAAATGAACAGGTCAAGGGTGAAGTCCTTAAACCGAACGAACGCGTAAAACTCTACATCCTGGAAGTGAAAAGCTCAACAAAGGGACCCAAAATCATGGTGTCAAGAACACATCCTGATCTGGTCAAGAGACTTTTTGAGGCGGAAGTAACAGAAGTGAAGGACGGAACGGTTGAGATCAAAAGTATTGCAAGAGAACCAGGTTCCAGGACCAAGATTGCTGTCTGGTCAAACAATCCGGACGTGGATGCTGTCGGAGCATGTGTCGGAGTCAACGGAACGAGAGTTAACGCTATCGTAAGTGAACTCAGAGGCGAAAAGATCGATATCGTCAATTGGAGTGAAAATCCTGCGGAACTGATAGAAAATGCCTTGAGTCCGGCTAAAGTTGTATATGTCGTTGCGGATGATGAAGAGAAGAAGGCTGGCGTGGTAGTACCGGATTACCAGTTGTCTCTGGCCATTGGCAAAGAGGGACAGAATGCAAGACTGGCTGCAAAACTTACCGGATTTAAGATAGATATCAAAAGTGAAACACAGGCAGGAGAGCTTGGAGAATTCGACGATGAAGATGACTCATATGTAGAAGAGTAAGCTGCCGTTACCGGAAAGGAGCTCGAAATGAGTACTACAAAAAAAATACCATTAAGGCAATGCACCGGATGCGGACAGATGAAATCCAAGAAAGAAATGATCAGAGTAATAAAAACCTCCGAGGATGAAATATTGATTGACCTTTCCGGAAAGAAGAATGGCAGAGGCGCATATATCTGTAAATCCGAGGAGTGCCTGAATAAAGCAATGAAAAACAGAGGACTCGAGAGATCCCTTAAGACAAAAATCTCACAGGAAATCTTTGAGAGACTGAAAGAGGAGCTGAAAGAGAGCCATGGATAAAATATTATCAATGCTGGGACTTGCGGCCAAAGCCGGAAGAGCCTCAAGCGGGGAGTTTTCAGTGGAAAAATCTATTACAGAAGGCAAGGCGTTTCTGGTAATAGTCGCAGAGGATGCTTCAGACAATACGAAGAAGCTGTTTACAAATAAATGTATTCATTATAACGTGCCGATGATTTTTTATGCGACCAAAAACGAACTGGGGCATTGCATTGGAAAACAGTTCCGTTCTTCCGTAGCGGTTACGGATGCCGGGATAGCCAACGCAATTAAGAAACTGTTAAAGGATAAGACAGATATGAAGTAAATGGAGGAAAATGAATGGTGAAAATAAGAATACATGAACTCGCGAAAGAAATAAATAAAGACAGTAAAGATATAATAAAGGTGCTGACCGACCATAACATAGAAGCAAAGAGCCATATGAGCACTATTTCTGACGAGGAAATTGCCCTTATCAGGAAGACGCTTGCTGCTCCGCAAGAGCAGGAAAAACCCAAAGCAAGCAGAATCTCAAAGGTATATCATCCTCAGAACAGCGGTATGAAGACCAGTCCGAACAGAAATTTCAATACAGACAGAAACCAGTCAGGCGTACAGCCGGCAAGAGATACGCAAACACGTCAGGAACATCCTGCAGCAAAACAGGGCGAGAGAAGACCTGTCGCAGCCCAGGCTGCGGATAATAAATCGATGGATAATAGACACGTGGAAAAACCGTCAGAAACTGGTAGAATGGAAGAAAAGAAGAGTACAGACAGAAGTTTTTCAGATAATAGGAAGACGGGCGAATATCAGAAGTCCACAGAAACGGCTCAGGCAGGCAGACTGGCTCAGGCCAGCAGACCAGCTCAGGCAGGCAGACCGGCTCAGGATAACAGGCCAGCCCAGACAAACAGGCCAGCCCAGACCAACAGACCAGCTCAGGCAGGCAGACCGGCTCAGGATAACAGGCCAGGTCAGGCAAACAGGCCAGCTCAGGCAAACAGGCCGGCACAGGCAGGCAGACCGGCTCAGGATAACAGGCCAGGCCAGGCAAACAGGCCAGCTCAGGCAAACAGGCCGGCACAGGCAGGCAGACCGGCTCAGGATAACAGACCGGCTCAGGCAAACAGGCCAGCCCAGGCAAACAGACCAGCTCAGGCAGGCAGACCGACTCAGGATAACAGACCAGCTCAGGCAGGCAGACCAGCCCAGGCAGGCAGACCGGCTCAGGCAGGCAGACCAGCCCAAGGCAACAAGCCGGCTCAGAGCAACAGACCAAACCAGGGAAACAGACCGAATCAGGGAAGAAGACCAAACCAAGGGGGCAGATATAATCAGCGCTCTAGTGCTCCTATGGCGGAAAAGCCAAAAGAAGAGACAATTAAAGTCATTATAATCCCGGAATCACTTACAATAAAGGAACTCGCTGATAAATTGAAGGTCAACTCCTCGGCTCTCGTAAAGAAATTGTTTCTTCAGGGGAAAGTCGTAACAATCAACCAGGAGATCGATTTTGCGCTTGCAGAAGAAATTGCAATGGAATACGATGTTATTTGTGAGTTGGAAGAGAAAATCGACGTCATTGAAGAGCTCCTCAAAGAGGAAGAGGAAGATGCGTCTACCTTAAAGCCAAGACCACCGGTTGTGTGTGTTATGGGTCATGTCGATCATGGCAAGACTTCCCTTCTGGACGCTATTCGTAAGGAAAATGTTATTTCAGGAGAAGCCGGCGGAATCACACAGCACATTGGAGCCTATGTCGTAGACATTAAAGGGGAAAAGATCACATTCCTTGACACACCAGGACACGAGGCGTTTACATCCATGCGTATGAGAGGGGCTATGTCTACCGATATTGCCATTCTCGTTGTGGCAGCGGATGATGGTGTCATGCCTCAGACCGTTGAGGCAATAAACCATGCAAAGGCTGCAAAGATACCTATTATCGTTGCAATTAATAAAATAGACAAGCCTAGTGCCAATATTGAGAGAGTAAAACAGGAACTTACCGAGTACGAACTGATTCCGGAAGACTGGGGTGGCGATACTATATTTGTACCTGTTTCTGCACACACAAAAGAAGGCATCGGAACTCTGCTTGAAATGATCCTTTTAACAGCAGAGGTTGGTGAACTCAAAGAAAATCCGGATAGAAAAGCCAGAGGTCTTGTTATTGAAGCCCGTCTGGACAAAGGAAAAGGACCTATCGCGACTCTTCTTGTTCAAAAAGGAACACTTAAGGTGGGCGACCACATTGCCGTTGGCTCCAGCTATGGAAAAGTCAGGGCGATGACGGATGATAAAGCCAGAAAAATCAGGTCAGCAGGTCCATCTACGCCAGTGGAAATTCTTGGACTGGATAACGTTCCGAATGCAGGCGATATCTTCGTGGCAACAGATAATGACAAGGACGCAAGGCGCTTTGCGGAAACCTTTATTTCTGAAGGCCGTGAAAGACTTATAGAGCAGACCAAAGCGAAGTTATCTTTGGAGGATCTGTTCACCCAGATACAGGCCGGTGACGTAAAAGAACTGAACATCATTATTAAAGGTGACGTACAGGGATCCGTTGAGGCGCTGAAACAGAGTCTTCTGAAATTGTCGAATGAAGAAGTTGTGGTTAAGGTTATCCATGGAGGCGTTGGAGCAATCAATGAATCTGATGTAATCCTGGCTTCCGCATCCAATGCAATCATCATCGGATTCAATGTCAGACCAGACCACACTGCAAAAGAAATTGCAGATAAAGAAAAAGTAAACGTAAGACTGTACAGAGTCATTTATAACGCTTTAGATGATGTTGAGGCTGCAATGAAAGGTATGCTGGATCCTGTATTCCAGGAGAAAGTAATCGGTCATGCATTGGTTCGTCAGACTTTCAAGGCATCCGGCGTTGGTACCATTGCTGGTGCGTACGTGACGGACGGTATATTGAAAAGAGACTGTTCCGTACGTCTGTTAAGAGATAATGTAGTCGTATATGAAGGAAAGCTTGCATCCCTGAAACGATTTAAAGACGATGTCAAGGAAGTGAGAGACGGCTACGAATTTGGATTTGTCCTTGAAAAGTATAATGATATCAGGGAAGATGACCAGGTTGAAGCCTTTGAGATGGAAGAAATTCCAAGATAAGTTTTTGAAAGGAAGGTTTACCGGTGAGAAAAAATTCTGTAAAACATACACGAACAAATATGGAAATACAGAGGGAACTCAGCAATATTATCCGGACGCAGATAAAGGATCCCCGGATCCATCCCCTTACAAGCGTTGTCGCTGTTGAGGTAACCACAGACCTGAAACACTGCAAGGTATTCATCAGTGTTTTAGGAAACGAGGAAGAGCAGAAGAACACGCTGGCCGGCCTCAGGAGTGCGGTTGGATATATCAGAAGACAGCTGGCCTCCAATGTCAATTTAAGAAACACACCGGAAATTTCATTTGTAATGGACCAGTCCATTGAATATGGTACAAGAATGTCCAAACTGATTGATGAGGTGATTGGTGATGGGCAGGATAGATGATATCCTGGCAGGAAAAAACAGCGTAGGCATCACTGGTCATATCAGACCGGATGGTGACTGCGCCGGTTCCTGTCTCGGATTATATAATTATATAAGAGTGAACTATCCGGAGATTTTTGTGAAGCTGTATCTGGAACCACTGCCGCAAAAATTTTTGTTTCTGCCGGGAGCGGAGTCTGTGGATTCGTCTTATGGGGACGAATCAGATTTTGATATATTCATAGTTCTGGATACAAGCGATCATGAGCGTATGGGGAAGTCTGTGAAATATTTCGCGGGTGCTTCTGCGACCCTTGCGGTCGACCATCATATAAGCAACGAATTATTTGCAGAAGAAAATATTCTGATTCCTGATGCGAGCTCCACAGCCGAAGTTCTTTATGGTCTGCTGGATCCGGACAGGTTGAACAAGGATATGGCGACATGTCTTTATACAGGGATTATCTTTGACAGCGGGGTGTTCAAATATTCGAATACTTCTCAGAAAACCATGAACATTGCTGGTAAGCTTATAAGCTATGGAATTGATTTTACAAAAATCATCGACAATAGTTTTTATGCTTCTACATACAAGCAGAACAGAATCATGGGACGAGCCCTGTTGGATTCAAAACTGGTTTTTGGCGATATATGCATCTATTCTCTGGTTACCAGGGATATCATGGACCAATACGGGGTGAACAGCTCCGATTTGGATGGAATCGTGGAACAGCTCAGAAACACAACGGGGGTGGAGTGTGCCCTGTTTGTTTATGAGCTGGAGGATGGAACATTTAAGGCCAGCCTGAGATCCAGTGAGTACCTGGATGTGAACAAGGTGGCGCAACAATTCGGAGGCGGAGGCCACGTAAGGGCTGCAGGCTGCTCCCTGAAAGGACCGGCGGATTTTGCCATCAGAAAAATATTAGGTGTTATAGCCGGAGAATTATCTTATGAATGGAATTCTGAACGTATATAAAGAAAAAGGGTATACTTCCCATGACGTTGTTGCTAAGCTCAGGGGGATACTGAAACAGAAGAAGATCGGACATACAGGTACCCTTGATCCGGATGCGGAGGGGGTGCTCCCGGTGTGCCTCGGGAAAGCTACAAAGTTATGTGATTTATTGACGGATAAGGATAAAGTGTATGAAGCCGTGCTGTTGCTGGGAATCCAGACGGATACCCAGGATATTACGGGAAATATTCTGAACCAGATTGATATAAGTGCCATGGAACTTGCGCTTACGCAGGAAAAGGTCAGAGAGGCAATTCTCTCCTTTCTGGGAGAATACGACCAGATTCCGCCGATGTACTCGGCTTTGAAGGTTGGAGGGAAAAAACTCTGCGATTTGGCCAGACAGGGAATTACAATCCAGAGGGAAGCCAGACGGATTCACATCTACTCCATTGAAATACATTCGATCCAGCTGCCCAGGGTCGAGTTTTCCGTGGAGTGCTCTAAAGGGACCTACATCAGGACACTCTGCAATGATATTGGAGAAAAACTTGGTTGTTATGGATGTATGGAAAGTCTTGTGCGGACGAAGGCTGGAAGTTTTCAGCTGAAAGACAGTCTTCGGCTTGCAGACGTTGAAGCTCTTGCCGGCTGCAGTGAGCTGGACTCTTTTATCATTCCAATCGATAAGATGTTTGAACAATATTCTGATGCTGTGATTTCGAATTCTTATTTGAACATGCTTCTGAACGGAAACGTACTTAAAGAAGAATATTTCAACTCAATTTCGAAGGAAGGCTCCCAAACCGTAAGGGTATACGACGAGACAGGAGATTTTCATGCATTGTATGCGTTTGACGATGCAATGCAGCTATATAAATGCGTGAAGATGTTTTAGGTGATGAGGAGAATGTATGGAATATATTACCGGTACAAAGGAATTTTCATTAACGGATACTGCCATTACTCTGGGTAAATTTGACGGGCTCCATAAAGGGCACAGAAAACTTCTGGCCGTTCTTGCAGAAGAGAAGAAAAAAGGATGTCTTTCTGTGGTATTCACGTTTGATATGCCGCCGGTCAGCTTGATCTGCGGGGATAAACCTGTCTATCTTCTGACCAGAGACGAAAGAAGGATATTCCACGAAGAAAACGGTGTTGATGTTCTGATTGAATTTCCATTTGATATGGAAACTGCCAAAATGGAACCGGAGGATTTTGTGAGTGAAATCCTGGTAAAGTCCCTTGGGGTCAAAAGTCTGGTGTGCGGCAGTGATTTTCGATTTGGACACAATCGGCACGGAGACACAGAACTATTAAAGGAACTGGGCTCGCGCTATGGCTTTGATACGATCGTGCTGGAACTGGAGAGGGACGGAGACCGGGAAATCAGCAGTACATTAATCAAAAGGGAACTGATTGAAGGAAATCTAAAAAAGGCAAATGAAATGCTGGGATATCCCTTCACGGTAATCGGACGGGTTGTATATGGAAACCAGCTTGGAAGAATGCTGGGTTCACCGACACTAAACCTGCTTCCGCCCAGGAATAAGATTCTGCCCCCGGATGGCGTCTATGCGACACGGACAATCATTGAAGGGAAAAGCCATGATGGTATAACGAATGTTGGCTGCAAGCCCACGGTTTCTGATGAAATGGTAAGGGGAGTGGAGACGCATCTGCTTGATTTTGAAGGGAATCTGTATGGAAAAATTATCGAAGTGCAGTTTCTGGAATTTATCAGACCAGAGAAGAAGTTTGACAATGTGAATACTTTGAAAAATCAGATTTTACTCGATATTGAGCGTTGCAGGGAAGCCATCAGAGGAATTAACAACTAGACAAAAAATAGCCCCTGTGATATACTCACACTGTAGATTTTGCCTATTCTCGGATTCTGGAAACTCCGACCTGATTCTGATGAACATGGTGAATAAAATATTAGGAGGAAACAAATATGATAGCAAAAGAAAAAAAAGCAGAATTGATTAACGATTACGGAAGAAAGCCCGGCGACACAGGTTCACCGGAAGTTCAGATCGCCATTTTGACAGCAAGAATTACTGAACTTACAGAGCATTTGAAAATCCACAAAAAAGATCATCATTCCAGAAGAGGTCTTCTTAAGCTTGTTGGACAGAGAAGAGGATTACTTGATTACCTGAAGAGAAACGATGTTGAAAGTTATCGTGTATTGATTGAGCGTTTAGGTATCAGAAAATAACGTTTGTTTAACTTAATAGACTTGGCGCCCAGGCGTTAAGTCTATTGTTATATAAAAATATCTGCAGAAGTGGATAGCCGAGACCGCTGAAAAGAACATGATGAAAATGGTGTATTTTTCAGTAGTTTCGGAGGCTTCTGTAAGAACGAGGAGGAACAAATATGTATAAAACTTATAGTATGGAGCTTGCCGGAAGGACACTTTCAATTGATATCGGCAGAGTAGCAGGACAGGCAAACGGTGCAGCACTCATGCATTACGGCGATACGGTAGTATTGTCGACTACTACTTCTTCTGAAAAACCCAGGGAAGGGATAGATTTCTTCCCTTTAAGTGTGGAATATGAAGAAAAAATGTATTCCGTTGGTAAGGTTCCCGGAGGATTCAACAAGAGGGAAGGAAAGGCATCCACGAATGCTGTCCTCACTTCGAGGGTGATCGACAGACCAATGAGACCTCTTTTCCCTGATGATTACAGGAATGATGTTACAATCAGCAACCTGGTGATGTCAGTGGACCAGGATTGCAGCCCGGAGCTGACTGCTATGCTTGGATCAGCAATTTCAACTGCAATATCGGATATCCCTTTTGACGGACCCATTGCAGCTACCCAGGTGGGTATGGTTGATGGTGTGTTTGTGTTCAATCCGACGGCAGAGCAGAAGGCAGCATCTGACATGGAGCTGACCGTTGCATCCACAAAAGATAAGGTGATCATGATAGAAGCCAGTGCAAACGAAGTGCCGGAAGACAAAATGATTGAGGCCATATATGCAGCAGACGGCTTGAACCGACAGATTATTGCCTTTTTTGAAAAAATTGTTGCAGAGTGCGGTAAAGAAAAACATGAATACAGCAGACACCTCATTCCGGAAGGAATGATGGATGCCATCAAGGAACTCGTGCCTTCCCAGGAAATGGAAGAGGCTGTATTCACAGATGTTAAGCAGATCAGAGATGACAATATCAGATCCATCAAGACCAGAATAAAGGAAGCCTTTGCGGAAAGCCATGAAGACTGGCTTGGAGCTGTGGATGAAGCAATTTATAAGTACCAGAAAAAGACAGTCAGAAAAATGATACTTAAAGACCAGAAACGTCCTGACGGAAGAGCAGTCGATGAAATAAGGCATCTTGCAGCCGAAGTTGATTTTCTCCCAAGGGTACACGGTTCCGCCATGTTTACAAGGGGACAGACCCAGATTATGACGGCGACTACACTGGGACCTTTATCTGCGGCACAGAGAATCGATGGCCTGGATGAAAGTGAAACATCAAAACGCTATATGCATCATTATAATTTTCCATCTTACTCGGTTGGTGAAACAAAACCATCCAGAGGACCGGGCAGAAGAGAAATTGGACACGGAGCCCTGGCAGAAAATGCATTGATTCCAGTCCTTCCATCGGAAGCGGATTTCCCATATGCAATAAGAACCGTATCGGAAACTTTTGAATCCAACGGCTCTACTTCCCAGGCGAGTGTATGTGCTTCTTCCATGTCCCTTATGGCGGCAGGAGTTCCTATCAAAGCACCGGTTGCCGGAATCTCTGCCGGACTCGTTACAGGTGATACGGACGATGACTACCTTGTTCTGACTGATATTCAGGGGCTTGAAGATTTCTTCGGCGACATGGACTTCAAAGTGGCCGGAACGGATACAGGTATTACCGCCATCCAGATGGACATAAAGATTCATGGACTGACACGTCCAATCATCGAAGAAGCTATACACAGGACAAAGGAAGCAAGAACATATATCCTTCATGAAGTCATGAATCCGGTTATTGCGCAACCAAGACCTGAAGTAGGCAAGTATGCTCCGAAAATCGTTCAGATTCAGATTGATCCTTCTAAAATCGGTGAAGTTGTAGGACAAAGAGGCAAGGTAATCAATGCCATTATTGAGAAAACCGGCGTGAAGATCGATATTAACGATGAAGGAGCCGTATCCGTCTGCGGAGTTGAAAAAGAAGGAATGGATGAGGCCATCAATATAATCCAGACAATTGTCAAGGAATTCAAGGCAGGGGATATTCTGGAGGGTACAGTGGTCAGCATCAAAGAATTTGGAGCATTCATTGAGTTTGCCCCTGGCAAGGAAGGTATGGTTCATATATCTAAGATTTCAAAAGACAGAGTCGAAAAGGTTGAGGATGTGCTCTCCGTTGGAGACAAGGTCAAGGTTGTATGTCTTGGGAAAGATAAAATGGGCAGAATGAGTTTCAGCATAAAAGATGTAGAATAATCTGATGCAAAATAAAGCTCCTGCCTGCTGGTGCAGGCAGGAGCTTTTAAATTACAAGTGTAATAACAGGAGGTTTTGATGAACGACAGCATTAAAAAACACGGACTGACTAGAGAGGAAAAGTTAAAAATCATCCATTCAAAAGGTGCCGACAGAGAACATGTGCTGGCAATTCTACTGGAATTGCAGGCACAATCGGAAATGAATTATATTGACGAGGAAACAGCCGGTCTTGTTGCAAAGGAAATTGGCATATCGCTCACCCACGTATTTGATATCATTACTTTCTATGCCATGCTTGAGGACACTCCACAGGCCAGAAATCTGATAGAAGTATGTACGAGTGCTCCCTGTTATTATACAAAATCCGGTACGATCATTGAAATCCTGGAACGTATACTGGGTATAAAGATGGGAGAATCTACTCCTGATAAACAGTTCAAACTTTCCTTTACCGAATGCGTGGGAGCATGTGATATTGGACCGGTTATTAAAATCGGTGATGAAATACATGGGGATCTGGATGAGGAAAAAATCAGACAGATCATTTCCAATCTTAAAGCGGAAAATCAATAAAACACGGAAAGGAATATCTGATATGTTAAAAACAGCAGCACTGTTATTGAGTGGAGTCGGAGAAACAAATCCTGCATCAGTCGAAGACTATATTAAATATGGCGGATTTAAAGGCATTCGAAGGGCAGTAGCCATGACAGACCGGGAAATTCTTGATGAGATCAAAGAATCTGCGCTTCTGGGAAAAGGCGGAGCATCCTATCCAACTGGCAGAAAGTGGGAGCAGCTTTATAATATCGAAGGCGACCCTAAGTACGTTGTATGTAATGCAGACGAAGGCGAACCTGGAACATATAAAGACAGGGAACTGATTAAGCATGCGCCACTTCGTATTATCGAAGGTATGCTTATTGCCGGATATCTGTTTAAAGCAAAACGTGGAATTATATATATCAGGGGCGAATATAGAAATATTACGGATATTTTTGCACAGGCACTGGAAAATGCACAAAAAGCAGGATATCTTGGCAAAAACATAATGGGAATGGAAGGCTTCGATTATACAATTACCATTGTAAACGGAGCCGGTTCCTATGTATGCGGTGAAAATTCGGCCCTGCTTAATTCCATTGAATCATTAGTTTCGAGGCCCAGGATTAAGCCGCCTCACCTTGCCGAGGTGGGGCTGTACAGCAAGCCAACCCTGGTTAATAATGTCGAGTCTTATGCCGGCGTAGCAGTGTTGATGAATATCGGTGCTCAGGAATTCAAATCTTATGGCACCTCAACAGACGGCGGAACAAAACTGATTTCTTTATCCACACATATAAAAAATAGAAAAACTTATGAAATCCGTATAGGCACATCCTTACGCGACATAGTTTTCGATGAGGAACTGGGTGGAGGGATCCCTGACGGAAAAGAATTCAAATTCCTTCATATCGGGGGACAGGCAGGTCCTTTATGCTTTCCGGAGCAGCTTGATACTAGATACTGTTATGAAGAACTGAAGGATGCAGGACTGACAGTTGGTTCAGGGGCCATTGCGGTTATGGATGAAACGGTCTGTCTGGTTGACTATGTTAAGCATGTCATGTCCTTTTTTGCTTATGAATCCTGTGGGAAATGCACCCCTTGCAGAATTGGAACTACCAGGATTCTGGAACTGCTTACCAAGTTCACAACCGGGAAAGCAGTTCCAGGAGATTTAGACAGGCTTGAAGATCTGTCAATTCATGTAGCCAGACTGTCATTATGCGGACTGGGACAGGCAGCTTCAACGGCTATGGATAGCGCCTTGAAATACAGACGGGATGAATTCATTGCCCATACTCGCGGAGTATGTCCGGCCGGAACATGCAAAATGGATTAGGAGGCTGAACGGATGAAAAATGTAAATATTGAAATAGACGGCATTAAGGTCACGGTACCTGAAGAAACCACCATTCTGAAGGCGGCCGAAAGCATTGGTATTGAAATTCCTACATTATGTTATTTGAAAGATCTTACACCTGACGGATCCTGCAGGATGTGCGTGGTTGAAGTCAAGGGAGGAAGAAAAAAAGGTCTCTTTACCGCATGCTCTGAGCATTGCGCGGAGGGAATGCAGGTTGAAACCCGTTCCGAAGCCGTAATTGATTCAAGGCGCTTTATCCTTGATATGCTTATGAGCATTCATGAAAAAAGGTGTCTTACGTGCAGGCAGAACTCCCATTGTCAGCTTCAGGAACTATGTATGGAATATGGCGTTGAGGATACAACGTATCCTGGGGATGCTCCCAGATTTGACGTGGACACATCCAACCCATTCTTTGATTTTGATCCAAATGCATGCATCATGTGCAGAAAATGCGAAAGGGTATGTACCAGTCTGCAGGGCCGTAAAGTTATTTCCATTAACGGACGTGGAATCGGAACCCATATGAGCATGGTTTATGATATAAAGTGGTCCGAATCAAACTGTGAATCCTGTGGGAACTGTGTCGCAAACTGTCCGACAGGGGCTCTTTTGGATAAAAAGATTAAGGGCATACCGAGACTATGGGATGTTAAAAAGGTCGGGACAACATGCCCTCACTGCGGAGTAGGCTGCCAGTATAACCTTATTGTAAAGGATGATGAAATCATTGGAACGGAAGCTCTGGAGGGACCGTCCAACAGAGGAATGCTTTGCGTCAAAGGACGATATGGATCTTTTGAATTTGTTAAACATCCAGACCGTATTAAATATCCTCTGATTAAAAGAAATGGTGAATTCCAAAGAGCTTCATGGGATGAAGCCTTAGATCTGATCGCAGCGAAAATTCTCCAGCATAAAAAGGAATCAGGACCAGACGCTATTGCGGGATTTTCCTGCTCCAGATCTACGAATGAAGATAATTATGTTTTCCAGAAGATGATGAGGGCTGCAATTGGAACCAATAATGTGGATAATTGCGCCAGATTGTGCCACGGACCTTCCGTTGTGGGACTTGCAACGACTTTGGGATCCGGAGCCATGACAAACTCCATTGCGGACATTATGGAAGCGCCGGAGGTAATCTTCCTGATTGGATCCAACACAACAGAGGCGCATCCGGTAATCGGTATACAGATCCGCCAGGCAGTGTTAAGAGGAGCCAAACTGATTGTCGCAGACCCACGTGCCATTGATCTGATGGATTACACATATATGCATATGCAGATCAGACCCGGCACCAACGTAGCCTTTGCCAATGGTATCATGAATGTTATCATTTCGAACGGTCTTGAGGATCAGGATTATATTGCAGGAAGAACAGAAGGTTATGAAGAACTTAAAGATCTGGTTAAAGAATATACTCCGGAAAAAGTAGCACAGATCTGTGGTATTGATAAAGAAATGCTTATTGAAGCGGCTCTCATGTATGCGAAGGCAGACAGGGCTCCCATCATCTACTGTCTGGGGGTAACAGAGCATTCCACCGGTACGGAAGGTGTAATGTCCATGTCCAACATGGCTCTTCTGGTTGGGAAACTGGGAAAATACGGATGCGGAGTCAATCCACTCAGAGGGCAGAACAACGTACAGGGTGCCTGTGACATGGGATGTCTTCCAGGTGATTTTCCAGGATACCAGAAAACCAGTAACCCGGACAATGTGTCTAAATTTGAAAAAGCCTGGGGATGTACACTCAGTACTACGCAGGGTCTGCGTTCCACAGAAGTTTTTCCGGCGATTCTTGAAGACCGGATAAAAGCATTATATATCTTCGGCGAAGATCCGGCTGCAACAGACCCGGACTCCAATCATATTCGAAAAGCTTTAGAAAAACTTGATTTCCTGGTAGTGCAGGAATTGTTCATGACAGAAACGGCAAAATACGCCGACGTAATCCTTCCTGGAGCAAGCTACGCCCAAAAAGAGGGAACCTTCACGAATACGGAGCGCCGAGTTCAGAGGGTACGAAAGGCAGTGGAGCTGGAAGGAGAAATGAGACTGGATTCGGATGTTTTCTGCGATGTCATGACCAGAATTGGATACCCGGCACATTTTGATTCTGCAGCGGATATTATGCGGGAAGTCGCAAGCGTAACGCCTAGCTTTGCCGGTGTTTCCCATGAACGCCTTGATGGGGGAGAGTCCTTGCAATGGCCTTGTACCAGTTCAACAGACAAAGGGACCTGCATTCTTCATATGGATGAATTTACCAGAGGACGTGGTCTTTTCAAGGCGATTGAATTCAAGGAACCGGATGAACTGCCCGACGCTGAATATCCATTAACCATGATTACGGGACGTATGCTCTACCATTATAATAATGCATCAATGACAGGCAGGACGGAAGGCATCGTACAAATCAGTAATGAATCGTATGTAGAAATAAATGCTCAGGATGCGGAGAAGATGAATATCCGCGATGGTGAAAAGGTCAAGATCTGTTCCAGGCGTGGAGAAGTAATCACTTCAGCAAGAATCGGAAACGTAGTGTCTCCGAACGAAGTGTTCATGACCTTTCATTTTGCGGACGGAAACGTTAATGAAATAACCAATTCCGTAACGGACGAGCTTTCCGGAATTCCGGAATACAAGGTATGTGCTGTTAAAATTGAAAAGGCTTAGGCAGGAAGAGATATTTATGAAATTCAGACCATGTATAGATATTCATAATGGTGAGGTGAAACAGATTGTTGGATCCAGCCTTACTGATGAAAAAGAAGCATGCAGTGAAAATTTTGTTTCCGGCCATAACAGCCGTTATTTTGCCAGGATGTATAAAGAAGACGGTCTGACGGGGGGACATGTGATTCTTCTTAATCCTGCCGGGTCCCCGCAATATGAAGGCACCCTCCGGCAGGCTCTGGAGGCCTTAAGAGAGTATCCGGGGGGGCTTCAGGCGGGCGGAGGCATAAATGCGGATAATGCCTGGATGTTTCTTGAAAATGGCGCATCCCATGTCATAGTGACGAGCTACGTTTTCAAGGATGGAATAATCAACTTTGAAAATCTGAAACTGATTTCTGAGGCTGTAGGCAGAGATAAGCTGGTTCTGGATCTCAGCTGTCGAAAAAGAGCAGATAAATACTTCATTGTAACGGACAGGTGGACGAAATTTACCGAAGAGACCGTCAGTGAGAAGCAGCTGGACCGGCTTGCCGGTTATTGTGCGGAATTTCTGGTTCATGCTGTAGATGTGGAAGGAAAAATGTCCGGTATCGAGGAAGATCTGATTAAGCTTTTAAGAGACTGGGATGGAATTCCTGTGACCTATGCTGGAGGGATCCGTAATTTTAAAGATATAGACAGGCTCTCCCTTTTATCCGGCGGCAGGCTGGATTATACAATTGGAAGTGCGTTAGATATATTCGGAGGAAATCTGAGCTACAGACAGGTTGTTGAAAGAAACAAATAGTATCGGCACAGGGGCAGGCGTTGAACGTCTGCCCCTGTATTATCCGGTTGAATATTACGGCTATTAATAGTAAAATGGTATAAGTTAGGCAATAATATGACATTGGGGGTGGCGTATCCGTGAATCTGTTAGAAGCGGTATTTCTTGGATTTGTACAAGGGGTGGCAGAATTTTTGCCAATCAGCAGCTCGGGGCATTTGGCAATATTTGAGAATGTCTTCGGACTGAGTGAGGTTGGAATGGCTTTTGATATCCTGCTTCATCTGGGAACACTTTTGGCGGTTTTTGTTGTATATTGGAAGGATATCAGCAGGCTGATTTTTGACGGAATCGGAATAATCACGGATATTTTCATGAATGCATATATTTTTTCTATGTCTAAATTCAGACACGGTGAGCCGGATTATAGAAAAATCATCCGCACAAAGCACCGGAAATTCGCCCTTCTTATTATTATATCAACAATACCCACAGGTATTCTGGGAATCGTATTCAGCTCGGTGGTGGAAAAGGCAGCAGCCGGACTGCTGATACCGGGAATCTGTCTTCTTATTACAGGTGTTCTTCTCTTGATTTCCGACACAATTGAAGGAGGGGTAAAAAAGGTTGCCGGTACTAAGTATAGAAATGCATTCCTCATCGGGATTGTGCAGGGCATAGCCATATTGCCCGGTTTATCCAGATCCGGATCGACAATAACGGCGGGTCTGCTCAGTGGATTCGACAGGACGTATGCTGTGAAATATTCCTTCATCTTATCCATCCCGGCAATCCTGGGAGCATCGGTTCTGGAGCTTGGCAATTTGGGAAGCGAAAATCTGTCCTCCGGTGATATCATCAATTATCTGATTGGAATGCTGGTCGCCGCAATAATCGGATTCATCAGCATTAAGACCATGCTTGTGCTTATCCGGAAAAAGAAATTTAAATTTTTTGCATTTTACTGTTTTTTTGCAGGTACGGTTGCAATTATTGCAAATTTCATGATGTAGCAAAAACGTTTAGGAGGGCAGCATGACTGCATCGAAAAAAAACTTGAATAAAAAAAAGAAAAGCAGGACCAAGCCTGAAGCCAGCAGCGGATTTGTGGAGAAAGAGATTAAGCTTCTGCTGCTTTTTGCCATTACGGTAATTCTGGAATTGAGTATTTTTGGCTTTGGCGGGAAAGCAGGAGGTTATCTGGCTTATTTCCTCTTTGGGCTATTCGGCTTCTTAGCGTATATTTTTCCAATTATCCTTCTTCTGGGGGTTCTATTTCTTGTTTCCAACAAAAGTTCTCGCAAGTCTAAGCTGAAGTTTGCAGCCGGGACCGTTCTTTTTTTGGCTGTCTGCTCACTGATACAGCTTATTTTTAACGTTTTCAACCCTGAAACCCAGGCGTCGGGGTATTACGCTTTGTCCGCCGAAAACAGGACAGGCGGAGGCTTGATCGGGGGACTTGCTGTGAAGGGGCTTTCACTGATTGTTGGAACGGCAGGGGCATATGTGGTGCTGATTGCACTTTGCATTATCTGCGTAGTTGTGCTGACAGAAAAATCATTTATAGGCGGTATCCAAAAGAGCAGTTCTAAAGTGTACAATTCCGCCAAGGATGACGTGATAAAAATAAAAGAGCAGAGAGAAAAAGCAGCCATGGAGAAAATACCCAGGGTTGCCAGGATAGAAAAAAAGGTCAGAGGCGTCCAGAAGGATCTAAAGCTTACAGATAACCCTGATGCTGGAGACGATGTTCACGAAATCACACCAGACGACTTTATGAATGGACTTTCCGTTGAAAACACGGAAATAAGACAGAGGGATGCGTCTAAAATCCAGGAACCGGAACGGAATCAGGCTGTCCAGAAAACCGAACCGAAGAAGGTGGAGGAGCATAAAACAGACACGGAAAATCCTACGGAGTTCTCTCCGCCCCAGGACATGGATGATTCCGATTATGTATATCCTCCGCTCTCCCTGCTAGCCAAACCTTCCCATAAAAAAAGAAGCGGCAATGAGAATTCTTTAAGTCAGACGGCAATGAAGCTGCAGCAGACACTGGAGACGTTTGGCGTAAATGTTACCATAACCAACTACAGTCAGGGACCTTCCGTGACCAGGTACGAGCTTCAGCCGGAAATGGGAACGAAAGTCAGCAGGATCACATCTCTTGCAGATGATATCAAGTTAAACCTGGCAGTATCGGACATCCGGATAGAGGCTCCCATTCCGGGCAAAGCAGCCGTTGGTATTGAAATACCCAATGATGGAAGCGAAACTGTATATTTGAGAGAACTTCTTGAGTCAAAGGAACTGGCCGGAAATAAGAGCCGGATCGCTTTTGCGGCCGGCAAGGATATCAGTGGTATGGTAGTGGTCACGGACATAGCCAAGATGCCCCACATGCTGGTTGCAGGTACCACGGGTTCAGGCAAGTCGGTGTTCATGAATTCCATAATCATGACGATACTTTTCCGGACAAAACCCTCCGAAGTGAAATTGATCATCATCGATCCCAAGGTCGTAGAATTTGGCGTATATAATGGTATCCCGCATCTTTTGAGCCCAGTGGTTACGGATCCAAAGATGGCATCCTCCGTCCTGAACTGGGCGGTAGCGGAAATGACCAGAAGATACAAGTTGCTGGCCGAATATAATGTCAGGGATTTTAAAAGCTACAACAACAAGGTTGATGAGATTAAGATTGAAACAGGCGAAATCCTTGAAAAGCTGCCTCAGATTCTGATCATTATCGACGAGCTTGCAGATTTGATGATGGTGGCAGCCAAGGCCGTAGAGGATTCCATATGCAGACTGGCCCAGCTGGCCAGAGCGGCTGGAATTCATCTGATCATTGCCACGCAGAGGCCCTCCGTAGATGTCGTAACCGGACTGATTAAAGCCAACATACCTTCCAGGGTTGCTTTGATGGTTTCGTCTGGTACGGATTCCAGGACGATACTGGATATGAATGGTGCGGAAAAGCTTCTTGGGAACGGAGATATGCTTTTTTATCCCTCTGGCTATGTGAAGCCTGTCAGGGTACAGGGCGCGTTCGTATCTGAAGAAGAAGTGTCCAAAACAGTTGAATTTCTCAAGGAAAACGGAGAGAAAGCCAATTATGACAATGCGGTCCGGGAGCATATCCAGGAAGAGGCATCTCTGTCGGAAAATCCATCCAGGCAGGAAAATATAAGAGACGAATATTTTGAAGAGGCTGGAAAGCTTGTCATTGAAAAAGAAAAAGCATCTGCCAGTATGCTGCAGAGACGTTTTAATATCGGATTCAACAGAGCGGCACGGATAATTGACCAGATGGAAGATCTCGGGGTTGTAGGAGCCGAAGAGGGTCCAAAGCCTAGAAAAGTCTTGCTGTCACTGGAAGAATTTGAACAGCTCAGGGAAGATGATATCCGGAAAGGACAGGAAAATGAAGATTGAATTCACTAAAATGCACGGCACAGGAAATGATTATGTTTATATAGATATGTTTAAACATGACTACCACTTTGAGAATATTGAAGAGTTTATACGCAGAATCAGCGACAGAAGATTCGGAATCGGTTCGGACGGTATGATAATGATCGCGCCCTCCGAAAAAGCTGATGTACGGATGATAATGTATAATTCTGACGGATCTGAAGGTAAAATGTGCGGGAATGGAATACGTTGTGTAGCAAAATACGCCTATGAAAATGGCATTGTTGATAAAACAGAAATATCCGTAGAAACAAAAAGCGGAATAAAGGAATTGAAGCTCACCGTACAGGATGGAAAGGTCGATTATGTGACGGTAGATATGGGAAAAGCAATCCTGAACCCCAAGGATATTCCGGTAATCACGGATGACCCCAAAGCTTCGGATTTTATTTCCAAGCCGGTCATTGTGAATAATCAGGAGTATGAAATTACATGCGTTTCCATGGGAAACCCTCATGCAGTAATATTCACCAGAGATATCGACAGCCTGGATCTTGAAAAAATCGGACCAATGTTCGAACACCATCCTATATTTCCAGAACGGGTAAATACGGAGTTTGTGGAGGTCACCAGCCCTCATACTCTGAAAATGCGCGTGTGGGAAAGAGGTTCGGGAGAAACCAGTTCCTGCGGAACAGGAAGCTGCGCTGTTGCCGTTGCTGCAGTTTTGAACGGCTATTGTCATATAAATGAGGAAATTACAATCAATCTCAAGGGCGGACAGCTAAAGGATACTTATCTGGAAAATGGGCATGTAATTATGAAAGGACCTGCCACGCATGTTTTTGACGGTGAGATAGAGACGAAAGGGATGGGGTTATAGATGAGACTGTCAGAAATTCTTGAAAAGTGTGAATACACGTGCAAAAGTGAAATAAACGATGCGGAGATATCCGATGTAATATATGATTCAAGAAAGGTTGTGCCAGGGTGCGTATTTGTGTGCCTTGTTGGTGCAAGCAGCGATGGCCATGCATATGCTGCGGATGCTGTTTTAAAGGGAGCAGCAGCCATTATTGCAGAACGGGAGATGGACCTTCCGGACGGTTGCGTACCGATAATCGTAGAGAATTCCAGGCAGGCTCTTTCATATATTTCCGCAGCATTCTTTCGGTATCCGGCGGACGAGCTGACGACCATAGCGCTTACCGGAACAAAGGGAAAAACCACCATATCCTTTATGATAAAGGATATCCTGGAAAAAGCCGGTAAAAAGGCCGGTATAATAGGTACCATGGGAGTGTTCACCGATAAAAGACATATTGAGACGCATAATACCACACCGGAATCTTATGAAATCCAGAAATATCTGAGGGAAATGGCAGATGAGGGGTGTAAATACGCAGTTATGGAAGTTTCCTCACAGGCTCTTATGGTAGGCAGGACAGCCGGAATCGTTTTTGACTTTGGGCTTTTTTCCAACATTTCCCCAGACCATATTGGTGAAAATGAGCATAAGGATTATGGGGAATACCTTCGCTGCAAGAAGATTCTGTTTTCCCAGTGCAGACAGGGATTATTCAATATCGATGACAAACACGCAGAATACATGATGGAAGATGCGACCTGTTCCATACATACCTATGGTTTCCGACCGGAAGCAGGGCTTAGGGCAGCCGAAGTTCACTATCTCCGTGATGGCGGGTTTATTGGAATCAAAATGAGGACGGAAGGAACGGTTGCAGACGAATTTCTGGTCGGCATGCCTGGAAAATTCACGGCATACAATGCAATGGCTGCCATTGGCATTACTTTTTTGTGCGGAATTGATACGCTTCCTATGAAAGAAGCCCTGCATGATGTCCTGGTGACGGGCCGGATGGAGAATGTCAGGATTTCCGACAAATTCACACTCCTGATTGATTATGCCCATAATGCCATGAGCATGGAGAGTATACTCACAACTATGAGGGATTATAATCCGAAAAGAATGGTAAGCCTTTTCGGCTGCGGAGGAAACCGTTCAAAACTCCGCAGATTTGAGATGGGTGAAATATCCGGCAGATTGGCGGATCTGTCCATATTGACCGCGGATAATTCCCGGTTTGAAGACGTAAATGATATAATCGCAGATATTCTGACAGGAATGCATAAGACGAATGGTGAATACGTGGTAATTCCTGACAGAAAAGAGGCTATAAAGTACAGTATACAAAATGCCCGGGAAGGTGATATTATCCTTTTGCTTGGGAAAGGCCATGAGGATTACCAGGAGATTAAAGGAGAGCGATACCCATTTGATGAGAGGGTTGTCATAAAAGATATACTGGAGGAGATTGGATGGCAGTAAAGGCAAAATATGCCAATGTTATTGTAGACATTTCTCATGAAAAGCTGGATAAAACATTCCAATACCTGATCCCTGCTGAAATGGCAACAGAAATATTTCCGGGTGTGAGGGTTGAAATCCCATTTGGAAGGGCTAACCGCCTCATCAAGGGATACGTAATTGAGGCAACAGATGAAAGTGCCTGCGATGAACGTCTCCTGAAGCAGATCCACTCTGTCAGTAAAGACAGTTTGCCTATCGAATCCCAGTTGATCCAGCTGGCATGGTGGATTAAGGAAAATTATGGATCCACCATGAATCAGGCTTTGAAAACGGTTATCCCGGTTAAGACGAAGGTCAGACCTAAAACAAAAAAATATATTGAACTGGACGTTTCCGATAAGGAGGCGGCCGGCTTATTGAAAATATACGGAAATACAAAGAAATTTGTAGCCAGATACCGTCTGATGGAAGAACTGTCAAAGGAAAAGATGCTTCCTTGGGACATCGTTACAGACAAACTGAATATTTCTGATTCCACTTTAAAATCCATGGAAAAATCCGGAATTATAAGAATTTCCGTAGAAACGTCTTTAAGGGACACTGTGCATTATCACGATGCGAAGTCGGATCCTGTCTCCTTAAATACAGAACAGGCAGCTGTTGTAAACAGGATCAAAAAAGACATGGAATCTGGGGACATGACACCTCACCTGATTTTCGGGGTGACTGGAAGCGGAAAAACGGAAATTTATATAAGCCTGATTGAAGAGGTGATTTCCAGAGGCAGGCAGGCCATTGTCCTGATACCTGAAATTGCCCTGACCTATCAGACGGTAATGCGGTTTTACAAGCGGTTCGGGGACAGAGTGTCCTTTATCAATTCGCGCCTTTCCCAGGGAGAAAAACATGATCAGTTCGAAAAGGCGGTAAATGGAGATATCGATATTATGATCGGACCCAGGTCAGCCGTATTTACTCCCTTTAAAAAAATTGGTATAATCATTATCGATGAAGAACATGAATCAGCATATAAAAGCGACATGGTGCCCAAATACCATGCCAGGGAAACAGCAATCGAACGGGCCAGAATGACAGATGCTCTGGTCGTTATGGGGTCAGCTACTCCCAGTGTTGAGTCGTATTACAAAGCATCCAACAATATCTTCAGACTCAGCGTATTGGAAAACAGGGCAACGGTCAATGATCTGCCCCAGGTTCATCTTGTAGATCTGAGGGAAGAGTTGAAAAACGGCAACCGCTCCATCTTCAGCGACAGGCTTTTGAATCTTATGAAAGACCGCCTGGAAAAAAACAGGCAGATCATACTCTTTATCAACAGAAGAGGTTATGCAGGATTTGTTTCCTGCCGCTCCTGCGGTGAACCGGTTAAATGCATACATTGTGATGTGGGGATGACGGCTCATAATGATGGAAATCTGGTCTGTCATTATTGCGGATACAGAATACCGACACCAAAGGCCTGCCCGGAATGCGGCTCCAAATATATCGCCGCATTTGGAATCGGAACACAGAAGGTGGAAGCCTATGTAAAAAAAATCTTTCCAGATTCCCGGGTTCTTCGGATGGATACAGATACGACCTCCCAGAAGGGCGGGCATGAAAAGATTCTGGCCGCCTTTGCAAATCATGAGGCGGATATTTTGATCGGTACCCAGATGATTGTGAAGGGACATGACTTTCCCCTTGTCAGCCTTGTGGGGGTAATCGCTGCAGATCTTTCCCTTTATGCCAGTGATTTCCGGGCAGCAGAGAAGACCTTTCAACTGCTGACCCAGGCTGCGGGACGCTCCGGCCGGGGAACAGACAAAGGCGAAGTCGTGATACAGACATACAGCCCGGATAACTACTGCATAACGTACGCTGCAAATCAGGATTATCCTGGATTTTACCAGCAGGAAATCCTGTACCGAAAGTTGTCCCATTATCCACCGCTTACAGGTATGGTGGCGGTCATCATAACTTCTCCGGATAAGACCTGTGCCGATAATCTGGCAGCATTCATTGCAGCTTTGGTTGACCGGCTTGCTGCCGGTGAAGGGTTGCAGGTAATCGGGCCATCAGATGCAGGTATAGCAAAAATAAAAGATATTTATAGGAAGGTCATCTACCTGAAGCATGAGGAGAATGACATTCTGGTGAAGATTAAAAACCAAATCGAAAAAGAAATTAAGGAAAACGGCAGTTTTGGACAGGCAGGCGTTCAGTTTGATTTTGATCCAATGAACAATTATTGAAAAGAGGTTTGAAATGGCGATTAGAAATATTAGAATTTTTGGAGACGATGTATTAAGAAAAAAGGCAAAAGTTGTAAAAGAAATAACTCCCAGGGTCCAGGAGCTGATAGACGATATGTTTGAAACAATGTATGAGGGAGAAGGCGTAGGTCTGGCTGCACCTCAGGTGGGCATATTAAAAAGAATCGCCGTGATCGACATCGGAGAGGGACCGCTGGTGCTCATCAACCCGGAAATACTTGAATCAAAGGGCGAGCAGACTGATAAAGAAGGATGCCTCAGCAATCCCGGTAAAGTCGGTGAGGTTACCAGACCGAATTTTGTAAAGGTAAGAGCCTGTGACGAGAAAATGGATGAATATGAATTAGAAGCAGAAGAGCTGCTTGCCAGGGCAATCTGCCACGAACTGGATCATCTGGACGGCGTACTCTTTACAGACAGGGTTGTCGGAGACATTCTGGATATGAGTTATGATGAAGAAGAAATAGGAGCTGAGGAACAATTATGAAAATCGTGTTTATGGGAACGCCCGATTTTTCCGTACCTTCCCTGCATGAGCTAATCAGAGCTGGACACGAAATCCTGGCGGTGATTTCGCAGCCCGACAAACCTAAAGGCAGAGGCAAAAATATGCAGTTTACTCCAGTGAAGGAGGCAGCTTTGGAATATGGAATACCGGTATATCAGCCGGACAAGGTCAGCAATCCTGAATTCATCAACCAACTGAAAGGATGGAATCCGGATATAATAGTCGTTATTGCCTTTGGGCAGATTCTTCCCAGGGAGATACTGGACATCCCAAGATTTGGCTGTATAAATGTGCATGCATCGCTTCTGCCTGCCTACAGAGGGGCCGCCCCGATCCAACGCGTGATAATGGATGGAAAAAAGACTGCCGGCGTTACAACCATGTTCATGTCGGAAGGTCTTGATGAAGGGGATATGATAGATAAAATCGAGATTCCGATTGAGGATAAGGAGACCTATGGTTCACTTCATGATAAGCTGTCCCTGGCCGGAGCCAGATTATTGCTGGTGACGCTGGATAAGCTTGAGAAGGGTGAAGCTGCACGTACTGTCCAGGATTCTTCCGTTTCCAATTATGCGAAAATGATACATAAACAGACGGGACATATTGACTTCACCGATTCCGCCGAGACAATTGAACGGCTGATCAGGGGACTTAACCCATGGCCCAGCGCGTATACAAAACTGGACGGAAAAAATCTTAAAATCTGGGACGCGGTGGTACTGGATGACGAATATCCAGGCATTCCTGGAGAAATCGTTGAATTGACCGACAAGAGCCTGTATGTGAAGACGGGCAGGGGAACGCTTTCCATAACGAGTCTTCAAATGGAAGGGAAGAAGAAAATGAACACGAACGATTTCCTGCGTGGATATAAAGTAATCAAAGGAACTGTTCTTGGTTAGTTTTTTGGGGAAAGGAAATGAAAAGAAATGATATATGGATACTATGATTCAACATATTGGATGGTCATTATCGGCATTGTGATAAGTCTTGTAGCTTCATCAAGGGTCAAATCCAGTTTCAATAAGTATTCCCATGTGAGAAGTCTTTCGGGTATTACCGGAGCCCAGGCGGCTCAAAAGATTTTACAGGCAGAAGGTCTGTATGACGTGCGAATTAATCATATTAGCGGTAATTTGAATGACCATTACGATCCCAGAACAAAAGAACTGAACCTTTCTGATGCTACCTATGCTTCCGCATCCGTCGCAGCCATTGGTGTCGCAGCCCATGAATGCGGACATGCAATTCAGGATGCAAATGCGTATGTTCCCTTGAAAATCAGGGGCGCCCTGGTTCCAGTGGCAAATTTCGGTTCCGGTGTCTCCTGGTTTTTGATCATCATAGGACTTTTTATAAACAGCAGCGCATCCCAGCTGCTGATTAATACAGGAATCATCTGCTTTTCCGCAGCCGTGCTGTTTCATCTGATTACCCTTCCGGTGGAATTTAACGCTTCTGCAAGAGCGGTGCATATATTGGATGAAAGAGGGCTGCTGACGGAGGAAGAGCTGAAGATGACAAAAAAGGTACTTTCTGCTGCTGCGCTAACTTATGTGGCATCGGCCGCCGCAATGGTGCTGCAGCTCTTGAGGCTTCTGCTCCTTTTTGGAGGACGAAGACGTGATTAAGATTCCGGATACCAGGGAAATTGCCCTTGAAATGCTTATTGAAATATTGGAAAAAAATCACTTCAGCCATTTGGTGCTGAGGAAGACGCTAGGGAAACATCCCGAGCTGGATAAATCGAGCCGGAGCTTCATCTCCCGGCTTACGGAAGGCACTATTGAAAATCTGATTAAGATTGATTATATCCTCAACCTGTATTCCAAAGTGAAGGTGGCAAAGATGAAGCCGCTGATCCGAAACCTTCTGCGGTTGTCTGTATATCAGATCTTGTACATGGATAATGTGCCGGACAGGGCTGTATGCAACGAGGCTGTCAATATTGCCGCCAAAAGAGGATTTGTTAGCCTGAAAGGATATATGAACGGGGTGCTGCGTACCGTAGCAAGAAATGCGGACAGTATCGAATATCCGGAGGAAGAAGGAAACCCTGTTCTTGCGCTTTCTGTGAAATACTCCATGCCGGAATGGATCATTGAATTATGGCTGGAACAGCTTGGAGAGGATAAAACACTGGAGATATTAGATGGATTCAGCGTAAGGAATCCTCTGAGTGTAAGATGTAATTTAAGCCTTGCCAGAAAAGAAGATATCGTATCCAGTCTGGAAAATCAGAATATTCAAGTGGTTCAGAATCCATTCTTAGAAGACGCGCTGTATATGGAAGGGTATGATTCCCCCGGAAATATTGAAGCTTTTCAAAAAGGATATATACAAATCCAGGACATAAGCTCCATGCTTGTAGGGTATGCGGCGGACATTCATCCGGGAGACTTTGTGCTGGATCTGTGTGCGGCGCCTGGCGGAAAGAGCATCCATGCGGCAGATTTACTTAAGGGAAGCGGACAGGTGGTTGCCCGGGATGTAACGGAATATAAAACCGGATTGATTCAGGAAAACATCGCTCGAAGCGGATTTGGGAATATCCGGACGGAAGTGAAGGATGCCACGGTATTTGATGAATCGTCCGTAGACATGGCAGATGTCCTGATTGCTGACCTGCCCTGTTCAGGACTGGGAGTACTGGCAAAAAAGACGGATCTGCGCTACAAAATTCAGAGAGACAGCCTGAAAAACCTTGCAGCCCTGCAGAGGGATATCCTCAAAAATGCCGCGCGGTATGTTAAACCAGGAAAAGTCCTTATTTATAGTACATGTACGATTAACATATTGGAAAACCAGGACAATGTCAGATGGTTTTTGGAAAATCACCCTTATACACTGGAAAGCCTGAAGGGTCTGCTGCCGGAAACATTTCTGGAGGAATCCGCAGAAGAGGGCTGGACACAGCTTTTTCCTGGAAAACATGGAAATGATGGCTTTTTTATCGCGAGATTTCGGAGAAAAATGAATGAATAAAATAGACTTAAAATCATTGAACATAGTGGAATTAAAAAATGAAATCGCTTCCATTGGGGAGAAAGCTTTCAGGGCTGGACAGATATACGGTTGGCTGCATGCGAAGCTGGCATCCTCATTTGCTGATATGACGAATCTGTCAAAAGAATTAAGGGACAAGCTGGAAGAAAAATACAGAGTGGCAGACCTGGAGCCGGTGGAAGTGCAGATTTCTAAAACGGACGGAACAAGAAAATATCTCTTCAGACTGGAAGACGGAAACGTGATAGAAAGTGTCCTTATGATATATAAGCACGGCAACTCCGTCTGCATATCTACGCAGGCCGGGTGCCGGATGGGGTGCAGGTTCTGTGCTTCAACGATTGGAGGACTGACCCGAAACCTGGAGGTGTCCGAGATGCTCGGACAGATATATACCATTCAAAGACTCACGGGCGAAAGGGTTTCCAACGTGGTCATGATGGGTACAGGAGAACCGCTGGATAATTACGAAAATGTCATGAAGACTATACGCATGCTGTCGGATGAAAATGGCTTGCATATCAGCCAGAGAAATATTACAATGTCTACATGCGGTATTGTGCCGGGCATCCGGAGACTGGCAGATGAAAACTTCCAGATCACCCTGGCTATCTCACTGCATGCTGCGGATGATGAAACCAGAAAGACAATTATGCCGATAGCCAATAAATATTCCATTGAAGAAATTATGGACGCCTGCAGATATTATTTTGCAAAAACCGGTCGCAGGCTGACATTTGAATATAGTCTTATAAGAGGAGTCAATGATACTATGGAGGATGCTGCCAGGCTGCGGACTCTGCTGCATGGTCTTAACTGCCATGTGAATTTGATTCCCGTAAATCCTATCGAAGAACGGGATTTTATGCAAACAAAAAAGGATCAGATTCACAGATTTAAAAATTATCTGTCAGACCATGGAATTCCTGTTACAATAAGGCGGGAAATGGGGACGGATATCCAGGGTGCCTGTGGACAGTTAAGGAAAACATACAGGGATACCAATGAGAAGTAGGAGGATAACGATGAAATCAGCTGCATTAACCGACAAAGGACTTGCCAGAATTACCAACCAGGATTATGTCTATTGTTCGGATGCGCCAGTTGGAAACCTCCCTAATTTATACGTAATAGCAGACGGAATGGGCGGACACAAAGCAGGTGATTTTGCATCCAGCTGTGCTGTCAATGAATTTGTCAAATACATCGACAAATCAGAAAACGAAGATGTCGCCCGGCTTATGAAGAATGCCATTGATGCCGCAAACAGGGCAGTTTATGAATCGGCCGCTGATAATCCTGATCTTGAAGGAACGGGCACTACCCTTGTAGCGGCAACTATCCTGGACACTACTTTGTTTGCCGCCAACGTGGGAGACAGCAGGCTCTATGTTTCCAACAATGAACTGAAACAGATAACCAGGGACCATTCTCTGGTGGAAGAGATGATCAATAATGGCGGGTTGGATAAAGAAAGTGCCAGAATCAATGTGAATAAAAATATTATTACAAAAGCAGTAGGTGTCAGCCCGGTGCTGGATGCTGATTTTTTTGAAGTGGAGATCACAGAAGGGGACAAAGTACTCCTTTGCTCGGATGGACTCACAAATATGGTAGAAGATTCTTTTATACAAAATATTATAGAGGTCGGATATGAACCGGAAAATATCGTGGAATTGCTGGTAGAAACAGCTAATACCAATGGAGGGCGGGACAATATCTCGGCAATTTTGATTCAAACGGACTAAAAATATGGAAAGGATACTTATATGTTAAAAAAAGGCATGTTTATCGGGGAGCGATATGAAATCCTCGAATTAATCGGGTCTGGCGGAATGTCTGATGTATACAAGGCAAAATGCCACAAGCTCAACAGATTTGTGGCCATAAAAGTACTGAAGAAAGAATTTGCCCAGGATAAAAATTTTCTTATGAAATTTAAGGTGGAGGCCCAGTCGGTTGCGGGCCTTACACATTCCAATATTGTAAATGTATATGATGTGGGTACGGATGACGGAATCAATTACATCGTCATGGAGTATGTGGAAGGAATTACACTTAAACGGTATATCGAAAAGAAAAAACGCCTTGGTGTAAAGGAAGCAGTCAGCATTGCCATTCAGGTTGCCCAGGGGATTGAAGCTGCTCACAACAACCAGATCGTGCACAGAGACATAAAACCTCAGAATATTCTCATCTCCAGGGAAGGGAAGGTAAAAGTGACAGACTTTGGTATAGCAAGGGCTGCATCGGCTAACACCGTCACTTCCAGTGCTGCAATGGGGTCTGTCCACTATATTTCTCCTGAGCAGGCCAGGGGAGGCTTTGTGGACGAAAAAAGCGATATATATTCCTTGGGAATTACCATGTTCGAGATGTTGACCGGACATGTTCCCTTTGATGGGGACTCAACCGTAACGATTGCCCTCCGGCAGATTCAGGACGAACTGCCTTCGATAAGGGCGGAAGTGCCTGAAGTTCCAATGAGCGTATGCCGGATTATCGAAAAATGCACACAGAAGAAACCAGACCGCAGATATCTGAAAGTTTCGTCGCTGATTGCGGATCTGAAAAAATCCCTCATTTCGCCGGATGAAGATTTTGTTAAAATTATTCCGGTTAATGACAACTCATCCACAGTCATGCTCTCTGATGCCGAAGTTACGGCAATCCGCAATGGAAGCAGGGAAGATTCTCTTAAAGAATCCGCTTTGGAAGATGACCTGAATGATGATGGTTTTGAGGAAGATGATGAACTGAATGAAGTGAATCCCAAACTTGACAAACTGATTACCATCGGATCCATTGCTGCCGGGGTGGTTATACTGATTATCTTCATACTTCTGATTGTGAAGTTTTTGGGCGGATTGGAAAGCTGCTCTGGCAGCACCAGTACGGAAACGACAACACAGGAAGTAAGTGCGGCGCAGGTTGAAGTGCCGGAGCTTGTTGGTCTGAGTGAAGACGAAATAAGGGCGTCATTGGAAAATCTGGCCCTTGGGGTGAAATTCACTTACGAGGCCAGCAATGACGTGGAGCAGGGCCTTGCTATATCCCAGTCCGTCGGAGCCGGAGAAATGGTGGATGAAAATACGACTATAGAAGTGGCTATCAGCCAGGGAAAAGAAGAAGTGCTGGTTCCGGACCTGATTGGAAAAAGTAAGAGTGATGCTATTGCGCAGCTTACTGCATTGGGGCTGAATAATACGGTTGTTACCGAATACAATGCAGGATACCCTCTGGACACGGTGTACAACACTACTCCTGGCGCATCGGAAAAAGTGAAATATGGAGACACCATTACCCTTTATGTAAGCAGAGGGGCGGAAGTGAAAAGTGTGGAGGTGCCAAATCTTATGGGACTGACTAAGACCCAGGCTGAAAATGCGCTGATTTCAGTGGGCCTTACGCTGGGAAAGGTTACCTACGAAGAAACGACAGCTGCAAATATCGATAAAGTAATCCGCCAGCTTACCACCGCATACTCTGTCCTGGAACAGGGCTCCAGTGTGGACGTTGTTCTGGGAAAAGAAACACCGACCGAGACGACCACTGTAACGGAGACAACTACCAAAAAAAATGATTCCGGACAAGCAACCCAGTAAAACAATCACAACAGACAGGCAGTGAAAAATGCAGGGAAAAATCATAAAAGGAATTGCCGGTTTTTACTACGTACACGTAGAAGGATTTGGAATTTATGAATGTAAGGCAAAAGGAATATTCAGAAATAGGGGAATAAAACCTCTGGTAGGCGACGATGTGGAAATGGACGTCCTGGATGAAGAGAAGAAGCTGGGAAACATAGCGGATATTTTAGAGAGACACAATGTCCTGGTCCGGCCGGCTGTTGCCAATGTGGACCAGGCCGTGGTGGTATTTGCCATAAAAGAACCAGAACCGAACCTGAATCTTCTGGACCGTTTTATTATCTCCATGAAGCAGCAGGGCGTACCGGTCGTTATATGCTTTAATAAGGTGGACAGATCTACAGAAACCGATTGCAGAAGACTTCAGGAAATATATGAAAAATCCGGATGCAGGATTTTGTTTACGAGTGTGAAAGAACAATCCGGGATGGACAGCATTGAGAATGCCGTCAGAGGTAAGACAACTGTATTTGCAGGTCCTTCCGGGGTCGGAAAATCCTCCCTCTTGAATGTACTGATGCCTGAAGCACACTCTAAGACCGGCATCATCAGTGAGAAGATAAAAAGGGGAAAACATACAACCAGGCACTCGGAAATTTTCAATCTGGAAAACAACACATATATAATGGATACGCCGGGGTTTAGTTCCATGTCCGTTCTGGACTGTGAAAAAGAAGAGTTGAAGGATTATTATGAAGAGTTTCTCTATTATGCCGGGGAGTGCAGATTTAAAGGCTGCATCCATATCAATGAACCGGGATGCGCAGTGAAAGAGGCTCTGGAAAATAATGAGATTCCAAGGGAAAGATACGATAATTACATTCATTTATATAATGAGTTAAAAGAAATCAGAAAGTATTGAGAGGAATAAAGATGAACATATTAGCACCATCGATTTTATCGGCGGATTTTGCCAATCTGGGTGATGCCGTAAGAACAATAGACATGGCGGGAGCCGGATATATTCACATCGATGTGATGGATGGGATTTTTGTTCCCAGCATCTCCTTTGGAATGCCAGTAATCAAGTCCTTACGTAAATGTACGGATAAGATTTTCGATGTCCACCTGATGATTACGGACCCGGATAGATATCTGGCCGATTTTAAGGAGGCAGGAGCGGATATCATTACCGTCCATGCGGAAGCGACTTCGCATCTGGACCGGACAATCAGTGCCATACAAGAGATGGGATGCAAGGCAGCAGTTTCTGTAAACCCTGCTACAAGCCTGTCTTCAATTGAATATGTTCTGGACAAGCTGGATACGGTACTCGTTATGACCGTCAATCCTGGATTTGGAGGGCAGAAATATATCGATTATTGCACCGGGAAAATTAAAGATCTCAGACATATGATCGACAGGAGAGGCTTGAAGACAGACATTCAGGTTGACGGAGGCATTACACTTGATAATGTTCAGACCGTACTTGATGCGGGAGCGAACATTATTGTGTCCGGCTCTGCAGTTTTTAAAGGGGATGCTGATAAGAACGTTAAGGAATTTATGAAATTATTAAACAAATGATGAAAAAAATATTGCTTTTGCTTATTCCATTGTCTCTGCTAATTCTTTTTGTGACAAAAACAAATCCCGAGATTGCGGAAAATCTATTTGCATTAAAAATATATGACAGCATATCCCAGCCGGTGAGCCGTTTCTTTGGAATGGTTCCCATATCGGCTGCGGAAGTGCTGTTCTATGCTTTTGTGCTGATGTGCATATTTGTATTCTTTGGTTTCATCAGAAAAATTGTCATAAGCAGAGGGGAACGCATTTCCGTATTAGGGTCAGGATTGCTGGATCTTCTGTGCGCCATGGGCATAGGTTTCTTTTTATTTATGATTCTCAACGGGACGAATTATTACAGGTATGATTTTCTGCATTATATGAACCTGCAGGCACAGCAGACTTCATCTGAAAGTCTTGCAGGGTTATGTATGTCGCTGGCGGAAAAAACCAATTCTGCCAGAAACGCCGTCATGACCGATGAGGATGGGAACATGCAGTTGGGTGATGTGTCAGCAGCGGCATTGGAAGCTGCCGATGCAATGTCGCTGCTTGGTGATAAGTATGTTGTGCTCAAACGATACTATCCCCAGCCCAAACCAGTTCTGGCTTCCAAAATGATGTCATACGCCCAGATAACAGGGATGTTTACAGCTTTTACCATGGAAGCAAATATAAATGTGGATCAGCCGGATTATAACATTCCTGCAGACATGTGCCATGAGCTGGCACACGTGGCAGGTTTTATGAGGGAGGATGAAGCCAACTTTATTGCTTATCTGGCCTGTACAGGCTCCGGTTCCCCGGAATTTGTATACAGCGGCATGATGAGCGCCCTGATTAACGCAACGAATGCCCTTTACGGGGAGGATGTTGCAGAGTGGGAGAAGGTTTTAGCATCATTGGACGAAGGGGTAATCAACGATTTGGATCATAACAGCCTGTATTGGAGGCAGTTTGATAACACGAAACTGGGGGAGACGATAGGTTCTGCCTCAACAAAACTCAACGACACCTATCTGAAGCTGAACGGACAGAAAGACGGGGTCAAAAGCTACGGCAGGATGGTTGATCTCCTCCTGGCAGAATACAGTGAAAACTTAAACTGATATAATTTGGAAGATTGAAAAGAGGGTACCATGAATTTACATGATTATTACTATGAACTGCCGGAAGAATTGATTGCACAGGATCCCCTGGCAGACAGGTCGGGTTCCAGGCTGTTGACGGTGGACAGGAGGACCGGAGAAACCGGTCATACCATTTTCAGAAATATCGTCGATTATCTCCAGGAGGGAGATTGCCTGGTGCTTAACAACACTAAGGTCTTACCGGCCAGGCTTTTTGGTGTAAAGGAAGATACCGGCGCAATAATTGAAGTGCTTTTGCTTACACGAAAAGAGAACAACAATTGGGAGGTTCTGGTAAGACCTGGGAAGAAAGCCAGGCCGGGTACCCGTATTGTTTTTGGAAATGGAGAATTGAAGGGTGAGATTCTGGAAATCGTAGAAGAGGGCAACCGACTCATACATTTCGAATATGAGGGAATCTTCGAGGAAATATTGGACAAGCTGGGACAAATGCCTCTGCCGCCATACATAAAACACACCCTGGAAGACAAAACAAGATACCAGACCGTTTACGCCAAACATGAAGGATCCGCGGCAGCCCCAACGGCTGGTCTGCATTTTACCAGAGAGCTTCTTTTGGAAATCGAAAGAAAAGGCGTCACCATCGCGAATGTCACGCTGCACGTAGGGCTCGGAACATTCCGTCCGGTCAAGGCGGAAAATATTCTGGAACATCATATGCATTCAGAGTATTTTTCTATCGATGAAGAGGAAGCCCGATTGATCAACAGAACGAAAGAAAGGGGCGGTAGGATAGTGGCCGTAGGGACAACTTCTACAAGGACCCTGGAATCTGCCGCGGATGAAAATGGGTTTATCACAGCCAAAAGCGGATGGACGGAGATATTCATTTATCCGGGTTATGAGTTTAAAGTAATAGATGCCCTTATAACAAATTTCCATCTTCCGGAATCAACCCTGCTGATGCTGGTTTCTGCCTTTTCCTCCCGGGAAGTAATTTTGCGAGCATACAATGAGGCGCTGGAAAACAAATACCGGTTTTTTAGTTTCGGAGATGCAATGCTGATATATTAATCGAAAATACCTCCAAAAGTTGAAAATAGTGTGTAGATTGCATAAATTTGTATTGATAACAATCGGTTTTATTGTTAAAATATAATAAGTAGCTGCTTTTCCGCATACTAAAAATTCTAACTTTTGGAGGTACTTATTATGAATGTTTACAAAACGGACAACATAAGGAACGTCATCGTCATGGGTCACGGAAGTTCAGGAAAGACATCGTTAACGGAAGCTATGGCTTATACTACAGGTATAGTGAACAGACTCGGAAAAGTTACCGACGGAAATACTATAAGCGACTTTGATAAAGAAGAAATAAAAAGAAAGTTTTCAATAAACACATCTGTTATACCAATCGAGTTCAATGGTATTAAAATAAATATTTTAGACGCACCTGGATATTTCGACTTTGTGGGAGAGATGGAAGAAGCCATGAGCGTGGCGGACGGCGCTGTAATCTGTGTCTCTGCCAAGGCGGGTGTAGAGGTTGGAACCGTGAAGGCTTGGGAGTACTGTGAAAGATACAGTATCCCAAGAATATTCTATATTTCCTTTATGGATGACCCAAATGCGGATTTTATGAAACTGGTAAATGAACTCAAGAATATTTTCGGCAAGAAGGTTGCACCTTTCCACCTGCCAATTATTGAAGAAGGCAAATTCGTAGGCTATGTAAACACGGTCAGGATGGCAGGCAGAAAATACAGACCAGACGGAAGTTATGATGAATGCGAGATTCCGGACAACGAAAAAGAAGACCTCGCACCGGTACGGGATATGATTATGGAAGCCGTCGCGGAAACCAGCGAAGAATATATGGAGAGGTTTTTCAACGGGGAAGAATTTTCTTTCGAGGAAATTGTCGGAGCCCTGAGAAATGAGATATTTGAAGGGAACATCGTCCCTGTACAGATTGGATCCAGTATTAATAATTTCGGTGCGAGAATGGTGCTCGAGACAATTGAGAGATATTTTCCTGCACCGGATAAAGCCAAATTCTTCCGTCAGGGAATCAATACCGCCACGAAAGAACCTTTTATTGCAACTTGCGATCATGATGGACCTTTAGCTGTGTTCGTATTCAAAACCATCCTGGATCCATTCATCGGGGCATTTTCCCTTGTCAAGATTTCTTCCGGAATCCTTAAGTCAGACGATACGGTATATAATGCCGAAAGGGATGCGATGGAAAAGATTTCCAAGCTGTATGTCCTTAGGGGCAAGACAACTACGGAAATCAAGGAGCTTCATGGGGGGGATATCGGTGCCATACCAAAGCTTTCCGTTACAAGAACTGGCGATACCCTCTCAAAAAAGGAATTCCCAATTATTTTAAACAAACCGAAGATGTCTGTTCCCTATACATCCGTGGCTTATACGTCCAAGGTCAAGGGTGAGGAGGACAAAATTGCTCAGGCAATAAGCAAGATGACCATAGAGGATCTGACCCTGAAACAGGTCAATGATGAAGAGAACAGGCAGATGCTGCTGTATGGAGTTGGTGACCAGCACCTGGAAATCGTTGCCAGTAAAATAAAAGATAACTATAAGGTTGACATTGAAATTATGCATCCGCGGGTCGCTTTCAGGGAGACCATCCGTAAAAAGGTGGAAACGGAAGGCAAACACAAAAAACAGTCGGGGGGGCACGGCCAGTACGGGCATGTAAAGATGTCCTTTGAACCAAGCAACAACCTGGATAAACCTTACGAATTTGAAGAAAAGATTTTTGGCGGGTCCGTACCGAAAAATTATTTTCCGGCCGTTGAAAAGGGGATTCAGGAGTGCGTGCAGAAAGGGCCTTTGGCAGGCTATCCGGTTGTGGGCATTAAGGGGGTCCTTCTGGATGGTTCCTATCATCCGGTCGATTCCTCTGAGATGGCATTTAAAATGGCAACCATACATGCATTTAAGAAAGGCTTCATGGAAGCGTCTCCTGTGCTGTTGGAACCGATAGCCCTTTTGAAAGTAACAATCCCGGACAGATTCACCGGAGACATAATGGGCGACCTCAACAAGAAACGGGGTCGAGTAATGGGCATGAATCCGACGGATAACGGAAAACAGGTGATAGAAGCGGAGATTCCTATGTCAGAATTATTTGGATACAGCACGAATCTGCGTTCCATGACCGGGGGCTACGGAAATTACGAATACGCCTTTGTCCGCTACGAGCAGGCGCCACCTGAAGTTCAGCAGCATGAAATTGCCAGACACGAAGCGGAACATGGCCGTGAAGTTTAGTCTGCCACACTTGACAAACAAATCCTATATGGTAAAATAAACTCTAAGTTTGTTCATAAGACATAAACTATGAAGAGGAGTAGTACGGGCCATAGGTTTCAGAGAGCTGCTGGATGCTGGGAAGCAGTACCGAAAACCCTGAACTTGCCTTGGAGTTCTTCCGGTGATAAGCCGGGGGCGTGTCATTCACGTTACAGAATACTGAGTGCGTATCTTGTGATACGAATTAGAGTGGTACCGCGGAATTAATGCCTTTTCGTCTCTATTGAAAACTGGAGACGAGAAGGCTATTTTTATAATCAGGAGGAGAAGTTATGTCAAGCCCTTATAACCACAAGGAAATTGAAAAAAAATGGAAAAAACAATGGGAGGAACGACCCATTAATGAAAACGACGGACAGAAACCTAAATATTACTGTCTGGATATGTTCCCCTATCCGTCCGGAAGCGGTCTGCATGTTGGACACTGGAGAGGGTATGTCATCAGCGACGTATGGAGCAGATATAAATTGATTAAGGGGTATTATGTTATTCATCCAATGGGCTGGGACGCCTTTGGACTTCCGGCTGAAAATTATGCTATCAAGATGCAGGTGCATCCCAAAAAATCCACGGCGGAAAATATCCAGAACATCAGAAGACAGATCAAGGAAATATCCGCAATCTATGACTGGGATATGGAAGTTGACACCACCGACCCGGATTTCTACAAATGGACACAGTGGATTTTTGTGAAAATGTTCAAAGCAGGCCTGGCATATGAAAAAGAGATGCCTATTAACTGGTGCCCTTCCTGCAAGACCGGGCTGGCAAATGAAGAGGTTGTTAACGGAACCTGTGAACGATGCGGTGAAGAAGTAACCAAGAAAAATCTCAAACAATGGATGCTTAAAATCACAGCATACGCCGACCGGCTCCTGGATGATCTGGACAAACTGGATTGGCCGGAGAAGGTCAGGAAAATGCAGGCAGATTGGATCGGAAAGTCCTACGGCGCAGAGGTCGATTTTAAAATTGACGGTAAAAATGATGCCATCAGCGTATATACCACAAGACCGGATACCCTTTATGGGGCTACCTTTATGGTGCTGGCGCCCGAACATGAGATGGCGGCAGGTCTTGCCACAGAAGAGACCCGGGGAGCTGTGGAGGACTATATCTTTAAATCATCCATGAAATCTTCAGTAGACCGTCTTCAGGACAAAGAGAAGACCGGCGTATTTACGGGGAGCTATGCTGTTAATCCGGTAAATAACGTAAAAATCCCTATATGGCTATCCGACTATGTACTGGCCGATTATGGTACAGGCGCAATTATGTGTGTGCCTGCTCATGATGAAAGGGACTTCGAATTTGCGACAAAATTCTCCATACCAATTGTCCAGGTGATTTCCAAAGATGGCAGGGAAAATCCAAAATTGGATGAAGCATATACCGCACCAGGAATCATGCTGAACTCTGAAGATTTTAACGGATTGAATTCAGAGGACGCCAAAAGGGATGTTCCCGGAATCTTGGAAGAAAGAGGTATTGGAAAGAAGACCGTAAACTATAAATTGAGAGACTGGGTATTTTCCAGACAACGCTACTGGGGTGAACCTATCCCAATTATTCATTGTGAACACTGTGGAAACGTGGCTGTGCCCGAAAATCAGCTTCCAGTTCTGCTCCCGGAGGTTGAATCCTATCAGCCTACAGGAACAGGCGAATCGCCATTATCAGCCATTGACGAATGGGTTAATACAACCTGTCCCGAATGTGGAGGACCTGCGAAAAGAGAAACAAATACTATGCCGCAATGGGCGGGGTCATCCTGGTATTTCCTTCGCTACGTAGACAATAAAAATCAAGATGCGCTTGTTTCGAAGGAAAAAGCAGATAAATATCTTCCGGTGGATATGTACATCGGAGGAGTAGAGCATGCCGTGCTGCATCTCCTCTATTCCCGGTTTTATACGAAATTTTTAAATGACATCGGTGTCGTGGATTTTGACGAGCCATTCCAGAAACTGTTCAATCAGGGAATGATCACTGGCAAGAACGGAATTAAGATGAGCAAGTCAAAGGGTAATGTGGTATCCCCGGATGAGCTGGTGAAGGATTACGGATGTGATTCTCTCCGCATGTACGAACTGTTTGTGGGTCCTCCTGATTTGGACTCAGAATGGGATGAGCGTGGAATCGAAGGTGTATATCGATTCATGAATCGTTTTTGGAAGCTGGCTTCAGACAGTGTGGGAAAGAATATAAAGCCTACTAAGGAAATGCTCAAAATAAGAAACCGGATGGTGTATGATATCACACAGAGACTGGAAAGCTTCAGTCTGAATACAGTTATTAGCGGTTTTATGGAATATAACAACAAAATGATTGATCTGGCAAAAACAACCGGAGGCATAGATAAAGAGACACTGGAGGCCGCCATAACCCTCCTGTCTCCATTTGCGCCGCATATCTGCGAAGAGCTTTGGGCGGCGTTTGGAAATAAAGAAAGCGTATTCAAACAGGAAAAGGGTTGGCCGGTTTATGCTGAAGAGTATCTGAAAGATGATGAAATCGGCGTGGCTGTACAGATAAACGGAAAAACAAAAACAGTCATTGAGATTCCGGCTGATATGGCAAAAGATGATGTCCTGATTAAGGCGAAAGAGTCACTTGGAGACAAGCTGACTGGAAGCATCGTAAAAGAAATTTATGTACCTGGAAAAATAGTTAATATTGTAGTTAAATAAAGAAACGGAGAGCTCAGATGGACAGAATTAGGATGAAGAACCCGATTGTTGAAATGGACGGGGATGAAATGACCAGGATTCTTTGGAAAATGATTAAGGATGAACTGCTAAGCCCATTTGTTGAATTAAACACCGAATATTATGATTTGGGACTTATGGCAAGGAATGATACGGACGACCGTGTTACCGTTGATGCGGCAGAGGCTGTAAAGAAATATAAGGTAGGCGTGAAATGTGCGACCATTACCCCTAATGCAGAGAGGGTGAAGGAATATAATCTGAAAAAGATGTGGAAAAGCCCTAATGGTACAATCCGTTCTATACTGGACGGGACGGTTTTCAGGGCCCCCATTATTGTGAAAGGAATCGACCCCTACGTAAGAACCTGGAAAAAGCCAATTACCATTGCCAGGCATGCATACGGAGACATCTACAAAGCCGTTGAATACAGAGTAGAGGAAAAAGGTATCGCCACACTGAATTTCACCAGCGAAAAAGGGGAGACAAATACGCAGACCATATTCTCTTTTGATGGTCCCGGAGTAATAATGGGCCAGTATAACCTGGACGATTCCATTGAAAACTTTGCCAGGAGCTGTTTCGGCTATGCACTGGACACAAAACAGGATTTATGGTTCTCTACAAAAGACACTATTTCAAAGAAGTATGACCATACCTTTAAGGATATTTTCAAAAAAATCTATGACGAGGAATATAAAGAGGGATTCCAACTGGCAGGACTGGAATATCTCTATACCCTCATTGACGATGCAGTTGCCCGTGTCATTAAATCAGAGGGCGGGTTTATATGGGCATGCAAGAATTACGACGGGGATGTTATGAGTGACATGGTAGCTACGGCATTCGGCGCACTTGCCATGATGACATCTGTGCTTGTTTCTCCGGACGGATTTTATGAGTATGAGGCAGCACACGGAACAGTGCAGAAACATTATTATAACCACTTGAAGGGCCAGATGACCTCAACGAACTCTGTTGCAACAATTTTCGCATGGACAGGAGCACTTCGAAAAAGAGCGGAACTGGACGGAACAGAAGATTTGAAATTATTTGCGGACAAATTGGATAAGGCAACACTGGATACGATTGAGTCCGGGCACATGACAAAAGATCTTTCCCTGATTACAAGCATTGAAAATGCGACAATCCATACATCAGAGAGCTTTATTCTAAAAATACGGGAGAATTTAGAAAAATCAATCTAAGAAAAGAGGGACCGGTATGACGCAGGACAGAGTTCCAAAACCAGGAGAATTCTACAGACATTTTAAAAACAAGCTGTACCAGATAGTGACTGTAGCTATCCATTCCGAAACGGAAGAGAAGCTGGTGGTTTACCAGGCATTATATGGGGATTATAGAATTTACGCCAGACCGTTGACGATGTTCACCGGTGAGGTGGATCATGAAAAATACCCGGATGTCGAGCAAAAATATAGGTTTGCACGCGTTGACGATATAGGCCTGCCTGAAGCTGAACCGCTGGAAACCATAAAAGAAACCATAAAGGAAACGTGGGAAAGGTCCGAAAGGCCTATCCCAACCCTTATGGATTTCCTGGATGCGGAAACATATACGAAAAAAAGAGAACTGCTGCTGGAAATGCGCAAAAAAATTGACGCCAAGACCATCGATGATATCGCGGCTACTCTTGACGTCGTAATTGAGGAAGGCGATATCCAGACAAGGTATGAAAGCCTTCTGAAATGCCTTAATATGATGGTGAAATTCGAATGCACCCGTTTGCGCTGACGAGTGTTTACACTGGTGGGTGTTTGCGCTGGCTAGCAGATAATCGTGCCAGTCCTTTCATGCATACCATCCTTTGCATTTTCCAGACTGGTGATGACAGCTCTTCGGCCCTCGCCGGCCTGGACGAAATTCAGGGCGGACTGCACTTTTGGAAGTGTGGTTGTTTTGTTGAAATATCCCTTGTCAACCAGCTCGGCTGCATCTGAGGAAGAGAGCAGTCCGAGCTCTTTTTTTGCCCCGCTTTCATCTTCGATGGAAAGCTTTTGGGCAGATGTCAAGAATAAGAGCGTGGAAGCGTTCAGCATGTCAGCAAGTTTTGCAGCAGTATAATCCTTTTCAATGATGGCTGAGGCACCCTTAAGAACGGTTCCTTGTTCCAAAACAGGTATCCCGCCTCCGCCTGCGGCAATGACAATCTGTCCCGCATCGACAAGCGCTTTGACAGCATCGATTTCATATATATCGATTGGGTAAGGAGACGCAATTATTCTGCGATAGCCCTTTCCAGCGTTGGATTCCTCATAAACGACGTAGTTGCCTTTATGTTCTTCGATTTCCGCTTCGTTTTTTGTCATAAATCTACCAATTACTTTTGTAGGAGCATCAAAAGCAGGATCGAAAGGATCCACCTTTACCTGTGTAATAATAGTAGAGACCGGCTTGAATATTCCCCGGTTTAAAAGTTCCGTGCGAATTGCATTCTGGAGATCATAACCAATATAACCCTGGCTCATTGCACTGCAGACGGACATTGGTGCTGCCGTAAACTCCGGATCAATACGGCTGAATTCCGTCAGGGCTGTCTGGATCATGCCGACCTGTGGGCCATTGCTGTGCGTAATAATAACCTCATAATTTTCCGCAACCAAATCTGCGATGGCTTTTGCGGCCAAACTTACTTTTTTCTTCTGTTCGGGCAGAGTGTTACCAAATGCGCTTCTGCCTAATGCAACTACAACTTTATCTTTTTCCATAGTATGCCCCCGTAATATTATCAGAATTTAATGATTAGATTTATATTATAAGACAATATGCCAAAAAATACAAACCAATATTGTGTGACAATGTTTAGAAATATGGTAAAATATAAATTGCTTGTAAAGCAGAGTGAAATATGGAGGAAATTATGGTACTGGCGTGTAATAATATATCAAAAGCTTTTGGGGAAAAAGTCATTTTAGATAATGTATCCTTTAACATAGAAGATAGAGAGAAGGCTGCCATTGTAGGTGTCAATGGAGCTGGAAAAACAACGCTTCTTAAGATTATCATGGGTGAAATGTCGAAAGATTCAGGGGATATCATCATTGGAAACGGAAAGACCCTGGGCTACCTTTCCCAGCATCAGGAGCTGGATGGAAAGCGCAGCATTTACGAAGAGGTTTTAACCGCAAAAAAAGATATAATTGAATTGGAAGAAAAAATCCGACTTCTTGAAATTGAGATGAAAAACAAATCCGGGAATGAATTGGAGTCTCTTTTAAAGTCTTACACCAGACTTACCAATGAGTTTGAAAACAAAGGCGGATTTTCATATAAAAGTGAGGTCACAGGTGTAATAAAGGGACTTGGTTTCAAGGAAGATGAGTTCGACACTCCGACCAATAATCTCTCAGGCGGGCAAAAAACGAGGGTGTCCCTTGGTAAACTGCTTTTGTTAAAACCGGATCTGCTTTTGCTGGATGAGCCAACCAATCACCTGGATATGGAATCCATTAATTGGCTGGAGACGTATCTGATCAACTATAAAGGCAGCGTGATCGTTGTGGCCCATGACAGGTATTTTCTTGACCGGGTCGTCACAAAAATCGTGGAGGTGGAAAGAGGGAAAGTTACGACCTATAAGGGCAATTATTCCGAGTACTCTGCAAAAAAGAAGAAGCTGGCGTCAGATATGCTGAAACACTTTAATGAGCAGCAGAAAGAAATTAAGGCTCAACAGGAAGTTATAGCCAAACTCCGCTCATTCAACCGGGAAAAGTCTGTAAAAAGAGCAGAAAGCCGTGAAAAGCTTCTGAACAAAATAGACGTGCTGGATAAACCAGTAACCGAAGAAAAACAAATGTCCATTCATTTGGAGCCGGATGTCCTCAGCGGTAAGGATGTGCTCCGGGTTTCCAATATCAGCAAAAGCTTTAAAGACAAAGTATTGTTTTCGGATGCGGATTTCGAAATCAAGCGTGGAGAACGGGTGGCAGTAATCGGGAAAAACGGTACTGGAAAAACAACACTTCTTAAGATGATTACCGGCGGGATGGAATGGGACAAGGGTGAAATTATTCTTGGAGCCAAGGTGCATATCGGATATTACGACCAGGAACATCACGTGTTGAACCCGGAAAAAAGCATATTTCAGGAAATTAGTGATGAATATCCAAATCTGGACAACACCAGAATCAGAAATATATTAGCAGCGTTTATGTTCACGGGGGATGCCGTTTTCAAAAAAATCAGGGACTTAAGCGGCGGGGAAAGGGGCAGGGTATCTCTGGCCAAACTCATGCTTTCCGAGGCAAACTTTCTGATTCTGGATGAGCCGACCAACCATCTGGATATTATGTCCAAGGAAATCCTGGAAAATGCTTTGGTGAACTATACTGGAACAGTGTTATATGTATCCCACGATCGTTACTTTATAAATCGTACAGCTACAAGAATTCTTGAACTGGAAGCTCAGAAATTTGCTAATTATATAGGGAATTACGACTATTATCTGGAGAAAAAAATTGAACCGGATGCAGGTGCAACAGCTGGTGAAAAAGCATCTGAAGATAAGGACATATCCAGAGAAGAGTGGGCAGTTTATAAAGAAGAGCAAGCCAGAGAACGCAAAAAAGCCAGCGATCTGAATAAAACCGAAGAAAAAATCCATGAAGTGGAAGAACAAATCAATAATTTGGATACAAGGCTTTCCAGTGAAGATGTATGTTCAAATCCGGATATGCTGTTGAAGCTATTTGAAGAAAAAGAAAAATTGAGTGCGGAATTAGCAGTTTTATACGAAAAGTGGGAAAATCTTGTGTAAATTTGTATGTTTTGGTGTATCCGTTTTCAATTGTTTAGTTTGACATTAATGGATTGTTTGACTATAATTAAACATGATTTATAAAAAAAGGCGGTGGATTTGTGTCAGAGAAATATATATCAAAAGCTGTTATCGGGCGTCTGCCCCGTTACTACAGATATCTAGGTGAGTTGCTGGAGAACGATGAAGAAAGAATTTCTTCAGAAGAGTTAAGCAAGCTGATGAAAGTTACTGCTTCACAGATAAGACAGGATTTTAATAATTTTGGTGGATTTGGACAGCAGGGATATGGTTATAACGTCAAATACCTGTATGGTGAAATTGGAAAAATTCTTGGTGTTGAACAGAAACATAATGTGATTTTGGTTGGAGCCGGTAATTTGGGTTCTGCTCTAGCAAAATATCCTTCCTTTCCCAAAAGAGGATTCACCATTTCCGGGATATTTGATGTGAATCCAGACGTCATAGGTAAAACGCTGAATGGTATCATGGTCAGACCTATGGATGAAATGGAAGAGTTTATCGTGAATAATGTGATTGATATTGCAGCCATCACGGTACCCAGAGATGAAGCACAGACGCTTGCAGAAAAAATTGTGAATGCCGGTGTGAAAGCGATTTGGAATTTTTCTCCGGTGGATCTGAATGTTGGGGATGATGTTGTCGTAGAAAACGTACACATGACAGACAGTCTCCTGAAATTGTCATTTAACCTGGCAGCTATGAAAAGTGGAAAATGGGATTATCGTATTTAACGGTGACATGAGATGATTTTTGGAATCGGTAATGACATTGTCGAGATAGAGCGCATTGAAAAAGCCTGTTTAAAAGAGGCTTTTTTATGTCGTGTATATACACCGAAAGAACGGGAGCAAAGCAAAGGCAAGAATTCATTCCTTGCAGGAAATTTTGCCGTTAAAGAATCTGTATCCAAATGTTTTGGGACCGGTTTTCAAAGATTCAGGATCAATGATATTGAAGTTCTCAGGGATGACCAGGGAAAACCCTATGTAAATCTGTACAATCAGGCTGAAAGTATTGCAAGACAGCTTGGGATTGCACGAATACATGTGACCATTACAAATACGTCTGAGTTTGCATTTGCAACGGCCATAGCGGAAAGCGGGTGAAGTTTTATGAAGAAACTGATTTATGGGTCAAAAATGAAAGAAATTGACTCATATGCCATCAACGAAATCGGAATCCCTTCCATAGCATTGATGGAAAGAGCTGCATTCAGCGTATTTTGCGAAATGGAAAAAATGTGCAGTAAACAGGAAAATATCCTGATTGTCTGCGGTACCGGAAATAACGGAGCTGATGGTCTTGCTCTGGCCAGGATGCTGAAGCTTAAGGGCTACAGGGTCGACATTCAGGTGATTGGCGATATCCTGAAAGCCACACAGGAGTTCAAGATTCAAAAGTCGGTCACTGACAAACTGGAAGTTATGGTTGCGGAACGGCCGGTGTACGAATCCTATGATTATATTGTTGATGCTTTGTTTGGTGTCGGCCTGTGCAGGGAAATAACGGGTGTCTATAAGGAAACGATCGAACGGATGAATGAATCGAATGCAGTTAAAATTGCTATAGATATTCCTTCTGGCCTTTCAGGCGATACGGGGGCAATCCTTGGTGCGGGCTTTGTGTCGGACATCACGGTTACCTTCGGAATTCTGAAAACCGGTCTCGTCATCAGTCAAGGACCGGATTATGCCGGACAGGTTATTGTAGCAGATATCGGTTTTCCGCAAACTGGACATGCAGATATTTTTGCACATGAGGAACAGGATCTTCTCAGCATACCCAGACGCAGAAAAAATTCCAATAAAGGTTCTTATGGAAGACTTCTGGTTATTGCGGGATCTGAAAATATGGCAGGTGCAGCATTTCTTTGTGCCAAGTCAGCATACAGGGTGGGAACCGGTCTGGTTCAGATACTGACTCCCAAAGAAAACCGGGAAATTCTGCAGACATTGCTGCCGGAAGCCATCCTAAAGACGTATGATGCGTCCAATCCGGATTTTGAGGAGATATCTGGGTACATAGATAGGGCATCAGCCATTGTGGCAGGGCCAGGTCTTGGGATCAGCGAAAATGCCATGAAACTGATTGAAAAAGTTATGCTGGCGAAAAAAAAGACTGTGATAGATGCCGATGGGCTGAACATAATATCCCAATTTCCGCATCTGACAGGATGCTACCACAGTGATATTATCATCACCCCTCATATAAGGGAAATGTCCAGACTGACCTGCATTGAAGAAGATAAAATCAAAAACGATCTTATTTCCACATGCAGGGGCTACTGTGAAGAACATAAGATATCCTGCATCCTTAAGGATTCGGGAACTGTAATCTGTACCGGAGACAGGATTTATATAAATTTATCCGGCAACCCAGGTATGGCGACAGCAGGAGCTGGGGATGTGCTTGCCGGGATAGCCGGAGGACTTTTGGCTATGGGACTGGGCACGGATATTGCGTCTTCTATCGGTCCTTTCATCCACGGTCTGGCAGGGGACAGGACAGTAAAAAAAACAGGAGAAAGTGCCCTGATGGCTTCTGACATAATTGACGGTCTGAAGGACATAATCGGAGATTGATTAAAATGGACGAGATAGAAAAGTACTACAGGGTATATGCGGGAATAAATCTGGATGCAGTTTATGACAATGTGTCGGCGCTTAAAAAGACGATATCCCCAAACACGACCATAACAGCTGTCATCAAAGCAGATGGCTACGGTCATGGAGCCATTCCGGTGGCAAAAACAATTGACGGTCTGGTGGCTTCCTATGCAGTTGCTACCATTAATGAAGCGATAAGCCTCAGAGAGCACGGAATTGACAAACCGGTTTATATACTGGGACATACACATCACTCCATGTATGAGGAGGCAATACTTAACGACATTGATCTGACTATATTTGATGAGAAAACAGCATATGGGATAGACAGGCGGGCCGGAGGACTTAATAAAGCAGCTAAAATCCAGATCAAGCTAGATACCGGTATGAGCCGGATTGGATTCAAGGATAACGAAGAATCTCTGAATTCCATAATCGGGATTTCCAGATTGAAGAACATTCGTATCGACGGAATATTCACACATTTTTCCGCAGCGGATGAATCGGATAAGACTTCGGTAAACAGCCAGCTGGATAGATTCAAAGCTTTTATCCTTAAACTCGAAGAAGCAGGAATAAACATTCCAACTACTCATTGCTCCAACAGCGCATGCATCCTGGATCTTTCAGATATTAATTTTACGACTGTCAGACCTGGAATTGCAATATACGGCTTATATCCTTCCGATGAGGTAATGAAGGAAAAGGTTGTGCTGAAGCCGGCGCTTTATATGAAAAGCCATATTGTACAGTTGAAGTCTGTGGAACCGGGAACAGGTGTCAGCTATGGTTCGACTTTTATAGCAGATAAGGAAACGAAGGTTGCGACTATTCCGATTGGTTATGGGGATGGGTATCCGAGAAGCCTGTCCAATAAAGGCCATGTCCTCATCCGGGGATGCAAGGCTCCGATAATCGGACGCGTATGCATGGACCAGATCATGGTCGATGTAACCGGTATTATGGATGTTGCAGAGGATGATGAGGTTACGATTATCGGAAGAGATAATGAGGAAATCATAACCGTTGAATTACTGGCAGAGCTTGCAGGCACATTCAATTATGAATTTGTGTGTGACATAGGCAAGAGGGTGCCCCGGGTATACTTTAGGCACGATCGTATTGTATGCACAAAGGATTATTTTCATGATAAATACGATATCAGCGCCTGGGAAGACCAGAAAAAAATTGACTAAACAGACACTAAATGGTATATTTTGCTTTATATAGCTGAATACAACTAAAGGAGAAGATGTTATAAATGGATGATGGCGGCCCGTTATCAAGTATAGGTTTACTTATTGTATGCATAATCATTAACATGATTCTGTACGGCTTTGGATCTGCCATACAGAATATTTCGGATCAGTCCCTCGAAAAACGCGATGGACAGGGTGGCGGAAAGGCAAAGAGAGTCCAGGCAATTATTGATAAGCCTGCCAGATTTGTAGGTACGATCCAGGTCATAAGCTTCATTACTGATATTTTGATAGGCATTATTGTCTTGAATGAATTCGGAGGAATGCTTTCTGACTGGGCATTGAAGGAGTTGACAGGAAACTGGCTGGTCATACCGGTTTCTTACATAATTGTGACCTTGATAATCCTGTTTCTGGTGTTATCTTTTGGCGTTCTGATACCTAAGAAGCTTGCGTCCAGATATTCTGAAGGCTGGTGTTTTTCACTGGTTGATATCGTTTCATTTCTGATGGTGGTTTTCACTCCAATTACTTCAGTCGTAAATATTCTGACTAAAGGAATTCTAAAGATGTTTGGAATGGGACTGAATGAGGAAGTGGAAGAAGTCACGGAAGAAGAAATCATGTCCATGGTGAATGAAGGCCACGAACAAGGTACGATTCTGGCCAGTGAAGCGGAGATGATAAACAATATCTTTGAGCTGGGAGATAAGGAAGCCGCAAATATAATGACCCACCGGAAGAATATCGTTGCCATAAATGGGGATATGACTCTGTCTGAAACAGTCACTTACATTTTAAATGAATCAAATTCAAGATTTCCTGTATACGAGGAAGCCATAGATAATGTGCTGGGCATTCTTCACCTGAAGGACGCCATGATATACAACGAGGATATAACTTTTAGGGATATGCCAATTTCCAAGATACCGGGATTGTTAAGAAAAGCTCATTTCATTCCGGAAACACGTAAGCTGGATGTTCTCTTCAGGGACATGCAGTCCAATAAAATCCATATCGAAATTGTGGTGGACGAATACGGACAGGTTGCCGGCCTCATCGCCATGGAAGATATATTGGAGGAAATCGTTGGAAATATTCTGGATGAATATGACGTCGATGAAGAAGATATTATTTATCAGGAGGATGGCAGCTACCTGGTCAAAGGAAGCATGTTTTTGGAGGACCTGGAAGATGTCCTCAAGGTTGAATTCAATGAGGAGGATTATGATACATTAAATGGATTCCTTATTTCAAGACTGGACAGGATTCCCTCCGAAGATGATAAACCGGATGATCTGTATGTGGATGGTTATCATTATGAGATTATTAGCGTAGAAAACAAAATGATATCTTTAGTAAAAATAACTCCGCCGGCGGGTGATTCTCCGGAAGAGGGAACAGAAAATAACGAAATCAGCGAAGAAAGGGTTTAAACATGTCGGGACATTCGAAGTTTGCAAACATTAAACATAGAAAAGAAAAAAATGATGCTGCCAGAGGTAAGATTTTTACCATTATTGGCCGTGAAATTGCCGTAGCTGTAAAAGATGGCGGCGCGGATCCAAATAACAACAACAAATTACGTGAGATTATTGCTAAGGCAAAGGCAAACAATATGCCTAATGACACGATTGAAAGAGGAATCAAAAAAGCAGCCGGGGACGCGGGCAGCGTGGTTTATGAGTATGTTTCCTACGAAGGCTACGGTCCTAGCGGCACTGCTATCATTGTAAATGCTCTGACGGATAACAAAAACAGGACGGCTGCCAATGTAAGGAATGCTTTTACAAAAGGCGGAGGCAATGTTGGTACGCCAGGATGCGTATCCTTTATGTTTGATAAAAAAGGCATGATAATCATAGACAAAGAAGAATTTGATATGGATCCGGACGAACTGCTCATGATTGCAATCGAAGCAGGAGCGGAGGATCTGAATAATGAAGAGGACAGTTATGAGATTTTAACTGCTCCGGAAGATTTTGAAAAAGTCAAAGAAGCATTGGAAACACAGAAAATTCCTTTAGCCAGTGCCGAAGTAACCATGATTCCCCAGACCTACGTTGAACTTACCAGCGAAGAAGACATCAAAAACTTCAACAAAACCATGGACCTGCTGGATGCCGATGACGACGTCCAGGAAGTATATCATAATTGGGACGAGTAAAAATGCTTGCTTGCAAGAGCATTTTTACGAAGTCCCAGGAGTTAGCCGAAGGCTAACGAAGGACGAGTAAAATCGCCTGTTTGCTTAGGATTTTTATGAAGTCCCAGGAGTTAGCCAAAGGCTAACGAAGGACGAGTAAAATCGCCTGTTTGCTTAGGATTTTTATGAAGTCCCAGGAGTTAGCCAAAGGCTAACGAAGGACGAGTAAAATCGCCTGTTTGCTTAGGATTTTTATGAAGTCCCAGGAGTTAGCCGAAGGCAAACGAAGGGACGAGTAAAGCCACCCAGCATATATGCCATATTGCATATACGCCGGGTGGTCTTTTTTTTGCTAAATTCCAGCGGGTGGAGGATAGTCCAGTTTCTAAATAGAAGGTGCATGTAGCAGCCATTGTGCATTCGTGTACAATAACAAAAATATTATTCGTGCATGGATTTAGTTGAAGATTTGATAAAAAAATGCGACAATGTAGATATCATAAACAGAGGAGATATTAACCGCAAGGTTGAGAAAGGAAAGGAATAAAATATGTTATCTGAAAAAGAAAATGTACTTAAGCTGTTTCATCATGAAAAGCCGGAGTATCTGCCAAGATTCGGGACGGGGATAATCAATAATGTACCAGTTGCAGGCTACTATGAAAGACCACCAAAAAGCCAGGGGGGAGAAGATTGGTTTGGATGTCAATGGACCTTCAAGCCAGGGGATCCGGCTCCTGTACCAGGACCGGAATTTATACTGGAGGATGTCAGTGAATGGAGAGAAATTGTAAAATTTCCGGACCTGGATGCATTTGACTGGGAAGAAGCTGCAAAAACAGACAGGATTCCGGTTTTTGACAGAGAAAACAATGCTCTGTATCAGATGATTCATAATGGTTTGTTCGAACGTCTTCACGTATTGATGGGATTTGAAAATGCGCTTTGTGCACTTCTTACGGATCCGGAAGAAGTATATGAACTTTTTGGCGCAATTGCAGAGTACAAATGCAAATTGGTGGATAAGTTAGCACAGTATTATAAACCGGACATCATCTGCTATCATGATGACTGGGGCACACAAAGAGGCCTGTTCTTCTCACCGGAAGTGTGGAGAAAGCTTATCAAACCTCATACAAAGACCATTGTCGACCACGTCAAAAGCAAAGGGATAATATTCGAGCTTCATTCAGATGGAATGATTAAGGATCTTGTGCCTGAAGTCGTGGAAGATTTACAGGTGGATTCCATTCAGTTAATGTCTATAAATGATATAAAGGAACTGAAAAAGATCACCGGGAATAAAGTTGTATACAATACGTTTTTGGATATGCAGAAATATGATGTACTGGAAGCTGCAGGACATCTTTCAGAAGAGCAGCTGAGGGCTTCCATACGTCAGGAAGTAACGGAACTGGCTGAAGGTGGGTGCTATATTCCGTCATTTGTTCTGGTAAGACCGGACCAAATGAAAATCATCAATGATGAGCTGGACAGCTTCAGAAAAGATGTCTACAAATAAAGGCTTTTAATTTTCTCCAATACAAAACAGCAGTCCCCTTCGATACGGGCTGCTGTTTTTGCGTTGGATATTTTTATTGAAGATGCAGGTCAGGGTGCCGGGTTTTTAAAACATATTTTAAAATATAAATAGACATCAGAATATAACTCTTTATATCTGGATTTTCTTCATTGAAATCAATCAGCAATTTGATTCTTTCCATGCGGTAGTTCATGGTATTTCGGTGAATGAACAATGTTTTTGCTGCTTTCACGACATTACGGTCACAAACTAGGTACTGGAAAAGAGTCTCCAGATATTCCGTCGAATTCTGTTTGTCATGCTCATAGAGTGCGATTATTCCGGGATGACATACCTCAATGGCGCTGTGGTTCTCCAGTCCGGCTTTTATGAAGCCATAGAGCCCGAACTCTTCTTCGATAAACAGGTTTTTATTATTTGTGATATTTTTGCAGAACGAGATTATGACTTTTGCCTGGTGGTAGTATACCTTCATGTCATTGAAGCTGGCAAACCATTTGCTGAAGGCCCCTTTGGAATGGTGCGTAAGCAGAAATTCTTCCAGTAAGTCCTGGATTCTGCCTAATTTATAATGGTCCCTTTCAACATGGAATACGACAATCAGGTTGTCTTCGAACTCGAAGGATTTGCATTCGAAATTGTGTCTTTCCATGGAATGGCTCAAAATTCGGACCGTTTCGGAAGGATTATTCTCTTTTTCCATTACAAACAGAGCATAGCCGCCGTTTATATTCCAGTTGATGGAACTGAGCTGCTGCTGGATCAGTGAATGATCCACAAGATTTCCGCTGATTACATCGCGGAAGAAGTGCTCATGAAGAAGTCCGTTCAGGGAGAAAAAATCCACATTATCCTTTATGTATCCAACAAGTAAGCGACCCAGAACATCGGCAATTTCCTTGTTCGTCTGTAAGGGAGGGCTGTAAATGCTGACAATGAAGATATGGGCCCTGATGACATTGTCGCAGAATATATTGCGGCAGGTATAGGGAAGATTAAAAGCCTTGGTAGGAAAAGAAAAGGCGTTTTTAAATGAATTTATTCGATCAAGCTCTCCGCTGTCCAGCAGAGATTTGACCACGTATAGGGGCATGTAGCCGTACTTCTCCTGGTAATGCCATATTGCGCTTATATCTCCCATAATGGTAGGAGTGGTGTGTGCAATCATTTTCAGGCTGAGATTTGTAACGTAGACAGTTTCACGTGTGACCATCCGGCACAGATTCAATACATCCACAAGCGGTTTTTTGTCCAGCAGGGCTTCTTTGACTGCATTTTCCCAGTGCTCAAACCTGTCAAATATATCAATAATCTGATTGAGAATGTCGTCCGAGAAAAAATTCTCCTGAAATGTGATGGAATGTATGGCCGCTGTCTGGTTTTGCGTACTGATCAAAGCAACCGCATCCCATGTTTCCGGATTGTATTGTTTTGAAACCCGATGCAGGTCCACATAAATGTAATTCGCATTTAAATCCTGAGGAGTCATGGGTAAAACCCGCACGCCATCATAAAAAGGTCCTGGAAGTTCAGGCACTTTTAATATTCCGGAAGGACTCCGAAGGTTCTCGTGAATCAGCATCAAAGATAATTTCATTGTAGACACCTCGCATACATTTTTTCTTGACTATAACATAAAATAAAAAAAATCCTATTTCTCAAAATGTCAATATAATGGTATTATATAATACAAAACCAGAATTGGAAAGGAGGGGTGTTCCAGAATTCTGACAGGAGGACTCAAGATGTACGAGTATTTGTGCTTTTTTTTGTTTTATGCATTTGCGGGCTGGATTACGGAAGTCGTATATGCAGCTGTTGATACGGGGAAATTTGTCAACCGGGGATTTTTGAACGGACCTCTATGTCCGGTGTATGGATTCGGGGTGATTGCAGTAGTCAGGATTCTGTCTCCGGTTCAGGAAAATCCGCTTCTTTTGTTTTTTGGCGCGGTTCTGCTGACTTCAATTGTTGAGCTTGCCTCAGGATGGTTATTGGAAAAGGCATTTAATGAAAGATGGTGGGATTATTCAGATGAACCATTTAATTTCCTGGGATATATCTGTATTAAGTTTTCTCTATTCTGGGGATTTGCCTGTCTGTTCATGATTAAGATAGTTCATCCGGGTCTTGTCCGACTGATTGAAATCCTGCCGAATAAGGCAGTGTATGCCGTACTTATCGTTTTATACAGTATATTGCTGATCGACATTCTGGCGACTGTTCAGACAGTGCTGAGGCTTAACAGGCAGCTGGCCGAGCTTAACCGGATTGCAGGAAAGTTTCATGATATTTCAGATGACATAGGTGAGTTTCTATATTCTGAGAGCATGAAGATGGTGGTAAAAGCAGAAGAGATAAAGGAACAGAGGGAAAAACTCATCAGACGGGATTTTTTTGGGAAAAAGAGACTTATGAAAGCCTTTCCTAAAATGTCATCCAGGAAATACATGTCTGAACTGAAGCAGCTTAAGAAAAACCTGGGGCTCCTTTTTGAAAGGGAAAAAGAGGAAGAATCCGAAAAAAAGGGGGAGGCGTAGCGGCTGGTCCAAAGCAGTGTTTTCATGGAAATGGCAATGCAACACCGTAATCGGATCTCAAATACTTTGGATGCGCAGGATTGTACTTACAGAATAATTGTGTTACAATTAACGCATAAGTAAAGACTACAGACGTCATGCAGACCCATTAACAAGTTACTGGCAGAATTTTCTTGCAAGAGGGAAAGGAAGTGATTTTTTATGCCTGAAGTATTTCCAAATAACCAATTATGGCATCGTGGAGGTGTAAGGCTGAACATCAAACCTCATCTTGAGATGACAGAAGAGGAAAAGGCCCATGTTGCAACCTGTAAAGGTATCAAGAAAGAACATATCTGTAAAAATCCTATTTTCAGGTGCTCTAAGTGCGGCAATTATGGGTGTGTCCAGGAAGTCGCAGAAAAATGTACGGACCAGGGCTTCAAGAATGACATCTGCCTCCAGTGCGGTGCGACCGGAACCTTCATTCCGGTAATGGAAGATGAACTTGAAAGGTTCAAGGCTGAATGGGAAAAGAACGATATTTAGGTTTTAACAAAAAAGCCGGCGTCTGCAGATGCTGGCTTTTAATTTGTGCTTGGAAGGACAAGTTTTGGTTTTGACTTTCCTTCCGGCTTTATTGAATAACAGGAAAAAGAGGACATAAGATGACAAAGAGCGAAATAGCGGAAATCAAAAAACAATTTACACACACGAACAGTTCAATCACTAAGATATGCGGCTGTTATGTCGATGGCGAAAAAGAAATAAAAACAAAGCTTCAAGAGACCTTTTTATGCCTGCCCGAAGAGGAGACCTTTAAATACTTTGAAATATTGAAAAAAACATTGTCCGGAACCATAGGAAAAAACCTCTTGAATCTGGATTTTCCAATGAAAGAGGAATTTGAAGGAGGAACGCAGGATTTTCTTTTGAGATTAAGAAACAGTGAACTGAAAGATGAGGCGATGATCGACGAATTCTTTGAAAGAATGATTCAAATCTATGATTATGTCGGAAATTATCTTATCCTTCTGGTGTATGGCAATTATGATATCCCGGGTAAATCCAGCGACAGGATTATGTTGGAAGATGCTTCAGATGAGGTGTACAGCCATGTACTTTGTTCCATTTGTCCGGTGAATCTTTCCAAGCCGGGATTGAGTTATAACCCGGATACAAAACTGTTCCAGGGAAGAATCCAGGACTGGGTTGTAGGTACGCCCTTAAACGGATTTCTTTTTCCGGCATATAATGACCGCTCCACGGATATTCATTCTGTTTTATATTATTCGAAAGATTCCGACGAGCTGAAGGATGAGTTTGTAGGCCAGATGTTTGGCTGTGAGGTTCCCCTTTCCGCAGGGATTCAAAAACAGGCATTTCAGGAATTGCTGGAGGAAACTCTGGGAGACGATTGCGAATATGATGTAATCCGAAATATCCATGAAAAAATCAGTGAAATTATTGAAGAAAATAAGGATATGCCGGAGCCGGCCACGCTGAATAAGGCAGAGGTAAAAACTCTGTTGACGGAAAGCGGTGTTTCACAGGATAAACTGGCAGGTTTTGATGACAGTTTTGAAGAAAAAGCAGGCGGAAATAAAACACTGCAGGCCTCCAATTTAATTAATACAAGGACATTTGAAGTAAAGACGGCGGATGTTGTCATCAAGGTTAATCCGGACAGGCTGGATCTAGTGGAGACAAAAATGGTGGATGGACGTAAGTGTATTGTAATAGCAGTCAGCGATCAGGTCGAGGTTAACGGAATCAATGTGAAGACAATCCAGATGTGACAAAGTCACAGATATAAAATCCAGAATTGATATAATTTAAACAAATAGAAAGCGGCAAATCAAGGAGGATAAATTTATGTTTGATTTTTTGAAAAAAAGTGATACTGAGGTTATACATGTCAATGATATTGATGGATTGATCGGAAAAATTGAATTAATTGATATACGGGAACCGGGAGAGCTCAGGGGCGGAACCATTCTGACTGCAAAAAACATTCCCATGGGACAGCTGCAGAACAACCCTGGAAAATATCTATTAAAGGATAAGACATATTACATTATGTGCCAGTCGGGCGCCCGGAGCGCCAGAACGGTCCGGGCACTTTCAAAAGAGGGCTACAAAGTTATAAATGTAGCTGGTGGATTTGGAAGTTATGTGGGTACAAAAAGAAAATAGATACAGAGATGAAGCTGGATGCCTGATGTACAGGAAAGGAAGGTAACATGTTCGAAGGAATCGCATCGGGAAATATAAGTTTTCTGCTTGTATTTATTGAAGGGGTATTTTCTTTCTTTTCACCGTGTGTTTTGCCGTTAATTCCCGTGTATATGAGTTATCTCGCGGGAAACACCAAAGAGATGTCAGAGAATGGAATTGTCACATATAACAGGAAGAAGATGATATGGCACACTTTGTTTTTTGTACTGGGGATATCCATTGCGTTTTTTATCCTGGGCATGTCGTTTACGGCTTTGGGGAATTTCTTCAACAGCAGACAGATACTTTTCACCAGAGTCGGAGGAATTATCATTGTACTGCTTGGTTTGTTCCAGATTGGTTTTTTTGATTTTAAATTCATGCAGAAGGATAGAAAATTCCACCTTAATCTGGGCAGCAGGAAAGTGAATCCTCTTATCGCACTGGTTATGGGATTTACATTCAGTTTTGCATGGACCCCCTGCGTTGGGCCGGCTCTTTCTTCCGTGCTGATTATGGCATCGGGAGCATCTTCCAGGCTTACGGGGAATTTACTGGTTACGGTATATGCAGCTGGATTTCTGATTCCGTTTATTCTGTTGGGATTATTTACCACACAGGCGCTTGGTTTTCTCAGGAACAAGAAAAAAGCATTGAAATATACCATTAAAGCGGGAGGGCTCATACTGATTCTGATGGGAATTATGACCTTTACAGGCTGGATGAACGGGGTGTCAGGCTATTTGAATCAGGTAACAACGACAGAGGTCACAGACACGGGAGAAACGAATCCTACAGGACAAACGGAGAGCGAATCGACCGTTGGGGATTCGAAGAGCGCCAGTAACGCGATTCCGGCTTTTGATTTTACACTCACGGATCAGTATGGCAATACCCACACTCTCTCAGATTATAAAGGCAAAATAGTGTTCCTGAATTTCTGGGCGACCTGGTGTCCGCCTTGCAAACAGGAAATGCCCGACATACAGGCGTTATATGAGGAATTTAATCTGAACCGGGATGATATAATAATTCTCGGGGTGGCAAATCCAAGAAGTCAGCAGTATCCAAACAATCAGGATGTCACAAAGGGAGAAGTAGTGGAATTTCTGGCTGATGCCGGGTACACATTTCCAGTGGTGTTCGACGAAACGGGAGAAGTGTCAGCGGATTATTCTATTTCAGCATTTCCAACTACATTCATGATTGATAAGCAGGGCAATGTTGCAGGATATGTACCGGGCATGATGACAAAAGAAATTATGAAAAGCGTGATACAGCAGACAATGGATGCTGCAAATTAAGCCCAACCCTCTTTGAAGAAAAGAGGGTTGTATTTTGTCATCATTAAAATTAGATGAATGGAACTTTTCTGTTGGATGTGATAGAATATAACGGTTAATTACAGAAATAGGGGGGATATGTCATGAAATTTCAAATGGTACATGAAAACTATAATGTGTTAAATCTGGAGAAATCCCTGCAGTTTTATCATGAAGCCTTGGGACTTGTTGAGAAGCGAAGAATAGCGCCGGAGGACGGCTCTTTCATAATCGTGTATCTTGGAAATGAAACCACAGATTTTGAACTGGAACTTACCTGGCTGAAAGACAGAGAAAGACCATATGATCTGGGGGATTGCGAATTTCATCTTGCATTCACTACACCAGATTTCAAGAGTGCCCATGCCCTTCACGAGAAAATGGGCTGTATTTGCTTTGAAAACGAACAAATGGGTATTTATTTCATCCAGGATCCCGACGGTTACTGGCTGGAGGTTATCCCGGAGAGATAGGAGTAAATCTTGAATATTCAGATATTTGGAAAATCAAAATGCTTCGAAAGCAAAAAAGCGGAGAGGTATTTTAAAGAACGCGGGATTAAGGTCCAATTTATAGATGTCATTGAAAAGGGAATGAGCCGCGGGGAATTTAACAGTGTAAAACAGGCGGTAGGCGGGCTGGAAGATATGATTGATGAAAACTGTAAAGACAGGGACCTTCTGGCACTGATAAAATATCTTGCCGAAGAAGATAGGGATGAAAAAGTTCTTGAAAATACCCGCCTGATTAAGACTCCGGTAGTCCGAAATGGGAGACTGGCAACGGTTGGCTATAAACCGGAAATCTGGAAGAACTGGCAATGAAAAAAGAGTGTGAAGAGAGAGCTGTTCAGTGGAACGGGACGGAACTGGCTTATAAATTATACCGTAAAAAAGTCAAAAATATAAACCTGCGTATTAAAGGGAATGGAGAGATAGTCGTATCTGCCGGGAACAGGATTCCTTCGGGTTATATTGATGAATTTGTAAATTCAAAAGGACAATATATCGAAAATGCAATCACAAGGCAGAAGGAAAGGTTGAATAACCCGGTGAATGTACCCGCTCATCCAAAGCAGACTTTAGAGGACATATGTAAGGAAGTCTATAATATTTTCAAACCGTACAGTCTTGCATATCCTATAATCAAAACCAGGAAGATGACCTCACGATGGGGAAGCTGCCATCCTTATAAGGGAATGATTATTCTGAATAATAAGCTGCTGGAAGCTCCTATAGAATGCATTGAATATGTGGTTTTACATGAATTTGCACATTTTCTGCATCCAAACCATTCAAGGCAGTTCTATGATTTCGTTGAAGGGCACATGCCAGACTGGAAAGAGCGAAAGGCTTTATTAAGACGTGTTATTTGATACAGAGTGGAGGAATTATGTTGAAAGTTAAAAGCAGAAAAAACCATATAGCTTTTGTCGTGTGCCTGGCCTTTGTCCTGGCCATTTTAGGGATTATATTGGATAAGGGGATGGAAACGGAATACCTGGTCGGATTGATCATATTTGCAATTCTGGGCATCGTTAATTTTGTCTTGGCATTTTTTAAAAAAGATCATGAATAGAATTCAAAAACATTATTATTCCCTGAATGACTATTTGCAGGAAGAATATGGAGAAAAAATATATAAACTGGCCTTGAGCGGCAGCATGACCTGTCCGAACCGGGATGGTACCATTGGCACTGGCGGGTGTATTTTCTGCAGCCAAGGGGGGTCCGGTGAATTTGCCGAATCTCCAGACCTCAGTATTACAGGGCAGATTGAGGCTGCGAAAAAAAAGATAAGAAATAAAATGACAGGCAGCAGGTACATTGCTTATTTTCAAAATTTCACGAATACATATGCTCCGGTTCCCTATCTGGAAAAAATCTACAGGGAAGCTGTTGAGCATGAGGATATAGTAATCCTTTCCATATCTACAAGGCCGGATTGTCTGGGTGAAGAGGTCATGGAACTTTTGGGGAAAATCAACCAGATCAAACCCGTATGGGTAGAACTGGGGCTTCAAAGCATTCATGCTAAAACATCCCAATATATCCGCCGGGGATACGAGCTTCCCTGTTTTGACGAGGCAGTAAGGAAACTGAAGGGTTTGGGAATCAAAGTGATAGTTCATGTTATTCTCGGACTGCCGGGAGAAGACTCTCAGGATATGCTTGAGACCATTGACTATGTGGGAAGGGCAGGCGTGGATGGGATTAAGCTTCAGCTTTTACATGTAATTCGGGATACGGACCTGGCAGGCGAATATAAATTGGGGAAATTTGAGGTTTTAAAACTGGAGGAATACATGGATATCCTGCTTCAGTGCATTGAACACCTTCCGGCCGGAGTGGTCGTCCACAGGATAACCGGTGATGGACCGCGCAACCTGGTTGTTGCCCCGATGTGGAGCCTGGATAAAAAGAAAGTTTTGAACTCGATTAATAAGCAGCTTCGTGAGAAAGATGTCAGACAGGGCATACAGTCTATATCCTGTTGAAAACAACGCAGCACCAACCGGTCACGGTCGGCGCTGCGTTGTTTTCATATTATTTATTGAGTCTTAGTATCAGTGAATCAGCGTCTATACCATGAACAAGGCAGGCTTCCTCCAATGTTTCCATCTGTGAAGATGGACATCCCAAACAATGCATGCCGAACTCCATCAGTATCGGAGCATAATCCTCATTCATTCTTAAAATCTCACCTATGAGCATTCCTTTTGTAACGTTCTGCATTTTAAATCCTCCTATATTTTTTTATACAATAAATGTAACATAAAATCATAAAATGGATGTTGCGCGCGCAACGCACATTCATGCTTCTTAAATGTATGATAAGAGCATAAAGAAATCAGGAGGAAAGAAAATGAGCGCTTTTTTGGGACCAATTCATTACTGACTGTATAATAAAATTCAAATTCAAGATAAGATTATCGAAGATATACTCAAGGAAGGAGAAGACATCAAGCCGGATTTACAGAGCATTCTTGAAACGAAATTCGGCCTGTCGGAGAACAGACCCTTGGATCAAGTAATCGATGCAAACAATATCCATGGCTGGCTTCAGGAACAGGTCGCCAGATCCGAGTTCAAGCTTGCCTATGGAATTACGGAATTATTATCCGTAGAACCGAAGTTCATTGATAATCTTACAGATGTCTTCATGAAAGCAGGTAAAAGCCTCAAGGGTTCCATTTCCGCTATAAATGCTTCCTTAGCCTATAAAACAATCAGTGACAGCCTTCTAGACGGGATGCCGTGTGACCATTCAAATCAGGTGCTTGAAACGGGAGAAGAAAGTGTTACTTGGAAACGGGTATCATGTGTTCATTCGCAGTATTGGGAAAAAGTCGGAGGAAAGGTAGAGATTTACTATCAGTTAAGGGATGAATTCATTCAGGGCTGTCTGTATGATACCAACCTGTTATATGAAAAAATAGACGAAGCGACCAGCAGAATCAGGAGGAAATAATGAACAGTATACAGCTTATGGTGGAAGAACATGATAATATATTAAGGATGCTGGAGATAATGCGCAAAGCATCCTACAGAATTTTAAAAGGTGAAGAAATCAACCAGGATGATTTTAAGGATATGATCAGCTTTGCGAAATATTATGCGGATGCGCATCATCATGGCAAAGAAGAGGAATTCCTTTTCACCTGTATGGTAGATAATCTGGGCAAGCTGGGCGAGAACCTCGTCACGCATGGAATGCTGGTTGAGCACGGATGGAATCGGCTGTTTATAATGGATTTAAAGAATGCCCTCGAACGAGTAGAAAAAGGAGAAGATGAGGCAAAACTGGATGTCATCGCTAATGCCGTTGGTTTCGCAAACCAGATGATCCGCCATATCGGCAAAGAAAATGAAGTGGTCTATACCTTCGCAGAAAAGGAGCTATCACCTGAAGTTCTGGAACACATGAATGCACAGGTTGAAGAGTTTGAGGCAGAAGCAACAGCCAAAGGAATTCAGCAGCATTATCTTGCAATGCTGGACAGGCTGGAAGTCATATATAAATAGAAAATTATTCAGGATGTCTGCTACCAAAAGGTATAGGACATCCTGTTTTTTTGCTGTCAGCAGATGTCTTGTCTATTAAGTTGCGGTTACACCTCAAATATGGTATATTGTTGATTGAAAAACAAGAATTGTGAGGAGAAAATCCATGAAATGCAGTAGATGTGGTGAACCCAGCAGAAACAATCAGGCTTTTTGTAAAAAATGCGGTTCGCCTTTACATATAGCTCCCGATTTCAATATTATAGAGGCAGAACTTGCCGATAATATCGGAAGAGTATTGAGTAATGACTTTGAGATAAACGAAAATATAGAAGAATTAAATAAAATGGACAATCTAGGCATAGAAAAAGTATATGACGAGGGAGAGGAACCGGTCGACCATACATCGAACCCGGAAGTTGAAACAGAAATAAAACACAGCAAGATTCCAAATAAAAAGAAACTGGTTATAATTTCCGTGATTGCTGCTGCAATCATAATTGCCATTGTTATCATTTCCGTGAATATTTTAAAGGAGAACAGCAAAAACACGTTTGAATATCGCTACAGTACGGGTATGGAACTCTATGGGGAGAAAGCCTACAGTAAATCCCTGACTGAACTCCTTGCAGCTAAGGAGCTTGCAGTTTCGGAAACGGATACTATAAAGGTGAACGAAGGCCTGATTTCTGTATATGAAGCGATGGGCGATAAATTTCAGGAGCTTGAGAAACTTTATCTGGAAATGATTGATTTGAACCCTGGGGACGAAGCGTATTATATCTCGCTGGTTAGCCTTTATTCGGATAATGAAATGTACGCAAAAGCTCAGGACTTCATCAACGGAATTGAAGATGAAAAAATCTACAAAGCAATCAGCTCATATGGAGTGATCCCACCCTCTGCCGGCCTAAAACCGGGCGTATATAATAAACTTATCGATATTGAATTGATTTCAGAAGGGGATAATGTTATTTATTATACAGTGGATGGAACGGAACCTTCTTCCGCATCAACAGCATATACGGGGCCAATCAGCATAAAGACAGATGGACAGACGATAATTAAAGCTGTAACTATGAGTGAGAGCGGTTTATTCAGCAAAGTGACCGTGTTCGAATACTCCATCCAGCTGACCACATTATCAGCGCCTGTGATTACCCCTGCTTCCGGAACGTATTCTCAAGATACTTCCATTTCTATATCTGCACCAGAGGGAGCAAAGATTTATTATACATATGATGGAAGTACACCGGACGCAAATTCATCCCCATATACCGGACCAATCAAAATGTTGAGGGGCAATAATGTTTTTCAGGCAATTGCAATAAGTGAAAAAGGTGTTATCAGTCCCGTTGTTACCAATATTTATGATTTAAAGATTTCTCCAACAATTGATCTGACAGAAGCAATGGACCTTCTGGTCGCTTATCTGGGTGATGGCTACAAATGTGAGCATCTGAGCACAACAATTCTGAAGAATGATGAATATTATATTTTCAAGGCAGTGAAGGACGACAACATTAAATATTACGGGGTCAATAATCTGACGGGCGAGATTAAAAATGTGACAGTGAAACCATCTGGAAAAGTCAGCCTGGCCGGATAAAAAACCATCCCTGACACGAAAGGCAGCCTGAATGAAAATCACGATTTTAACAGTTGGAAAAATCAAGGAAAAGTACCTCAGCATGGCAATCGATGAGTATTCTAAGCGGCTCGGTAGATACTGTAAGCTGGAGATAATTGAAACACCGGATGAGAAAGTTCTTGAGAATGCTTCGCAGGGACAGGAAGAAATCGTAAAATCCAGGGAAGCCGAAAGAATTCTTAAAAATGTCAAGGAAGGCTCCTATGTAATCACATTGGAGATCGATGGAAAGCAATTCAGCTCGGAGGAGCTGGCCCGACATGTGGAAGGGCTTGGAGTAGACGGCATAAGCCATATAACTTTCATAATAGGGGGTTCTATCGGATTGCATGAAAATATCTCCAGAATTGCAGACTTAAAACTGAGCTTTTCCAGGATGACATTCCCCCACCAGCTGATGCGCGTCATTCTGCTGGAACAGATTTACAGAAGCTTCAGAATCATAAACGGAGAACCGTACCATAAGTAGGTGCGGTTTTTTTATTATGGTATCACAATGCCCTTCTTGCTGTATTTAAAGAGTATTATTGTAGATATAAACCAACTGCTCAGATAAGGGGACTCAAGTCACTAACTCCAATGAGAATGACAAAAATGCTGTTATTACCTTGGTGGAGGGCTTTGGCAGTAAACTTTAGCAGGTCTCGCTCCTTGCTCCTCCTGCTGACCTGGAAAAAAGCATGAAAGAAAATTATGGAAGTTAAAAAAGTGGAGGGCAAGTGACTCATATCATCAGTCGTTTTGGGAGAATACGAAGCAAAAGACTAAAATCAATTGATTTGATTGAAAAAACAGGTGTATAATGTACTTGACTGGATACGATTTTTATTAGTCAAAAGAAATGGGAATATCCTAAGCAGGTATGAAGAGGAGGAAGAAAAAATGGAACATAAGTTGCCATCGTTGCCTTATAGTATGGATGCATTGGAGCCAACTATATCAAAAGAAACATTGGAATATCATTATGGAAAACATCACCAGGCCTATGTAACCAATTTGAACAAGCTGATTGCCGGTACTGAATTTGAAAATATGTCATTAGAAGACATCATTTTAAAAGCAGAGGGTGGAATCTTTAATAATGCAGCCCAGGTATTTAATCATACTTTTTACTGGAAATGCCTTTCACCGGATGGGGGCAAGGAACCTCAGGGGAAACTGGCCGAAACCATAAATCAAAACTTTGGCTCTTTTACAGCTTTCAAAGAAAAATTCACTCAAACAGCCGTTGGGACCTTTGGGTCCGGCTGGGCTTGGCTTGTAGAAGATCAAAATGGCAAGCTGGAAATCGTGAGTACAAGCAATGCTGGAAATCCAAAGACTGCTGGGAAAAAACCACTTTTGACCTGTGACGTATGGGAGCATGCATATTATATTGATTATCGGAACGCACGCCCATCATATGTTGAAAAGTTCTGGAGTATTGTTAACTGGGATTTCGTTGCTGAAAATTTGTAAAATCAGGACCTGCCGAATTTGTAATTGCTCTTGCTTATGTGGGAGCAATTTCTGTTTCGTTACGATGGATTGGGGAAGGAGAAAATCAATATGCAGAAAATAGTGCCGCATTTATGGTATGACAAGGATGCCAGGGAAGCAGCCCTGTTCTATATCAGCATGTTTGAACAGTCAAGACTTGATACGGTTAAAATTATAAAGAATACTCCATCTGGAGATTCGGAGATTGTGAGATTTGAACTGGCCGGTCAGGAGTTTGTGGCAATCAGCGCTGGTCCTTATTTCAAGTTCAATCCATCCATATCGTTTATGGTCGCCTGCAGTACCGAAGAGGAGGTAAACAAAAAATGGAAGATGCTATCTGAGGGTGGAACAGAGCTGATGGCCCTCGGAGAATACCCATTCAACAAAAGATACGGCTGGATTCAGGACCGTTACGGTTTGTCCTGGCAATTGATGCTTGTAGATGAAGGACAGGAAGTTCAGAAAATAACCCCAAATCTTCTATTTTCAAAGGATTCCTGTGGGAAAGCTGAGGAAGCTGTAAGGTACTATGCAGAGGTATTTAAAAACTCGGAAATAGGAATGATAAGCAGATACGCCGAACGGGAAGCAAAGTCGGCTAAGGCTAAAGTGAATTATGCTGCTTTCAAGCTTGACGGTGTATCTTTTTCTGCCATGGATAATGGATATGATGTGGATTACACTTTCAACGAAGCTTTCTCATTAATCATTAACTGCAGGGACCAAAAGGAGATTGACTACTTTTGGGAAAAGCTTTCAGCTGTTTCCGAAGCAGAGCAGTGCGGATGGGTTAGGGATAAATTTGGGGTTTCCTGGCAGATTGTGCCTTCAAACCTCGACGAAATCCTGTTTGAAGGATCAGAAGATGAAGTGCGAAGAGTGACCGAGGCATTACTGAAAATGAAAAAACTTGACTTGGAGGCTCTGAGGAAGTCGCATTTAACACCATAGATGAGGAAGAGTGATTAATATGTTGTGGACGATTATAGCTGTACTGATTATTTTGTGGCTGCTTGGTTTTATAGCTGGAATTTTAGGACCGTTAATTCACATTCTTTTGGTAATTGCATTGATTCTGATAATAGTGAGGTTGATTCAAGGTAAAAAAATTTTATAATTGAAATTTGTCCGGACGCCTTAACAGACAAGCACAAGTGGAATTGTAGTTCCAGTGTTTGTCTGTTTTTTGCATAAGGTAGCGATTAATATATGATTCTAAAAAAGTATCAAAAAAGATTGACAGACACAATATGGGGATGTAAGATAAAACATATTAACATATGCGCATATTAAAATATTAGAAGACTGAATTACTTGATTGGGGGAAGTGGGAATGAATCAATTAACGAATATATTCAAGATTTTATCTGATGAAAACAGACTAAGGATGCTGGTGCTTCTTTATCAGGAGGAACTATGTGTTTGTGAACTCAGCGGTATCTTGGGTATTCCTCAGCCCAGGATTTCACAGAACCTTTCCAAATTGAGGGATCTGAATTTAGTGGATGATGAAAGAAAGGAAAAATTTGTGTTCTACACATTGAAATGGGACAACAAAATACTTACAGATGCTTTGAAAAATATCATTGATAATATGGAGCATTACCCAAAACTCATTGTCGACAAGAAAAGGCTTAATGATAAAGAAATGTATTTAAATCAGTGTTGCCCTAATCAATGATTAGATAAAAAAGGAGTTGAAAATCATGTTTATATTTGAGTTTTTAAATGACCAGTTATTAAAAATGATGTGGTTGTCGGATTTAGTAAAGCTATTGGTGGAAAATGTGTTTGGCCTGAATGTCTCAGAAAGGCTTGGCGGAAGCCTTCACTTTTTCATTTATGATGTGGTAAAGATTTTCATATTACTATCGGTACTCATATTTATCATTTCATATGTTCAAAGCTTTTTTCCTCCAGAGAGGACGAAAAAAATACTCGGAAGATACAGTGGTATTACGGCAAATATACTTGGAGCTTTACTTGGAACAATAACACCGTTCTGCTCTTGCTCTTCTATCCCCCTTTTCATTGGGTTTACTAATGCAGGGCTTCCGATAGGCGTGACATTTTCCTTCCTGATATCCTCTCCCCTGGTCGACCTGGCGTCCGTTCTGCTATTGGCAAGTATATTTAATTGGAAAATTGCGATTGCTTATGTGGTGGTCGGGCTGATACTTGCGGTTGTCGGCGGTACGATAATAAGCAAAGCAAAATTAGAGGCTTATGTGGAGCCTTTTGTCTACAGCAATCAGATGACATCGATTGAAGAAGAATCAATGACAAGAAGAGACAGGATGAATTTTGGAAAAAACCAAGTAAAGGACATCGTTAAAAAAGTATGGCTTTATATACTTATTGGTGTCGGTATCGGTGCGGCCATTCATAACTGGATACCTGAAAGTATAATCACGGCGGTGATTGGCCAGGATAAATGGTATTCAGTAATAGTTGCAACATTGGTTGGTGTTCCGATGTACGCAGATATATTTGGAACTCTTCCAATTGCGGAAGCCTTGGTATCTAAGGGGGTGGGCCTTGGAACTGTACTATCCTTTATGATGGGGGTCACGGCACTTTCTCTTCCGTCTATGATTATGCTGAAAAAAGTCGTAAAAACCAGGCTGCTGGCCGTATTTTTTTGCATTGTAACAATTGGGATCATTATCATCGGGTATTCCTTTAATGCTCTTGGCTACTTGTTTACTTAGACTTAATAATAATCTTGTAAAGAAAGAGGTTGAAAAAATGGCTCTGAAATGGTACCCGGTTATTGATTATATTAAATGTGTGGAATGCTGTATTTGTATTGAAAAATGTCCTCATGGAGTTTATGATACCTCAAAAGCACCCTCACCGAGTGTAAAGTATACTGAAGAATGTACCGACCATTGTCATGGTTGTGGCGATCGCTGTCCTGTTGGTGCGATTACTTATGTAGGGGAGGATACAGGATGGGTGCCGCCCAAGGGAGATATTGCATCGGCTGAAACCGGCTGTTCATGTGGCAGCAATGGGACGTCAGACAAGAAAATCTTAGTGGAATATTTATATTTGGATTTACAGACTTGTGACCGGTGTATAGGAACGGACAATGTTTTGGTTGAAGTGATGATGGTTCTTACTCCTGCTTTAAATATTGCAGGTTATGAAGTGGAATATAATAATATTGAAATGAAAACCGAAGAATTGGCTAGACAGTATCAGTTTCTTTCTTCTCCCACAATACGGGTGAATGGAAGGGATGTGTGTCAATCCGTCGCCGAGAACAATTGCGGATGTTGCGGTGAAATCAGCGGGACGGATGTTGACTGCCGTGTGTTTGAATACGAGGGAGAAACCTATGAGGTGGCGCCGAAAAAAATGCTTGCAGAAGCAATCCTGCAAATGGTATTTGGACAAACCGAAAGCGGTTGCGATAATGGAGAATATGAGCTTCCAGAAAACTTGAAGACATTCTTTGAGGGGAAGAAAAATCAGGCATGCTCTTGTGGTGGTAACTGCTGCTAACCTTAAGGAAAAAACGTGAATTATATAAAACATATAAAGGAGATTAAAATTATGGCATTGTTTGGAAAGAAGAAGAAAGAAGAAGAAACAACATCTTGCTGCAGCGGCGGCAACTGCAATCCTGAAGGCTCGACTAAAGTTGAGAATCAAGATGCGCAAGGAGCATCAGTAAAAATACTTGGAAGTGGTTGTGCAAAATGTAACCAGCTTGAGGCTGCAACAAAGGAAGCATTAAAACAGCTGGGAATGGACCCTGCAGTTGACCACATAACTGATTTTTCGCAAATTGCGGCGTATGGCGTGATGACGACTCCTGCTCTTGTGATTGATGGCAAGGTGGTTTCTTATGGCAAGGTTCTTAAAGTTGATGAGGTTGTCAAAATATTACAGAAAGCAAGATAGAAAAAGTCCAGGAAGACATTATGTCGATCCTGGATTTTTTTAATGAAACGTATGTTATTTGAACTTGAAATACTCATAATGGATATTTTTGAGTCTAATATTGGAAAGCTTTATATCTTCGAGGATTTTTTTTCTCATGGCAACTGGACCGCAGAAATACAAATCATATTGTATGGCTTTATCCAGTGTGTTTTCAAAGTTACTCTTTTGTAAATATCCGTCCTTTGAGTAGTCGATGAGATGAAGTCTCACATTATTCCTTGTACTTAGGTCAATCAACTCTTTGATATATGCTCCATCTTGTTCGCAGTTATATGAATAGAATAAATCGACAGAATAGGATTCCGGGACAGCGGACTGTAAAAAGGCCCGAAATGGTGTTATGCCGATGCCTCCGGCTATCCAAATCTGATTTTTGGCGGTATTCAAATAATCGAACTTTCCATGCGGGCCGGAAACGGCCAGAACGTCGCCAATTTTCATTTGTTTTTTCAAGTTATTAGTATGATCGCCGGCTCCTTTGATAGAGAACTGTATCTCATCTGGCTTATAGGATGCAGACATACTAAACGGGTGTGAAGGAAGAATCTTTCGCTTACCTTCAATTTTCACAAAAGCAAATTGTCCTGCCCTGTATTTCATTTCTCTTCCCATAGATTTGGCAGAGATTTCAATTATTCCGTTTGCCACTTCTTCAATAGCACTGATTTTATAGCGATATTTAAATGAAGTGATTTCGTAGAAGAAAATGCTGTATAGAGAGAATACGATGCCGAGTATATTTATAAGGTTCATCCAGAGACTGTAGGAACCAAATGAAAAGACCTGATAATCAGCATCCAGATAATAATGAACGATACCGAAAACATAAGGGATAATCATTACTTTATGTAATAATTTCCATGTTTCATATTCAAGCATAAAACTGATTAAGAAAAATATAACCAGCGCAGAAAACACATATAAGCTTAATGGGCCAAGCTCCCTGCCTAAACCGGCCAGGGAGTCTGTTCCGTTTGTGATGCCAGGTGTATAAGAAGTGGCGGAGGATGTCGCGGATATGCTATCTTCCTCCAAAATATTCGGGTTAAGCATGAACTTGTGCAACCAGATTAGAACAACTGCGGCAATAGCGAGAAATTTATGGAAAACATAGGCCTTATCAAGACCGTTGAAGATGCTGTCCACCAATCGGAGGCGGCTGGATATGAAGCTGATCCATGCGAAGGCCAACAGTGCGAGGGAAGCTAACAGTTGGGAATACTGTCGAAAAGTGGAAATCTGGCTGGTCGTGGAGGCAAAATACCAAAAGAAAGATGTTGAAAAAACTGTAATTAATATGAGTATGATTCCGCTATATTTTTTCATGTCATGATGCCTCCTTCTTTCGGTCACGTAATATAATATAGTTACTTTTCTGCTATTATATCAAACTGTTTTAAGAATAACAATTGGATTCACTGGTGGAAAGTGGGTGTCCGAAAGTCGGAAGTGCGCAGACAAGGACTTGGCCGTATTGATTGTCTTTGAAAAAGGGTGTACAATTTGTATGAGGAGAGTAGTGTGATGATTAAAAAAATCAAAGCATTCTTAAGAAAGTTAGGCCCTGGTATTATTACAGGAGCTTCGGATGACGATCCTTCGGGAATAGGGACATATTCTCAGACTGGAGCGAAGTTTGGCTACGGTCTGTTATGGCTGTCCCCAATTTCGTGTATCTTTGCGATAGCAATCCAGGAGATGTGCGGCCGGATTGGCGTAGTGACTGGAAAAGGTCTAACTGGAGTCATGAGGGAAAATTATCCAAAAGGGATTAGTTATTCCGCGATAGTGCTGCTCTTCATTGCGAATACGGTAAATATCGGGGCTGACTTGGGCGCAATGGCCGCTGTGGCTCAGCTGGTTTTTGGACTGCCTTTCGTTTTCTGGATATTGATTATGACCGCATTGACACTTACCCTCGAAATATTTCTGGATTACCGTATTTATTCGAAGGTGCTGATAATTCTCACATTTTCACTTTTCGCTTATTTTGCTACAGCGGTAGTCGTAAAGCAGGATTTGGGGGGCATTCTCCATGGTACTTTTTTACCAAGTGAGCATTTTTCTAAAGATTTAATTCTTAATATAGTCGCGTTTCTGGGTACCACTATTTCGCCCTATCTGTTTTTTTGGCAGGCAGATGAAGAGGTAGAAAAGGAAATCGTCGAATATAAAATAAAGGCCATTGGGAGCGGAAGGCCGGGGATCAGTCACCTGGATATAAACGACATGCGGATAGATACCATAATCGGCATGGTTTTTACTGCTCTGACTGCTTTCATGATCGTCATCACAACGGCAGGAACCCTGCATAAAGAAGGAATCACCTCTATAAATACAGCAACAGATGCAGCCCAGGCTCTCAGGCCGTTGGCTGGTGATTTTGCTTACCTGCTGTTTGCCATTGGAATTATCGGGACGGGACTTCTGGGGGTGCCGGTTCTTGCAGGTTCATCATCATATGCGATTTCTGAGACACTTGGCTGGAAAACAGGTCTTGGGAAAAAGCTGAAAGAAGCCCATGGATTCTATGGGGTAATTACGATTGCTACTATTATCGGTCTCGCCATCAACTTCATAGGGATCGATCCGATGAAGGCACTATATTATGCCGCAGCGGTCAACGGCCTGATGGCCCCACCTCTCATGATCTTGATACTGCTTATTGCGAATAATAAAACCGTTATGGGGTACTATACAAACAAATGGCTGAGCAATACGGTCAGCATTATCGCGACAGCTGTTATGACGGCGGCCGGAATCCTGTTGCTGTTTAATTTATAATAGTGCAGCCCCGGCTATCTAAAAGATAAAGATGGTATAAAGTTTGTCGAATGCAAAATAATAAAATTAGCCCTTGCGGTAATGCAGGGGCTTTTCTGTTTTGTCATACATGGATACATCAGGACGTTGCCAATTTATCAGGGGGCCACTCATCATGAAAATCCACACAGAAAAAGGGCTGGCACCGTGAACCGACCCTTTTTCTGTCTTGAAAGGAACAAAATGAAAGCAAAATATGTTTTTAATACTCACCCACATAAAAATATCACGATTATGAATTTTTGTATGTTGGTTAAACAACACCAATAAACTGGTGGCTCCTATGAAAAAACTAAAAAACTAGAGATTCGCCCTGGTGACGGACGACATACCCGGTTTTGTGAAAAGTCAACGCATTAATTGTCCGAAATCAAAAGGGGAATTGCTCTTGCGTATACATCCTTTGCAATTTTCCCTTTTTCCGTGGTCGAATCAAAATCATCATGTAAACTGATTAAAGCTGCCCCTTTTTCATCGATTATAATTTCGGATAAATATACAAGATCCTTCAATCCCCTGCAGAAACGAGCAAAAGAATGTACATAAAGCGTATCTCCCGGCTGCAGCATATCCAGAATTGCATTTAACTGTTTTCTGGTTGTATACATTGTTTCAATCTGTATCTCGGGTGCGTATGCAAGAAGTTCATTTAATTCCCCTTGGACGTCTTCTCCCTGAGATGTAACAAAAGTGTTTAAATATGCGTATTTCATGTCTTTCTCCCTTGATTTTCAAAAATATAGTGCAATGCACTTTCATAAGGATACCATAATGAAAAAATATTTACAGTTGTCCAAACAACAGCATATGGCAAACAAATATGTTGTCTGACCAACATACAGAATAAAACCGAGATGATATATTGACAGAGGTGAGTGATAAAAAAATCATTTTGCGATTCATACTCCTTCTTGAATCTGCTTCAAAAAAAGACTTAGGAACAGTCTTTTTTTGGTTGGTAAGATAAATTGGCATGGAGAATTAGTCGGTATACGAAAAGAGGAAGCCTGGAATGACACAGGAAAAATTATTTATTAAATTGAAAGAAGAGTTTGCAAAAATAATCGAAGAAAAGCAGCTCTCAATGGATAAGGTAAACATCAGGTCTGAAGCCCTGTCCATTGACGAGGCGATAGGGAACACAAAACGCACAGATTTCCCGATAATTACGGGCAAAGAAGTACTCCTGCAGGCAGAATACAAGGGATTTTATGGCCAGGCTTTTACGGATGCGCCCGCCATATTTGAAGGGAAGCTTTCACAGGTACTGGATATGGATCTGACGAGCGGCGGTCACGGCCGGGGGATCTTCATTGCTGCCATGAATGCGGTCATGTGCAGTCTGGGGCTGGCTGACCATACAATCCACTGTAAAAACGAGGGGCCTGAGTTATGTGCCAAAAAAATCAAGTCATATTTTAAAGAACGGTATGCAGATATCAAAATAACATTGGTGGGATACCAGCCTGCCATGCTGGAGAATCTAGCAGATGGGTTTCGGGTCAGAGTACTGGATCTGAATCCTGACAATATCGGGCAGATCAGATACGGCGTTCAGGTGGAAGATGGAATTAAGGATTACAGCGATGCTGTTCAATGGGCCGACGTCATTCTGTGTACAGGCAGCACCATTTGTAATGGTTCAATCGTTAATTTTCTGGACCTGGATAAGGAAACCATATTTTATGGAACAACGATAGCCGGTGCAGCCGCTATACTGGGATTGAAAAGGCTGTGTTTTGAATCGCTTTAAATAATATTTCATATGACTGGTGTTTGCGATAAATGGCTTACACCTCTAATCCAGAAATTTAAAGAGCAGAGGATGATTATAATGGAAAAAAATTTAATGCGCCTTGTATCTGAATACCAGGAATCTAATAAAGAAGTAGCATTAATTACAGTTATTTATGTTGCGGGCATAGACAATTGCAGCTTAGGTAAAATGATGGTGTCAGATAGTCAGGGCAATGTATTGGCGGGGAATATTGAAAACGGTCTTCTTGAGAAAAAAGCTGCCGAACTGGGCCGGATATGCATAAAAAGAGGTCTTTCACGAAAAGAAACCATTTATGTTGATGAGGGAGTAATAGAAATTTTTATAAATGCTTTTTGTAATCAGGATAATCTGCTAATAGCAGGTGCAGGCACTGTATCCCTGAATATCCATAAAATTGCAAGAATGCTTGGATACAGGACAACCGTACTGGATAATAGAGCCGAGATGCTGACTGAAGATCGATTCCCAGAAGCACATGAGCTCCTTTCTGGGAATATAATTGAAAATCTTCGTACATATCCGATAGCTGAAAATACATATATTGTAATAGCTACGCATAACCATGAGTTTGATGAAGAGGCGCTGCGTACGGTGATCGACTCACAGGCGAATTACATCGGCGTATTAGGAAATAGCCGACGGGTGGCTGAATATTTCAGAAATTTAGAGCCATTTAATTTGCCGGATGAACTCATCAAAAGAGTGCATTCTCCTATAGGATTGGATCTCGGAGGAAAAAAAACGGCAGAAATTGCCTTATCGATTATGGCAGAAATTCAGGCAGTAAAATATAAGCGCACCATGGTTTTTAATAAATAAAATTGAGAAATGGGGAAAAAGAAAGTGTGGGAAATATACGATGATCTGATTGATTCCATACCGGATGATCTGACAGTCCTTGAATGCATGCTCGGGGTCTCCTGGACGGCGGTAAAATCGGAAAATGGGATTGGTGTTGCAAAGACAATAAAAGGCGGTAAGAAAGGATTGGAAATTGGTGAAATCAGCGGATTGAAACTGAAAGAACTTGCAAAGTATGCCAAATCGTGGAATATGTTGGAAGCTTCACTGGGACAGGCCGCAATAAATTCAGCATTTAATACTGCTCCACAGTGTGCGGATAGTCCGGGTCTGACCCTGAATAAGGAGCATGAGCACGGAAAAAATAATGCTTTTAATCTGCTGTCAGAAGATCTGGTCAACAAAAAGGTTGCAGTTATTGGACACTTTCCTGAGGTGGAAAAGCTTCATGACATATGCAATTTATCCGTTCTTGAAAGAGACCCATGGGCAGGGGATTACCCTGATTCCGCATGTGAGTACCTGCTCCCGGAACAAGATTTTGTATTTATTACCGGGACGGCATTTACAAACAAAACAATGCCAAGGCTTATTGAACTTTCCAGAAAAGCCAGGATTATACTGGTAGGGCCCAGTGTGCCGATTTCTGAGGTTCTGTTTAAATATGGGGTTTATATAATAGCAGGATTTATTGTTACAGATGAGAAGCTGATATGGAAAGCAGTCCAGGAAGGCAAAAAAATGAATATATTCAAGCATGGCGGTGAAATGATATGCATACGAAGGTGAATAAGAATCCTTCAATAATGTTGTTAAGACAACATACAAATCAAGAAATATGGGATATATTCTGAAACGTATTAAGAGAACAAATATGAAGGAGAAGTAGTATGAAAAAAAGAATTATTGGGATGATATTGATCCTGGCTATGGTTGTTGCGATGGCTGCCGGATGTGGGCAGTCCTCAGGTGAAGCAAAGGAGACTAAAAGTGCAGAAACGACATCGGCTGTCGAGGTAGAGCGTCCTTCTGTAGACATGGCAGGAAGGGCTATCGTACTTCCTGAAGCAATAACAAGTGTATATTGCAGTGGACCAATAGGGACAAATTATATTTACACATTTGATGATACTCTGTTGGCGGTAACGAATTACGAATTATCAGATGCTGAAAAAATGTATACAACACAATATTATCAGAATCTGCCAAATCTGGGCGGATGGTATGGAAAAGGCAATGAAGGAAATGTGGAAGAAATCATCAAAACAGCTCCGGATATCGTAATCTGTACCGGAACCGATGAAGCCAGTATTGCACAGGCTGATGCTTTGCAGGCTAAATTGGGGATACAGGTAGTTAATATTGATTCTAGTTTTGAAGCTATGGCAGATTCATACAGGTTTCTTGGTGCTCTGTTAGGAAATGCAGAAAGAGGCGAAGAACTGGCTGCCTATACTGAGGAGACCATAAACCACGCTAAGGAAATTGCAGCATCGATTCCTGAAGAAAAAAAGGTATCAGTATATTATGCAGAGGAACAGCTTGGACTTAATACGGATCCATCCGGTTCTGAACACTCCCGCCTGATTGATCTTTGCGGCGGCATCAATGTGGCCGACTGTGAAATAACAAAGGGTTATGGAAGAACGGAAGTTTCAATGGAGCAGATCATCTCCTGGGATCCGCAATATATTATTTCATGCGTGGATAATGGCAATGCCGATTCTGCAAGCTACAATACCATAATGAATGATTCACAATGGTCAGTTATCCAGGCAGTTAAGGATGGTCATGTATACCAGACTCCCTCCGTGCCGCAGAACTGGTTTGACCGTCCGCCAAGTGTCAACACAATCATAGGTGTAAAATGGTGTCAGTCCATACTATATCCTGAAATGGTTGACTATGATATCAAAGAAGAGGCAAAAACATTTTATTCTTTATTTTATCACTACGACCTTACAGATAAGGAAACAGAATCTCTTCTGGAGAATTCTTTATAGTAAAAAACAGAACAGAAACCGGGATGGACATGGATAGATATTTAGTTCAGCAAAAAAAAATAAAGTTAAAACTGCTGCTGCTGGGAGGATTGTTGCTGATCAGCACAATCCTGTCACTGGCTATCGGGCGGTATTATATACCGGTGGATGATATCCTGCGGGCGTTTGCAGGCAGGGAGGTCCCGGCGGAAATTACCCAGGTTCTTTTTGTGGTACGGCTTCCCCGGGTATTGGGAGGATTGCTGATTGGAGGCGCACTTTCTATGGCTGGCGCCTCATACCAGGGTATGTTTAAAAATCCCCTGGTGTCTCCCGATATTCTTGGATCGGCCGCCGGAGCAGGGTTTGGCGCGTCACTCGGTATTCTTTTATCCTTTGGCGCAGTCGGAATAAAGTCCACTTCCTTTATATTCGGCCTGATTGCGGTGCTTATCACCTGGTTCATAAGTACCCGGTTCGGAAGAGGCGATGATAGTCTGTTCCTTCTGATTTTAGGAGGGATCATTGTTTCCAGCCTGTTTCAATCCATGATTTCCCTGATTAAATATGCAGCGGACCCGACGGACAAACTGCCGGCCATTACTTTCTGGCTTTTAGGAAGCCTTTCGAAAATAACCCCAAAAGATGTTCTCCTGATGATCGTCCCGTTTCTTCTCTGCATGGTTATTCTGATCTGCAGTGCCTCGAAACTTAATATTCTGGCTTTGGGGGAAGAAGAGGCGAAAACCATGGGTGTCAATACAAAACGTCTTCAGCTCCTGGTTATATTTACAGCAACCATTCTGACTGCATTTTCCGTTTCGCTATGTGGAATGATTGGATGGGTCGGCCTGGTAATCCCACATTTGGCCCGCATGATTGTGGGTCCTAATTTCAAAGCGCTTATTCCGGCTTCATTACTGCTCGGATGCAGCTATCTGCTGATCATCGATACCGCTTGCAGAAGCGTTTTTGCTGTGGAAATTCCGCTGGGAGTCATTACATCCCTCGCGGGTCTTCCGTTTTTCCTGTATCTGCTGACCAAAAAGAATAAGGGGTGGTAAAATGCTGCTAAAGGTTAAGGATTTATGCTGCGGATATGACGGGGTACCCGTCGTTGAAAATCTGAATTTTGAGATGAACGAAGGCGAACTCTGGTGTATTTTGGGAGCAAACGGCATTGGAAAAAGCACCTTGTTCAAGACCCTGTTAGGCCTGTTGAAACCTGTTTCCGGACAGGTTCTGGTTCAGGATAAGCCGCTGGAAAAGTGGAGCAGGAAGGATCTGGCAAAAGTGACATCCTATGTCCCTCAAAGCCATACTCCTCCATTCCCGTTTAAGGCATTTGAAATTATTGTGATGGGAAGACATCCGTATCAGAACGGTATCGGGGCGGTCAGGGAAGAGGATATACGGGCTGTGCAGGATGCCCTGCGCCTGTTGGACATTGAACATTTGGCTGAAAAGAACTATACGCAGATAAGCGGGGGAGAACGTCAGATGGTTTTAATGGCCAGGGCAATCGTACAGGGATCGTCTTTGATGATTCTGGATGAGCCGGTTTCCAATCTTGACTTTGGAAATCATGCCAAGGTGATTTCATATATCCGCAAGCTTGTATCCATGGGGAAGACAGTTGTTATGACGACCCATCATCCGGACCACGCGTTTATCCCGGAGAGCCGGGTGCTCATCATGGAAAACCGGAGCAGGATGAGAGTGGGAATTGGCACCGATATTGTGACAGAGGAATGTGTCCATGAAATGTATGGCGTGGATAATAAAATCCTGCTGGATGTACAGGATAACAGGCAGACATGCATACCCTTGTACTAGGGTTTGCAACATGATTTGGAAGGAGACAGGAAGATGAAAGACTCAGGGTATGATTTTGATCATATTGCGGAAACAATCTTTTATCCAATTTATGATGAAATAACAGATAACCTGTTAAGAAAAATAAATCTGCAGGAAGGCAGATTCCTGGATATCGGCTGCGGGGGAGGGCACCTGGGATTTTCCTTGTTGAAGAAGACAAAAATGAATGCTTCATTCCTGGATATCCAGTCTTCTGCTGTCGAAACAGCAAAAAGACGTGCCGCCGACCTCGGATTTATGGAACGGTCCAGTTTTTGGGTAGGGGATGTCGAATCCATGTCATTTGAAAAGGATACATTTCAGCTGGTTATAAGCCGGGGTTCTATGCCTTTTTGGGAAAACCAGGAAGCTGCGTTTACTGAGATATACCGTGTCTTGGCACCGGGTGGAAAAACTTTTGTCGGGTGTGGTCTTGGAAATCCGGAAACCCGGGAAAAAATCCGGGATAAGATGCGTCAGAACGGCTTTCAGTTTTTCGGTGAAAAAAGGAATGATGAATCAAAAGCCCTGACGTCAGCGGAATATAAAAAGCTGTTTTTCCAAAAAGGATGGAAACACGAGATAATTGACAGTCCCGAGGAAGGGCGATGGATCATTCTGGCTAAGGATACATTGGAGGAATAATATGTGGAGGGATGCGAAATACTGGGAAGAAGAATGGACGGAAGCATACAGAAGATCAATTTATAGGAGGCAGAGAATATCAGACAATACTTCCTGGTGGGATAAGCGGGCACCGGGTTTTGCCGCCAGGACAGAAGATAAGAGCAAAAACGATTCCATACTTAATCAGATTCTGGCCACATCTTTTATTGATAAGAGTACGGATTTACTCGATATTGGCTGCGGCACCGGAAATTATGCCATTCCCCTGTCCAGCCGATTCAGAAAAATCGTTGCCCTCGATTCTTCTCCCGTTATGCTGTCTATATTGAAAAAGCGGGCAGAGGCTATGAATATTCATAATATCGAGACGGTATGCATGGCATGGGATGATATTTACCTGAATGAAATGGACTGGATGAAAAAGTTCGGACTGGTAATCGCCATTAAGACCCCTGGTATCAGCAATGCTGAAACATTGGAAAAAATGTGTGAGGCTTCATCTCATGGCTGTTTTTACAATGGATTCATCAGCAAGTATGACATGGACCAGCAGGAGCTATGGAGGATCATATTTGACGAGGAGAAGCCGGAATTTCCTTCCGACCCATTTTATATATTCCATCTTCTGTACGCATGGGGCTATCTGCCATCCATGGATATTAAAAAAATAGAAAAATCGAAGAAAATGAAGATCAGTGAAGCTACAGAAAATTTGCAGCTGATGATGAAAAATTATAAAGATTTACCTGATTCAACGGATCGGATTGTGGAACAGTATGTAAAGAACAACGCCTTCAGAAATGAATTTATCAGCCGCGGCAGTTCTGTAGAGGGCAATGTAATCTGGTCTGTTTAGTAAGGAAATGCGGAGAGGAGATCAATACAGTGAAAAACAGTTTTAGAAGTGATCTGGAGAATGCTATCGAATTTCATGGACATTTATGCGGAGGTATTATCATGGGAGTTCGGATGGCCCGGGCGGCCATGGATTATCTGGGGATTGATGAGCCGGAAAAAAACAGGGACTTTATCGTTTACGTAGAAAATGACCGATGCATCTCCGATGCGATCCAGTCGGTGACAGGGTGCTCCCTTGGGAAGAGAAGGCTGAAATGGTTGGATTACGGGAAGATGGCGGCTTCTTTCATTGATATGGATACAAAAAAAGGAATCCGCTTAGCCGTGAATGCAGACAGAAATCCGGAGCCTTCAGATGACCTGGAGGCCTTCTGGGGTGAATTCGAAGATGAAGAACTCTTTAAGATGGAACCGGTGAGCATGGACCTGAAAATGGAAGATATGCCTGGAAAGCCCAGCAGAAGTGTCAATTGCGAAATCTGTCATGAAAAAATCATGGACGGAAGGGATGTAGCGAAGGACGGAAAGATAGTTTGCAAATCTTGTGCGAACGGTAAATACTACAGCAAAATTCCATTATAATATGCGAAGGAATTAACGTCATGAATGATGAAGTCCGATGTCTGTTGTCTGTCTATTAACTCGGGGCATATTGAAATCCATACAAAAAAAGACACTTTTTTCCTTAGAGGAACCCTGAAGGAATTGGAAAAGAAACTTTCTTATCTGGACTTTTTCAGATGCCACAAATGTTTTATTGTCAATATGGCAAAGATTGAACGGCTGGTGGTTTGCGTTGATAACTCCTATAGAATCAGGGTAGAGGGGTTCAAGGACGAAATACCCCTAAGTCGGAATAGAGTGCAGAAAATAAAAGATCGGCTGGTAATATAGACATCGATATAGACTTCGAGGCACAAACAGATTGAAAACGACCCGAAAGTGGTATATACTGTGTATGTAATAAAATACATGCAGGCATGAAATAGTCGGGATGCAGAGCGTACGCTGATACCCGGGTGCAGGCTGTCGGCGTAACCTATCAGATATGAAAGGGGCCAGTAAAATGTCAGTTGTAAAAGTAATCGAACTTATCGCGGAATCCTCTGAAAGCTGGGAAACAGCTGCAAAAGAAGCAGTGGCAGAGGCGGCAAAAACTATCGACAATATTAAGACTGTCAACATGGAGAACCTGCAGGCACTTGTGGAAGACGGCAAAATAATAAAATATCGCGCAAATGTCAAAATCACATTTGTAGTAAAGAGTTAAGAAGTTATTAGACCAAAAACACCCCACTGGCAATGGACCGATAATCCAATGTCAAAGGGGTGTTTTCAATTCTGGCTTAGCATATCGAGAGGAAATAATAACAATGAAGAAGAAAGAGACTAAGGTTGGAATCGGTTTTGCAACTGGGAGAAAGAGTTTTCAAAATGTGCTGAGGACCAATATACACAGCTGGAGTGAATCTGGTATCGTTGAAGATAAAATGATCAGTCTGAATATTTTCATAGCATATGATCTTACTTATCAGAAAACGATTATTACGGATTACACAAACATTGCTCCGGGCCTGGTCGAGCAGATTGACAGCTTCACGATGATCGGAAACCATTCCATAGAAGAGGAAACAGAATATCTGATTAAAGGGAACGTTTTAACGCGCAGGGAAGCCCAGATGATCTTCAACAAGGGATATGCCGGACAGCGTAATGCCATACTTTATAATGCCATTAAGCATAAGATGAATTATCTGATTTTTATGGATGACGATGAATACCCTCTGGCGGTTACGCATAACAATAAAACGGCAATTTGGTCAGGTCAGGATATTTTGTCAACCCATCTGGGGTATATCAAGGGGGCGGACGTTACCCATGGACACCACTGTGGATATATATCCCCTGTTCCATATATGGAATTCAATGACGATATGACTGAGTCGGATTTCCGCATGTTCATTGAAGCCATCAGCAATGATATTCTCAATTGGGACAGTCTGAAGAGTATTATGAATAACGGCGGGGTGACGTATGCGGATACAGATATATTGAAAACGGACGATGCTGTCGAGGTTGAGGAAATGAACAAAGCAAAATTCATTTCAGGTGGGAATCTGTGTATCAATCTGACAGATCCGCTACGTGTTTTCCCATTCTACAACCCACCGGGTGCGAGGGGAGAGGATACCTTTTTGAGTGTGTGCTTCAGTGAAAGAAAGGTCCTGCGTGTTCCGTGCTACACTTTCCATGATGGATTTTCGAAATACAACTATCTGTTGGACGGTGTGCTTCCAAGAAAACTGAAATTTATCCGTGGTGACAACTCCCAGATCATAGACCGCTTCTACAAAGCCTGCTTAGGGTGGATCAGATATAAACCTCTGCTTTTATACCTCACACAGCCAGAAAGCTACGATCAGAAAATTGAAGAGATGCGAAGAAAAATTACGGAAGTGCTGCCGAAAATAAATACATATTTTCAGGGACCGGATTTTAATATCGTGCTGCGTGAACTGGAAGAATATAATAAAAATGTGGAAAAGCATTATAAATCATTTAAAGAAACGCAGCTGGTTTGGAGTAAAATCATGAATCACTTTGCGAACCGAAAGTAAAATCATCAAGGCAGGCCGTCAGAAAGAAAACGGCCTGCCTTGAATGGCGAACGCGGTTACAACGAATTGACTTGACTAATATTGCAATATATATTATATATAATATAGAAACATGCAATTGCTGATACAATATGATTTTGGAGGCAAGTAATGGATAATGAATACAACAAATATATAATGAATAAATCGAATTTCATTTTTGTTGGCGAGGCCGGAAGCGGAAAGAGTGAGATTGCAATAAATTTCGCGAAATATCTTGTTGACGTGGGTGACAAACCAGTACATTTTTTTGATATGGATATGACAAAACCGTTGTTCCGGTCCAGAGATGTGCAGAGGGATATCGAAAACCTGGGAATTGTTTTTCATTTTCAGGAACAGTTTTTTGATGCTCCCACGCTGGTCGGTGGCGTCAACATTCGGTTAAAGGACGACAGCTGCTATGTGGTTATGGATGTCGGAGGAAATGATATTGGCGCACGCGCCATAGGAGGATTTGCTCCCTTGATTAATAAGGACAAAACGCAGGTGTATTATGTCCTGAATGCCTACCGCCCATGGTCTGATGATCTGGAACATATCGATGGGACCCTGTCCTCTATACTGAACATATCCCATATTAACTTGGACAAAGTTCAATTAATAAGCAATCCGAATAACGGAATCACAACCACGGCGGCAGAAGTTATAGAAGGAAGCAAAAAAACGTCCGAGATGATTGGGCCGCTCATGGATATAGGATTTGTCTGTGTCGCGGATTATTTGTATGAAGAGGTTAGGGGCAAGACGGATATTCCTGTTTTCCCGATTCATTTATATCTTACGTATGAATGGAATAATTAGATCTAAACACTGCAGGCAGTGTTTAAATAAAAAAATATCATTTAATCTGAGAGGAGGATTTAATCCAGATGGCAAGAGTAGAGATTAGATCAGAAAGCTGTAAAAGCTGCCAGTATTGCGTTAAGTTTTGTCCTAAAGGCGTGCTCGCTATAGGAGATAAAGTTAATTCAAAAGGCTATGAGTATTCAGTACCGGTTAACATGGAGGCCTGCATAGCATGCTGCATATGTGCGAGAATGTGTCCGGATGCTGCAATTGAAGTATATAAATAGGGAGGAGCAAAGATATGGCTAGAGTATTTATGAAAGGCTGTGAAGCAATCGCGGAAGCAGCTGTAAGAGCCGGATGCAGATTTTTTGCCGGTTATCCGATTACACCACAAAATGAGATTCCTGAATATTTTGCAAGAAGAATGTCTGAAGTTGGAGGAGTATTTGTACAGGGAGAAAGTGAAGTCGCTTCCGTAAACATGGTATATGGCGCAGCCTCCATGGGAACAAGATCCATGACATCCTCATCAAGTCCTGGAATTTCTTTGAAAAGCGAAGGCATTTCTTACTGCGCGTCTGCACGCATCCCTATGGTTTACGCAAACATTTCGCGCGGAGGTCCTGGCGTTGGGTCAATTCAGCCGGCTCAGCAGGATTATTTCCAGGCAACTAAAGCTTCAGGTAACGGCGGATTTGAAATGCTGGTATTTGCCCCATCCACAGTTCAGGAAGCTGTTGATATGACTTACAAGGCATTTGATTATGCAGATAGAGACAGAAATCCTGTTTTGATTCTGGCAGACGGAGTTATCGGCACTATGATGGAACCAGTTGTACTTCCAGATGCAAAATCGGATGAGGAAGTCGCTGCAATGAAAGAGGCCAAAAAAGACTGGGCTTGTGTTGGACATAAATTGGATTATCCAAACAGGGCATGGATCGAACCTGGACACTGGCAGACCAGCGATATGCAGCGTGCAAATGAAGAGGCTGCCGCTGTCTATGCATCATGGGAAAATGAAGTGCAGGTTGAGGAGTATAAAATCGAAGATGCAGAAATCGTGATTGCAGCTTATGGCATTTCCGCCCGTATTTCAAAATCTGTCGTGGATATGCTTCGTAAAGAAGGAATCAAAGTCGGACTGATCCGGCCGATTACGGTACATCCATTTCCATATAAAACGTTTGACAATATTAATTACGGAATATGTAAAGCAGTTCTTGATGTCGAGATGTCCATCCCCGCACAGTTTGTACAGGATGTGTCAATCGGTGTAAAAGAACGCTGCCCGATCGAAACCTGTCTGAGTTCAGGTGGAAACATCATAAGCCGTGAAGCCATTATTGAAGCAGTCAAAAAAATCAATGAAAAGCAGGGGGTATAGAAAATGGAAAAGATTTATGCAAGAACAAAAACAATCCAAGAAGATAAAGTTTCCGGCTTCTGCCCGGGATGCATGCACGGCACTGTCATTAAATTAATTGGTGAAGTGTTAGAGGAAATGAATATTGTCGATAAAGCAGCCTGTGTGCTTGGTATCGGATGCTGCGGTCTTCATATGGACTATATCGCATATGATAATACGACTGCTCCCCATGGGCGTGCCTGTGCGGTTGCAACAGGAATGAAAAGGGCGAATCCGGAATCTCTGGTATTTACCTACCAGGGCGACGGAGACTTCGCATCCATCGGTCTTGGCGAGTCTGTTTCAGCGGCTAACCGTGGTGAGAATATCACCGTCATCTTCATCAACAATGGCATTTATGGTATGACAGGCGGTCAGATGGCACCAACTACCCTGATTGGCATGAAGGCATCTACCGCGCCTAAAGGACGTATTGCAGAGGAGCATGGATATCCTATGCATATGTGCGAGATATTAAACCAGCTTACAGCTCCGGCCTATCTTGAACGTACAAGCTGCAATACGCCGGCAAATGTTGTGAAGACCAAAAAAGCGATTCGAAAAGCATTCGAGAACCAGCTGAATGGAAAAGGATTCTCCATGGTTGAAATTGTAACAAGCTGTCCAACGAACTGGGGACTTGAAGCGCTGGATTCCCTTACATATATTGAAGAAAAAATGCTTCCTGAATTCCCGCTTGGCGTGATCAGAGATAAATAGGAGGAAGAAGATATGGAAACCAACTTGTGTGTTGCCGGATTCGGCGGTCAGGGTGTTATGACGCTTGGAAAATTCTTAGCATCAGCTACCTGCGATTCTACAGATAAAAACGTTACTTTCTTCCCATCATATGGTGCAGAGCAGCGTGGCGGTACAGCGAACTGTTTCGTTGTTATTTCGGATGAAATGATTGGGGCTCCTTTGGGTGATGTAATGGATGATCTGATTGTAATGAATGGTCCATCTTTAAATAAATTCCTTTGCACCTTAAAGGAAGGCGGCAATCTGTTCATCAACAGCTCCATCGTGTCTGACGACATTGCCAGAAAAGATATAAAAATAATCAAGGCTCCTGTTACGGAACTCGCTCTTGAACTGGGCAATGCGAAAGTATTAAATGTAATCATGCTTGGCGTATATGTGGGTTATACGGAGGTTGTATCCCCTGAGGTTGTGTGGGGAACCATCGAAAGCAAACTTGGCAAAAAGCCAAAGCTGCTTCCATTGAACAAGGCCGCTTTTGAAAAAGGTCTTGAAATCGGAAAATCCCAGAAATAAAATAAAGGAAAGACCTGCGGTCCAACCTGCGAAAATATGAAAGCTCTGTCTTGATGGCAGAGCTTTTTTGTATAATTAATCAGAGGTATTCATATCCATCAAGAAACCCGTATGATATAATATATGTAGAATATTCATGAATGGGAATAGCTGACTCGACAATGTTTTGGCAGATTTTCACATGCAATGTATTTGCTGGAGGCAAAAGGAAAAGGCCGCATAGGGCCCGGGAGGAGAATTATGGATATTAAACAATTTGAGAAATATCTGCATGAATTTCGACTTGCATATGAAGAATGGCAAAGAAACATGGAAACTGAACTTAATGAAACGCAGGAAAAAATGACGGATGAGGATTTAATAAGCATTTCGCTGATTGATAGCATGGAAAAGTTCAGAAAACTGAATAAAGGCAATAAAAATAAATAAGGGGTGCTGGATGGAGAGTCTAAAGAAAAAAGAAGTTGTTCTGGTCGGTGCAGGAATAATGAGCGCAACACTGGGAACCATGCTGAAGGAATTGGCACCGGAGTGGGATATCAAAGTATTTGAAAGCCTTTCGAAAGCGGGAGGGGAAAGTTCAGGTGTATGGAATAACGCGGGGACTGGACATGCGGCCCTCTGTGAACTTAATTATACTGCAGAGAAAAAGGATGGTTCCATCGATGTAACAAAAGCAAATAAAATCAATGAACAATTTATTCTTTCCAGAGAGTTCTGGTCTCATCTTATTAACAGTAATATTATTGATGATCCGCATTCATTCATTATGCCTTTGCCGCATATGAGTTTTGTGACCGGCGAGAAGGATGTTTTGTTTTTGAAGAAACGTTATGAAGCTTTATCGCGCAGTCTGCAGTTCGGTGGTATGGAGTTTTCCGACGACCCTGAAAAAATCAAGGAATGGATCCCTTTGGTTATGGAGGGCAGAAAATCAGTGGAACCGATTGCCGCAACCCGGATGGTTAAGGGAACGGATGTGAATTTTGAAACCTTAACGTTGAAGATGTTTGAAAATCTGCGTAGTCAGAAGGTTAAGGTTTTCTATGAGCATACGGTGAGAGACATCAAAAGGACGAAAAACGGTTTCTGGAAAGTGCAGGTCAAGGATGACGCCACGGGTGCAATCAGGTACCACAGGGCCGATTTTGTGTTTATTGGCGGAGGAGGAGGAAGCCTGCCGCTTCTGCAGAAAACCGGAATCCCCGAGGCAATGCATATTGGAGGATTTCCGGTCAGTGGGCTGTTTATGGCATGCAGGAATCCGGAAGTAATACAAAAACACCATGCCAAAGTTTATGGAAAAGCAAAGGTTGGTGCTCCGCCAATGTCAGTTCCGCACCTTGACTCGAGATTTATAGATAACAAAAAAGCCCTGCTGTTTGGACCTTTTGCTGGGTTTACACCAAAATTTTTAAAAAATGGCTCCATGTTCGATCTTATAGCTTCCGTAAAATCGGACAACCTGTTCACGATGCTTGCTGCCGGGGTCAAGGAAAGATCCCTGACAAAATATCTGATACAGCAGGTTTTGCTGTCGGATAAAAAGCGGATGGAGGAATTGCGGGAATTTATTCCCGAAGCTGATTCGAAAGACTGGTATATGGTCGTCGCAGGGCAGCGGGTGCAGGTTATAAAGGACACGGAAGAAGGCGGGAAAGGCACGCTCCAGTTTGGCACGGAAATAATCACATCGGCTGATGGAACAATAGCTGCATTGTTAGGTGCATCCCCGGGAGCCTCTACGGCAGTGAGCATTATGCTGGAACTTATTGAAAGATGCTTCCCTGATGAAATGACGGGATGGGAAAATAAACTTCATAAGATGATTCCTTCCTTCGGCATATCTCTGACTGCAAATCCTGAACTTTATAAACAGATGGATAAAGAAACAGCTCATATACTTGGACTTGATTAGATTAATAGAAATATCTGAAAATTGAATTATTACTATGTCAAAAACGTATAGATACATCCACTTTAACTATGAGTATTATACAATAATATATGATAATATAATGAAAAAGTAATGCATATTGTACATAATCCTGCTGTATGAATCATATTTGTTATTACCGTTATATATATTTATAATATAAAAGGAGGTTAATGAGGATATGGAAAAAGAAAATGTCAACAAATCAGCCAGTTCATCCTGGTTTGTAAAGGATTTGGATACGACGACTATTTCTGAAGAAGGACAGGATAAATTCAATGAACGAATCAAAAGAGTTGAAGATTCCGTTGCATTAAAAGAAGCTGACCGTGTTCCGATTGTTCCGATGCTGGGTGCGTTGCCATATTTTTTGGACAACTGTACATATAAAGATTCAATGTACAATTATCCAAGGGCGAGCGAGGCGCTTATAAAATTCTACCAGGATTTCCAGCCGGATGCGACTACCCATCTTGCGTTTCCGAGCGGACGGGCAAATGAAATCGCACAATCAAAAATGATAGACTGGCCTGGCAGGCCAGGAACCAGGGTACCTGACTTTTCCACCTATCAGGTAAAGGAATATGAATACATGACACAGGAGGAGTATCCGGAACTTCTCACGGATTTCACGGGATTTATGATCAGGAAGTATATTCCACGTGCATTTCCAGCGTTAAAAGGACTGAGTGATATCCGATTTGTTCCATCTATCGTACTTAATACGACTCCATTGAGCTCTCTGTATTCTCCTGCTGCCTTTGAGGCCTATGAACTGCTTGCAAAGATAGGGAAAGAAGATGCCCTGGCTGCTGAAGCATCAAATGCCGTTTCGGCCCAGATTGCCGCAATGGGCTACCCTCCATTTATGACGGGAGCGGGGGAAGTTCCGTTTGATATTATAGGTGACTATTTCCGTGGTTCACTGGCTGCCCTTTCGGACCAGATTGAATGCCCGGATGAAATGGAAGCGGTATGTTATATGCTTGCTGACATACAGATTGCTTCTTATGAATACTTCAATCTTGTACCTCTGCCTGTAAAGAGAGTTTTCTTCCCGATGCATAAAGGTATGGATGGATTTATGAGCGGTGAAAATTATGAGAGATTATATTGGAAGCCACTGAAGAAAATCATCAATGCACTTGTAGATATGGGGGTAACACCTGTATTGTACACGGAGGGAAAGTACAACACAAGAATCCAGCAGCTGGCTGATCTTCCGAAAGGGAAAGTCATCATTCATTTTGAACAGGCCGATATGATGGAAGCCAAAAGAGTTCTTGGGGATATTGCCTGTCTGAGCGGAAATCTCCCGATTTATCTGCTTGAATATGGAACAAAGCAGCAGGTAATTGACGAATGCAAGAGGCTGATCGATATCTGCGCTCCAGGCGGCGGCTATATATTTGATACAGACGGATCAATAGACAACGCGAAGAGAGAGAATGTGGAAGCTATGTTTGACACAGTTATGACATACGGAAAGAAATAATCTGCCAAGAAGTGTCCGTATACGTCATTTGATAATAATGTGTAAATCGAGAGGAGAGTTTTATGAGTTCAAATGAAAAAGAAATCAGAATGGTAGGGATCGATGAGAAGATAGGTGTGGGCTCCGCATTGTTCCTTGGGTTTCAATCCGTGCTTGCATGCAACCTGTTCCTGGGGCCTGTAGTGCTGATAGCAGTTATGCAGCTGAACATTTCAGATGCCACTGCACTTATTGCGCTGACGTTTTTGGCCTGTGGTCTAGCGACTGTGATCCAGGCTGGCCTTTTCCTTAAATATCCGGTTATCCAGGGCATGTCATTCGCGTCCCTTGGAGCGATTATCGCGATAGCCTCCAAACAGGGGTTTGCCGTGTGCTTTGGAAGTATTATCATAAGCGGCCTGGTAATCGTCGCCCTGGGATATTTAAAAGTCCTGAGTAAAGTGGTAAAACACATAATCCCGCCAATCGTTGCCGGTATGGTTATTGTTGTGGTAGGC
>NZ_FQYT01000045.1 GCF_900141895.1 Parasporobacterium paucivorans DSM 15970 | reverse complement strand
TTGTGCCCGAACTCATAACCACCGTGGCAGCATAGGCGAGCAGTTTTAGGCAGCTCCAGAGAGCAACGGGCGGACAAACTCAGAAATCAATAACAGCTAAAGAGTAAAAAGAAAGAAATTGAGGATATGATTGCTGTTGCAGAACAACTAAAAATGCTTGGTATGAAGAATAATTTGATTAGCTATTTCAGTAAGTCGTCATTTTTTGAAATAACAAAAAGAAGCGAGCGATGGGTAGAATCGGATTATTATAAACAGTTATCTGAACAGATACAAGATAGTACAGATCTGTATGAACAGTTATTTGAACAATTTTGCAATCATATAGAACAAAATGTAGACAATGATTTTGATAGTGATAAAGTGCTCCGAATTATACAAGAAGAGTTTGAAAAAATTTCGGGTTGCCTCGGGGTTGCTGGAACAATAATTCTTGCTGCTATTGCAATTGCCGGAAGTTGCGATGGTTCATTAATAAATGAAATTTTTGATGAAGCTGATCCAAAAATAATTCAATTCGCATCAAAAGCAATAAAGACGTATGCAAAGCGAAGATTTGAAGAAATGTTTGACGAAGTCGTTGAAATTATTGTAGATAATATAGATATTATTGGAGCAGATTTCTCAGATTCAAATGTATTGCTATTATTTGAAAGATTAAAACAACTTTGCATGAATTATTTAGGCATTACAAAAGATGAGGAATATAGGGTAATATTTGAGCTACTACCAGAAGATTTTTTTGGCAAATATGATAAATTGCTTTATCTTGTGGATGTAGTTAAGCATTTTACCGAAAGGAAATAGTAAATTAACGAGAGGTGAAAAATTATGATATTATCAGCAAGAATGCTTGGTGAAAGATTTGGATTAACCGGACAGGAGATGAATTATGCATTAAAAGAAGCGGGATTTCTTAGCGGTAATCCAGGAGATTATACCATAACAGAAAAGGCAAAAGCATTTGTTGTAGAAAATGATTTTCATAGAGGAAATGGCGGGTATTCAATGTATAATCGCTATTGGACGACGCGAAAGTGGGATGAAAAAATAGTGGACGAGTTAAATCTAGATACCAATCATATATCTGCACTAAGAAATGCTGTAGCAAGTGATCGGAGATTAAAGAAGGAGGTTGACTTAGCAGCACAGAAAATGGTTATATCAAATGTTTCTATAGATATTACTAAGGAAAGTGTTGAATCGAGTAAAGCTGAAACAAAAAAAATTCTTATAATAGGCGGAATTGTTGTGGCTGCTACCGTAACTGGTTATGTGATTTATAAGACGATACCACATGTGAAAAGATGGTGTAAGACGAAATTTAATCATGAAGAAGAGGAGAAAAATGGGAAGAAGAAAAAACAATCCAGATTTAGTTGAAGAATTAGTTGAGAGAAGGTGGTCAATGGGGCAAGATGAATTCGAAGAGAAATACGCATCTTTGAGTAATAGTGATATGTCAGAGTATCAGCAGTCATTAATCGTATGGAAGGTGAATGGTTAAATGCGTATGGAGATGATTAATATATATTAATTATCTGGATCAAATTATTACGAAATATTATTCTGCCCATTTACATAGGAAATGAACAACAAATACAAGAAAGGAGCCTCTTATGCAATATCCTAATATCGATATAAGACAAACTGGAATTTTATTAGAAACCATAATTAGAAGCTCTGGATATAGTGTTAAGTATATTCAGGAATATTTGCATTTATCGTGCCCACAACCGATTTACAGATGGTTTAAGGGAAAGATTCTGCCTTCTCTTGATCATATGTACGCATTAAGTATACTCCTTGGTGTTCATACGGATGAACTGATTGTTCCACAGAAACAGAACTTCTTGGTCCGTTTCATGGAGCTTTCAAAAGATTCCGCAACAAAACGATGTTTATCATATTATTACAAACTTTATCAAGTTGCATAGTCCATTGGACTATCTGTCCAATGAAAAATAATAGTGAGTATATTATCCTCTTATCAAACCTGGAATAACCGGAGAGATAGGAGGATTTTTTTGATGCATATAATGTTAGAGCCAGCGGAGGTGACAGCTTGCGAGATTAGTCTTGAATTGTATACAGATATTTTCTGCGGCAGATATGATTGTTTGGAGTGGCATACATATCAAAGCTGTAATAATAGCAGCAGCTATAAGGAAGTAATCAAGAACTCGGGTTTTAGAAGAACGTTTTTACGGGTAATGAGAGATTTGGCTTTTCCTGGGTTAATTTGTTGTGGAGAAAATGCTGCATATGAGATAGAAAGATCTGAGGTGGATGAGAGAGGGAAAGCCTCTAGAGATATGTATACTGAAATAAAAGCAAGAAATAAAATATGCAGAAATTTAGAAGTACCATCCAATACGAAAGTAACCATTGGAGGTATGTTATTAAGTAATTATCCGCCTATTGCTTGTACCTGTGGAGAGAAATTGCACCACAACAGATGCATGATGATTCATATGGAAAAGAATAATTTTGATGTGCTATTGGATGCAGCTGCAATTGCAATGCTTGTATATGATTGGAAAATTAGTGAGGTTTTTGAGTTTGTTACAGGTAATAAAATTATTCGGGACATAGCTCAAATTGTAGAAGATCTTTACCCTAAAATCCCACACCGATTTGGATCATATAAAGAAGCAAAAAGATTATATGACAAATTACAGGATGTTTATAACAAAGAATATGGAAAAGCAGCAATTTAATAAGCAAAAAGCAGAGGAGAAAAGTGATGATAGGAAAACCAAAATATGCTTACCAAGAAACCGTTAAATTTGTAATTGTATAGTGGGTCAGTTGTCAAGACAAAAACATCGACATTTCTTAATGAACCGATATGATTAACATGTTGCTTGGGGAGATGTAGTGGAACACTCCC
>NZ_FQYT01000006.1 GCF_900141895.1 Parasporobacterium paucivorans DSM 15970 | reverse complement strand
CAGATAAAGCTAATTCCTGATATGAAATTTCTGTTGTTAGATATAACTCTACTACATGAAGCTTAAATTCAAAAGAGTAACTTTCATTTTTTCTAGAACGCATTAATCCTTCATCGCCAAAAGTCTGATAAGCCTTAATCCACTTTCGAACTTGTTCATTATTCTTAATATGATATTTTTCTGCTAGAAAACAGTAACCACCTTTGCCATTTTGATAATCTGTAACAATTTGCTTTTTAAATTCAAAACTATATTTTGCCATAAAAAAACTGACCTCCCATAAGTTAGATTTTTAGGTCTAACTTATGGGGGTCAGTTCATCTTCACGACGGCATCTTCTTTTTTCCTTTATCTGAAATTATAATCGGTGACGATACTTTCTCTTCCAAGTCTCACATCATTGAAATATTCAAAGAGAGACAGACCCAGGAAACTTCCCGTAATATTTACGATATTTTCAAACCCTAAATTCTGTAGAGCAAGGGTCGCATTGTAGCTTCTCTGTCCCGTTCTGCAATGCAGGTAAACCGTCCTGTCTTTCGGAATTTCGTCTGTTCTTCCCCTGAGCTCGCTAAGAGGTATATTTATGGCACCCTTTATATGGCCACGCGCAAATTCATAGGTTTCCCGTACGTCTATTATCAGGGTTCCATCCTCAACAAGTCCTCTGACTTTGTCAATATTTATCTGTTTGAACGCACCATTTAGAAGATTCGTTCCGACGTACCCTGCATAGTTCACAATATCTTTGGCCGTTGAAAACGGAGGTGCGTAACAGAGCTCCAGATCTTTCAGATCCTCTACTGTTCCCCCGGATTTTATAAGTGTCGCAATGATATCAATTCGTTTCGTCACGTCTCCTCTGCCTATGGCCTGGGCACCCAGTATTTTTCCAGTCGGGACCTCAAACAGCAGCTTGAAATGCATTGGTGCTGCGTCCGGCATAATACCGACCTTGTCTGAAAGTATTATTCTGACTATCTCATAGTTTATATTCATCTTCATAACCTTAATCATGGATTCGTTCAATCCGGTTGAAGCCCCATTGTAATCAAACACCTTGATTGAAGAAGATCCTATATATCCTTTATTTAGTGTTTCCTTATTATTAATATGATCAGCCACGGAACGGGCCTGTTTTAAAGCAGGACCGGCCAGCGACAGTTTTGTCATTGTATGCGTTAAGGCGTTGTATACCTCGATGGCATCGCCCACTGCGTAAATATCTGAATCGTTTGTCCTGTAGTTTTTATCCACCTTTATGGCTCCCGTTATACCAATTTCAAGTCCGGCTCCTTTTGCCAGACCCGTCTCTGGAGTCACTCCGATCGCCATCACAACTGCATTGGCATGAATCTTCCTGCCGGAAGACAATACGACCGTGTCCTTCTCAAACTGTACCACCGTGTCCTCTAAGATGAGCTCCACCCCATGATCCATAATGTCTTTGTGGAATATCTGAACCATGTCATAGTCGTATGGCCTTAACACCTGATCTGTACCTTCGATAAGCGTTACACTGTACCCGCCCTTCTTTAAATTCTCCGCAGCTTCCACTCCAATGAATCCACCTCCGATTACTGCAACATTTTTTTCGGGAAGCGCTTTAATAAAATGGTTTAACATATCGATGTCCACTACATTTCGTATCGTGAACATCTTTACATTTTCCACACCCGGTATCTTTGGTACGATTGGAGATGCACCCGGAGACAGAATCAGCTTATCATATGATTCCTTGTATTCCTCTCCGTTTTCCAGATTCTTTACAGTTACCCGTTTATTTTTTCTGTCGATTTCAGTCACTTCATTCTTCACTCTGGCTTCAATATTATATTGCCGCAAAAAAAGTTCGGGGTTCATCAGAACCAGATCCTCGGCCGTTTCGATTATCCCACTCAGATGATAAGGAAGGGAACAATTTGAAAAGGAGACGTGCGGTCCCTTCTCGAACATTATAATCTGGTCTTCCTCACTGTTTCTTCGTAACCTTGCCGCTGCCGACGCACCGCCTGCCACTCCGCCAACGATTAATATTTTCTGTCCCATAATTACCCTCCATAGTTTTTTTATTTTAATCCATGTGTTATGATTATAACAATTTTTCACTATGTATCTGTAACTTCATCACATCCAAAAACCGACCCGCTCTTTTGCGTCCTTTGCTTTCTGCCATATTCTTTATACCCAAACAGGAATCTGTCGATATCTGAATCGTAGCATTCACATTAATCTCTGTCAAGGCAAGGAGGGGGTATCAAATCAAAAAAACGCTTGACAAACATCCTATCTGATATTATTATCGAAGCAATAAAAGCAAAGGCGCTTGGATTTTTTTCGAGCGCTTTTTTTGTTTTTAAACATTCATATGAAAAGAGGAATCCATATGTGCAAAGATATTTCTAAAACTTTCGGTAGCATGGTCTTCAGTGACGTTGTTATGAAAGAAAAACTCCCAAAAGACATTTACAAATCGTTGCAGCAGACAATGAAGACAGGTTCTGATCTGGACATAAACGTAGCCAACATGGTGGCTATCGCAATGAAAGACTGGGCACTCGAAAAAGGTGCCACGCACTACACGCATTGGTTTCAGCCCTTAACCGGTATTACAGCAGAAAAACATGACAGCTTCATTTCCCCTCAGGGAGATGGACGCGTCATTATGGAATTTTCCGGAAAAGAATTGATTAAAGGTGAACCGGATGCCTCCAGCTTTCCTTCGGGCGGCCTGCGCGCCACCTTTGAGGCAAGAGGCTATACAGCATGGGACCCTACATCCTATGCATTTGTTAAGGAAGGGACGCTTTGCATCCCGACAGCATTCTGTTCCTATAACGGTGAAGCACTTGATAACAAAACACCTCTGCTCCACTCCATGGAAACCATCAACGACCAGGCGCTTCGTATTCTCCGTCTGTTCGGAAACACAACAGCTAACAGAGTTTTGAGCACCGTGGGTCCGGAGCAGGAATATTTCCTGATTGATAAAAAACTTTATGATCAGAGAAAAGATCTCATGTTCACGGGCAGAACCCTGTTCGGTGCAAAACCTCCTAAAGGCCAGGAGTTGGAAGACCATTACTTTGGCGCTCTTAAGACCAGAGTATCCGCTTTCATGAAAGAGCTTAATGAGGAATTATGGAAACTGGGCGTACTTGCGAAAACCGAGCATAACGAGGTAGCTCCTGCTCAGCACGAGCTGGCACCAATATTCACAACAACGAATATTGCTACAGATCATAATCAGCTTACTATGGAAATGATGAAAAAGGTGGCTGACCGCCATGGTCTGGCATGTCTTCTTCACGAAAAGCCTTTTGATGGGGTTAACGGTTCCGGCAAACATAATAACTGGTCCCTGAGCACAGACACTGGAATCAATCTTCTGGAGCCCGGTCTTTCCCCTCATGAAAATTCACAGTTCCTGCTTTTCTTCGCTGCCGTCATCAAAGCTATCGATGAATATCAGGATCTTATGAGAATTACCGTTGCATCTGCTGGAAACGACCACAGACTGGGAGCAAATGAAGCTCCTCCAGCCATTGTATCCATCTTCGTCGGCGATGATTTAGATTGCATTTTTAAATCCATTGACGAAGGCACCAAATACGATGGCATGAAACAGGGTACCATAGAGATTGGTGTTCATGTTCTCCCGAACTTTATCAAGGACACCACAGACAGAAACCGTACTTCACCCTTTGCCTTTACCGGAAACAAGTTTGAATTCCGTATGCCTGGTTCTTCCCAGTCTATATCCGGACCAAATGTGGTTATAAATGCTATCGTTGCGGAAGAATTAAAGAAATTCGCAGATATTCTGGAAAACGCGGAAGATTTTACTGCAGCAACCAATACTCTCATCTGCAAAACCCTGCAGGACCACAGGAGAATCGTATTCAACGGAGACGGTTACTCAGAAGAATGGCAGATAGAAGCGAAACGACGCGGACTCAGCAATCTCCGCTCCACAGTAGATGCACTTCCACATTTCATCGATGAGAAAAACATAAAATTGTTTACAGAGCATAATATATTCACTGAGTCTGAAATGCATTCCCGTTATGAAATCATGCTGGAATCCTACAGCAAGATTCTTAGAATTGAAGCATTGACAATGATTGAAATTGCAAAAAAAGAAATCATTCCGGCGGTAAGCAGATATGTTGCAAAATTATGTTCCACAGCTGTTTCCGTTAAAGATCTTGGTCTGGATTTACAATGTGCTGCAGAGGTATCATTTATCAACAAGCTTTCAAAGCTTAACGATGAGGCTTATGAGTATGTCAATGACCTGAAAGAGACCATCGACAAAACTGCACAATTCCATGACGATGCACTGGCTTTAGCAGTTTATTACAAGGAATCTGTAATTCCGGCCATGGACAGACTGCGGGCTGTTGCCGATCTCATGGAAGAAAATACATGTACCGAATATTGGCCGCATCCGACTTACGGCGATCTTCTTTTTAAAATTTAATCAACCAAAGACAATGGGGTCTGAAATGTAATTTACATTTTCAGACCCTTTTTATTTTATGGATTTAAATATTATATTGGAGAGAGGAATCGGAAAATATGTGGAAAATAGATGCCATTGTAAGAGAACAAAAATATGAGGAAATAAAAGATGTCCTGAGTGAAATTAATGTTCACGGAATCACCGTGTCACAAGTAATGGGATGTGGCATACAGAAGGGCTACGAAAGTATCGTTAGGGGCACAAAAGTGGATATCAACATGCTGCCCAAAATCAAATTCGAAATTGTCGTATCCAGCAAGGAATGGGCTGATAAAACAATGGATGCCATTTCCAGGATCGCATATACTGGAAATGGCGGGGATGGTAAAATATTCCTGTATGAGATTCAAGATGCCATGCGAATCAGCACTGGCCAGCGCGGGCCTGAAGCTATCTACTAAAAGCCTGACAAAGCTTTGTACATACAATATTCAGCAAAACAGCCGTCCGAAAATGAACGGCTGTTTTCTGTGTTTCCCGAAAAACCAATTGATATCAGCTCATCTTTACGATAGGTTGGTTCCCCTATAGGAACTCATGCCACCGGCTACATTCAGAACATTGAAGCCTTGGCTGGTGAGCTCTCTGCAGGCACTTCCGCTTCTCCCGCCTGATTGGCACATGATATAATACGTCTTGTCTTTCGAAAGATATTTCTCAGGAGCATTCAGCAAATTACCCATAGGAATATTTTTTGCCGTCTTTATGCTTCCGCTTTGGTATTCATATGACTCCCTTATGTCTATCAATTCTACTTTTCCTATAAGATTATCCATTTCATTTACGTGAATCGCTTTACCATTATCTCTTGTTAAAAAATCAAACATTTTACTTCCTCCTTGTTGGTTGGCTCAATTTAAAATCTATCTTTATTATAAAGATTCTATTTTATTTATCTGTGACTCTATCACAAATATATTGGTTGATAAATTGGTTGAAAGAAGGATATCATTTTGAAAAACAATGGCCGTAATCATTGACAAATCGACGTTCTGGATTTACAATAATGAGCATCGGGATATAGCACAGCTTGGTAGTGCGCTGCGTTCGGGACGCAGAGGCCGCAGGTTCGAATCCTGTTATCCCGACATTAAAAAAGCAGGTAAACTTTTACGTTTACCTGCTTTAAAATAATTACAATTTTATTTACTTGACGCTCAACATAACATTTGAAATAGAGCCGCTTATCATTTACCAATCAGATACTTCCTAAACGGAAAATGCTAACAGAATAACCTCTTTTCCGGTATTTTTCGACAAATCTTTCTCTAGCGAGGTAATTTTCTCAACCAAATTATTATCCTCATGCAAATCTGCAATTTTTGTTCCGCTATATGCAACTAAAGTAACTTCCTTGCCAATCTTTTCAGATAATTCCTTCTCTAAAACTGCGATAGTCTCAATTGCTGTTTTGTCCTTATTCAAATCTGCAAATTTATCCATACCAACACTTCCTTTCAAGTACTTTGTTAGTTTTTGCTCATGACAAGCGGCCCATGGCACTTTACACCAATCACTACCTTAAATATCCGACTTCTTTTAGTATAATTTACCACAAGAGGATTGTCAACAGACGAGTGGGCTATTGGATATTTCCAAACAGGAATTGATCCATGTCTTCGACAGAAGAAAAATAGAAATCGCTGTTCTTTTTCATATAATCATCTATTTCCGGCACACTGTGCGCCCAACCGGCGGCCGCGAAATCCACCCCGCAGTTTCTGGCCATTTCGTGCCCTGGCTTCAAATCATCTACCACCAGAAGTTCGGATTTTGACAGCCCGTAATTCTGCATAATTTCCTCCAAGGGATATACAGAAGGTTTTCTCTGATGGGGAAGCATCTCCCACCCAAATACCATGTCCGGATCGGGCAGTCCGTTTTCCTTATAATCCCTGAGAATGCTCGTTTTATAAGAGTGGGAGACGACACAGATTATTCCCCCTTTTCGCCGGAATTTCGCAATTATATCTTCCATGCCATCAAAAGTTTTCGGAACGTGACGTTCCACATAGTTTTGCCAGCAATCTTTTTCATAAATCATTTCTTCATCGGTAAAACCAAGTATATCCTTGCAAAGTCCCAAAATCCCCGGTTCAAAATTCTTCCTGTAAAATTCTTCAAGTCCCAGCGTCGTATCCGGTCTGATTTCTGATAAGACCTTCACAAACGAAGGGTAATGCACATGGGCGGTGCTGTTTACGACTGTATCATCGTGATCCAGCACCAGGCATTTATAACGCATAACTACCTCCTAAATTAAAACTTCCTGAGTTCATCTGATCCATCATCTTCCAGTTTTTCAATATTACGGATGATGACTTCATACTCATAGTTCTCGCTGATTCTGACAAGTACATTGTCCCCGACCTTATGGTGCAATAACGCTTTGCCCATGGGAGAATCAATACTTATCAATCCCTGGGTTGAATTTGATCTGACTGTGGTCACAATCTTGAATATGATCTCTTCATTATCCTCAGGAACAAATACCGTGACCAGATTATTCAGTCCAACTTCATCCGAAACGGAATCTTCCGAGATTATTATTGCCGTCCGTATCATTTTCTCCAGATACCTGATCCGGCTCTCATTCTGGTTTTTGTACTGCTTTGCAGCCTTGTACTCGAAATTTTCACTCAGGTCGCCATGTGCCCTGGCTTCCTGGACCTTTAAAAGTGCCTCTTTCCGGACCACCAGTATCCGGTGTCTGACTTCTTCTTTCATTCTGCGGATATCTTTTTCCGTCACTTTATCATGCATTCTGATTATCTCCATTTAAATTTCAATAGTATAAGAATATCACAGTACACTTTTTGTGTAAATGGAGCAATGGTTTTCAATCTGCGTATCGATTCCAACACCTGGGACTTCAACTTCTTGATGGTGTCCTCCGCAGTAAATTTTGTTTACAATATCTGTCGTATAAAACTATTCTGTCATGTATATCAGGGCATTGCAGATTGCTGCGGCGACGTTGCTTCCGCCTTTTCTTCCTTGCGCTACTATAAATGGGACACCGGCTTCCATAATGAGTTCTTTGGAAGACACGACATTTACGAAACCGACAGGTACCCCAATAATCAGTTTTGGATTAAGCTTTCCGTCTTTAATGAGCTCATAAAGCCGGATCAGGGCAGTTGGTGCATTCCCTATGGCAAAAATCAGATCTTTATCCAGTTCTGCTGCCTTATCCATGCATGCTTTTGCCCTTGTCGTGCCGTTTTCTTTTGCGATTTGAGCTACATCCTCATCAGACATGAAATTAAATACTTCACCGCCGAACTTTGCAAGCTTCTTTTTATTGATTCCCGCCTTTGCCATCTGCGTATCTGTCACAATGGAGGCACCGTTTCTGATTGCCTCCATTGCTGTCTCGACGGCATTATCCGAAAATTTGAGATTTTTAACATATTCGAAATCGGCAGTCGTATGGATGACCCGCTTAATAATGCTTTCTTTTTCCTTATCCAGTACTATGTCTCCCAGTTCTTCTGTTATGATTTCAAAGCTTTTCTTTTCGATTTCCTGTGGAAGGATATCCATTATTCTGCTGTATTCACTTTTATTTTCCATATTATACTCCTGCCTCCAGAATTTTATAGATTTCATCTATGTCCAGATATTGCCTAAGGGTATCCGCAAGTATGTCATACTGCTGTTCTTTGTAATTCTTATAATCGACCGTCCCGATGTTTTTCGCATCGATCCCTTTGTTTTTTGCCAGAGAAGTGATAATGGCTTTCGAGACTTCTTCCTTATCGAATACACCGTGAACATAGGTCCCATATACATTGTTCAGGAATGCTCCGTCCGTTTTATCTTCATTTTCAACCATATCATTGACAAAAGACATTGTCTGGACATCTTCATCTTCGGACACTCTGCTTCGTCCCATGTGGATTTCATATCCTTCCAACTCAAGTCCGGACAGATTGCTCAGGACTCCTTCGACCTTGCCAAACCTGCCCTTGATCCTGGTTCTTACTTTTCCGCCCTCAAACACTGTCGTTAGCGGGAGCAGTCCCATTCCTCTGATGAATCCACCTTCCTCCACGGTATCGGGATCCTCTATGCTTTCTCCCAGCATCTGGAACCCTCCGCATATGCCGAAAATCACCTTACCAGAGCGGGCTTCCTTTAAAACGGCTGCCTCGAGTCCGTTCTGACGCATCCAGAGCAGGTCTTTCATGGTGTTTTTTGTTCCCGGGATTATGATCATGTCCGGATTTTTCAAGTCGCTGACTTTATCAACATATCGAAGCGATACTCCGCTGATGCTTTCGAACACATAAAAATCCGTAAAATTCGATATCCTCGGAATCCGAATCACTGCTATATCTATCAGGTCCGGTCCGGTGCAATTTGAAAACCTTTCCGAGAGGCTGTCCTCATCCTCTATATCAATCTTCATAAATGGAGCAACACCTACACAGGATATGCCAACCTTGTTTTCCAGCATTTCCACGCCCGGATCAAGTATCGTCTTGTCTCCCCTGAATTTATTGACAATAAATCCCTTGATCATGTTCTGTTCTTCTTCTTCCAAGAGCATCACGGTTCCATAAATCTGCGCAAAAACTCCTCCACGGTCAATATCGCCTACCAGAAGGACCGGAGCTTTTGCTCTCTTTGCCATACCCATGTTCACGATATCATCAGCCTTCAGGTTTATTTCCGCAGGGCTTCCCGCCCCTTCAATTACGATAATATCGTTGTCCTCTGCCAGAGTGTTATATGCTTCCATTACCTTGCCAAAGAGACTGCTTTTATACGCAAAATAATCTCTGGCACTCATATTTCCAATGACTTCTCCGTTTACAATAACCTGGGAACCTGTATCGTTTGTCGGTTTCAAAAGTATCGGATTCATAAGGACTGAAGGTTTTACACCTGCAGCCTCCGCCTGCATTACCTGGGCGCGGCCCATTTCAAGGCCTTCTTCGGTAATATAGGAATTCAGTGCCATGTTCTGTGATTTGAACGGAACTGTTTTATAGCCATCCTGCATGAATATCCGGCAAAGTCCCGCCGTAATCAGACTTTTTCCAGCATTTGACATCGTTCCCTGAACCATAATCGATTTCGCCATATTTACTGCCTTTCTTTTTGCTCTGCAACTTTTTCAAGAAAATTATAAGGAACATTGATATTCGAATAATAGTACAGATGCGGAAAGCCTGCTGCCATGTTTGTGCTTCCATGTATGCATTCCCATCTTTTTTTGCCATTTGGCTTTTCTGCCAGGAAAGAGGTACCGCAATTTGTGCTGTCAAAATAATGAAACTCATGGCCCTTGATTGCATCTCCTTTGTTCCCAAGAAACTGGTTTTCCAATGCTGTGAGCTTAATATAGCCAAACCTGCCCAGCTTCGAGGTTTTGTATGCTTTTCCTTTTATCACACCGGCCATTTTATGTACATTTCCCTCCATGTCTTCCATGGCTTCGTGGAGATACATAAAGCCCCCGCATTCAGCCATACACGGCAATCCGCCATCTGTGGCAGCTTTGATGCTGTCCAGCATACTGCTGTTTTCACTTAAGATTTTTGCATGAACCTCCGGGTAACCGCCTCCCAGCATCAGGGCATCTGCTTCGTCCGGAACTTTTTTATCCCGCATTGGTGAAAAGTAGATGATCTTTGCACCCATTTTTTGCAGCAGCTTTAGATTATCCTCATAATAAAAGCAGAACGCTTCATCCCTGGCTACTGCAATCACCGGTTCTCCTGACACATGGGGAATCCTTACATCCTCATATTCTATCACAGGAGCATCGGCTGCCATTGCTATGATTCCATCAATATCCAGGGCTTCTTCCATGATTGCCGCAAGTTTTCCCAGCTTTTCGTCCAGCCCGTCTATTTCATCCGGAGTAACTAGTCCGAGATGCCGGCTTTCAATTATCAGCTCGGGGACCGAAGGCAGATATCCCATCACCTTCACTCCAGTTCGATCTTCAATAATCTGTTTCATCTCGTTGTACAGAGATTTGGGCATCCGGTTTAATATGACCCCTTTTATCCCGCTGTCTTCAAAGAAGTTTACGAACCCTTCGATTTCGGCCACAACGGAAAGGCTCATTCCTTTGCAGTCCACAACAAGGATAACCGGCGTCCTGGTCAGTTTTGCCAGAGCATAAGAAGATCCGTTTGCGGAAGATGCCTCCATCCCATCATAGTACCCCATAACACCTTCTATAACGGAGATATCTGCTTCCCGTGCACTTTCACACAACAGATATTTTGTAATATTATCATCCGTAAAAAAAGTGTCCAGGTTCTTCGATTTTGCGCCTATGATTCTGGAATGGAACATAGGATCGATATAATCCGGTCCGCATTTAAAAGATGCTGTTTTCATTTTCCTTGTTATAAGTGTTTTCAGCAATCCGCATGTAACGAGCGTCTTCCCGCTTCCACTGGAAGATGCACTGATCATTATTCTTGGAATCCGCAAGATGTACCTCCCTGTCCGGCTCCGGTAAATGATATGATACTGACCGGATTGACTCCTTCCATCATATGATAATTTCCAATTTTTTTTGCCCTTGATACATTGACCTGAACAATATTCAGGTCTTTCAAAGGAATTTCTCCGATAATCCCCACAATCTCGCCCATTGTTTCCAGGGTGGAAGCATTGATGACAATGCGTATCTGAGGATTTTTCTCCAGCAGGTTTTTCAGAATTTCTTTCATATTGCCGGAACTTCCTCCAATGAAAGCATGGGTCGGGGCAGGGAGATCCGCAAGGCCGTCCGGAGCCAGAGCCTGAATGATTCTGAGATTTCCAGTTCTGAATTTTATCCGGTTTAATTCAATCAATTGGACTGCTTCTTCATTCTTCTCTATCGCATATACCATTCCGTCCGGAGACTGCAGAGACATTTCAATCGAAACCGATCCGGTGCCGGCACCAATATCATAGATGATCGAATTCTTTTTCAGACGAAGCTTTGACAGAGATACAGATCGTACCTCCTCCTTCGTCATCGGTACTCTGGCCCGAAGAAATTCTTCATCCGGGATGCCGTGGGTTACGATATTATGTAACACATTCTCATTTACGATGAGGACTGCACTCAGGGATGCAAAATTCTTTCCCAGGATTTCTTCCGGTTTTCCCGAGGTAATCTTCTCATCCGGATAGGACAGACTTTCGCCTACGTGGATTGTGACATCTTTCAGGTTGAAATATATCAGTTCTCTGCATAAACCATCCACTGTTTTGTTTCCGCCCAGCAGAGCAAAAACTTTTCTGTACTTCGTAATCCTGTCCAGGATATTTTCCTCTCTTCCATGGATACTGGCCAGATATGCGTCTTCCCAGGATTCTCCCAGTTTTGAGCACAGATAGGATACAGTGGGTATTCCGCACAGGATTTCAGGTTTGTATTCATCCAGAACATTCAGAAGACGTTTTGCTCCACTGTAAAAGCCTGCATCGCCCGAAAGTGCAACTACGATATTCCGGTATTCCGGGTGTTCTTCGATATATTTTTTGATTTCGCTGTCCTTGTAAGAATTGTAGACCGCCTTGCCTGCAAACCCTGCCGCATCGGTAAGACGTTTTGCTCCTATAATCAGATCGGCTGAATCCAGTGCCTGGCATGTCTCAACGGTCATGTTGCCGCGGCTTCCCATCCCAATTCCGGACAAAATGATTTTTCTGGATGCAACAGTCTCAGGAAAGAACCTGGTTCTTAATAAAAGGATGCAGTCAGACAATGACATGCCGGATTCAACTGCCGGCCTTCCGATTACGAGCACCGAAGCACCAGCTTTATGGGCAGCCTCTAATTTTTCGGCAAATCCTCCACTTCCGCCAGATTCTTTTGTCACAAGATATTTCGCATCGACATGCCTTAGCATGGAATAATTCAGCTCCAGTGAAAATGGACCCTGCATGCAGATCAGATTTCTTCCTTCAAACCCAAGCCTGCTGCATTCCTGTGCCACGTCACCGGTTGAAAGAACCCTTGCGAAAACACGGTCCCTGTAGTTGTCGATGGCTGTATATTTCGAAAGCTCCTTGCTCCCTGTTGCTACAAGTATATTGCCCTCCGTTTTCTTAAGATACTCCACCGCCCCGTCAATATCGGAAAAACTCAGATAAGATGCATCCGGGTTCTCGCTGGAATTCCTGACCAGTCTGATATATTCCGCCCCTGCGAGGATACAGGCATTTTTTATATTTTCCGTCACTATGGCCGCATGCGGATGGGTGGCATCGATGACGAGAGGTCTTTCCAGTTCACAGATCAGCTCCTTCATTTGAGCCACGTCCAGACGTCCTATAGATACAGACACATTTTCGCTGGCTGGAAGAAGGGTGCCTGCGTAATCCGTAGCCACACACGTATGTACTTTCACTTTATTCTCACTTAGATATTCTGCAATCTTTCTGCCCTCGGCTGTCCCGCCAAATAACAGCACATCACTCATATTTATATCCCCTTGGAGTCACCATCTTATTGCCAATAACCTTTGTCTGGGAATTCCCGACAAAAACCGTAGTGAACATATCCACTCGTGTATCCTTTAATTCTTCCAGCGTCATAATACTATACTGTTCTTCATCTCTGCCGATATTTTTTGCAATTCCGCAGACCGTATCCTTTGCAGCATGCTTAAGAATCAGACTGCACGCCTTTTCAAGGTAATCATTCCTCTTAATGCTGGAGGGGTTGTAGAAACAGAGCACAAAGTCCGCCTCAGCCGCACTTTCGATTCGTTTTTCGATTTTTTCCCATGGTGTCAGAAGGTCGCTTAGGCTGATTACCGCAAAATCATGTATCAGGGGAGCTCCAAGAATCCCGGCTCCGCTGATGACGGCAGATACACCAGAAATATTCTCTACCGTGACTCCCGGATATCTTTCACCTATTTCAAGCATCAGACCTGTCATTCCGTAAACACCCGCATCACCACTGCAGATCATGGCAACCGTCTTTCCTTTTGACGCCTCTTCAAAGGCCATTTCACATCTTTGGACCTCTTTGCGCATAGGCGTGGTAAGAAAATCCTTGGATGGAAAATGTTCCTTCACCAGATCCACGTATACCGTGTATCCAACAATCACATCGCAGTCTTCAAGGGCTTTTCCAGCCTTGAAAGTCATCTGTTCAAATTCACCGGGGCCTATCCCCACTACATATATTTTACTCAAATCTGACACTTCTCTTTCCAACGGCTGCCGCAAGTGTGACGCCGTTAATAATAGTTTTTCTAACCATCAGGGTACAGTTGCCGCCTGCCAGTACAGCTGCCCTTTCACAGACGCCGGAAACGCCGGTTACTGATTCGACAAATTCCGATTCACTGAAAGCGCCCCGGACACTGCCCAGTTCTTCTGCCGAGTGGAAGCTGAGGGGTATCTTATATTTGTGGGCAAAATCCAAAATGCCTTTTTCATCTTTTTTCAAATCAATGCTGGCGATTCTTTCTACAGCGTGCATTGGAATTCCCTGAGAATCCAGAAAACTCAGCAGAGCCTTTTCGATATCCGAAGGGTCCTTGTCTTTTCTGCACCCGATGCCGATCGTCACGATCTTCGGAGTCAGTTGCAAGGTCTTTTCAGACAGCACGGGCAATTCGTTCAGGGCAATCCGGATTCCATATTCCGTATGTTCAGACATATTCAGTTCCGGTGGAATCCTGCCTTCGACCGGGAGTTCACTGGCAAAGCCAACAACTTCCCCGTTCAGTATCGCCGCTGATATTTCTTTGGCACACATCATATCTGAGATGTGGAGTCTGTTCTTTGCCGCAAACACATCCACCGCAAATTTACCGTTCAAGTCCGTTGCAGTTGTGATTACGGGTATTGCACCCAATACAGATGCCGTTTCCATGGCAAGTTCGTTGGCACCGCCGATATGTCCGGACAATATGGGTATGACATAGTTTCCCTTTTCATCGATAACCAGAACGGCCGGATCTTTCGATTTGTTGACCAGATAGGGTGCAATGCTTCGGACGGCGATGGCGCAGGCACCAATAAATATAATCGCATCCTGGGATTCAAACATTTCCCCTGTCCATTCGGTTACGCTTTCTATTACGGGTATTATGCCAGGTTCGCAGCTGTTTTTCCCTTTGCTGTAGGAAACTATCTGTTTTCCTTCCGCAGTCATCCGGTCCCGGATTTTTTTATTAAGTCTGGCAGCTGTTTTCGTGAAACTGATTATGCTGATCTTCATCTAATGCTCCTATAGGGACGCTCTCCTGAATTCGGTTTCAAATCCGGGGTTGTATAGTTCCGACCTGTCGTAGCTTGCGTGGGTGACAACATCTCCCACAATGATCAGGGCTGTCTTTGTAATATTGTTGGCCTTGGCCGTTTCCGCCAGTGTTCCTATGGTGCAGATGAATTTCTTCTCATCATCCCAAGTGGCTTTATAGACGATGGCAGCCGGGGTATCCATTTCATATCCTCCGCTGACCAGTCTCCTGGCGAGCTCATCCAGCATTCCGGTACTCAGGAATATGACCATCGTGGCGTGGTGGGCGGCAAAAGATTCAATGCTCTCTTTCGACGGGACCGGAGTCCTTCCTTCCATCCTCGTTATGATGACGCTCTGGGAAACAGAGGGGAGAGTATATTCAAGATTCAGGCTCGAAGCGGCCCCGCAGAAAGAACTGACTCCCGGACAGGTATCATACATTATTCCCTTCTTATCCAGAATATCGATCTGTTCCCTCGTCGCTCCATATATACTGGAGTCGCCGGTATGAAGCCTAACTGTTGTCCTTCCTTCTTTCTCGGCCTTCTCCATTACATCTGTCACTTCCTCCAGTGTCATGTATGCACTGTTATGGACCTCGCATCCTTCTTTCCTGTAATCCAGAAGTTCCGGATTCACGAGGGATCCGGCGTAAATTATCACATCGGCCGCTTCAAGCATATTCTTTCCTCGAATCGTTATCAGATCTGCCGCTCCGCTGCCTGCTCCCACGAAATGTATCATTTTATCTACCCTAACCTTTCTGCTTCTTTTATTATTATTAAAGAATAATAGCCCGCTCTTTCATCTATTTCCTCTGGACTTAAGTAGACCTTCTCGTTTTCCATTCCGCAGTTTTCGACCATAGCTATTTTCCCGTTCGTTTCTTTAAGCATCTGTTTTATCTGAGGCATTTTGCTGCCTGCCTTCATCAGTACTCTTGTTCCGGGAAGACGCAGGGCGTCTTCGATACCATAAGAGGAGGGCACCACATGGAGCATCTGCTCTTTTTCCACCAGTCCTTCATTCAACCTGGCCGAAGCGGCGCAGAATGATGTGATTCCGCTGATGATCTCCGTATTGTATCCATCTTTCTCCACCAATTTGTGGACATAGATATATGTGGAGTAGATTGTCGGGTCTCCAAGTGTCAGGAAGGCCACGGTCTTATCCTCATCCAGGTATTCCTCCACTTCATTGGCGGCATTGCGGTGGTTTGCCTCCAGGACCTTACTGTCTTTGGTCATAGGCATGGAGACCGCAGCTATCTTTCTCAAATGAGGATCCCTTATGTGATCCTTGACTATTTTGTATGCCAGGCTCTCTTCCACTTCTTCCCCTGGTACCATTATGACATCTGCTTCATTTATTAATCTGAGTGCCTTTAAGGTGAGCAGTTCCGGGTCTCCTGGCCCAACTCCGACACCGTACAATTTTCCAGCCATCCGTTTTTCTCCTTTATTTTTTCGAGTAGTCCCTCTACGTTTTCCGTGCAGCCGAGTTTTCCATATTCATTTGAAAACAGGATGACTGCGGTTTCAAGCCTGCCACAGGATCTTTTATCCAGGTAAAACCTGATTTTGTCTAATATTATTTTCACTGCCGGTTCCAACAGTCCACTTTCATCCAGTACCGACACCGCATCTTCCGTATTGATGCATTCCAGTATCCTTGCTGCTGTCTCTACATCGGCGCCGGCTCGCAGCGCGTTTGCGGCCATCAGCTCCATCCTGGAGTCTGCGAAGGCCGAATGGGTATTCATGATTCCCCCCGACAGCTTGATGAATTTTCCGATATGGCTGACAAACAGGATTCCCCGGATTCCAAGCTCCAGAGCAATATCGACAGTCTCCCCGACGTAATTGCTGCACTTGAGCATGAAATCGTCCGGCAGGTTCAGGTTGTCAATGGAAAAATATGTTCCATAATTTCCAGGAGTTACTATCAGGTAATCACTGTCGTTACTCTCCTTCTTGACCCTCATTTCCACCCGAATGCTGTCAATCAGGGCGGCCTCGCTCATGGGCATTACGATTCCACTGGTTCCCAGCACAGATATCCCCCCGATGATCCCAAGCATGGGATTAAAGGTTTTTTTCGCAACCGCTTCTCCCTCGGGTACAAAGACTTCAATATCCAATCCGCCATTATAGTCAAAGTCCTCACAGACCTTTTTGACATTCTCCCGAATCATCTTCCTGGGAACCTTGTTAATGGCCGCGCTTCCAATCTCCTGCTCCAGCCCCTTTTTTGTAACCCTTCCGACACCGATTCCGCCATCAATCCTGATTTCATCGTATGCGTTTTTTTTGACACGGGTGTAGATAAGTATCCCGTGCGTGGCGTCCGGATCATCCCCTCCGTTCTTTCTGACGGCACATATGACTTCATCTTTCTCTATCCTGATTTCCACTATTTCCAGATGCAGGAGGATTCCCTTCGGTGTCATGAGGTCAATTCTTTCCTGTGGGATTCCGGTAAACAGCATGAGTGCGCCCGCTTTTGCCGAGGCAGCCGCACAGCTTCCCGTGGTATAGCCGAAATACAGCTTTTTATTGTTTTTCAGAATATATTTATCTTCAAGGCCGGTTTTCATTTTTGAGAATTTCCTTTGTCCATTTTTTGTTGACGGTTTTTATTTCAAAGAATGAATGAATTTTTCAAACGCATTGAGGGTGTCCCTTATAATGCTGTCATCATGGGCGTAAGAAACGAACATCGCCTCAAACTGGGACGGTGCCAGGCATATCCCCTGGCTGAGCATAAATCGAAAAAATTGCGCATACATCTTTGTATCTGACTTCGATGCACTGCCATACTCCGTAACATCTGTGTCCGTAAAAAATACATTTCCCAACGAGCCGATATAATTGACTCTGTACGGAAGACCTGCTTCACGGATAATCTGCTTCATTCCTTCAAATAGGGTTTCAGCATTATGATTGATTCCCGCATAATATTCTGGGTGGTTCTTAAGAATGGACAGCAGTGTGTACCCTGCATTCATGGCAATCGGATTCCCGCTGAGAGTTCCCGCCTGGTATACGGGCCCGGAGGGTGATATGCACTCCATAATTTCCCTGCTGCCTCCATATGCACCTACCGGCATGCCTGCCCCGATTATTTTTCCGAAAGTAATCAGGTCTGGTCTGATGCCGAAGTATTCACCTGCTCCGCCGGCTGACAGTCTGAATCCGGTTATTACCTCATCAAAAATCAGAACGGCACCATTGCTGTCACAGAGGGATCGTAATCTCTCGAGAAATCCTTTGCCCGGGAGTACAACACCCATGTTGGCTGCAACTGGTTCAACGATTACCGCCGCAATCTCATCTCCGGACGTTTGAAATATCTTTTCAATGCCTTCCAGGTCATTATAGGCCGCCAGCAGCGTGTCCTGCGTGCATCCCTGAGGCACGCCTGCACTTGTCGGTATTCCCGAGGTCATAAGGCCGGATCCCGCCTTCACAAGCATGGAGTCCGTGTGCCCGTGGTAACAGCCCTCGAATTTCAGTATCTTGTTTCTTCCTGTAAAGCCGCGAGCAGCCCGGATTGCGCTCATGACTGCCTCCGTACCAGAATTTACCATTCTTACCATCTGCACAGACGGAACCATTTCACAGATCAGTTTGGCCATTTTGACTTCAATTTCTGTCGCATAACCGAAACTCAATCCATTTTTTGCTGCCTCAACTACTGCATCATATACTTCACTGTTATTGTGTCCAAGTATCATTGGACCCCATGAACATACATAATCAATGTACCGGTTTCCGTCCGCATCGATAATATGGGGACCTTCGGATTTCTTTATGAACAGCGGCGACATGCCGACTGAACTGAAGGCCCGGACCGGACTGTTAACTCCTCCGGGTATGTATGAAACCGCTTCCCCAAACAGCCTTTCTGAGTTTGCATGTCTGTTTTCCATCACCCGATTCTCCCTTCATCAATAAATCTGGCAAGTTCCTTCGCATAGTACGTTATGTACATATCACTTCCTGCCCGGAATGCGCTGACCGCCATTTCGCAGACAATGCTGTCTTCGTCGATGAAGCCGGCATTTGCAGCAGATTTCACCATGGCGTATTCCCCACTCACACTGTATGTGGCAAGTGGAACATTGGAGATTTTTGAGATTTCACTTACAAGATCCAGGTAGGACATCGCAGGCTTTACCATGATGATATCTGCGCCTTCTTCGATATCAAGGAGAGCCTCTTTCAACCCTTCCTTCCTGTTATGATAATCCATCTGGTAGGATTTCCGGTCTCCAAATGCCGGGCTGGATCCTGCCGCCTCCCGAAAAGGTCCGTAAAACGAAGAGGCATATTTCACGGAATAGGACATAATCGGGATGTCAGAATAATCATTCTCATCCAGAACTGCTCTTATTTTCGCGACACGGCCGTCCATCATGTCCGAGGGTGCAACCATGTCCGCACCTGCCTGGGCGTGGGATAATGCAATCCGGGCAAGATATTCCAGGGTCTCGTCATTATCCACATAGTCCCCATTTAGAATCCCGCAATGACCATGGGATGTGTATTCACACATACAGACGTCGGTAATCAGAAAAAGGTCAGGATATTTTTCTTTTATCTCGATCAGGCCTTTCTGCACGATACCGTCCGAAGCGTAGCCGCCGGTACCGTATTCATCCTTTTCTGAAGGGATTCCAAACAGGAGCAGATTATGTACCCCCGCATTCAGGCACTCCTCACATATTTCAGACAGCCTGTCAACGCTGTATCTGTACTGTCCCTGCATGGACTGTATCTCTTCTTTGATTCCTTCCCCTTCAACGATAAATATCGGATAAATCAGTGCCGATTTGCTTATTCTGGTTTCCCTGACCAGATTCCGTATGTGTTCATTTCTTCTTAATCTTCTCGGTCTTTTTATCATTTCTCATTCCCCTGCCTTTGCTTTTCATGCAGCTCTTCCACCAGTCGGACCAGGCTGTCCAATGTTGCCTTTTCAGCCATCTGCGTCTTCATGCCGTGGCCATCCGCCTCTTTCTTTGTCTGCGCTCCAATACATACGGCATTTACCAGTCCGTAATCCAGTCCTTCCGTTACGCTTACGAATCCCCTGACCGTGGATGCGCTTGTGAAAAGTGCATAATCTATATTGCGATTCTGGAATTCTTCTTTTTCATTGATGATCCGGCTTCCTTCATATACGGTCCTGTACGTCGGGATATCATCAATCACTACATTTTTTCTTTTCTTTATCTCTTCAACCAGCAGAATGTTTCCGATATCTGCTCTCGGGATCAGCATCCGGTCACCTTCAAAGCAGATGGCTCCCAACTCTTTCCCCAGGTTTTCCGCATCATAGCGGGAAGGGACAAGATCGGCATATAATCCTCTGCCTTCGATCATCTTCAGCGTACCCTCACCGATTACGGCTATTTTCAGACCTGCAAGGCTTCGGATGTCTGCCTTCATAGATTTCATTTCCTCAAAGAAGATGTTCACCCCGCTCGGACTGGTAAAAACGATCCATTGATATGAAGCCAGATTAGAAATGGACTGTTTTAGAGCAAGGTTTTCCTTTATGGGTTCAATTCTGATTGCCGGAAGCTCAATCACCTCTGCTCCTTTGATCCGCAGTTTTTCAGAAAGTCCTGAAATCAGCTCTTTGGGCCTGGTAACAGCGATTCTGCACCCTGCCAGCGGAAGCTTTTCGTACCAGGAAAATCCCTTGGAAAGGCTGCATACTTTTCCTACGACGATGATGGCCGGGGTGGATATATTGTTTAATCGAACCGTTTCCTCGATTGTGGACAAATCAGATATTACCTTCCGCTGCTTTGCTGTTGTTCCTCTTTCCAATACGGCAACCGGCATATTTTTGTCCATCCCTGCGTCTGAAAGACCTTTGCATATGCTGCCCAGCTCTGAAAGTCCCATCAGAAAAACGAGCGTGCCTTTTGTTTTTACAAGAGCCGAAAAATCGATATCATATTCTTCATCTTTCTTTTTGTGTCCGGTTATTATATGAACGGAAGATGTAAAATCCCTGTGCGTCACCGGAATTCCATTATAGGCAGGCACGGAAATCGCGGATGTTATCCCGGGTACAATTTCATAGGGAATCCCTTCTTTTACAAGAAGCTCGATTTCTTCCCCGCCTCTTCCAAACAGAAAGGGATCTCCTCCTTTAAGCCTTACGACCCGGTTGCCATTCTTTGCCTCTTCCAGAAGCAATTTATTGATCCCTTCCTGGGACATCATATGGTTTCCTGACGTCTTTCCGACATCGATGCATCTTGCCTTGTCAGGAATGAGCGATAATATTCCCATCCCGACGAGCCTGTCATAAACCACAACATCCGCCTCTTCAATCACTTTCATGCCTTTAATTGTCAGTAATCCAACATCTCCTGGGCCTGCGCCTACAAGCCAGACTTTTCCATTTCCCATTTTCATTCCTTCCCTGCCAGCTTTAACCTGTTGGCCAGTCTAATCCCCAATTCTTCCGCCTCAAAAACATTTCCTGTAATGGTGCCGGTTCTACTTTCAACCATGTCTTCACCGTAATATAGTCCCTTTAACGTGATGGAGCCATCGCTTACTGTAGCAAACGCCGCAATCGGGGATGAGCACCCACCGTCCAGTGTTCTGACAAAGCTTCTTTCACATATTGCCGCATAACGGGAGTCCGAATCGTCTGCCTCTTTGATCAGCTCTATATCAAAATCTCTTCTGCCCTGAATGGCAAGAATTCCCTGACCGGCTGAAGGAATCATTTCTTCCGTTGTGAAATATCTGCTGATTCTGTTTTCAAGGCCCATGCGTTTCAGACCTGCCGCCGCAAGGATTATTCCTCCATACTCGCCCTGATCCAATTTTTTGATCCTTGTGAGTATGTTGCCACGCAGCTCCTTAAACTCAGCCTCTGGGAAAATCTTCTTTATCTGCAGCATCCTTCTTTTGCTCGAACACCCCAGTGGTTTTTCCAGATCCAGTTCCTGGCAGCCTTCCGGGAGAATGAGCACATCCCTTGGATCTTCCCTCTTTGAGTATGCAATTATTGGAAGCTCATCCGGAACTTCCATAGGCATATCCTTGAGGCTGTGTACGGAAATATCTGTCTTCTTCTGTGACAATGCCATGTCCAGCTCTTTGACAAAAAGACCTTTTCCGCCAATTTTGTCAAGGCTCCTGTCGAGAATAATATCTCCCGTCGTTTTCATGGGGCAGATTTCAACTTCGACATCATGGTGATCCATGATTATCCGGGCCACCATATTCGTCTGGACAACTGCCAGTTTACTTTCCCTTGTTCCGATTATTATTTTATTCATCTGTTTTTTCCTTTAATAGTTTTCTCAGCAGATCGGCTTTTTCTCTAACTTCACTATGATTGGTTCCATTACCGCACACACCAATGGTGATTTCATCCTGAAGGAGAACGGCTGGAAAGAAAAAATCGCACAATTCCTGGTTACTGGCAACATTTACAATAATGTTTTTCCGTTTGCATTCACTCCAGACTGATTCATTGACCCGGCTGTCATCGGTTATGGCCAGGACCATGACTGCATCGTCATCCAGCTCACCCTCGCGATACGCCCTTTTTTCAAGGTGGATCATTCCAGCCTCATGCATTTGGCTGATATCGCTGCTGCATTCTTTTGCGATTACTTTTATGCAGGCTTCAAAGGAAAGCAGCGTCCTGATTCTTCTTTCTGCAATTTTTCCTCCTCCGATTACGATGACCTTTCTGTCCGCCAAATCTATGAATAGCGGAAAACGTCTCTTCTTTTCATTTTTCATATTTCATATTCCGGCTGATAGATTTTTTTGATTGCCTCAACACATTCACAAAACATTTCCGGCTTTACGCTCTCCATTAATCCGAACATCAATCTGTTCACGGCTTTATCAGCCGCATCCTCAATGCTTTTTTCGAGATGCATTTTGTCATTCCCGCTGATATCGATATTGCGTATCTTTTTTTCCAGTCTTAAATTGACATCAATCGCGGCATTTTTACATATGTGACGCACCTCGGGGATGATGTCCTTGCATCTGTACCAGTTGACAAATTCCTGTATTCTCAGGCTGAGTATATTTTCAATTTCCATAATCTGCTTCCTGAACTCTTCCGATCCCATTTCCACCTGAAAGCTGTCAATATCATAGAGTTTTATATTTCTTATCCCTGCAATCAGAGGATCAATGTCTCTGGGCACTGCCAGATCAATAAAGACTCTGTTGTCATGAAATTCAATGTTTTCCAACTGCTCATACTTCAGGGTCACGTTTGGGCTTGACGTGGCGCTCAGGACGATGTCATACCCTGCTATATTCAGGAGACGATCTGCATAATCGATCCGTTTGCACCCATCCGGTATCTCAACAACCCCGCTTTTATACTGTCTGACGGTCATCGTAACGGAAGCGCCCTCTTCTTTAAGGGATGTTGCAGCCAGTTTTCCAACCTCTCCGTTCCCTATAACTAGGCATTTCTTATCTTTCAATTCCAGACCGCTGTTCTTCATTTCTTCAATCACCCGGCTTACGATCGACGAATTTGCCTTGGAGAGATGTATTTCTGTCTTGACCTTCTTAGCCGCTGTTACTGCCATTCTGAAAAGCACTTCCAAAACATTATCTGTACAGAAGTGCTCACGTGAAAAGGCGATTGCATCCTTTACCTGGGTAAGTATCTGATCCTCTCCAATGATTTTCGACTTCATTCCGCCAGCCAGATAGAAAAGGTGCCTCACTGCTTCATAACCATCACGCTCCACAAAAAACGACCTGTAATCACTGCTGTTCAAATTGGATATCTCGCAAAACATCTCATAAACAGAGCTTTGAAGCTTTTTGTCAGAGCTTATCCATATTTCCATACGGTTGCATGTGGATATAACCACACATCCCGTAATGCCTTCCACTCCGGAGAATTCCTTTATGATTTTTTCCTTCATTCTTGTTGTCTGTGCAAATAATTCCCGATATTCTATGGTAGCCCTGCTGTGGTCTATCCCAATCATTCTGATGCTCATGGTTTTATATTTCCTTTCTCTGACGGAAAACTAACTTTCTTTTTGCTCTTTTGCTCTGCTTCTTTCATAAAACCGTCCCAGGAAGAAGAAGATTATCCCTGTTCCGATTCCGGTCTGTATGCAGAAAAACAGGGTTTCAACTTCACTCGGAAGTTCTTTGCCGGTTACGGTTTCCATGACGGGTGTGAACCAGGGTTTGTAATCCGAACCGGTGATTTCCGAAACAACCTGGCTGCCCGCATCGTCTGACCCGCCGAACTTCGCATTTTTCAACAGGAATATGGGTATCAGGGCAATCAGGATGATTATAATGGACAGAATAATCACTGTCTTTTTATTCTTTGACATTGATTTTCACCCCCACATCAAATCCAAGATAAGACAATTCATTTTTTGCATATGTTTCCAGGGCTATCATGGTTATGACAGTGAGGAGTCCTTCAATTACCGCAAGGGGTATCTGGGTTGGCGCGAATACTGCCAGAAACTTCAGAAAGGAAGCAGATACACCTCCTGTTTCAGAAGGAAAGGCGATGGCCAGCTGCATGCTGGTTACACAGTATGTGAACAGATCTCCGACCAACGCCGCCAGAAAATAGCAGACTTTCTTATTGACCTTTAATTTACGGCAGATCCGGTAAACCGCATAGGCCGCAAATGGCCCGGCTATTGCCATTGAAAAGGTATTGGCTCCCAGAGTGGTTATTCCCCCATGGGCGAGCAGTATGGCCTGGAACAGCAGAACGATAATTCCAAGAATTCCTACTGTACTCGGTCCAAACAGCAAAGCCCCCAGCCCGCTTCCGGTCATATGGGAACAGCTTCCCGTAACAGATGGGATTTTCAGGGAAGACAGCAGAAACATATAGGCGCCGGCCATTGCCAGGATGGTCAGCGTTTTCCTCTGTCGCTGCAGCGTTTTTTTCAATGAGAAATAGCCGGCTGCCAGAAACGGAATGCACAGGATTCCCCATGCAACCACATAGCGTGGGGGCAGATATCCCTCCATGATATGCATGGCGCTTACAGCCGGGGTAATCCCTGCAGATAGGGCCAGTATTGACAGCAGAATGATGATTTTAATCTGTCTGCTTTTCATGTTTTTCCTCCGTTCCTCTGTTCGACAGCAGTTTCTTCAAATCCCTGACATTCTTGGGATATATATCGTCTTGTTCAAGTATCCGGTTCTCAACAAGAGATTCATAGATTTCAAGCAGTGCAGGCTGTTTTAAGTTTGCCTGCCGGAGAATCTCCCTATTCTGGAATATTTCAATGGGAGCTCCGTCAGCGATTATCCGGCCATTTGCAAATACAATCAGCCTCTCCGCCCATCTGTATGCAAAATCGATATCATGTGTTGATATAAGAAGTGTTTTCTGTTCTGATTCGAGCTTTTCCAGTATTTCTTCCAGCATATCTGCATTATAAGGATCCAGGGAGGCCAAAGGTTCATCGAATATGATGATTTCCGGTTTCATGGCAATAATATCTGCTATGGTTACCCTTTTCTTTTCGCCACCGCTCAGGTAATGCGGCGGTCTTGCCTTGAAACTACTAAGATTCATATAGGACAGGGCTTCATCGACACGATCCATCACCTCATCCTTATGAAGTTTGAGATTCATCGGCCCAAATCCAACTTCAGCCAATACGGTCGAAGCAATAATCTGGTTGTCTGCATCCTGGAAAACAATTCCTATATTTTTTCGGAGCTCCTTGATGTTCTTTTTGTTTATCTCCTGACCATTGTATATAATTTCCCCTCTTTGGGGGGACAATACTCCATTTGTAGTAAGAAAAAAAGTGGATTTCCCTGCTCCGTTCGAACCGATTACTGCAATTTTCTCCCCTTTATAAATATCCAGGCTAACCTGTTTCAGGGCCATTTCCCCGTTCCCATAAGAATACTCCATATCCCTGATTCTTAAAATTGGTTCTATCATCTTTATTCCTTTCATTTTGTGGCAAACCAGATTATAAGAAGAAAAGCCACAAACACAGATGCACCGGCAATATGGACTCCTTCTGTCTTTTTGTTTTCCTGCAGAAACGAATATTCCCCATCGTAACACCTGGCTTCCATGGCATTGTAATATGTTTCCGCTTTCTTCAGGGACACAACCAGAATATTTCCGGCAATGCTGCCAAACGAATAGCACGCTGTCCTGAAATCACAATAACCAAGCCTGGCATGTGCGGATTTCTTCATTTTATTGTTAAGTTCCAGCAGAATAAAGATATAGCGGTATATCATGTTCATCATTTCAATCACTATCACCGGCACATGCATCTTCTTCAACACGGAGATGATCTCTGACGAGGATGTTGTCAGTGTCATCATCTGCAGAGCGCTGACCGCCGCATAGGAACGGATAAACAGCCGGAACATCTCCAGCAGACTTCTTTTGGATGTAATCAGATAGAAATACCCCAGATCCATATTGATTTCTCCTGCCGGATGTCTTGAAAAATCAAATCCGACTGCCAATGTTGCCAAAAGCAGGAAGGTAAAAGGGATGCTCATAACCGAAATATACTCACGCATGTTCAGGCCGCTTTTAACAACAATCAGGTATGTCATGGCCATGATTACAAACAATGAAACAAATAAATTATTCAGTACAAGACACATGATAATGGTCACAAGTGCCAGGAACACCTTATAGGTTGGATTCCAGTGATTCATTTTTGATTTATAGGCAAAACAATCGATTGAAAAATGTTCATCATGGGTATGTCCGAACATGTTATTGCTGCCTCTAATGCCATCTTTTACAATCTTCATCCATTCAGCTCCTCATATTTCGTATCAAAAAAAGCAGCGGCTTGTAAAAACAAGCTGCTGCTACCGTATTTTGCAGTTCCGGCACTTACGTCCGATTTTCAGACCCGTTTCCTGCGGGACTAAAAAAACATACTCAAGCAGGTCTCCTGACTTACGCGTCATCATTGTTTTCGCCTTCCCAAATCAGATCTCAGTGGCATTTGAAAACAACTCTTCGATTACAGTGGCGGGTCCGTGTGGGATTTTCACCCAGCTTCCCTATTCTCCCCGCCGGTGGCAGGGCACTCGAATATTTTCAATATAAAATTCTTTTGTCATTATATCCAATTTAACAAAAACTTACAAGCCTATTTTGTCGAACTGGCACATATTTTTTATTTTATTATATTGACATTTCATTTTTCACTGTGATAGCATTTATGACATTACATAGTAAATGAGAGGATGAATATGAAAAATACAATGTCAAAAAATGCAATCTTAATCGTCAGCTTCGGAACAAGCTTTAACGAAACACGGGAGAAGAATATTGATTCCATTGAAAAAGAAATTATGGACCTTTATCCTGGGTATTCCATTTATTCTGCTTGGACAAGCAAGATGATAATCAAAAAGGTCATGCAGCGGGATGGCCGGATAATCAACACCGTGTCGGAAGCTATGGAACAGATAGTCCGGGATGGCATAGAGGAGCTTACTGTTCAGCCCACCCATATCATTAACGGCCTGGAAAATGATTTTATGATTGCCGACGTTATGGAGCATAGTAAAAGCCTTCGGAAGATTTCCATTGGCGCTCCTTTATTGAATAATATCGAAGATGCCCGGGTCATTATAGAGGTTCTGACAGAGGAGTATTCCATGAGCGATAAAAGAAAGGCACTGGTGCTGATGGGCCATGGAAGTTCCCATCATTCAAATTTTGCCTATGCCGCTCTTGATTATTCCTTTAAGGAATCTGGTCATGAAAACGTCTTTGTTGGAACCATTGAAGCCTATCCCGGCATAGACGTCATCTTAAGGTCTGTCAATGCGTATAATCCCTCCGAAATCATCCTGATTCCTTTTATGCTGGTTGCCGGCGACCACGCCGCAAACGACATGGCCGGGGATGAGGAAGATTCATGGAAGTACATCTTCGAAAGTGCAGGCTACCCGGTCAAATGCTTCATCAAGGGCCTGGGTGAATACACAAAGATCCGTGACCTGTATTTCAAGCATCTGGAGGCGGCTCTTATCTCCTAAAGGAAAAGGGATGCCACCCGGTGAGAATGGATCCCTCTCACCGGGTGGCATCCCTGCCTTATCCATTGCAGCCTGCAGCAATGAATCCTTATCCTTCAAATTCTTCGTAATCTGTATGTATATAGTTATCGGCGAGCCATGCAATATATTCGTCCCGGTTGTAGAAGCCCTCTTCCTTCCAGTTATCTGCCAGTTGGCTGTAGTTTGTTTCGCGCTGGATATTCAGTTCCTCTTCAGTAAGTATCGTACCGTCATTAACATTCCTGAATTTTTTCATTTTCAATCCACCTCCAATTAATGTTTTTGCTGATTATTTCAAAATGATTTTGTCCGGAAAAGCCTGCAGTCTGGAAACATTCCACATTTTGTCTATATAGGCCGTTGTATAAACCTGCTCAATGTGATGATACAAAAGTATCGCCTTATCCGTCAGCTCGTAACTGTCTCCTTTTTTTCTAAGATAACCTAATCTCCTTGCGATGAAAATTTCCATGCCATACATCTTTTCCAGCTCCGTGCCTATTATTTTTTTGAATCCCTCCTTGTTTATTCTCATGGAATATGCGCCCCAGAAAAGGTAATAACTCGCTCTCTGCCTTTTTGTAAAAGAAAGCGTCAGGGATGTAGGCAGGCGGTCGGCTTCCACTCTTGATATGTATTCTTCGATTGAAAAGGTGTTGATTTTAAAAGTTGTCCTTAGAAGTGTTGTTGCAGATACTCCAAATCCCAAAAACGTGTCTCTTGTCACGGAGGAATATTTTTTTGTCCCCTGCTGTGCAAACGTCCAGACCGAGGTTCTTTCCAGATTGATAGAATGGCAGTATTGAGCAAGATTTTCGAGCATTCTCTTCTTGATTTTTTCCGGCATAGGCTTATATTTATTGTCTGCAAATGTGAAATCGATAAAAGGGTATGTGGATACCTGCGTAGCGCCATTGCTGAACGCAGCATTTATGTCGTCTGCCAGGATTTTGTCTGTCTGCCCCGGAATCGCAAAAATCAAATCCACATCTATTACTTCAAACCCATAACTTTTCACCAACTGCAGCTTTTCTATGAATCGGCTTCCGGTACGTCCCAGCTTGTTCAGGCATTCCTCGTGGAAAGACTGGATCCCCAGACTTACCATAGTCACCCCTGCCGATTGCAGCTTGCGAAGGGTTTCCTCCGTGATATCGCTTGGATGCAGCTCAACCCCTATTCCCTCCTGTATAACGAAAAATTCCTCCAGCTTTGCAATAATGTCTTTTAAATCATCGATCATCAGCGCCGGAGTTCCGCCTCCAAAATACAAACTTATGACATTTTTTTTATCCCTCAGGAAACGGCACGCCAGATCAATTTCCTTGAGCAGGGCCCTTTTATATCTGTCCGCCTTCTCTTTGTTGTAGACTTCTTTGCAATATGGACAAAAACTGCACAGTGATCTGCAGAAAGGGATATGTACATATAACCCAAGACTCTCCAGTTTTTCAAATTCCAGTTTGTTTGCATGCTTTCCCCTGAAAACAAACGGTTTGAAAGACCGGGTCAGAACGAATCTGAACAATGATGTGAGCAGCACCCGTCCACCTCCCCTAGAAATATTTTGAATATGTTTTAAACATATCCGCAGTCACTTTGATATTCCCGCTAAAAACCAGCGAGAATTCCGTTGCGAAAAAGAAGCCGCATTCTTTACAAAGCCCTTCGATATCTTTACACCGTCCGCATGTCCATCTGCTGCCGTTTTCCACCACAATGCACTGATAGCAGGGAAGTTTTGCACTGTTGTTCATTACGTAAGGCAGTGCGCTTTTCAGGTTTAATATCGGATAACCCCCTCTAATCAGCCGGGCGATGCGATCACAGCAGTCCTTCTTCTCCTTCCTGCTCAGCCCGAGGTATTCCGTCCCAGGGTAAGGGGTGTGAAAGTTGAAGGAGATGCATTTCACGTTTCTTATCTTCTTCGCAGTCTCGCAGACGGCCTCCACATCCTCCTGGTTGATATGATTGATTGCCATATAGAGACAGACGTTATCGGCTGCGGCCTCTTCTATATTCTTTATAATGCAATCATACGTATCGCCGCGGATCATATTATGTCTGTCCCTGCTGCCATCCAGGCTGACCATGATCAGGTCTGCTTCCGGCAGATCCAGCGGAAAGGTACCGTTGGTGACAACATTTACCACCAAAAATCCCATTTTCTTTGCTTCGATCACCAGTTCTCTCAGGGTGATTCCGTCGTCAGTCCATAGAAATGGCTCTCCGCCGTAAAAAAGCAGAAACCGTATTCCATCTGCGTACATTCCCTCCATGTCAGCCCGAATCCGAGTGTAGGGATACAGCTCAGACGTAATATTGTTCACAGCACAATGCAAGCAGGATAAATTGCACCTATCGGTCAGTATTATGGAGCCTATAACCGGAACTTTTCTGTGAAACAAAACCGTGGTAATTCCAAAATAGGATAATCTCATCCATTCCCTTTTTTTCATGCCGGATGCTATCCCAGTTTGGATTTCTTTTTTGCAAATTCCCTGCCGCTTATCTCTCCGCTTGCATACCTTTTCCTGAGTATTTCCGTGGCATCGTCTTCGAATATGTCCCGGCTGTGGGCTGCAGCCACATACTTGTGAAAGAGCCTTGCCGCTACAACCAGCGCTATCGCCCAGAAAAAAAGATACATCGCCATAGATACCAATCCCAGATACCAGGATTGTTTTTCTTTCATCAGTTCACTATTTGGTCCGTAAAATGGATGCATATTTTTCCTCCTTTTTCGTCCAGTTTTCTTCCTTTATTATAGCATGCCAATATCCAATATGCCATGTAAATGTGTTGTTGTAATTAACGGCCGATAGGTATATAAATAAGTTATAGGACGATACGGAAAAGCAAAGCATTGGAGGGATGAATAATGAGGAAAGAAAAGAGAAACGGTTTAATCGTCATTACAGGCTGTGATACGGGAATTGGAAAAAGCCTTGCACGGATATTGCACAAACGGGGATACACGGTTGTCCTGTCCTACATGTCGAAACCTCCGTTTGGGGCAGCCCCGGGTATCTACCAACGAAAAATGGATCTGAGGATTCCAAATGATATCGACCTTTTCTGTGCCTTTGTTAAAGAGCAATGCTCAAGTGGAATGCGTCTGGAAGCACTTGTCAGCAACGCAGGTGTCGCACTTATAGGCCCAGTCGAGAATCTGCCAATTGCCGCCTACAGGGAAAATTTTGAAATCAATTTTTTTGGTGCGGTGAAAATCATCCAGTCTCTGATTCCTGATCTGATCAAAAACAAAGGAAAAATCATTATTAACGGTTCAAATGCCGGCAGAATTGCTATGCCGTTCCTTTCCCCTTATGTATCCACAAAATATGCCATTGAAGGGTTTTCTGATTCCCTGCGCAGGGAAATGAACCCCTTTGGGGTTAAAACTGTTTTGCTGGAGCCAGCTTCCGTTGCGACTCCCATCTGGAATAATCTGAGAAAGCAGGACCTCTCCTTTATTGACAAAAAATATCTTCCCTGCATCCAGTACGGCCTGGAAAGATTTATATCAGGCGGCAATCAGGGACTCGGCAGCGAAGCTGCCGGAAGAATAATCGCTGATATTCTAGAAACGAGAAACCCGAAAGCACGTTATATCATTTCCAAGAATAAATTGAATACCATTCTGCTGCAATCAGTCCCTTCAATAATCTTAGATAAGGCCGTAAAGAAAATCTTCAAAATGGATTACGGCAATAAATAAAATAAGAGCCCGCAGGATATGTACTCTTGCGGGCTCTGGCTATTATTCTGATTTTTCTTTCATTTTCAAAATGTAGAATCCATCATCGATGGCGTCTATGATGATATTCCCCCTGTCATCAACTATACAGTCTTCTGTTGTGGCATTTCTTGGTCCGGGGAATCCCGGGAAGAAAGACTCTTCTGGTGATTTATTTGGATTCGGAGGAATAAAGTATGCGATTTCCTTGATATAATAAGGATCCGATACATCATATACCCTTAGACCGGCGTGGAAATAGCAGCAGTATACCCTGTCACCGCGTTGTTCGAGCCACGGTTTGCCTGACATAGGCTCATGCAGGTTATGTGGTCCGAACGGTCCCTGGCATCCCAGATTCATCTCATTGAAGTTCTTATAAGGGAAATCCTTTGGTACTTCCGGATATGGGAACTCAGCAATCAGTGTCGGATCACCTGGGTCACTGACATCAATCATGTGGATATTATTGAGGGCCTGTGCCTTTCCTTTCAAAGCTTCTTTTGTAAAGAACTGGAAGCGTTCGCCCTCGTTGGTCACGACAACGAGGTCTCTTCCCGGCAGCGGCAGGGCCGTGTGAGTTCTTGCTCCTGCATTGTGGCTGGAAAAAGCGGGCATCAGTTTCAATTGGCCAAGACATTTTGGACGAGTTATGTCTGCAACATCCAGGACCACCAGCCCAGCACCGCTGTATCCGCAGTACGCCTTGTCTCCCACAACAAATGGAGGTCCGTGGAGCCATCCTTTATCCATGAATTCCGGCACATGCGGAGCTGCGGGATCAAAGGTGCGTCCGGGATAACCGTCTGCGTACTGTTCCGGAAGCCACCAACGTCCGACTTCAACGGGATTCGCAGGGTCTATGATATCGATTATCCTATAAATCAGTCCTTCAAATCCTACGCAATCCGCGGACAGATGCACATAACGGCCTCCGTTGTACATAAATCGGTGCACACCCATGACATGAGATAACCCGCAATCCCAATAGCCTAAAAACTTAGGATTTTCAGGATCTTCCTTTAGACTGTATATCCGGATGCCCGCTTCTGACTTAATCTGCGCAAGCTTAGTCTGGTCCACCAGGGCTCCAGGTCCGCTTCCGCTGCTCATTGCCACTATCATCAGGTCATCGGCAATCTGCATTTTAGGGGATGTTGTGGTTGGATATTCCTTTGGATCCACCAGCTCCATGTGTTTAATAAAAACAGGATTGTATGGATCGGTCACGTCATTGATCAAAACTCCCTGTCGTTTTCCACCGAAGCTGCATCCATATAAATAATACTTTCCTTGTGGGGTTTTATAAAGCGCCATCTGGAACATGCTGCTTTTACCGTCAAGACTGCTGAAAGAACAGACTTCCAAATTCCTGATAAATCCGTTGTTTCCAGGGCCCTTTGCATATAAGGTATCAGACATAATATACCCTCCTTCAATAAATATTTGGTTCATTATATCATACATTTTCGACTTAATCCACAGGATTATATATAATATATTATGTCAATTCCCTTTAATCGGCATCTGCCTGTATTTCAGCAAACTCCGTCAGTCCTTCCAACTCATCCTTTGAAAGAAGTTTTCTGCAGTCCACAATCATTTTTATTTCACTGCCTGTTTTAGCCACCTTTTTTATATATCTGTTTTCAAAGGATTCACTCACACGAGCCAGCTCCACGACGCTTTCCTCCGGAATCGTCAGAACTTCCGTCACGCTGTCAACCACCAGCCCCATCAATATCCCATCCAGATTAAATACGATGATGCACGTCCTGTCCGTATATTCACGGGGTTCTTTCTTAAATCGCAGTCTGGCGTCCATTATCGGGATTATCCTGCCCCTGAGATTAAGGATTCCCTTGAAATATTCAGGCAGTTCGGGCATTTCCGTGATGTTCTGTCTCCCAATTATTTCGGTCACATATCGGATTTCTATGGCATAATTTTCCTTCCCAAGAAAAAATGTAAGATACCGGTCCTTCAGGGTGTCTTCCGCCTCATCCGCTTCCATTGCAATATTCCGGTCTGATAAATCAATCATGTTTCTCCTCTTTTCCATATATTTCAAAAGTTGCTTTTTTATATATATCGACACAACTTTCGGAAACATAAATCTATTAAAGAGTAGTTTTCACAGTCGGAATTTCCAGGAACTTGCTGTAATCCTGAGATTTCTTGTTTGCCAGATAAAAAACGGAATCCTGTGGATAGTTGCCATCTTCCCCCGTCTCCCCCGCTGGGACTCCGGTCAGCAGCTCGATTCCTTCCTCCACCCGGTCGATGGCATAGATGTGGAACTTTCCATTTCTGACTGCTTCCACGACTTCCTCTTTCAGCATGAGGTTATCCACATTACGGGACGGGATCATAACTGCCTGCTCTCCGGTCAGACCCTTTGCGTTGCAAATATCAAAAAAGCCTTCTATTTTTTCATTCACCCCGCCTATTGGCTGTATGTCTCCCATTTGGTCAACAGACCCGGTTACCGCAAAGCTTTGTTTGATTCCCACTCCTGAAAGACTGGACAAGATGGCATAAAGCTCGGCGCTGGAAGCACTGTCTCCCTCTACGCCTTCGTAAACCTGCTCAAATGTAACCTGCGCAGTAAAACTCAATGGCTTTATCTGGGCAAGCTTGGCACACAGGTAGCCTGTCAGCGTCAATACTCCCTTGGAATGAATATTTCCACTCATGTCCGTTTCCCGTTCAACATGAGTCACGCCTCCTCTTCCTACATGGGTTATGGCAGTTATTCGTGCGGGTACACCAAAGGAATATTCTGAAGCCTGCATGACAAACAGTCCGTTGATCTGTCCAACAGCGGTTCCTTCTGTATCAATAATGAGATTTTTATTCAATATTTCTTCCTGAATCTTGTTTTCCAGTTTGCTGAAACGGTATTTCCGTTCCCGCAAGGCGTCTTTTACGTAAGATACACTGACGCTTTCTGCTCCATCCATTTTGGCAAGGGCAACCGACTCATGGATCAGCTCTCTGATTTCATCAAATCTGGTGGAAAGCTTCGTCTGATCTTCTACCATTCTGGATCCATACTCAATGATTTCTGCCATTCCCGTTCTGTCAAAATGCATCAGGCTGTTCTCCTTACAGACAGAATCGACAAATGATACATATTTCCCAAGGTTTTCCCTATTACGCGGAATCTCATAATCAAAATCCACCTTGACTTTAAACAGTTTCTGGAAATCCTCATCTGACGAGAATATCATGTAAAACAGGGGGCTCCCCACCAGAATAACCTTAACATCCATCGGAATCGGCTCCGGCTTTAATGTTATGGTTGGAACCGTCCGATACTGCTCCCCAATGTTTTCAACCACCGCTCTTTTATATTTCAGAGCCTTTTTCAGCGCATCCCATACGAACGGATCCGTCAAAAGATCTTTTGCCTGCAGTATAAGATACCCGCCATTTGCCATTTGGACAGAACCCGGTTTTATCATCGTAAAATCTGTTGTTGTTGCCCAAATCTGGCTTTTATATTCGATTTTACCAAAAAGGTTATAGTAATAGGGGTTGGATTCCGCTATCACAGGCGCGCCTTTCTGGTTTTCATTGTTGATGAAAAGATTTACTTTATACCTTGTGAAGATTCCTCCCTGATCAGGGTTCAGCGCTGACGCAATATCCACCGTTGGGTCTTCCTCCTCATCCTGTTCCCCTTTAGGTCGAAGATTCGATACCGGGGCCGGCCCGGTATCCGGACCGGAAAAGGCGGCATTATTATCCGAGATGTCTCCATGCACACTATCCAGATACTGAATGATTAATGGGAACTTTTCATACTTCTCTTTCAGGGAAACCACAAAAGGCTGCGCTGTAAGAAAAGCCGTTTCCCTGTCCAATTTTATGATCTGCTCCGTAACTTCCTTTTCAGAATTCTGAGCATCCCTCATGACCTTGTCCAGATTCTTCCACAGCCTCTGGCGCCTTTCATTGATTTCCTGCCTTTCTTCCATGGGCAGTTTATAATATTCCTCAGGGGTAAAAGGCGTCCCGTCGTGAAGAGGTATAAAGACGAATTTCATGGAAGCTGAATTGACGGCAAACCCCTCTTCCAATGCCCGGGTTTTGATTATCTGATACAATTCTTCCATCTTGGTCTGAAATGTTTCATAAATTTTCGCTTTTTTCAACTCGTATTCGCTGCTGTCATACGCTTTTCGGACGGCATTCCTGATTTCATGGACAACCGTTTCCATGTCCTTCTGGAATTCACGCCCACGTCCCGCAGGGAGAGATACGGCAATAGGTCTGTCCATATTGGTAAAATTGTGAATATAGCACCAATCATCCGGAACTGGACGGGACGCGGCTACCCGGGTGACGACCTCTTTGGCATACTGGTATTTACCGGTTCCAACCGGTCCCACAACAAAAATGTTGTATCCGTCCATAGTCATGTTCAATCCGAACTGCATGGACTTTATAACCCTATCCTGGCCTACAATGGCATCCAGTTGGGGCACCTCCTGTGATTTTCCAAAAAAGTCCAGCTCATCCTCACATTCACATTTTCTCCTTAAATTTTCCAGTGGCACTTCAAATTGTTTTTTATCTCTCATTCGTAACCCACCTTTACCTGATATTTTGCTTCCGCGGTTAAACTTCCAGCTTCATGTCATTTCCGAGTGAATTCTATTAACGCTTCCGTGTCCACAACCCGAAATGCATATCCCATGTGCTTTCCTGCTCTATTGCTCTCATTTGCCAAAATATATGCTGTCTCCGATAAATTCCCTGATGATGGAATTGAAGGGAACTTTCACATCCTCCATTGGTTTGAAAAATGTCAGAAGATTCAACAGTCTCTCTTTTGTTTCATAATAGATGCTGTCATCCTTGATTTTTGCAAGGCATTTTTCTGCATGGGGACGCAGAACATTGAGTTCATACAACAGGCTCGAATTAAACATAACATCTGCTTCCTCCTGAAATGCAAATATGTATCTGTATTCCCCCTTCCGTACATTGGCCCAGTGTTTCAGTGTCTCTTCCGGTTCCAGTCCCCTTGTTCTGTCGTCTCTGACCATTCTTCTTATCAGTCTGATTTCCGTTGTCGGTATTCGGCTGATCAAATCGATATTCACACCGCCCAGTGCACTGACATATATCTTAAAGACGGAACTCCGGTTAATGTCCCCCAAGAGATCTGGATTCAATGCATGGATGCCTTCAATCAGGAGAATTTCCTGTTGCCCGACTTTCAGGGTTTTCGTTTCTTTTTTTCTTGTGCCGGTACTAAAATCAAATAAGGGGCTTTCCACCTGCTCGCCATTTGCCAGCTTAGCAATATGCTCATGCAGCAGTTCAAGATCGAGAGCCTCAAGACATTCGAAGTCAAAGTTCCCTTCCTCATCCAACGGGGTTTTCACCCGGTCAACATAATAATCATCCAGGGACAGATCAACCGGTTTCAGCCCGTTTACCTTGAGCTGTGTAGACAGGCGCTGGGCAAAAGAGGTCTTGCCGGAGGAGGAAGGACCGGAAACCAGCAGAACCCTCAATGACCTCCTTTCATGCAGAATCTTATCCGCGATATCGGATATCTCTTTCTCATGAAGAGCCTCGGAAATACGGAGAACCTCCTGGCTATGTCCCGCATCTATAAAATAATTTATATCCGAAATGACTTCGATATCTATGTTGTCCAGCCAGTGCTGATATTTCTGGAAGGTTTGGGAAAGAAGATATGGAGAAACATGTGCCTTTCCGCTTCTGGTCTCCGGGTCTTCGAAATCTACTATGAAGCCATAGGAAAAAGGGATAATATTGAAGGGTTCTATTTCTGAAGTACTTGTATATGCCGGATAGATGGCCTGGACAATTATGTCTCCTACCTGATAATAAAAATAACCATTCTTTTTCTCAATAAATTCAATCGGATTGTCCTTGGATGCCCACTCGTGAAGTTTCTCCGAAATCAGTCTGACTTCCCGTACAGAAAGAACAGATCCATACAGATTACAGAATACTCCTTCCAGTATCGAATAGGATGTTTTCAACTTTTCTTCCGGGAATAAGTCATGGATTACTTTTAACAGACCCAGCCTTACGGTCTGTCTTCCTTTTCGAAGGTGTGTTTCCCGGCTGGTTTCGTCTTTCATCATTGTCATTCTTATGCCTCCATTTCCGCGATCTTATTGTCCGGTACAGGTGTCTTTTCTTGACAAGGTATTCATAAAAATATATATTACACATAAACTACTAATTGAGAAGGATGATGAAGATGAATAATATTGTGCTGATAGGAATGCCGGGAGTCGGAAAAAGCACGGTCGGCGTAATTCTGGCAAAAGTGCTTGGATTCCGTTTTATCGATGCAGACCTCTTGATCCAGGAAGAATACGACCGACTTCTTTGTGAAATAATAGAGCAGGACGGGGTCGATGCATTCATACAAATCGAGAATCAGGTCAACAGCAGCATTCAGGCTGAAAAATCTGTAATTGCCACCGGCGGAAGCGTGGTTTACGGCAAGGAGGCCATGGAACATCTGAAAAGCATCGGTACCGTTGTATATCTGAAGCTGGATTATGAGCCATTAAGCAACAGGCTGAAAAACATTGAAAACCGTGGCGTGGTAATCAGGAACGGGTCCAGCCTGCACGATCTTTTTGTGGAAAGAACACCTCTCTATGAAAAGTATGCAGACATAATAATCGATACAGACGACTGCGATATCGAGGGAACCGTCCATAAAATCGCGGCCGCCATACAGCAGGAGCGCAACGGTTAATCTTCAATCTTCAGCCTCTCGACCTTGAAATGGGACATTGCCAGTACATCTGCCCACAATCGGACCATCTGGTTTATCTGCTGCTTCAAATCCTGGTCCGTATGCTCCCAGACCACCATTTCCATATTCTTATCCAGGACTGGACCTGTCCCGTTTTCACGGCTTCTTATCATCCGGCGTTTGTACTCAAAAAGAGTCAGCTGTTCAATTTCATTTTCCGAGAATTCCATGTTCTCAGGTATGCAATCCACGTAAATCACATCACACTGGATATGCAAAAGGGCATCCGGAATGCATTTCACCTGAGACCGGAAAAATTCCTTGTGCTCTTCCCCCAGATTTTTCCAATCCGTAAGTATATCATCCCCTGGAACAGGCCAGTTCTCCTCCTGCTGATTGTATTTGAAACGCAGGGCAGACGCCAGTTCATCCACTTTTTCCCCGAAGATTGCGTCATGCATCATATAACGCAGGAACTGTTCTTCATCTACATGAAGACTTAGCTGTTCCTTCGGAGGGAGCAGGGACTGATCCCATCTTTTTGCACGATTGACCATACTCATCTCGATTATGGCTTCCATCGATCTTGTCTCATGTTTGAATCTTGGAATCTTAAGCATAGCGCGTATAACGCCATTGTCTATCTGTGCTTCTCCCTTTTCATTTATCATCTGCGGCAGCTTCCTGTCGACCAGAGCACGTAAAAGCATGGCCCTTCGGATAATATACAGCTGATCGTCCACAGAAGTCCTGTTAGGTCCCAATATGTTTACATACCCCCTTAAGCGGCTGACAAAATCGGGGCCCTTGGCGGCTTTGAATTTTTTGGCAAAATGGCTGATTTCCATTTCGTCTTCCAAATCATCCCCACAGAATTCCCGGAAAGTGCTGCTCGTTCCGCCTGCAAATACGAAAATTGCCTTTCCAATGGGATGTATCGTCTGCTCTTCCCGGTAAACTCCATCCTGCATCGGTGCCAGAAAATATTTGAGCCATCCCAGGTTGCCCTCAAAATCCGAATCGAATTCATCAAAAATTATAAACGGTATCTTCCCCAAGAGGCTGTAATCGCTGATTTTATGAAAAGCCCTGATCAATTCTTCCGGAGAGTGAAATTGGGATAAGTTATATACAAGTCTTTGTATCTGGCTAGGTGCGATGCTGGCGGCAATTTCGGTTACACCAAAGGACTTGCCAGAGCCCGGAGTGCCAAATACGGCGATGGACAGGGGTCTCGTTACATTAACGGCATTGATGTATTCGGATAACAGGTTCTTTATACTCCGGTAACTTTCAATCTCTGTCCTGTCTACAGCTTTCAGATTCCCAAACCTGGCAGTCGGAATATATTTCAAGGCCTTCTCTTCGCCGTTCTTAACCAGATCAAATGCAATATCTGCCAGATTTGCGGTGTTTTTCTCTTTTAGGATATACCACCTGTTCTGAGCCTTGCTGTCACCGATAACAGGAATCCGGACAGACTGGACGTCTTCCATTAAATCAGAATCATCCGGATTTTCACGAAAAATGGATGGATTTGGGAAAATCAGATTATTCAGATCATTTCCAAAACCGGCATTAAAATATTTTCTGGCAGCTGCCATTCCGACCCGGATACCCTTTGAAATCAGCTCCGGCAGGTCTCCTTTATCATATCCCTCAGACACAGTACCCGTGAGAGCCGCAACAAAGCAGGAGGTCAGTCCATACATATATCCCAGATCTTCCCGGATAAAATCTCCTTCAAATTCATAAGGAAGGAAATATAAAAATGCTTCTGCCTCTCCCTCATTTTTATAATAAATAACTCCCTCCAGACCAAATGGAACCACCAGATGCCTGCAGTCCGCCAGGAAGGACAGATTGGGATTATTATTAAGCTGCCAGACAAAATCCAGGGCTGTTTTTTCCCAGGAAATGCTTTTGCTGATATTCACGCCTTTTGCACGTAAATCGTCGGCATTTATAATGACGACAGTTCTTTCAATATGGAACCTGTCGAGATGCTGCCATAAAAGATTTGTCCCGATTGGATTATTCATTTTATATAGGACAACGGGCTTGGACTCCGTAGTTTTTATTGCAAGCGGCCAGAAATCCTGGGCATTATTAAAACCATTATTCTCATCGTCGATCACTACAATTTCTGCGTCCCGTACGTCATTTTCCAAGGAAAGCAGCTCAGGTTTTCCGGTATGGGTACCCTTGAAGCCAAGAAATCTTCCCACTCTGTATACCCTTCCCGAATTCTTATCGGATATCCTGAACAGCTCCAGTTCTGTAAAAGAACTCAGATACCTGTCCCCATAATAATCCGGAGACAAATTCGGAGAAATCACATCCATGTTGGCGGACTGTGTTATCATTCTGGCCAACAGCAGAGATTCTCCCGGGTTTCCCAAGGTGCTGACATTCGTATGTCCCTGCCAGTTATGTCCGGCTGTGTTTTTCGGATTGGAGGTCCATAGCAGATTATTCATACATATATCCCCAGTTACAACTATTCTCATCCCATTCTTATTCAATTAAGTCCACCATCCTTTTGTTGATAATTTCAAGTCATTCTTAGGGGCTTTTTCACTTCGCAAATGCTTCCACTCATGTTTCACAGCCTCTTTTCAAGCAAAAGACACCTCATCCCTTATCCTGATTTTATCATATCAGGACTCATTATCATACATTTAAAAGAAATTTACTTGACAAAAATGTTTCAGATGGTATTATGTTTTTAATACACAAATGGCTATGACGAAGATAAGTAACAGGGAACCCCTCGACAGGGATGCGAACCGTGTTCATCACGATTGAGAGTTTGCAAGAGAACGGTCCTCGTGAAATTCCCTTCTGAGCTGAATGGCTGAAGATTATACAGTAGGCTGTTACGTTGGCTTCACGTTACAGAAGCAGGGTATATGGATGAAAATCCCGTGCCTGGTGAGTGTGCCTTCCAATGATTTCATTATCCATGGAGGCAAAAAAGGGTGGTACCGCGGAGAACTCTTCGTCCCTGTTGTTTATTCAGGACGGGTGTTTTTTTTTATACAAAAAATTAATTAATATGGAGGCTCACATGAAAAACAGACAGCATGACATCGAAAATTTCGGCCTTCTGGGCCACCCTTTGGGACATAGTCTTTCCCCCTACATACACCAGCAGATAATGGAAGCCGCGAAGATCAGAGGCGAATATGAATTGTTGGATATCCCTCCCGACCGACTGGAAAATGAAATTGAATCCCTGACTGGAGACCTGGATGGTTTCAACGTAACCATTCCTTATAAAGAGAAAATTATTCCTTTTCTGTCAGGCATTTCCAATGAAGCCCGGATCTTCGGAGCAGTCAATACAGTCTATCACAATACCGGATACAACACGGACAGCCTGGGCTTCGCATCCATGAAAATCCCGGCGCAGGATTGCAATATCCTCATTCTCGGCACCGGGGGTGCAAGCCGCTCCATTTCCCATGTTCTAGCCGGCCAGAATCCGTCTTCCATAACTTTCATGGCTAGAAATCCGCAGAGGGGACTGGATCTGGTCACAGAAATACAGGAATTGTATCCACATTCAGCTGTGCAGCTGGTTACGCTTGAGCAGTTGGAACTGTTGGTTAACAAGGGGATGCATTTTCAGCTTCTGATCAACACAACCCCCGTTGGAATGTGGCCGCATGCAGGAAGACTCCCACTTCCCCATGACTTGTATTACAATATGCTTAAGTCCGGAGAAGTGCGGCATGTATTTGATGCAATATACAACCCGACTGCGACACGATTTGTACTGATGGCACGTTCCTTTGGAATATGGGCATATGGAGGGTTGGGGATGTTGTTTGAACAGGCACTGGCTGCGCAGAAAATCTGGCATCCGGACACTCCTGATGTTTGGGAAGCACCCGCTACCAAATTGAGGCTGGAGAATATCCGCATATCATTGTCACACTTCCTATTAAAGCAAAACCCGCTCAAAATCGTACTGACTGGTTTTATGGGTGCCGGCAAAACGACCACGGCGGAACGGCTGTCCTTGCTCTTAGAGGGTGAATTGGATGTTTTGGATTTAGACCTGGTAATTACAGAAAAAGAAGACCGCACCATTTCTGAAATTTTTTCAGAATCCGGCGAAGCATATTTCAGGAACCTGGAAAAGGAATTCCTTTCCACACTTCTTGACCAGCCAAAATCCATGATTATTTCTGCAGGCGGAGGTACAATCCTGCAGGATAACATTGTTGAACTGATCCATGAAAAAGGCGGTTTGATTGTTTTGTTGGATGTAGAAGAAGAAACCGTCCTGAGCAGGATAGCTTCCACGTCCAGCCGCCCGCTGCTGGCGGTTTCCGATGTGGAAAACACTCAGGACAAAGTACACAGACTTTTAAATGAGAGAAATCCAGCTTACCATATGGCCGCCGATTTAGTAATAGATGCAAATCAGGATGTTGAACTAAGAGCGAAGGCTTTGCTACAGGCCTTTGAACTGGAAAGATAGGTGTAATTATGATAATAGTAATGAAAAAAGATGCAACTAAGGAAAACGTGGAGCAGATCTGTTCCTGGCTGGAAAGCCACAAAGTCAAGGCCAGTCCGATTTATGGAAAAGAGCAGACCGTTATTGGACTCGTTGGTGATACTTCAGATATCGACGTCGACCAGGTAGCCATGCAGCAGCATGTGGATAAGGTAATGAAAGTTCAGGAGCCTTATAAGAAAACAAACCGAAAATTTCATCCAGATAACTCGATTATCGATGTTGGAGGTGTGAAGTTCGGCGAAAGCCACATTCCTGTTATTGCCGGGCCATGTTCCGTTGAATCAGAGGAACAAATCATAGAAATTGCCAGGTCGGTAAAGGCATCAGGAGCCTCCCTGATGAGAGGCGGCGCTTTCAAGCCCCGTACTTCTCCCTATAGTTTCCAGGGGCTTAAGGCTGGCGCATTGATTTATCTGGGCAAGGCCAGGGAGGCTACCGGACTTCCGGTTGTATCCGAAATCACCAACATTTCCCAGATTGAAATGATGGAAGAATATGTGGATCTCATCCAGGTCGGCGCGCGCAACATGCAGAACTTTGAACTCATGAAGGCATTAGGACATGTGCGCAAACCAATACTGCTCAAAAGAGGTTTTTCCAACACCATCGAAGAGCTCCTCATGTCGGCTGAATATATCATGAGTGGCGGCAATGAAGACATTATCCTTTGTGAAAGGGGTATCCGCACTTTTGAAACCAGCACCCGGAACACATTGGACATTTCGGCCATTCCTGTCCTGAAGAAACTCACCCACCTCCCAGTTATTGTCGACCCGAGCCACGCCGGCGGAAGGAACGATCTTGTTGAACCGCTGGCCATGGCCTCCATTGCGGCAGGTGCGGACGGTCTGATCATTGAAGTCCATAATGATCCTGCCCATGCATTATCCGATGGCCCCCAATCACTGACGCCCGAACAGTTTTCTGATGTTATGAAAAAACTGGATCACCTTGCCAGAGCTGTCGGACGTTCCATCATTAAATAATACACCACTGCATCCACATCCAGGAGGAGAAAATATGCCCATTATTCAGGTTAAAACCAAAAATCACCCCTATGAAATCCTGATTCAGGAGGGATCCTTTAAGGATGCAGGAGAGCTCATCTCTGCCAAGGTTTCTCCTTGCCGTGTCCTGATCATATCAGATTCAAACGTTGCTCCGCTCTATGCCGAAGATTTAAAGAAAAGCCTGAAAGCCTTCGGGTTCACGCCTTCCATATGGCATTTTGACGCCGGAGAACAAAGCAAAACAATCAATACCCTGACAAGAATTTATGAAGCTTGTTATGAATCCGGTCTAACAAGAAAGGACTGCATCGTTGCCTTGGGCGGCGGTGTAGTCGGTGATGTGGCCGGGTTTGCGGCGGCGACCTATCAGCGCGGCATCCCCTACATCCAGATACCAACCACCCTTCTTGCCCAGGTGGACTCATCCGTTGGCGGAAAAACTGCAATAGATCTTCCTTTCGGAAAAAACATGGCCGGTGCTTTCAATCAGCCCGCCTTCGTACTTATCGACCCGGAACTCTTAAACACCCTGAACCCGAAAATCATCTCGGATGGAATGGCTGAGGTCATCAAATACGGCTGCATTCGGGACAGTGCCCTGTTTGAAATTTTGGAAACCTCGGCAGGTATTATTCCTTCCGCCCAGGTCATCGCAAGATGTGTTCAGATTAAAGCGGACATCGTTTCCGCGGATGAATTTGATTTCGGAGAAAGAATGCTGCTCAACTTCGGCCACACTTTTGGTCATGCCATTGAAAAAGCATCCGGATATTCCCTGTATACCCACGGGGAGGCTGTATCCATAGGCATGTCTGCCGCCGTTAAGGTAGGAATGGCCTTTGGCGTCACTTCCCCCGAAATACTTCCCAGGCTCACCTATCTGCTGCAGGCCTGGAAGCTTCCTGTTTTGACTTCTCTGTCCACAGAGGCGGTTCTGACAGCTCTGAAGGCGGACAAAAAACAGCTGGGTGACCATTTGAATTTCATTCTGTTAAAAGACTTGGGAGCCGCACATATACATCCCGTTCCCATCTCCGACTTACGGAGGGCCGCACTGGACAGTCTGGACCAGCTTGTCCTTGGCGTGCCCAAAAAATCATTTCTTCCGGACAATCTGATTATTCATCCTGGCAAAATCCAGGGAAGCGTAAGGATTCCAGCCTCTAAAAGCCTCGCACATCGCGCCTTCATCTGTGCAGCCCTGACAGGAAAAACCCATTGGGAACTTCTTGTATCCGGGGTATATGCTCCCTTCTCTGATGACATCAAGGCAACCCTTCGGTGTCTTCATCAGATTACGGAAGCCTGGGCCGAAAAGAAAAAAGGCCATTTCGTACCCGAACTGATTCTGGACTGTTCACAATCCGGAACGACACTGAGGCTGCTGATTCCTATCGTAGCAGCACTGGGTCTGGAGGCTTGCTTCACAGGACAGGGACGTCTTCCGAAACGTCCGATTCACGCCTATCAGGAAGCCTTTACTGCAAACGGTGTGATAATGGACTTCCCGGAAAACGGAGACTCCCTACCTCTGCGCATAAGAGGACGACTGACCGCCGGAAAATTCGAACTTCCCGGCAATATCAGCTCTCAATATATCAGCGGTCTGCTGCTGGCCCTTCCTCTCCTGGAATCCGATTCAACTATTACCCTCACATCCGGTCTGGAGTCGGAATCCTATGTCAATATGACCCTTTCCGTGATGTCGTATTTCGGGGTGCCGGTAACCAGGAACACTCTGAATTCCGGATATCACCGCTATTTTGTCCATCCCCATTCCTTTACGGAGACATCCCGGCCGTATGCCGTTGAAGGAGATGCTTCCCAGGCTGCCTTCTGGCATCTTGCCTCCTACCTCGGGCAGGAAATCACCATTGAAAATCCGGCTTTGAGCCAGCTTCAGGGGGACGCATCCATGCAGGCCGTCCTCAATCAATTTTCATCCAATCATGCGGAAATCGATATGAAAGATATCCCCGACCTCTTCCCCGCCCTTGCCCTGGCTGCTGCGGCCTCCGGGAAAGATAAGCGTATATATTTCAAAAATGTCAACCGTCTCCGAATCAAGGAAAGTGACCGCATTGAAAGCACGCTGGCCATGCTGGCCGGATTCGGCGTAGAAAATGTTCGTGTTCTGGATAATGAAATTATAATAAATGGAGTTTCCAGTCTCAAATGCGGTGACATCTCCTCCTTCAGCGATCACCGGATTGCCATGACCGCAGCGATTGCCGCATTGAAGGCAGAAGGCGATACCATTATCCGGGATTCCTCCTGTGTAGCTAAATCATATCCGGATTTTTTCAGTGAATTGAAACGTTTAGGAGCAGAAATCGAAACATTGACGGAAGGAGGCAACACATGAGTTCATTTTGGGGCAATCAGCTTCACATAAGTATTTTTGGAGAATCACACGGGAAGGGCATCGGAGTCGTTGTAGACAGCCCCCCACCCGGGATAAAGCTTGATATCGACGCCATCAGGGCTTTCATGCTGCGAAGGGCACCAGGACGCACCCCCTGGTCCACTCCTCGAAAAGAGGAGGACACTCCGGAAATTCTTTCCGGGTTTTATCACGAATGCACCACCGGAACTCCACTGACCGCTGTCATCAGAAATTCCGATACGCATTCTTCGGATTACGGGAATTTAGTCCAGGTACCCCGTCCCGGCCACGGGGACCTGACCGGAAGCATACGTTATAAAGGTTTTAATGATATCCGGGGCGGCGGTCATTTTTCCGGGCGTCTGACGGCTCCCCTGTGCTTTGCCGGGGCGGTCAGCCTTCAGATACTTGAAAAACAGGGAATTCAAATATATGCAAGGATAAAAGAAATCGCCGGTATTGAAGATGTTCCTCTGGACCCGGCCAGGCCTCCGATGCAGGAGCTGTCTCAGCTCAGGCTCAAATCCTTTCCCACTCTGGATGATTCGGCCGGAAGCTCTATGATAGATGCTGTTGAAAAGGCACGGATGGAACTGGATTCCGTTGGAGGAATTGTGGAGTGCTTTATTACAGGACTTCCAGCCGGCATCGGCGATCCCATGTTTGGGGGGCTGGAGCCCAGGCTTGCTTCCATGCTGTATGCCATTCCTGCCGTAAAGGCCTTATCCTTTGGATCCGGATTCGATATCTGCCGCCGCCGCGGATCCGAAAATAATGATTCCCCTTTTTATTCGGACGAAGGCGGCCAGCGCCATATAACATATAAGACAAACCATTCCGGAGGTGTGGATGGCGGTATTTCCAACGGCATGCCTGTTGTATTTCAGCTTGGTATCAAGCCAACCCCTTCCATCAGTCTGGAGCAGGACAGCATCCGCCTTTCCGATAAAACCGATGCTAAACTGGTAATTAAAGGGCGACACGATCCCTGCATCGTTCCCCGTGCTGTTCCTGTTGCGGAAGCGGCAGCGGCAATCGTTATCCTGGACAGCCTCATGGGTTCCGGATGGTTTGGAGGCAGAAATGCATAAAAAAATCCTTTTAATCAACGGTCCAAACCTCAATATGCTTGGAAAGAGGGAAAAAGAACATTACGGACACTTCACCCTGGAAGATGCTATCGGAGAAGCCAGACGGACAGCAGGACTTTATGGGTTTACAGTGGAGGATTTCCAGTCAAATCACGAGGGAAGCCTCATTGATAAAATCCATTCCTCCCTGGGTGCTTTTGACGGGCTTATTATCAACGCAGGGGCCTTCACCCATTACAGTTATGCTCTATTGGATGCACTGAAACTCTGTTCCTTTCCCTGTGTGGAACTTCATATCTCAGATATCCATGTCCGGGAAGAATTCCGCAAAATTTCCGTCATTCGGCCTGCCTGCAGCGGGCAGATTTCCGGACTGGGCATTAAGAGCTATCATTATGCCATCATCCAGTGCATCGGGCTTATCGACGGAAGCTTGCAGGAGGTGCGGGATGGGCGTACCGATGGAATATATCATGAAAAGGAGAAAAACCATGAATCCTGAATTGAACAATATCAGAGAATCCCTGAATGAAATTGATGACGAAATGCTTTCCCTGCTAAAAAAACGCCAGAAACTGTCTGAATCGATTTACAGGGCAAAAAAAGGAACTCTTGCACCTATATACATGCTTCAACAGGAAAATCAGAAAATAGCCGCTCTCGATGATATAGATGACGATATCCGCAATGTAGGAAAGCCATTTTTGAAAACCGTTATGAGGCTGTCCCGGGAGAAGCAGTATCATATGGCAAGAAAAGATGATCCGTATTGGAAGCTTGGCCTTCAGATTTTACAATCACAAAAGGAAAGGCCATCCATATTGACTATTGCGACCCAGGGAAACACTGGATCTTATTCATATAAAGCCGCCAAAAATCTGCATCCCGATTCTGCTATTATTACATTTCCCACCTTTGAATCCGCGTGTACCCAGGTTATAGAAGGAAATGTGGATGCTGCCGTACTTCCTTTGGAAAACAGCACTGCTGGAACTGTGGATGAAGTATATGGGTTATTGGATAGCAACAAGCTGTACATCACCGAGACTACCGGCATAGAAATCAGGCACCACCTGATGGGAGTAAAGGGCAGCAGCCTGGAATCCATAGAAACGGTCATTTCCCACCCGCAGGCACTTGCTCAATGTTCTTCCTTTATCCAAAGTATGGGATGGAAAACCGAAATCTCAGGCAACACTGCTTTTGCCGCAAAAGAGGTGCAAAAAAGGAACAGCCTCTTAATGGCTGCCATTGGTTCTGAGGAAGCGGCGAGAAATAACGGCCTGGAGCTTATCATGTCCGAAATCAGCAACGTGGTTCATAACCAGACGCGTTTCGTACTGCTCAGTGCCCTGCCCTACATCGCAGAGGATGCCAATACATGCTCCCTTGTCATCCGTCTTGCACATGAACCGGGAAGTCTCTCCGCACTTCTCTCTCTATTCAGTGACAGAGATATAAGTCTGAGCAGGATTTTGAGCCGCCCCGTACCAAAAAAGCCATGGGAATATACATTTCATATTGACTGCAACATGTCTCCAACCGACGAATCCGCGCTGGATCTTCTGTACCAGTTGGAACAGGAAACGCTCTATATGCATATAATTGGATGGTATAAGGAATAAAAAAAGCGACAGATACGATGAAATTTGTATCTGTCGCTTTTGATTATCTCAGATTATTGAATTCTATCAGCTCTTCTACGCTTATTCCGTACCTCCGGGAAATGGCATAAAGTGTATCCCCTTTGACAACCGTGTACAGAACATAACCGTCTGCTCCGGATGACGCCGGAAGCATATCATTCACCGTCACCAGGCTGTAACCGGCATTCTTCAGTCCCGTGATAATTTCCGGCAATGCTTCCACTGTGTGGTAGCCTCCAACATGCATCAGCACAATTCCATTGTCCGTCGCATTGGAGAGCACCCTGTTGATCAGGTAGGCTTCCGTAATTGCCACTCCGTTTAATTCTTCTGCCCAATCATGACTGTCAACAGTCCACATAACTGTATAATCATATCCTTCTGCCCCCAGGATCGGCAGCATCCTGGCATCATATTCCCCAAACGGGGGACGGAACAGGTGTGGACGTATACCGGTAGTACTTAGGATAATATCGGTTGACTGGACCATTTCATTCAGGATCTGCACATCCGTCATAGCCGTCATATGGCTGTGTGTCAGGGAATGATTCTCTATCTCATGTCCCCTGCCGGCAATCTCCTTGGCCAGCTGCGGATGATCGCTCACCCAATATCCCCTCAGGAAAAATGTGGATTTGACATCATATGCATCCAATACATTTAAAAGAGGTTCCGTCTGGTCATAAAGCCACCCGGCATCAAATGTCAATGCAATCTGTTTTCCGTCTGCTGCTATCACTCCTCCGCTCACTACCTGGGATGAAGTTACTGCACCACCCGAAGCCGGAATCTTAAGCACCTGTCCGACATAAATAATCGGGGTCAGGGAACCTGTTGTCGGAGACTGGGTTGTCGGAGGCTGGGTCGTTGAAGGCTGGGTCGTTGTCTCAGCACTTGTTTCCGTGGTGATTTCAGTCGAAGATTCAACTGTGGCTTCTGTTGTGGTGTCTCCTGTTGTTTCCGTTGGGATTCCGGTTGTTGTACCGTCTTTTCCGCCACTCGGCCTACAGGATGAAGCGGTTACTAGAAGCAGCATAAGCAGCATTGTGAATAGAATTTTTCTGATTCTGGAATTCCCCTTCATCTTCACACCACCCTCTCCTTACCCTGAAAATTTCCAGAGGCTGTAGCACGGTCATACATACTTTAAGTCCGGACTTTTTCAGTCGCCTTCTTTTTGAGCCAGGAATGATATCAGCAGATGTGCCTTTGTTGCCGGATCCTTGAAATCAATACCGGTAATCTCCTGAATCTTCTTGATCCGATAAATCAGTGAATTGCGGTGCAGGTTTAAATCCGTCGCCGTCTTTATCTGATTGCAGTCATTGCTGATATAATTGCTTAAGGTGTGATACAAATCCGCATTGTTGCTGCAGTCAAACAATATCAGCTGTTTCAATGCCGGGTGTGTGATAATGTCCATATTGTTTTCTTTTTCCAGCAGCTGAACAATATAGTGAAGGACATAATCTTTACAGTAGTTGACGTCTTCTACTTTCTGTTTTCCATATTTTAACGCTATCTGCGTCTGCTGAAAGCTCTGCCGTAAAAATTTAAAGTCTGTAAACTGAAAGCTTACGCCGCATCTGAATTTCCCCTTAACCATCCATGGCTTCAATATCCTGAAAAATTCTTCATCATGAATAATTTTCAGATTGTTGATAATAAGAATCTTATCCTGGTAAGCCATTACATAGCAGTTTTCCATGGAACTGGATATGAACGAAATCATAGTTTCTGTCAGACTGAAGGATGAATTCGAGGATGACAAGGCAATGACAGCCTTTGGTTCGTCCGAATGCCAGCCAATAATTTCAAAATACCTGTTGATTTCACCGATCAGACTCTCTTCTCCATCCAGATACCGACGTATTGTATTGGAAAAGTCCTGCAAATCCATGCTCTCTTCATTCTTCTGGATCCAGGATTCTATAAAACGTCCAAAGTATCCGCTCAGCTGTCTTGTGAATTCAGGAATCTTATCTCCGCCGGTTATGACCATCAGCCATCCATAATGTCGTCCCCTGAGGTACAGGTTCATGAAAATAAACGGATTCTCCTCTTCCTTTACCTGAATCAGGAAAGAATCCCTGCTTCCATGCATTCTTTGAACCTGTTTCCTGCTATCTATAATCCAGTTCATCGGAAGGGATTTTTCATTTACCATGTAACTGATGCCTTCATCATTCAGCCCGTCTGTCTCTTCCGGCACTATGGCCGTAACCCTGTAATTGGTATCCAGTACGGCAATCGTGCTTTTGAGTAGAAGCTGGTTTCTGGAAATAATACCAGCAAGACTGCACCCTTTGTTGATCAGTTCGACCTGGGACTCATACCAGTCACTGTAAAATTCAAAGGCAGATAAAACCGAGTTGAACACCTCATCGATATCGGTACTTTGCAGGAGCATCAGGTCAACACCGTTTACTACGATGATTTCATTTTTTTTGTTTGAAAAGAAATCTTTGGCACGTCCCAGATAAACATACTTGTTTTCAATGACACAGTCCTGCGAAAAAATACGAACGTCTTTTAAGCACAGGTCGCCTTTCTTAATATCTATGTCAGGCTTGTATTTTTTCAGCCAGTCAGCCAGAATCCACATACTGATTTTCATATGACACCTCTTGCATTCCGTTTTATTTATATGCTAATTATTATAGTATAACATGCACAAAATGTCAAAAAATATCACAGAACCAGCATTTGTTACTTTTGCACATTTTGACATTGTTGCAGACAGTATTCCAACGTAATTCCGGGGCAGTTGAAGTAGTTGGCGCAATCAAGCTTTTGACCAAAATATTTTTCGAATCGATCCGGATTCATAATCAGTTCAATTTTTTTCAATCTTGTCAGCTTTTTTATCTGGGTTTCCAGTTTCGCAGCATCCGATATGCTTTTTGACTCCCATAGTATTTCCAGGCTTTTTATTCCCTTTGCTCTTGTATATTTTGCACATTTTTTCGATTTCGTCCAGTGTTCTTCCATCCTGTTATATATGTCTTTTGCTATACCTGTATAATAAGTGTCATCCCTGCATTTTATGATATATGTATACGCCATAATTCCTCCGCATTAACTTACTCTTTCTTCTCGTCCTTATTGCAGGTGGGGAAAGAGGAACATCCGGTACAGCCGCTGCAGCCGCAACCGCCTTCCCCTTTTTTACGCCTCTTAAAATAACGCCAGAATGCAAGGGCAATAATCAATACTACTATCCCTGCCACAATATAATCTATCATAGTTCTTCCTTTCTATACTACTTCAAAATATCAGGTTGCCGACGACATTTATTATCAGTGCGACAATGTAGGCTGTGATCATTTGAAAGGCTATTGCCCTCAGCGTCCACTTCCAGGAACCCATCTCTTTTCTAAGTGCTCCCACCGCTGCAAAACAAGGCATGCACAACAGGTTGAACGCCATGTAGGCATATGCTGAAACCATTGTAAATACGCTTTTCATCTCTTGCTGTGAACCCAGCAGCTGTCCAAGGGTTGCCACGATATTTTCCTTTGCAATCCACCCGGTGATTATGCCTACGGCTGCCCTCCAGTCTCCAAATCCCAGCGGAATGAAGACTATTCTGATGACATTCCCGATGGACGCCAGGAAACTGTCTTCCATGTCACACATACCTGAGAAGTTGAAATTAGCCAGGATCCAGATAAATACTGTAGAAACAAAAATCACAGTTCCAGCTTTTATCGCAAAATCTTTTATCTTATCCCAGGCATGGATGCCTATGCTCTTCAGAGTCGGCAGTCTGTACTGGGGCATCTCCATAATAAAATTGGATTCTCCTGTTTTGAAGAAGAATTTATCCAAAATGGTGGCACTTATAACCGCAACTATAAGTCCAAGGATGTACATGCTGAAAACTATCAATGTCTTATTATACCCTTCAAACAGCATGGCTGCAAACATTGCATACACAGGCAGTTTCGCACCGCAAGACATAAATGGAATTATCATCATGGTTATTCTGCGGTCTCTCTCACTTTCCAGCGTCCTCGTAGCCATGATTGCCGGCACCGAACACCCAAATCCCATCAACAGGGGAATAAAGGATCTGCCGGAAAGACCGAGCTTTCTGAATATCCGATCCATTACAAACGCAACTCTGGACATATATCCACTGTCTTCCAGAAATGACAACAGTACAAACAAGACCAGAACCAGGGGCAGAAATCCTGCCACAGCACCGATACCCGCCATTATACCGTCAATCACCAGGGAAAACACCCAGGCAGAAGCTCCTGCAGCTCCAAGTCCCGAAGATATTAAGGCCGTTAGGGACGTCCAGGCAGTTTCCACCAGCCCCGACATCCAGATTCCCGGACTTGGAAGTCCGTGAATAAACAGAAAGTTTTCACTGAAAGTAATGGCAAAAAGCAGGTACATAATTACCGCAAAAACCGGCAGAGCCAGATATTTGTTTGTCAGCACCTTATCTATTCTCTGGGACCTGGTTTCAGCATGCTCTTCTCTTTTTTTTGTGACTGCACTTGCAGCCAAATACCCGATATATTTGTAATGCAGGTCCGCCAGTCTGGCTTCCATATCTGTCCCGACTTTATTTTCAGTTTCTTCTATAATATTTTTCGCCTGAACGATCTGCTCCCTCGACAGTTCTCCGAGGGCCTCCTTATCACCTTCCAGGACCTTCAGGACCTTCCACAGCCGGCTCTCATCATCCTGCAGGCCAAGCACCTGGGTCAATCTGTCCGCTGCCTCTTTGATTGTTTCATCCAGTACCGGCAAATCGGCCACTTTTTTTTGTTCCCCGGCAATTTTCAGGGCTTCTTTCATCAGTTCATCCACGCCCTCGTAGCTGCGTGCCACAATAGGCAGGAAACGGATTCCAGTTTCTTCATACAACCGGGCAAAATCTATCCTGTCCCCATTTGCCCTGACCTCATCCATCATATTTACGGCTACCAGCATCGGTATTTTGGTTTCCGCAATCTGTAACGTCAGATAAAGATTTCTTTCAATATTTGATCCGTCTATAATATTAATTACTGCATCCGGCTTTTCTTTAAGCAAATAATCTCTTGCAATTATTTCTTCCGCCGAATAGGGTGAAAGGGAATAGGTGCCGGGAAGATCCAGTATGAGTACATTTTCATCCTTTTTGTATTTCCCCTCTTTTTTATCAACAGTAACACCCGGCCAGTTGCCTACGTGCTGTTTTGAACCGGTCAATTCATTGAACAGCGTTGTCTTTCCACTGTTCGGATTTCCAGCTAATGCAATTGTTATGGCCATTATTTCCTCCTGTAAGCATAATTTTCGGATAAAGAAACAGACTGGGCCGGCATACGCCGGGTCCCAGTCTGTTATTACTTATACTTTACAAAGCATCTCTATACAATTAGAATATTTTCCGCTTCCTGTTTTCTAAGGCTTAACCCGTACCCGCGTATGTTGATCTCAATGGGATCTCCCAAAGGCGCCATCTTTATGACTTTCACGGATGTTCCCGGCGTCAGGCCCATATCCATGATTCTTCTTCGAAAAGGTCCCTGATGGCCGATATAGGAAATAATGCCTTTTTCTCCAGGCTTTAAATCTTTTAATGTCATATATTTCCCTCCATATTTCAAGCTATCAGTTTTGGTATTGATAATGATTATCATTACCTTAATATCATAATACCCGATATCCGGAGGTTTGTCAATATGATTTATTATTTACTTCTCATTCTTCTTATGAGTTTTGCAATTTCGTTAAGAATCAGAGGAACCAGGGAAAGGCCGATAACCAGCGCCCAGTCCGCCACACTCAGTGCATGCACCTCAAACACAGCTGCCAGAGCCGGTACAGAAATGATTATCAGCTGAATCAGTATGCCTGCAACAATGGACAGCGCCAGCCACTTGTTGGTGAACAGCCCTACCTGGAAGATACTTCTCTTTTCGCTTCTCAGGTTCAGAGCATGGAATAACTGGGAAACACTCAGCACAACGAATGCCATGGTCTGGGCGTGCCTCAGCACATCCTCCGTCATGTTTCCTTCATGCAGAACTGAAAGGTTCCACACACCGGTGTATTCCATGCCGCCAATACAGAACGCCGCCAGTGTGATAAATCCTATAACTACACCATTTATCACAAGGAATGCACCTCTGCCGCTGAAAAGGCTTTCCTTTGAACTTCTCGGCTTCTCTTTCATGATGGTCGGGTCGCTTGGGTCCGCGCCTAAAGAAAGAGCGGGGAAGCTGTCTGTAATCAGGTTCACCCACAGAAGGTGAATAGACTGCAGCGGAGTTGCCCATCCAAGCAGTACCGCAAAGAAAAGGGATACGATCTCACCAATGTTACAGGAAAGAAGGAACATAACCGATTTTTTGATATTGGCATAAATATTACGCCCTTCTTCGACGGCCGCCACAATTGTGGAGAAATTGTCATCTGTCAGGATAAGGTCGGAAGCACCCTTTGCCACATCGGTTCCCGTTATGCCCATGGCAACGCCAATATCTGCCGCTTTCAGAGAAGGAGCATCATTTACTCCGTCACCGGTCATGGATACGATGTTTCCGCCGCCTTTGTATGCAGTAACGATTCTAACCTTATGTTCAGGAGAAACCCTTGCAAATACACGGATATCTTTAACTTTTTCTACAAGCTCTTCATCGGAATATTTATCGAGTTCCATACCAGCCATCGTCTGTTCGGGCCTGTCCGCAATTCCAAGCTCCTTAGCGATGGCAAAGGCTGTTTTCTGATGGTCTCCGGTTATCATGACCGTAATAATGCCGGAATTCCTGCATGTGGAAATAGAATCCCTTACTTCAAGCCTTGGTGGATCGATCATTGCAACCAGACCGAGGAAAATCAAGTCGGATTCCATCTGTTCCATATCCAGGTCTGTCTCCATGGTTTCCTTGCACGCTGCTCCAAGGACACGGAGCGCATCATCGGACATTTTTCCGGCCGCATCATTGAAATCCTTGCGGATTTCGTCGGTCATAGGAACCACTTCCCCATTGATAAGAGCCTTTACGGATTTATGAAGCAGATTATCCGTTGCTCCTTTGGTCATTACATAGTATTTATCCCCATAACGGTTGATTGTGGACATGAGCTTTCTGTCGGAATCGAAAGGAGCCTCATGTATCCTCTGGTGTTCAGCAGTCAGTGCTTCTTTTCTGATATCATAGTGATTGCCGATATTGATCAATGCTATTTCTGTCGGATCTCCGGTACTTCCTTCCTTATTGGAAGTCGCATCGCTGCACAGTACCAGATTTTCTATCAGAAGACGCTGGGTCATTTCATTGATGTCCATTTCCTCTGCGGCGACAACCTTTTTATTTACATAGAATTTACGAACCGTCATTTTATTCTGGGTCAACGTACCGGTCTTATCGGAGCATATGACCGTTACGGCGCCGAGTGTCTCAACAGACGGAAGCTTGCGCACGATTGCATTTTTCTTGACCATTTTCTGCACACCGATTGCAAGAACGATGGATACGATGGCGGGCATTCCTTCCGGAATGGCAGCCACTGCCAGCGAAATGGCTATCATAAACATCTGGAATATATCCCTATGCTGGAAAACAGCAATCAGGAACATGGCAAGGCAGACCCCAAGAGCAATGAATCCAAGAATTTTTCCAATATCGGCAAGTTTTTTCTGCAGGGGAGTCTTTTGATCCGGCTGCTTCAACATATTTGCTATATGTCCAATTTCCGTCTCCATACCGATGGCAATCGCAACACCCATACCTCTTCCGCTTGTTACCAGAGTGGAAGAAAACGCCATATTCTTTTTGTCGCCCAGAGGTATATTCTCATCACTGATTACGAGCTTTGCGTTTTTGTGGACAGGAACAGATTCCCCAGTAAGTGCAGATTCTTCCACCTGCATATTGATGCTTTCTATAAGCCTTATATCGCAGGGAATATATCTTCCGGCGTCGAGCACAACAATATCGCCGGGTACGATTTCAACAGAATCCACTTCTACTGTCTCCCCATCCCGGACGACGTAAGCTTTTGGAGATGTGAGTTTCTGGAGAGCTTCCATGGCTTTTTCCGCCTTTGCTTCCTGTGACAAGCCGAGTATCGCATTTAATATTACTACGAGGGCAATAATAATTGTATCATTCAGCTCTCCCAGTATACCCGAAACAATTGCAGCGATAATCAGGATGAAAATAAGCGGATCGTTCAGCTGTTGTAGAAAAAGTACGACAAGGCTTTTTTTCTTGCCTTCCTCAAGCTTGTTGGGTCCGTACTTTTCTTTTCTAGTCTGTACTTCAGCGTTACTCAGGCCCTTCGCAGCGTCTGTCTGCTGCTGCTGTATTACTTCTTCGATTTCCTGATTGTAAAACATAATTAGCTCCTTCCTTGTCCTGATTACATGCCTGCCATTATTTATTTGTAAATAATAAAAAAGGGGACAGCCATTATACGGGGCTGTCCCCAATCCGGCATGCTAATCTAAAGACCTTTAGTTTTTCTTTTTACAGTCTAAAAGTCTGGCAATTTAATAATTATCCGGGATTTCTCCGTATTGACGAATAATTAGCGTATTTAACGCATGCTACTCCCTTTTATTAACCTTAGTATTATATAACGGTTTTTGTCAATAAATCAATCTCTATTTTCCAAGGTTCATTATTTCCTCAAAAGTATATACTGTAATATTATTCGAATCCAGAATCTGCAACGCCTTTTGTGCATCCGAGAACTTGGTTATAATAGCTGAGCCACCCTTAACCGTGGATAAAACATACATATATTCAATATTAAGTCCGGCACCTGAAACCGCTTCCAGCAGTTTGTTCAGATCTCTGAAATAGTCGCTCATCTTGACCGCAAGAACATCTGTAAGCATGGAGGAAAATCCATTTTCTTTAAGGACAAGTCTCGCTTTTTCCGGATCTGATACTACCATCCGGAGCATTCCATACTCTGTGGTATCCGCCAGGCTGAAGGATATGATATCTACCTGGTTTTCATGAAGGGTCTTAATGACATTGTCCAGTCTGCCTTCTCTGTTTTCCATGAATACGGCTAATTGTTTAATACACATTTTCCTTCTCCTCCCGCTATATAAGTTTTCTCTTGTCTATAACGTGTTTTGCCTTGCCTTCACTTCTTTCGAGTGTTTTCGGTTCCACAAGCTTAACCTTTACCGCAAGTCCCAATGCCTGCTGCAGAGTGTGGGCAATCCGTTTTGTCAGACCTTCCAGATTCTTGATTTCATCTGAAAAGAATCTCTCCTCCACCTCTACCCAGACCTCCAGGGAATCCCAATTGTCAATCCTGTCAACAATCATAAGATAGTGAGGACTCGTCTCCGCCATCTCCAGAAGGGCTGTTTCAACCTGAGATGGGAACACATTGACTCCGCGGATAATCAGCATATCATCTGAACGCCCTTTAAATCTGGAGAGACGGGCAAGGGTCCTCCCGCATTCGCATTTATCGTAAGTGATGCTTGTCAGGTCCTTTGTGCGGTATCTGAGCAGTGGAAGGGCTTCCTTGGTCATGGAGGTGAATACCAATTCTCCTGTTTCTCCCGGGGCAAGGGGCTCCAGAGTTTCAGGGGATATTATCTCCGGAATAAAATGGTCTTCGTATACGTGCATTCCACTGTGGAACTCACAATCCGCGGCAACACCCGGTCCCATAATCTCACTCAGTCCATAGATATCATGCGCTTTGATATTGAGCTTCTGTTCAATCTCTTTACGCATATTTTCCGTCCAAGGCTCCCCGCCTAAAATAGCAGACTTCAGCTTGATCTTGCCGATAGCACCTTCATCTTCCAAAGCTTCTGCAATGTGCAGAAGATAGGATGGTGTACAGGCCATACAGGTCACTCCAAAATCCTGCATCATGGTAATCTGTTTTTTTGTATTGCCGGTGGAGATAGGAACCACGGTTGCTCCAAGGTTTTCGGCTCCATAGTGCATACCGAGGCCTCCTGTAAAAAGCCCGTATCCATATGAAATCTGTATTATATCCTTTTTGGTAACACCAGCCATGGCAATAACCCTTGCCACACATTCCTGCCAGATTTCAATATCCCTTCTGGTATATCCAACAACTGTAGCTTTTCCGGTCGTTCCGCTCGATGCGTGCAGGCGGACCACTTCGGATTGAGGTACGGCAAACAAGCCAAAAGGATAATTATCCCTCAAATCGTTTTTGTTCGTAAATGGCAGTTTTCTGAGATCTTCCAGGCCTTTGACGTCACCTGGCTCTATCCCCATTTCCTGCATTTTTTTTCTGTAAAATTCAACATTATGGTAGACTCTTTTCACCATCTTTTTAAGACGTTCACTCTGCAGCGTATACATCTGGTCTCTGCTCATGCATTCTTTCGTTTCATTCCAAATCATGATATGCCTCCGGTTCTATTACAATTGAAGTCCCGAATACCCGGTTTCAAATGCTTTCTTATTTATTTCCACAGTCTTTTTGGGTACCATTTCCTCAATCACCTGAAGCCAGTCCTCTTTCTTGAAGTCCATAAACCTTGCAGCCAGTCCCAGTATGATAATATTGAAAACCTTTGTATTTCCAAGTTTTTTGGACTCTTCCAACGCATCTGCCGCCAGAACCTTGTATTTTTTCTTGAGAGTTTCAACAATACCTTCCGGATATTCCCTTGCTCCGGTGACCACGGTAATCGGATCAATCCGCTGGTCATTCAGGATAATCACTCCGTCTTTTTTCAGGTAATGCGCATATCTTAATGCTTCCAGTCTTTCAAACGCAATCAGCACATCTGCCTGTCCTTCTTCCACGATTGGTTCATAAACTTTTTCGCCATATCGTACAAAAGTAACAACACTGCCGCCTCTCTGGGCCATGCCATGCACTTCAGACAGTTTTACATCGTATCCGGCCTTAAGGGTAATTCCGCCAAGGATCCGGCTCGTCAGCAGTGTGCCCTGTCCGCCCACACCAACAATCATAATATTCTTTGTCATCATTTTACACACCTGCTTTCTCTAGTGCCCCAAACTTGCACAGGTCCACGCAGAGACCACAGCCATTGCACATAGTATCATTTATTGCAACCGTACCGTCCGCCTGTTTTGTAATGGCAGGACATCCGGGTTTCAGACATGCTCCACATTTCTTGCATTTTCCCGGAACAACCTTTGCCTGTACAGTACAAGGGGATTTATCCAGCAGGACACAAGGTGCAACTGCTATAATAACGGAAAGCTCTTCTTTTGCCGTTTCTTCCTTCAACGCAGCCTCCAGCCCCTTCAGGTCAAAGGCATTCACAACCATGACATTCTTAACGCCTATGCTTCTGCAGAAATCCGGAATGCTGATAGACGCAGTCGCTTTTCCTTTAAGAGTCTTCCCGGTGGCGGCATTATCCTGATGGCCTGTCATAGCTGTGATGGAATTATCCAGGATCACAACTGTTCCGGTCCCCTGGTTATAAACCATGTTTATGAGGGAATTGATGCCGGTATGGAAAAAAGTGGAATCGCCGATTACGGCTACCCAGTTCTTGACATAGTCCTTTCCTTTTGCTTTTTCCATTCCATGTAAGGAACTGATACTGGCGCCCATACAGATGCTGGTATCCAGTACGCTCAGTGGAGCCAGGGCTCCCAGGGTATAACAGCCGATGTCGCCTGCTGCATGGATTTTCAGCTTGGACATGACCGAATACACACTTCTGTGGGGACATCCCGGGCAGAGAATGGGTGGTCTTGCCGGTACATCCGCTGGCTGTGTAAGTTCTATCTTCTCTCTAAGTACTGCAGATTTGATCATGTTGGCGCTGTATTCACCCTGAACAGTTAAGATATCTTTGCCGACCGCCTGGATTCCCCAGGACTTGATCTGCTCTTCCATAACCGGTTCAAGCTCTTCCACAATGTAGAGTTTATCCACGCTTGCCGCGAACTCCTCAATCAGTTTTCTTGGCAGAGGATGTACCATTCCAATCTTTAAAACAGAAGCATTCGGCAGGGCTTCTTTCACATAAAGATATGGAATCCCTGAGGTAATGACGCCAATGGATTTATCCCTGTACTCCGTCCGGTTCACCTTAAAATCACAGCCATCCGCAGCAAGAGCCTTCATTCTCTCTTCTACAGCGATATGTCTATTTTTAGCCATAGCCGGCATCATAACCAGTCTGCTGATATCTCTTTCATAAGGCTTATCGTCCACCTCGACCCTGTCCTGCTCCTCAACAAGTCCCTGCGAATGGGAAAGTCTTGTAGTTGTCCTTAACATTACTGGGCATTCATATTTTTCACTGACTTCAAAAGCGAACTTCATAAATTCCTTTGCTTCCTGACTGTCGGCTGGTTCAAGAACAGGTACCTGGCCCGCCCTGGCAACCGCCCTGCTGTCCTGCTCGTTTTGGGAGCTGTACAGACCAGGGTCATCACAGGCAACAATGACAAGCCCTCCGTTGATGCCCATGTAGGCCGCTGTAAACAAAGGATCGGCAGCCACATTTACGCCTACGTGTTTCATGGATGCCATCGCTCTTACGCCGCTGATGGAGGCACCAATAGCCACTTCCATGGCAACCTTCTCATTTGTAGACCATTCCGCATATATTTCATCATATTGTGCGATACTTTCGCTTATTTCTGTACTCGGGGTCCCCGGATAGGCAGCAGAGACTTTGACTCCTGCCTCATAGGCACCTCTGGCTATCGCTTCGTTGCCCAACATCAATTTTCTTTTGACCATTTATCAATATCCGTCCTTTCTGTAACACAGCTAATATTATCATCCGACTATTGTACCAAAAATCTCTATAAATGTCTCCATGATTTATAACTTTTATAATGACATCTTTGATGTACCTAAAGGGCTTCTGCCTGTACATTTATAACAAAAAAGGACCTATCCGGTCCATTTTTGTCAGTTCAGGTTTTTGACTTTAAAATCCTTTTCAGCTTCTCTTTTCTGGTCTTTCTTTGCAATATCCTGTCGTTTGTCATACAGCTTCTTGCCTTTTGCAAGTCCTATTTCCAGTTTTACTTTTCCGTCCTTGAAATAGACCTGAAGCGGCACAATTGTGTATCCGTCCCGATCCATGGAGGATGCGATTTTCCGGATTTCATATTTGTGCATAAGCAGCTTTTTTACCCGCAGGGGGTCTTTATTGAAGATGTTGCCTTTCTCATATGGGCTTATATGCATATTATAAATATACATTTCACCCCTTTCAATTTTAATAAATGACTCCTTTATACTGCATTTACCCATTCTAAGGGATTTGACCTCTGTTCCATGCAGCACGATTCCTGTTTCAAAGGTTTCCTCTATAAAATAGTCAAATCTCGCTTTTTTATTATTGGCAATGAGTTTAAACGATTCCTTCGCCACTGTCCTCTCCTCCTTCTGTCAACTCAAAATCAATGTTGCGCAGAAGCTTGTCCGCTTTGACCAGCTTCACCCGGACATTTTGTCCCAGTTTATATCTTTTGTTGGTGGCTTTTCCCACCATTTCATAATGTTCCTCATCGTAGTCAAAATAATCTCCTGGGATGGCCGAAATGTGAACCATGCCTTCCACCGTGTTGGGCAGTTCCACGTACATTCCCCATTTGGTAATCCCGGATACGACACCATCAAACTCTTCTCCGACAAACTGCTGCATATATTCGACTTTTTTGAGTTTGATTGTCTCTCTTTCAGCTTCTTCTGCCCTTCTCTCCGTAACACTGCACTGGGAGGCAACAGTCGGCAGTACAAATTCATAATGGGTTATCCGTCTCTCATTAAGCCTTCCCGAGAGATTTTCCTTGATAATCCGGTGTATCTGCAGATCCGGATATCTCCTGATGGGGGAAGTAAAATGACAGTAGTATTTTGTTGCCAGGCCGAAATGAGTGGTCTCAGTGGTAGAATATCTCGCCTGTTTCATGGATCGAAGCATCAGGCGGCTTATCATCATTTCTTCATCGGATCCCTCAATCCGGTCAAGAAGTTTCTGCATTTCTTTGGGATGCATCTCCTGCTGTCCCACATGGATGCTGTGTCCGAAATTATTTATGAACATCCCCAGTTTCAGCACTTTATCCGGATCCGGTGCCTCATGGCTTCTATACACAAAGGGCAGTTCCTGCCAGAAAAAATCTTCTGCCACTGTCTCATTGGCAATCAGCATAAAGTCCTCGATGATTTTGGTTGCAATGTTTCTGTCATACGGCTTGATTTCGATTGGCTTTCCGTTCGGATTGAGGATAATTTTGGTCTCCGGAAAATCGAAATCAATGGAGCCTCTGTCTCTTCGCACCTTTTTCAGAATCTGTGCCAGGCTTCTCATCTCCTTAAACATGGAAACGAGATCGATGTATTTTGAAATCTCCTCAGGATCTTCATCCTCGAGTATCTTCTTAACGCTGGTGTAGGTCATCCGGCGGTCCACATGAATCACGGTTTCCGCAATTTTATGGGAAGTAACCTTTCCCTCGCTGTCGATTTCCATTATGCAGCTCAGGGCCAGCCTGTCCTGTCCTTCATTCAAAGAACAGATTCCATTGGAAAGCTTATGGGGAAGCATAGGGATAACTCTATCTGCCAGATATACGCTGGTTCCGCGGATCAGAGCCTCTTCATCCAGGGGAGAATTTTCTCTTACATAATGGGTTACATCCGCAATATGGACGCCCAGAGTGTAGCGGCCGCCCTCACTGCTGAGTGTTATGGCATCATCCAGGTCCTTTGCATCTTCTCCATCAATCGTAACCGTTTTCCAGCTCCGGATATCCATCCGTCCAGCATATTCTTCCTCTGTCACTTTCTCCGGCACATCTTTGACCTGTTCCATGACCTCCTGAGGGAACTCCATGGGAATGTTCTTGTCCAGGACAATAGAAAGGATATCCACCCCCGGATCATTGATATGGCCAATAATACGGATGATTTCGCCTTCCGGATTCTGCCCGGATTTTCCATAATCGATAATTTTCGCGATTACCTTGTGCCCATTAATCGCTCCCATGGATTTTTTCCTCTGGATAAATATGTCTTTAAAGATTTTCGGATTATCCGCCACGACAAATCCGAAATTTTTACTTTCCTGATAGAGACCTACGACTTCCGTGGCAGACCGCTCCAGTACCTTGATAACTTCCCCTTCCTGCCTCTTCCCATTTCTTCCGGGTCTTACGACAACGATTACACGGTCATTGTTCATGGCAGTTCCAGTAGCATTTTCAGGTATGAATATGTCCTCTTCTTCCCCTTCGATGGACACAAATCCGAAGCCTCTTGCATTTCCGGTAAAGATTCCCTCTTTTTTATTTTCTTCGGGTTTGCCGTATTTTCCTTTTTGGGAGAGGCTTATCAGGCCTTCCTTGACCAGGAGTTTCAGGACGGCCTCCAGGTCCTTTCTCTCATCTTTCGGAATATTGAGAAGGATCGCTATTTCCTTTATTTTCATTGGTACATACTTTTCATTATTTACCAGATCCAGAATCAGTTTCTTCCTTATCTGTATCAATCTCTCATCCATATTATCCACCTTTTCTTTACGGATTAAAAAACACCCTCATTAAAGTCTGAGAGTGTTTAAAATTTCTTATTGCAGAAAGCCCATGCTTAACACTATCGCTAGAACCATGAAAGCCAATGCTAAAAACTTTGTTGATTTTTCTACAGCTCCTTCTACGGAACGACCCTTGTTCTTACTCCAGTAGGTATCAGAGCTTCCTGTAATGGTTGACGTCAGCCCGGCGGATTTTCCCTCCTGCAGCAGGACAATTACTATCAGAACGATGCTTACAACAACTAAAATAATGCTTAAAATTAATTTGAGCAAATTAACACACCTCCAGGCCCACATTTATATAATATGGTAACATACAAAACCACACTTATCAATAGTTTTATTAAATACGACTATCTGACCAGCAGGGATCTTCCCGTCATTTCCTCCGGCTTTTCCAATCCCATCAGGTCAATCAGAGTCGGTGCAATGTCGCACAAAGCTCCGCCTTCCGCCAGTTTATAAGTTGGATTGGCATTGCATAATATAAAAGGAACTGGATTGGTGGTATGGGCTGTGAAACATTCCCCTGTTTTTTCATCTATCATCTTTTCAGCATTCCCATGATCTGCACAGATAAACAGGATTCCCCCTGCCTCCTTGATGGAATCGAAGGCTCTTTTCACACAGATATCCACTGTTTTCAGGGCTTTCCACACGGCAGACTGTACACCGGTATGTCCCACCATGTCCGGATTTGCGAAGTTCACGATAATCACATCATACACATTAGACTGTACGGCTTCCACCAGTGCATCGCAAACCTGAACTGCACTCATCTCCGGCTGCAGGTCATATGTGGCAACCTTAGGGGAACTGATCAGAATCCGGTCTTCTCCTTCGTTAGGCACCTCTTTGCCTCCATTGAAGAAAAAGGTTACATGGGCGTATTTTTCCGTTTCAGCAAGTCTCAGCTGTTTCAGATGGTTTTCTGCCAACAGCTCTCCAAAGGTATTCGTTATGTCTTTGTCCTTAAAAGCGACCAGTTTGTTTTGAATGGTGACGTCATAGTCCGTAAAACATACGTATGTTGTCCTGACCCTTGCAGCCCTCTCAAATTCTGAAAACTCCTCATCACAGAATGCCCTCGTGAGCTCTCTCGCCCGGTCAGGACGGAAGTTGAAGAATATGACCGAATCATCATCCCGGATGGATGCCAACGGTTTTCCATTCTCCCATATGATCACCGGCTTGACGAATTCATCCGTCACGCCCGCATTATATGATTTTTCAACTGCTTCTGCTGCAGACACGTCTGGAATCCCTGCACCCAGGGCAAGGGCATCATAGGCCAGCTTCACCCTATCCCATCTGTTGTCCCGGTCCATGGAATAGTATCTTCCCATCACAGTTGCAATCCGTCCTGTTCCCAGCTCAACCGTCTTCTCTTCCAGCTCTCTGACAAATGAGATGCCGGACGAAGGGGATGTATCACGTCCGTCTAAGAACACATGAATAAATACTCTGTCAAAATTCTCTCTTTTTGCCAGTTCCAGAAGTGCATATACATGTGTATTATGGCTGTGCACGCCTCCATCGGAAAGAAGTCCCATCAAATGAAGATTGCTGCCTTTTCTTTTGCAGTTGTCAATGGCTTCCAGAAGCTCCGGAGTTTCAAAAAAACTGCCTTCATCTATTTCCTTTGTTATCTTGGTAAGATCCTGATATATAACTCTTCCGGCTCCAATGTTCAAATGTCCAACTTCAGAATTACCCATTTGTCCTTCCGGAAGACCGACCGCTTTTCCGCTGGCATACCCTTTCACAAAAGGATATGTTTTCATAAGTTTGTCAATTTCCGGAGTATCAGTTCGTTCCGGAAAGTCTGTTTTTTTATTTTCCGCCAATCCAAAACCATCTAATATCATAAGGACCACTGGTTTGCTTTTCATTCGGTTTTCTCCTCGCCGCTATTTTAAGAATTTACGATTTTTGCGAAATCAGCTTTCAGGGATGCCCCTCCAACAAGACCTCCGTCAATATCCGGCATGGAAAAGAGTTCCGCCGCATTGGCTCCTGAAACGCTTCCTCCATACAGTATCCTTATTTCCTCTGCGACAGACACATCATAGATTTCTTCGATACATTCCCGTATTTTCCTGCAGACTTCTTCCGCCTGCTCTGTGGTGGCTACCTTTCCGGTTCCAATAGCCCAGATCGGCTCATAGGCAATAACGGCCAATTTTGCCAGTTGTGGCGTAACTTCCTGAAACGCAATTTTAACCTGCTGTCTGATCCAATCTATAGTAATACCTTGTTCTCTCTGTACAAGGCTTTCCCCACAGCAGATGATCGGCGTGATTCCATGCTCATAAGCCTTCAGAACCTTTTTATTAACATCTTCATCCGTTTCCCCGAAGTACTGCCTTCTCTCCGAATGTCCGATTATTACATGCTTTACTCCAGCATCTGTCAGCATATTCGGCGCGATTTCACCCGTATACGCGCCGTTTTCCTCAAAGTACATATTCTGGGCTCCTATGGAAATTCCGGTTCCGGCAACTGCCTGTACCGCAGGTATAATAGAAATAAAAGGTACACAGAATACGACATCCACATCCGTATTAGCCACTAATGGCTTAAGTTCCTCGATTAAAGCTCTTGCTTCGGTAGCTGTCTTGTTCATTTTCCAGTTTCCTGCCGCCATTCTTTTTCTCATTTTATTGCTCCTTATTTTTCATTTACCGCTGAAATACCGGGTAGTACACGTCCTTCAAGAAATTCCAGGGAAGCTCCGCCGCCTGTGGATATATGTGTCATCTTGTCCCCATATCCCATCTGGTTGACAGCTGCCGCAGAATCTCCTCCGCCAATGATGGTGATGGCATCCATTTCTGAGAGTGCTTTTGCTATAGACTCTGTACCTGCGGCAAAAGGCTTCATTTCAAATACTCCCATAGGGCCATTCCACAATACGGTTTTTGCATCACGGATTGCCTGCGTAAAGAGCTCTCTCGTTTTCGGCCCTATATCCATACCCATTTCATCTTTGTCCATGCTCTTTTCTATGACTCTGCTGGGTGCATTTTCCGCATACTCCTTTGTGACTACGACGTCCACGGGGAGATACAGCTTGACTCCCTTTTGTTTTGCTTTTTCCACCATTTTCTTTGCATATTCCAGGTAATCGTCTTCAACCAGGGATTTACCGATTTCTTTGCCCTCCGCCTTAGCGAAAGTGTAGGACATACCGCCTCCTATGATAAGAATATCCACCTTATCAAGAAGTTTCTCGATTACGGAAAGCTTGGATGAAACCTTGGATCCCCCGAGTATTGCCGCAAATGGTCTCACTGGATTTTCAAGGGCATTTCCCAAAAACATGATTTCCTTCTCCATAAGGTACCCGATAACGGAAGTTTCCATGAATTTTGCTACGCCTGCCGTTGAACAGTGTGCCCTGTGGGCGGTTCCGAACGCATCGTTCACAAAAACATCTGCCAGAGAAGCCAGTTCCTTGCTGAATGTATCTTCGTTTTTTTCCTCTTCCGGGCGGAATCGGGTATTTTCCAGGAGGACGACATCCCCCTCTTTCATTGCGGCAACAGCCTTTCTGGCCATTTCCCCAACCACCTCATCATCTGCTGCAAAGACAACCTCTTTGCCCAGCATTTCCGAAAGCCTTTTTGCTACTGGAGCCAGAGACAGGGCCGGATCCGGTTTGCCCTTGGGTTTTCCCATATGTGAACAGAGAATCACCTTCGCGCCGTCCGCTGTCAGCTTCTCTATTGTGGGAAGTGCCTGTGTCAGTCGGTTTTCATCCGTAATTCTGCCGTCTTGTATGGGCACGTTAAAGTCACACCTGACGAGAACTTTTTTACCTTTAACATCAATATCATCCAAAGTTTTTTTATTAAGCATTTTCCTGCTCCTTTCCATTCAACGCAAAAAACCGGGGCCTCCTATATTGCTATAGGATGGACCCCCATTATTTTCAATCAATTATGCCAGTTCTGCGAAATATTTTATCGTTTTAACCATTTGGCTGGTGTAGGAATTCTCATTGTCATACCAGGAAACGGATTTGACCAGAGTCTTTCCGCCTTCCAGAGGGGTAACCCTTGTCTGCGTACCATCGAACAGAGAGCCGTATGTGATTCCAATAACATCAGAAGACACGATCTCTTCTTCTGTATATCCGAAAGAAGGAGAAGCTGCCGCCTTCATAGCTGCATTTACTTCAGCAACCGTTACTTCCTTTTTTACAACACTGACTAATTCTGTAAGTGAGCCGGATGGTACCGGAACCCTCTGTGCTGCGCCATCGAGTTTTCCAGCCAATTCAGGAATTACGTTTCCGATTGCCTTGGCTGCTCCGGTAGTATTTGGTACTACGTTAATAGCTGCTGCGCGGGCTCTCCTCAAATCGCCACCTCTATGTGGACCATCCAGAACCATCTGATCCCCAGTATATGCGTGGATTGTGGTCATGAATCCTTTTTCTATTCCAGCTAATTTATTAAGGGTGTCTGCCATTGGAGCCAGGCAGTTTGTTGTGCAGGAAGCCGCTGATATAACGGTGTCTTCTTTAGTAAGGATTTTCTCATTCACTCCAAATACGATTGTTGGAAGATCATTTCCGGCCGGTGCCGAAATAACCACTTTCTTTGCTCCTGCATCGATATGGGCCTGGGCTTTTGCTTTTGATGTATAGAAGCCGGTACATTCCAGCACGACGTCTACGCCAATCTCTCCCCATGGCAGATTCTTTGCATCTGCTTCTTTGTAAATAATAATCTCTTTTCCCTCCACCTCAATGGATGACTCTTTTGCAACAACTGTTTCCCCTTTTTCATATCGCTTCTGTACCGAATCATATTTAAGCAAATGCGCAAGCATCTTAGGATCTGTCAAGTCATTTATTGCAACAACCTCATAACCTTCTGCACCGAACATCTGTCTGAATGCCAGGCGCCCAATGCGTCCAAACCCGTTAATTGCAACTTTTACTGCCATAATAATTTTTCCTCCTGATATTGAATTACTTATTTTTTTAAAACCTATTGACATTCTACAGTTTTTAGTTGAAAATTTCAAGGTATTCTTTGCAAGTTGTTTGACAACTATTTAACGTTGCATTATTATTTTTATATATTGAAATATTTTACCAGGAGGCTGCCATGTATTCCGACACACATATCCATACCCGCTTCTCCCCTGATTCCGATGCAGATCTGGAAGAGATTATACAAAAAGCTCTTTCATTGGATATGAAGCATATCTGCATCACGGATCATCAGGATTTTGACTACCCCGTTCCACATCTTTTTTTCGACCTTGATTTACCCGAATATTATGAGACACTCTGTAAGTTTCGCAAAAAATATGCCGGGAGAATCGAGCTTCTTATCGGAGTGGAAACCGGTCTGGAGCCAGGACTGCAAAAGAAAATCAGGGATTTTACAGGACTCGTCCCTTTTGATTTCATAATAGGCTCTTCCCATCTGGTGAACGGGCACGATCCTTATTATCCGGATTATTTTGACGGAAGAACAGAGCGGGAAGCCTTTGCAGAATACTTCACGTCTATTTTGGATAATCTGAATGCAAACAAGGATTTTGACGTCTATGGCCATTTGGATTATATCGTACGATATGCTCCCCAGAAAAATGCCAACTACAGCTACGCCGATTATGCAGATTATCTTGATGAAATACTAAAGACCTTGATTCGCATGGACAAAGGAATCGAAGTGAATACGGGCGGATACCGGTATGAGCTCAATGACACCAATCCATCCCAGGACATAATCAAAAGATACCGCCAGCTTGGAGGCGACATCATAACAATCGGCTCAGATGCCCATACCCCCGATTACATAGGATATAACTTCGACCTGGCAGCTGCCACCCTGAAAAACAGCGGATTTAGACACTATAATATATTCAGGCAGAGATCGCCCGTGTTCATAGGACTCTAGAGCCACTAATCCAGGACGAGTCCTTCATCCAGGATAATATAGCCTTCTTCTCCATAAACGGCTCTGGTGACGGACCCGTTCACAATCGGGACCAGCCATAAATCCTTTAAAGGTGTTTTCTTTATGTAGGCAAGCATTGCATGTATGCTGGTGGCATGGGATACCAGCAGAATCTTCTGGTCGGGATGGCTTTTGGGGAGATTCTCCAGAAATTCTCCCGTCCTGGCAAGAAGATTCTGGTAGCTTTCCCCACCCTCTGTGGGAATATATTTATCCGGACTCATAAAGAAGGCCTGAACTGTTTCGTACAATTCCCCGCCAGCTTTTTCCAGGTTCCGGTATACGAGTCCTTCCAGTTTCCCCAGTGCGATTTCATATATTCTCTCATCCACAATTATGTCGTTATGTCCCGCTATTATAGAGGCCGTGTCCAGGGCACGCTGCAGTGGGCTGGCAAATACCGCATCAAAATTAATATTTTTCAAAGCCCGACCAACCCTTTCAGCCTGTGCCCTTCCTTCTTCGTTAAGGGGCATGTCTGCCCTTCCCTGCATTTTCTTTTCTTTATTCCAGTCCGTTTGACCGTGTCTTACAATATATAATTCCATTTTTTCTCCTGATCTATAAATTGAATTTCACACATTATCGCATATTGACTATAAGTTTTCAAGATGTTAAGCTTAAAACAGAATACTGACAAGGAGGAACTCCAATGAAGGCAAGTGTCAATAAAGATGAATGCATTTCCTGCGGATTATGCACGGAAACATGTCCGGAAGTATTCCAGATTGGGGCAGACGGAAAATCAGAGGTTTTTGTGGAAGAAATACCGGCAGAATTAGAGAGTGCTGTTCTTTCAGCAAGAGATGATTGTCCAGTCAGCGCCATCACCGTGGAATAATATCTACAGACGAAAGAGAAACCTGCTTCAATCAGGTTTCTCTTTCCTATTCAGCCATAAAACTGTTTTCAATCGTAATTACACAGCAGCATCCGGGGTGTGTCCCCAAAAGACCCACCGTAATATTTTCCACCAGCTCCTCTTTATCTGTTTCGCTGAAGGAATGCGGAACAACCAGATCAAATACAAATTTGATGTTCATATCCCTCTCAACAGCCCGAAAATCATGTATGGTTGCCTCTGGCTCCAGTCCTTGTATCAGATGTCCTACCATATCTTTTCTTTCCATATATTTTTGATCCTGCACCTCCACGGGGTCCATGTGAATGACAAGAAATATACCCTGCTCCCGCAGGACATCCCTCTCAATACAGTCAACAACATCATGAATATCCTCCATATCCATATTGTTGGGAACCTCGGCATGGATTGTAGCCATTATACGGGATGGTCCGTAGTTGTGGGCTATAAGGTCGTGGGTGCCGAGTATTCCTTCGTAGCTTTCCACCTTTCGGATTATTCGTTCGGAGACATCCTTGTCAACAGCCTCTCCCAACAGCGGCATCAGTGTCTCTCGGGCAATATTGAAGCCCGAAAACAGCACAAATATGGACACTGCCAGACCCGCCCAGCCATCGATTGTAATCCCGGATATCTTTTCGAAAACTATGGAAAGTATCGTGACAGATGTTACGACTACGTCATTCCTTGCATCCGTGGATGTCGCCTTCAGGACATTGGAGTTAATACGGTCCCCCAGCATCCGGTTAAACAGGGATAACCACACCTTAACCAACGCCGATATACACAGAACCAGAACGATTACCCAGTTGAATCCAAGTTTCTCCGGATGGATTACCTTAGCGAAGGATGTCTTCAAAAGGGTTATTCCCACATAGAGTATAAGGAATGCCACAATAAGCGCAGAAATATACTCGATCCTGCCGTGTCCAAAGGGATGCTCCTTGTCCGGAGACCTCCCCGCTAGCTTCGCGCCCATTACCCCGACAACGGATGAGGCAGAATCCGACAGATTATTAAAAGCATCCGCCATAACAGAAATACTGTTGATAAATATTCCGATAAAAAGCTTTACGGCAAATAATAATATATTACAGATGATCCCCACCATACCTGCCAGCATTCCATAAGCGGTACGTACATCACTGTTTTGGACTTCATCGTGATTTCGAATAAATAGTTTAACCAACAAACCGGTCATGTCTCTCCCCCGTAATAACCGTTTTATAAAACGTTCATGCTTTCCAATAAAATTTCCAATGGACAAATTCACTTAGAAAAAAATCAAGTGCATTTCCGCACCTGACTGATGTTCCGAATATTTTATCATAGTAATTTCGTTTCTTCAAGTTTTTATCACACTCATACAGCAAGCCATCCGTAACCGGTCAAAATTCCGGATATAGATGGCTTGCTCATAATTATTCTCCCATGAATAACTGGATATCGTCTTCCACGGTACCGATTCCAGCAATACCGAATGTCTCTACCAGTACATTAGCCACGTTCGGAGAGAGGAACGCCGGCAGCGTTGGTCCTAAATGGATATTTTTCACTCCCAGGTATAACAGGGAAAGAAGAACGATGACTGCCTTCTGTTCATACCATGCTATATTGAAAGCTATCGGAAGGTCGTTTATATCCTCCAGTCCGAATACTTCCTTGAGTTTCAGTGCAATCACTGCCAGAGAATATGAGTCATTGCATTGTCCCGCATCCAGCACTCTCGGAATTCCATTGATATCTCCCAGGTTCAGTTTATTATATTTATATTTGGCGCAGCCTGCCGTAAGTATTACCGCATCAGCAGGAATGGCCTGTGCAAACTCCGTATAGTATTCTCTGGATCTCTGACGTCCGTCACAGCCTGCCATAACAAAGAATTTCTTAATGGCTCCGGTTTTGACAGCATCAACCACCTGATCCGCCAGCGCCAGCACCTGATTGTGGGCAAATCCTCCAATGATTTCTCCTTCTTCAATCTGCTTTGGAGGTTCACATGTTTTTGCCAACTCTATGATTTGAGAAAAGTCTTTTTTACCGTTCTCGGCTTTTTCGATATGAACGCAACCTGGAAATCCGGATGCACCCGTGGTGAAAACTCTGGATTTATAGGAATCTTTCGGAGGGACAATACAATTTGTGGTCATGAGTACGGGTCCGTTAAAACTTTCAAACTCCTCTTTCTGTTTCCACCATGCATTTCCGTAGTTTCCAACAAAATTATCATATTTCTTGAATGCCGGATAATAATGGGCCGGAAGCATCTCAGAATGCGTATATACGTCTACGCCAGTTCCCTTTGTCTGTTCGAGCAGCAGCTCCAAATCTTTCAAATCATGGCCTGATATTAATATGCCTGGATTTTTACCTGTTCCAATATTTACCCTTGTCAGTTCAGGGTTTCCATACGTTCCGGTATTTGCGGAATCCAGCAATGCCATTCCGTCCACGCCGAATTTTCCTGACTCCAGCGTCAGAGCAACCAGTTCATCCGCACCCAGTGAATCATTCAGGGTAGCTGCAAGGGCACGCTGTACAAAAGCATTTATATCGTCACTGTCATACCCCAGTTCATTTGCATGTTTCATATAAGCAGAAAGACCTTTCAGTCCATATGTGATCAATTCTCTGAGGCTTCTCACGTCTTCATTTTCCGTAGCAAGAACCCCCACGGCCGGAGCTTTCCTCTCCATTTCATTTCTGTCGGACGCAGTCCATACAGCAGCCTCATGAAGCCCTTCTTTATTCTCAATCTTCTGTAATAATTCATCTTTGATGCGGAGTGTATCCAATGCCCTCTGATAAATGACATCATTATCAAAGTTTGCATTCGTTATAGTTGTAAACAAATTCAAAGTGATATGGCTGTTAACCTCAGGCAAAACTGTTTCACCCTGCTTCCTGAGCGCCGTTGTAACCTCGCTGAGCCCCTTTGTCACGTAAATAAGCAGATCCTGACCATTAGCGACCTCCGGTGATTTCCCACAGACTCCTGATACTGTGCAGCCCTGACATCCTGCTGTTTCCTGACACTGATAACAAAACATTTTGTTTTCCATAATTATCCTCTGCTTTCCTGATTTTCATGATATTCAATTTCAATTTCTTGAATAAACTCATTCTAATCGACAGCGCCAAATATGTATGTTGCATACGCAACATTTTGTTGTTGCCAGCGTTTCTTACAGCAGCCGGAAAGTATTTTTGTCGTAGTCAATTATTCCTTCCTGCTGCATATTGGTGAGCTCCCGGGTCAGAGCGCTCCTGTTCGCACAAAGATATTCCGCCATTTCCAGCCTTCCCATCGGAACCGTAAAATAGGATGTCCCCGCGGCCTGTGCCTGCTGGGAAAGAAATGTCAGAATCTTTTCCCGAAGTGTCATTTTGGAAGTGATTTCCAATTTATCAATGAACTGGAGATTTTTTTTTGCAATCAGCATAACCATGTTTTCGATAAGCTGTTGATGAAAAGCACAGGTTTTAGAACACGTATGCATCAAGGCTCCAAAGGACAGATACAGCACCCGGCAGTCCACTGGGGCAAAAAAGGAAACTGTCGTGGCAGCCGTTTTACTGAAAATGAAGCTTTCCCCAAACAGATCGCTTTCGTTCATTACGGCAAAGATAGCTTTATTTCCCCAATGGTCTTCCTTTATCATCTGGATTTTTCCTTCTAATACCAGCCCGATGCTTTTAATTATCTCGCCATTAAGCGCTATGAAGCTCCCTTTTTTGTAGAAAACTTCATGGGCCTGCATGCAGGTCAATAACCCTCCCATGTCCCCGCTGTCTATCTTTTCAAAAATCGGATACTTTGTTATTTTGTCAAAATCAATTCCCATGTGGCAACCTCCATAAATTTGTACTATAATTATTATACCAAAAAAATCAAATGTTGCAACTGCAACATTTTACTGTTGCACTTAACCAAAGCCACAGGAAATAAAGGAGTAATTATGCCGCAAATAGAAGAATTCCAACGGAGAATACCTGGGATAATCGGAAGTGAACGCAACAAGGAATATGCCGTTCTTATCCCGATCCTGGAAACAGATTCCGGACCTGCGCTCCTCTTTGAAAAACGCGCCAACAACCTCAACCACCAGCCGGATGAAATCTGTTTTCCAGGTGGGAAGCTGGAGCCGGACGAGTCCCTTCTGGAATGTGCCGTCCGGGAGGCGGCGGAAGAGCTGCTCATAAGTGAGGATCAGATTGAAATCCTCGGTCCCGGCGACCTCTACATATCCCCTTTTAATCTGGTGATACATCCCTATATCGGTTATGTTAAAGATTACAAAAAAACGTTCAGCAGAGACGAAGTGGCAGAAATCCTGCTTGTGCCTCTGCAGTATTTCATGACAACAGTGCCCGAAATATATCATAACTGTCTTATGAATGTTCCTACGGAAGACTTTCCCTACGAGCGCATTCCGGGCGGAGAAAAATATCCCTGGGCAAAAGGCATCTACGATATAATGTTTTACATGTACGAAGACCAGATAATTTGGGGAATGACTGCTCATATCGCCCGTTCCGCTGTTGAACTGATTGCCCAGTATGACCTGATCCGGAATTAGTAGTTCAAAATGTTTTCCTGCCGGTCAATCAGGATGATGCATCCACTGTGGATATTCTGAAGAATGAACAGCATATCGCTTTCTGGAACGGATACGCATCCTCCCGTAGGCTCCCCTGTGGACACGTGGAGGAACATGGCAGAACCATTCCCTGGTACACGTTCCAGATTGTAGTCTATTGGAATCACATAATTATACGCCTTTCCGCATTCGATTATGTGTTCCGCGCTGTCCCAGTCCTTCACCACTTCATTCAAGGACACAAACTTGTTGTAGAAGGACGAATCCACATCATCCACCCAGTAATAAGAATCATCAACTTTTGTATAGAATAATTCCGTTACCGGCTTTTCCTTGATTCCAAATGCAAAGGATAACGAATAAATTCCCGACGGCGTTTTGGTATCATATTCGCTTGCCTGGCCTACACCGTTTTCGCCTACCCAGCCATTGGTGCTCAGTATTTCTTTCCAGGAACCATCAACAGACTTTTCGTGCATACTTATGACTGCACTGCTCCCCTGGGCTGATACCACGATCATCTGGGATACGGAGGCAGCAATTCTCATATTCTCCACGAAATCCTTTTTTTCTGTTTCGGAAAACGCCTCCGCCACGGACGTGGTCTCTGCAACATAAAGCTCTTTCGTTTCAGACGCTATTTCCTGGCTGACCGGAGTTGTCTCCTCCGTTTGCTGCATGCTTTCCTCAACCAAAGAGGTCTCTTTTTGTGCGGAACTTTCCCTGGGGCTTTCCTTCCCGTTTGTGTTCAGAGCATATAATACCGCCAGACCCACAGACAGCGCTACGCCGACCGTTATGATCAAAACGATTATTTTATTCATCCCCATCAACCTCCGACAATTTTCTGATATTATAGCACGCTTTATTCCTGTGTGCCATATCATGACCACTTTACAAAGGAGCCTTATGAAAAAAGCATTTACCTTGTGTATAATATTGATGATACTTTCTCTTTCCGCCTGCTCAGGAACCCTGACCAACCCGAAAGAATCCACCAGTCAAGAAGCCGAAACACTATCCACCACGGCAACTGAACAAATTCCTTCCGAAACCACCAGCCTGCCGCCTGCCACAACTACCTCCTCTCTTCCCGGGGACAGTGAATATGTCAAAGTCACAGAGTATGTTTCGTCAATTTTTATTGATTTGAAATATGCCACAGTAGATAATTTCACCGGACAGGTCATCTACGGCTTTTCGGATGCCTACCTTCGTTATGGAACTGTACAAAAAACAAAAAAGGCCCAGGAAACAGCCAGATTGCAGGGATATTCCCTGAAAATCTGGGATGCTTACAGGCCTTTGGACGCACAATACGCCTTATGGACAGCCGTTCCTGATCCAACCTATGTGGCTGATCCGCGCAAAGGTCCCTCCGGACATAACATGGGCAACTGTATTGATGTCACCCTTGTAAATACGGACGGAACCGAAATATATATGCCCACGGCATTTGACGATTTTTCGTTGCTGGCAGACAGGGATTACAGCGATGTCAGTTATCAGGCTGCCCAGAATGCCCTTTTATTGGAAAGCATAATGTACAGTTGCGGGTTCACCGGATATAAGGGAGAATGGTGGGATTACACCGATTCCCAATCATATGAGTATACAGATTTTATCCCTTGAATATTTTTTTCTTTTTCAAAATGGAAACCAGAGTATAAAGTTCAGCTACGATGAATAATACGATGCAAATAACAACCACTGTTATCACGGACAGATACCGACCCGCGAATCCACTGCTGGACACATGTTTGATCAGTATCCCAAAATATGCCCAAATAAGAACAAGCCCATAAGCTATATCCTTGTTTACAATCATGGCAGCACACCCGATCAGCATACCTACCAGAAGGATTATTATTGCCCATACGGACTCTGGCAGGCCATAATCCTTCGGTTCAAGACTTACAAGCAGGGTTGTCGCGTTTGCGATGGTGGCCACTGTGATCCAGCCGAAATACACGCTGAAAGGAATCCTTATAAATATTTTTTCAATATTGGAGAATTCCTTATTGCGGGTCATCATATTGATCACGATTAAACATATCAGAATGATTGCCATTAAAAACATGGAGAACTGAATCTGCTTGAAATGCCAGGCAAAAATCCAAACAGTATTTGCAACAGAGGATATTGAATAAAATATTCCTATCCTGCTCATAAGGCTTCCCACTTCCGGATTTTTCACTACCCCGAAGAGTTCAAATTGGTAAACCGTATACATTGCCAGAAAAAGATAAATCACACCCCAAATGGCAAAAGTCAGACCAGCCGGAGCGAAAAGATTCGGATAAGAGTCCGACACGGCGCCGGTCGTAATCCCGTTCAGTGGAAGGGCGTTTGCAAGAGCATTAACAATAACCATCACAAGAAATGTTACGGCTGTAATTACTTTCAACATTGTGATATTCACTTTTCCCGACATAGACTACCTCCTGGTATTGAGTCGTTTTTTTGCAACAGACCCCCGGCACAATGCACGAATCAACGCACACCATCTCAGGGGTCTGTTATATAATATTATTCCGTTTTATCTTTGACGGCGCCGGCAACATCTCCCGCTTTGTCCTTGGCAGCATCCGCTAAATCTTCGGCTTTCTCCTTGGCAGTGTCTGCAACATCTTCAGCTTTGTCATCTTCATCACGGTCCAGAATCTTATCTTTCAGGTCTCCCGCTTTTTCCTTGGCAGCTTCAGAAATATCCTCAACTTTGTCTCCCAGCTTTTCTTTCAGGCTTTCCGCTTTTTCCTTGATGTTCAATTCTTCCGCCTTATCTTCCACCTTGTCCTTGAGTTCTTCCGCTTTGTCCTTTGCGGAATCGAAAATTTTACCGAAGGTATTCTTGAATTTATCCATTTTACAAGCCTCCAATCTTAATGCAAGGTTAACGGTACTGTTCCTTTATCTCGTTTTATTATACCACAATTTTAACATTTCCGAAATAGCGGTGTCAATTTGATTTATCAGAGAATAAAGTCATTTATTACATCTTTAACATGCCGGATTTCAGTTTCCTCGTAGGCCTTTGCCCCGCAAAATATCAGAGCCTCATCCATATTTCCACGGGCTGCGTTGATAAGGGCATCTGTGATGCAGTATCTGGTAGTCGCCGGATTACAGGTAATGATGCAGTCCCGGCATTTCTTTATAGGAATTTTTTCTTTGCTGACCAGTTCTGTGAATTTGTTCCTTATGGCACGCCCAGGCATTCCGACAGGACTTTTCACAATAATAATATCCTCTTTTTCACATTCCAAATACGCTTTTTTGAAATTCTCATGGGCATCGCATTCAAAAGTCGGCACAAATTTCGTGGAAATCTGCACCCCGGAAGCTCCCAGTTCAAACTGTCTCTGATATTCCTCTTTTGTACTGATGCCGCCGGCTGTTATGACCGGAATGCTGCTGTTGTGCGTTCCGGCAAATTCATTTACGTATCCGATGATTTTACGGATTTCCTCTTCATATTCACTTGTCTCGATTCCACGCGTAAGTTCCTCTTCTTTAAATCCCAGATGCCCGCCCGCTAATGGTCCCTCAATAATAATGGCATCCGGAAGCACACCGTCCTTCTTCATCCACATTTTCAGGATGATTTGTGCAGCTCTCAAAGAAGAAACGATTGGAATGAGTTTTGTGCCGGTACCTTTGACAAGAGACGGCAATTCAAACGGAAGGCCGGCTCCCGATATTATCAAATCGATCCCCGCTTCAATGGAAGCCTTCACATACTGGGCATAATTTTTCGTCGCCACCATGATATTGACTCCGATTATCCCGCCAGGGGCAATATTCTTTGCCTTGGCAATATGTTTTTTCAAGGCCCTCAAGTTCGCTCCCAAAGGATTTGTACTGAAATCCGATTCCATAAAGCCAATCTGCGCAGCGGAAATCACTCCGATTGCACCTTCCCTCGCAACGGCGCCCGCCAGGGAACTTAATGAAATTCCAACTCCCATGCCTCCCTGAATGATGGGGATTTTTGCTGTAAGATTTCCAATAGTTAAAGTTTTCTGCATATAGTTCTCCTGTCCCTTCCTTTAGCCGATATATTTTTTTACCAGCAGGCTCCCATTATGTCCACCAAATCCGAAGGAGTTGCTTATAGCGTAGTTCACAGTTCTTTCTACCGGATCTTTTGTGTAATTCAGATCCATTTCATCATCAGGTACCTGGTAACCAACCGTTGCATGGATGTAATCCTCCATAATGGATTTCACACAGACTATGAATTCCACTGCACCGGCAGCTCCCAGCATATGTCCTGTCATGGATTTTGTTGAATTAATATTCAAGTCATATGCATGTTTGCCAAAAACCTTCTTTATAGCCCTGGTTTCGAATAAATCATTATGCTTCGTACTGGTTCCGTGGGAATTGATATAATCCACTTCTTCCGGCCTGATACCGGCTTCCCTGACGGCCGCATCCATAGCGCGCGCAGCACCTTCTCCATCTTCCGCAGGCGATGTGATATGGTATGCATCACAGGTCGCACCATATCCTGCAAGTTCTCCAAGAATTTTGGCCCCTCTGTTCAGTGCATGTTCCAAAGACTCCAGGACCACAACCCCAGCTCCTTCACCCATTATAAATCCGCTGCGCTCTCTGTCAAATGGAATAGATGCTCTCTTTATCTCCGTTGCGGTACTAAGTGCTGTCAGGGCTCCAAACCCTCCGATGCAGGTGGGGGTAATGGCTGCTTCCGTTCCTCCGCAAACCATTACATCCACCTCGTTGCACTGAATATAACGGCAGGCATCCCCTATGGAGTGCGTTCCGGTTGCACATGCAGTTACAATGTTGGTGCATTTTCCTTTTAATCCGTATTGAATAGCTACGTTTCCCGCAGCCATATTGGAAATCATCAGTGGAATCAAAAGAGGAGCTACTTTCCCAGGTCCCCTCTCTTTCAATTTATCATATTCCCGTTCGATGGCTTGCAGGCTTCCGATTCCGGACCCTACCGAGACACCGATTCGAGTCAGATCCTCCTTCGAAAGATCCAATCCGGAATTACCTATGGCCTCTCCGGCTGCCGCCACCGCGTACTGACAGAACAATTCCATTCTCTTGGCTGATTTAAAATCCATGTACTGCAATGGATCAAAATCCTTCACCTGGGCAGCCAGCTTAACCTTGAAATCGCTTGTATCAAAGCGGTCCAGCAGATCAATTCCGATCTTCCCCTGTTTTATATTATTCCAGAAGGTTTTCATATCATTTCCAATGGGTGTGATGACTCCCATCCCCGTAATCACTACTCTCTTCAAATTATCACTCCATTTCCATGTTTTCTAAGCTTTACTTTTCAGTAACGGATTCAAAATTCCTTTCCCTTGCAGTTTCAGGGCAAGGAATATCCCTCCTGCAGCAATTATGGAACCGGCAGTAATCCCTGCAAAGAGCCTGACATGTGATCTGTCCCTGTGAATTTCTAAATCCTCTTCAACATAATCATCATCCAGCATTGCAGCGTCTAACATTCCTATTAAATCAGCCACGAACCCTTCCCTCATCATGTTCTCTCCTTTCATATTCTTTTTTAATTTTCTTCCTTAACCTGGACAGACGGCTGTCGATAGCTGTTACGCTCATGTCCATAAGCTGCGATATTTCTACAGACCCCTGAAAATAGAAATAACGTCTGACAACCAGTTCCTTATCTACAGAATTCAAATCATGTATAATGGATTCCAGAAGCTTCACACCTTCTCTGTCCATGATTTTCTTCTCAGGATTCTGGTAATAATCAATATAATCCATCAGCACTTCATCCATATCGGCATTGAGCATCACCTGCTCTGTCCGGCTTATATCCCTGATTCTGTTTAATGCCGTATTACGCACAATAATCTTCAGATATGTCTTAAAAGACGCTTTTTTAAAGTCATATCTTTCAATATTATTCCAGATTTTAAAGTACGTGTCATTTACGCACTCCTCAATATCGAGGCTCCGGCTTCCCAATATGGAAGAGGCAATATAGGTCAGTAGTCTTTCGTATTTTTCAGAAATAGCCTGTAAGCCCTTTTCATCTCTTTTTTTCAGCAATTTGATGATTTTTTCATCCTTCAAGTCTATTGCCTCCTTTCTGAAACATACTTCGATAACTTATACACCTGATTTGGCTGTATCTTGCATCTTTTTATTATTATAACTTCTTTGCGTATAACTTGACATATATTTTTCATTTTATTATAATATATTATATATAATGCATTATACTTAACTTCCCGGCAGACATACTAATATTTGAACTGCCGGTTTATTTTTTTAAAAATCCAAAAGGAGGTCACAATGACTTCAAAACAGATTGAATATTTCCTGACAGTCGCAGACTGTTTGAACTTCACCCAGGCCGGAAAACTTTTATTTGCATCCCAGCCTACGATCAGCCGGCAGATCAGTCTTCTGGAAGAGGAGTTGGGCTTTGAACTCTTCGACCGCAGCAACAACCAGGTGCGCCTTACGCCTGCAGGCCTGATAATGCATCCAGCCTTTCGGAATATGCGCAGGGTCTATCTGGAACAATTAAAGATTGCCAGGGCAACGAGCCTTGGCAAGAACGGTTCTCTCTCCATCGGTCTGCTCAAAGACATGAAACTGGATCTTTTCCTGACGCCTCATCTGGAGGCCTTCAAAAGAGCCTATCCGAATATTGAACTGCTGTACAACTGCTATCCTACCGGAGACTATTCCCAGGGTTTCGAAAAAAACGACATCGACCTGGCCATATTTTACGCCTTCGATCTTCCGGATGCATCCCTTTTTGATTTCGTAAAAATTCACTCAACGAACATTCAGGTGATGTTCAGCAGCAACCATCCCTTGTCCTCAAAAAAAGACTTAAGCTTCCGGGATTTCCAAAACGAGACCTATATCACCACCAACAGTGCCATAGGTGATCCGCTTAAACAAATGCTTTCAGACATAACAGACCATTATGAAATCCCGGATTTCCGAATAGCCACTTACAAATATTTTGAATCCGTGCAGCTGAACGTCCGGCTGAGCAACGGGTTTGCATTTGTGGATCCTCTGATATTCACCCCCTCCGAAAACGATGGATTTGAAATTCTGCCTCTGGATAAGGAAGTGTCTTCCCTGGATATCTATGCCGTATGGAAAAAAGACAATTTGAATCCAGCAGCCCCATTATTGACGGAATTTTTCAACAATTTATATAATGAATAACCTGGATGCAATTATCAAATTGGACATTATATATAATATATGATATTCTTTCCATATAAATATAGACAGAAAGGAGTTCCGTTCATTTTTTTACTATTGTTTTCTGCTATTAAAAATAGGGAGGTTTTTTGAAATGTCAATTGGTTTAATTGGTATCATTATTGCTTTGGTTATTTTCCTGTTACTTACTTACAAGGGATTTTCGACTTTTTACGTCTCCGTTATATGCGCAGTCATTGTTGCAGTGACAAACAGCATTAATCCTCTGACGGCTTTTTCCACTAACTATGTCACCGGACTTGTTGAAATTATCACATCATTGTTTGCAATCATTTTCCTGGGTGCAATCCTCGGAAAACTCTTCACCGATACTGGTGCCGCAGCTTCCATAGCAAATACTCTGATTAAAACATTTATTAAAGACGGCCAGTCAGAAAAGAAGAAAGTCGTTATTGGATTGTTAATTCTTCTCATCTTTGGCGGTTTGTGCACGATGGGCGGAATCGATGCTTACATCCAGGTATTCACTCTATTCCCGGTTACCCTCATCATCGCAGAGGCCTGCAACATCCCAAGGCGTTTTGTCCCTGGAATGATTACATTGAACTGTGCCTTTGTTGCTGCACCCGGTGCACCTCAGATTATGAACGTTCTTGCCGTACATGCAATGCAGGGTGCAGGCTTCACCGAAGTGTCCTCTACCTCTGGACTCATACCGGGTCTTGTTGCCTTAGTCATCATCGCGGTCGGCGGTTACTTCACATTGCTCGTCATGATTATGAAAGACAAAAAGAACTCACTTGGCTTTGAAATGGGAGATGTTCCTGCTATCCCGCATGAAGAAGGACGTAAACTGCCTCCTTTCATCCTGGCTCTTCTTCCACTGATTGCCGTTTTTGTATGCTATACAATCATTCACTGGAATATCGCCATTGCACTCACTATCGGAATCCTTATAAATCTCGTTCTGATGCAGCAGTACATCCCACGTACGGAGCGCGGACAGAAAATCACCGGCATCGCCGCTATCAGAAACTCATTGAACTTCGGTGCGGATAACTATCCTGGCGCGATGATGATGATCGGTACACCTGCAGCATTCGCCGGCGTAATCACAGCCACGCAGGCATTCGGTTCCATGGTTCATGGACTGAGCACGCTCCAGATAAATATCATGATGCTCGCGTTTGTTGCTGTCGCAATCATTGTATTATTTACATCTTCCCCACCCGCTGCCCTCATGATTTCCCTGCCAATGATTGTAGGCATTGCCGCAGCAAAGGGTCTGGATATCAATCCACACCTTATCCTTCGTATCGCAGTATTAACGTCCATAACATTTGAATCGCTTCCATGGAACGGAACAATCCTGCTGATGCAGAAAATCAATCATACAAACCACAAACAGTCCTATATGCCGTATTTCTGGCAGACTGTCGTCTGGACAACCGTAGCTGCCTTAGCAGCCGTTGTAATAAGTATCGCAGCTCCAGGGCTAAATTAATTATCAGTTTTTGCGCAAAAAAACAGGGGGACGTCTTCGCATGATGAAGATGTCCTCCTGTTTTTCAGTTCTCTTTCGTTCTGTTCCGGTAATAGCTGCATCCCCAGGTGCTCCCGATGGAAAAAACCGCGATTCCAATCAGATACAGAAGGTAGAGGGGATTAAATTCCTTTATCATATACAGAACCAGAATTATGAAACCGGGTCCGCCCAGCGCAATCCCCCATTTCCAGGAATACTCCGGAAAGATGAGTCCCAGAACACATCCCAGAAGCCAGTAAATAAACAATATCACCGCGATGGTAATGGTGCGTTCCCTTGTTCCCCCGTCCGCAAAAACCGACACGAAAACGCCAAAAAATCCCAGTAAAATCCCGATGATAATCGTCAGTACAAGGGTCAGTACCCGGGCTTTGCTTCTACGCATACTTAGTTCCTCCTATTAGGGACACGTCTATTTGATCTCTTTTTCCAATATACCGTATTTGCTTCTCAATCGCAAAAGTTTTTTTGAGAGCGGCTTATATAAAAGCACAATGAACACGGCATTTCCAATGGCATGCCCGATATTGTACAACAGCCCGGCGCCGTATACCGAGAGGACTATCGGCAGGGTAAGTCCTGATGCCAGCGTAGAAACCGTCCAGATATCCATAATCATGCTGTATAAAAAACCGGCCAGGACTCCATACGCAGCCAGGACATACGTTTTTCTCCCCCATCTGAAGTGGGCTATTCCGGCACCGATTATCCCAATGAGGCCCCACGCCAGCATCTGCCAGGGCGTCCATGGTCCGTGACCTATGAATACATTTGAAATCAGCGCACAGAGGGCTCCTGTAACAAATCCCGTCTGGGGTCCGTAGCACACCCCCATGATAATGACGATGGCCGTTACCGGCTGTATGCCCGGCAGGAAGGAGAATATGACCCTCCCCACAGAAGCAATGACACACATGATCACAATAGGAAGAATATCCCGGGCGCTTGGTCTTTTCCTCTCAAACGCAAAGAGAAACACAGCACAGATTGCCAGAGCAATGAGCGCGGTAATCAATATATAATTTGACATTCTGATCCCATCCTTCTATATGTACATTAGCTCCCGGACATCATCCACCGTGATGGTATTTTCCAGTATCCTCTTGGTTACTTTGGATGTAGCAGTAGTGTAAAAATGATTGTTGGAGAAAAATCTCTCCGGTATATCGACGGATACTATTTCCCCATTAAACATCAGGGCACACCGGTCGGAATGCCTTGCAGCAAATTCCAGATCATGAGTTACCATAACGACGGAAATCCCTTTTCCCGTGAGGGTATTCAGAATATCCGCCAGATTTTTCTTGGAAAATGCATCCAGGCCCTTAGTGGGTTCGTCCAGAAGAATGATTTCGGGATCCAGCAGCATCAGCTTCAGGAAAGCCATCTTCTGCTTCTCACCCCCGCTTAAATCCAGTGGATTGGAATCAAAGAATTCCGGTACATTTGCAAAAAAATCATATTTGTTCACGGTCTCTTCAATTATGCTGACTGGAAGGTCGTTCGTTTCAGCCAGAAATTCCAGGTCTTCCCGAATGCTGTCCTTTACAAACATTATCTCCGGATTCTGCGGCAGATAGGCGATTTTCTTCCTGGAATCCGTCATGAGGCTCTTCACCTTGCCCCGGTATGGTTTATTTATACCGCTTAGTATTGAAAGCAGTGTCGTCTTCCCCACCCCGTTACCGCCCAAAATGGAGAAAATTTCACTTCTGTATGTCCTAAAGCTTATATTCTTTAAAATATCCGGCGATGCTTTTTTATAACGGAAATAGATGCCCTCCGCTTTAAGCGCTGTATCTTCGTCCTTTCGTTTCAAGCTTTCCAAATCGGCTCCGGGCTTCACCAGTCTCTCCGGCCCAATTTCGTTCTTTTCCACATAATACTTCAGGCAGATTCGCCCGTCACGTACATTCAGCGGAATACTCATGGGATCCATCTCTGCAATATAATCTCTGGTCAATTCAGTGAAAATCCGGGTAGGAGTCGGCAGTGCGTACGTCATATTGCTTCCACTTACGATGATTTTCTTTGCCACATTATTGGGATTGTCGAAGGCAGCCACCCTGCCATTTTCCATATAGCAGACCTTGTCCACAATGGGGTAGATGGCTTCCAGCTGATGTTCACATATGATTACAGTAAGTCCCAGCTCTTTGTTGATTTTATTCAGAATGGAGAAAAATTCTCCCGTTGCTACCGGATCCAGCATGGAGGTAGGTTCATCTAAAAGCAGGACGCTCGGCTGCATCACCATGATGGATGCCAGATTCAGAAGCTGCTTCTGGCCGCCGGAAAGGGTGTGGATATCCTTTTCAAAATATTTTTCTATGCCAAAAAAGCTGGCCATTTCCGCGACCCTGCGTCTTATTTCGTTGGAAGGGAGTCCGAGGTTCTCCAAACCAAACGCCATTTCTTCAAATGGCTTATCACAAACAATCTGATTCTCCGGATTCTGGAACACGAATCCAATTTCCGATACGAGGCTTCTTTCCGGCACTTCCTTAATGTTGACACCATTAAAAAATATATCCCCACTCAGGTCGCCTACCGGGGCAATCAGATGCTTTAAATGCTTCAGCAGCGTCGTCTTCCCACAGCCGGAAGGGCCGCAAAGCAGTATAAAATCTCCCTCGTAGATATCCAGGGAAATATCATTCAGAATGGATTTTGGATTATTTCTATACTGAAATGTTAAATTTTTCGTCTTGATAACTTCCATCTGACTTCCTCCACAATATTAACAATAATCGGCAGCCCCATAAAAAGGCAATTCACAACCAGAATCAAGATGGTTATGGAATTAAAAGATACTTCCGTCAGACGCGGATAAAATTCAAATGCGTAGCTTCCGCGAATAACGACAATTGCAAAAAATATATCTAAAATCACAGTGGATACCAGAAGTACAAAATCCCTGGATGTGTATACAAAAGTGTTGTAATGCGTCTTTCCCTTCAGCTGGTACCCTCTGGCCTTCATAGAATCGGCCGTATCAATGGTCCCTTCCAGTGAAACGGAAATAAGTATGGACAGGATATTCGCCCCGCTTTGGAGACGTTTTTTAATTCTTCCTTCATTCACAGACACGCCTAATGTTGCCTGGGTCTGGCTTATAGCACTGAGTTTTCTTTTCAAATACGGCATAAACCGCATGACCATCGTAATCATAAGGGAAATCGTCGGCAGAATTTTTCCGAACAGATAAATAAACCGGTGGGAGTCGATACACCGGCTGAAGCTTTTGAACAAAAATATGAGACCGATAATCAGGACTCCCGTAAAGACTCCAAAAAGAAGGGCTTCCAGGGTTACCGGCCTGTTATTCATATAAAAAAGGGGTGTTTCGCCGTAATGGTTGAAAAAGGGATTGATGACCGCTATGAACAAAACCATCGGAATCATGTAGACCAGTGATTTCAAAAGTGATTTTATCCCATCCAGCAGCAGGGAGTACAGCAGAAGAACAAAAAGACTCACCAAAAGAAATGCCGGATGGGTTATAGTAATCAGCAACACAAATATGGACATGTAATAGATAAACACGACTACCGGATGATAATCGCCAAAAAAATTGGAGTATCTGCTCATTTGGACCTCTTAATTCAATGTGTCATTAGCGGTTATGGCATAGAACCAGACAATTTCATCACCATCCTTGACCTTCACTTGTTTACAACCCATTGGTGCCAATTCACCATTTATTGCAAATTTCCAGCCGCTTTCCGGACCGCATTCTTTTTCAATCAGATTATTAATATTGGATATGTATCCAGTTGTGTGACCACCGTTGCTTCCATCCTTAAAATCAAGAAGTTCCAAATATCTGGCCGCAATCATTACATCATATACACTGCTTGCTTCTTTGACAACTATCTTCTTTTCATTTATCCAGAAGCCATCATCCGGAATGACTGCATCTGTATTGAGTGATGGGTGTTTCATTACCCTATCACACCGGACTGTCAGTGTTATAGAAATATTCCCATCCGTTCCCGGTGCTTCCTGCATATCTCGAATTTTTTGTGCTTCATCTTCAATTTTTGATTCATATTGGTCCACAGACTCTAAACCACATGCTGTCATACAAAGAACTAAAAACAGGACAACCGCTAAAAATAATTTTTTCATAATATTTCACCTGTAAGAGTATGTTCCAGTCCCATGTACATGGAACTGGAACATACTTTTTATTTGTTTTTCTTTTTCTTTGTTTTAACCAAAAGTGTAGCAAGTATTACGATAACGACAACCACTATGGCAACGATGACTACCGGGTCTATGCCTGTCTTCTGGACTTCGTCATCCGCTACTACATCATATGAAGACAGGTCATAAATTGACTCATTTCCTGTCAGCATCCTTTCAAAAGAAATAAGACCTTCCAGTGCATCCCTGGTTGCATAAACTGCATCTGGTTCCGTTGAAACTTCATCGTACAGATACGCCCCCTGTACGTCTGGAGACTCGAATTTCAGAAGCCCATTATAATAATTGGCAGCTTCCTGATCCCCGTATATTGAAAGTGCGGAAAGCACAAGTCCAGTTGAATCTGAATTGTATCCAAATCCATAACCATCCACCTGATATTGTTCATTTGCAGATTTCTTCATGTTTGCAATAAGCGTATCTACAATAGCTTTGATTTCACTATCGGATTCATAGTACATCTTTAATGCGCTTATCATTTTTGCGTTTGTATCATCACTAAAACCATAGTGATAAAAACCAGTGCCCTGAACTGTTACATCCTGCATAACCCAGTTGCCGCTTCCAACAGGATCTTCCACATAATCCTGTCCTGAATATTCGTCTTCATAATAAAAGGACATTATGGCTTCCTTAACAGATTCAATATATCCCTCTGCACCTTCAATGTCGGTTTTGTAATACTGAAGAGTGCTCATAAGATAAACTAATTCATAAGGATTTCCTGTATACTGGGTAAAATCAGATGACGCAAGACTCTCCGTTAAATCTGTCAGGAGATTCCTTCCGGCCACATTCGTAGGATCAATCCCACAAGCTTTTAATGTCATGATGATGCTGCCATAAAACTCAGGTGTTTCTGTCGGATTATCTCCTACAGTCATCAATTTTCCATTAGTATCAATATTATTTTTCACAGAATCTAAAAATTCCTGAGAAATAGTACTAGAATCGATTCCTGACGCAGCAATTAAAAATACATATAAATACTGGTCTGGAGTAACCGTTCCGGCATATGTCGATGTCAAATACTCAGCTGCTGTCTGAGCTTTTGCGTCAACCTCCCCTTGTGTCGGTTCCGCAGCCATTACGTTAACCGTTGATGTTCCCACCAAAAGAAACATGGCTACAAAAAATGCAAGTAACTTCTTTTTCATAAACTTCCTCCTTCAAAAAAATACCCCCGTGAAATCATCACGGGGGTTACATCTAATGGATTTGGAACCTGAATATAAGTGCCAAATATTTTCATATAGACAGTTCCTCACCGAATGATAAATCATACCTGACAGATATCCTGACTCTTAGCTTCAAGCCTACTCCCCGACCTTCCCGGCCAAAATATGATACGCCAGTGGTTCTTCAGGTTTCGTAACTAATTACAGTAGAGTGAGCTGTTATGGACTTTCACCATATTCCCCGCCGATATTTACATTACTATTATAAAACATTACAGAGAATAGTCAACCTGATAATGTTTTTAGATGAAAAAGTTCACATCGGAATCCTCAGCTTCACCCAGCATGTAGCCGACTCCGCCCAGCTTGACTCCGTCAATCAATTCAGACTCCGTAATTCCCATCAGGTCCATAGACATCTGACAGGCAACCAGTTCCACACCGCTGTCTATTGCGGACTGAATCAATTCCTCCAGAGACAGTACATTGTTGTTCTTCATGATGCCGCGGATCATCTTTGCTCCCATTCCCATCATGTTCATGTTCGATAATTTCAGCTTCCGGCTGCCTCTTGGCATCATGGCACTGAACATCTTTCCAATAAAACTCTTATCTACATCAACTTTTTCCGGCCTTCTCAAAATGTTGAGGCCCCAGAAGGTAAAGAACATGGTCACTTTTTTGCCCATGGATGCCGCTCCGTTGGCTATTATGAAGGAGGCAATAGCCTTGTCCAGCTCACCGCTGAATACCACCATGGTTTTATTATCTTTTGCGGATGTTTCGGTAATCGTTGCTTCCGTTTTCGGATTATCTCCCATGCCTTTTCGGATAAATGCGATTATTTCTCCCGGAGATTTATTAAGACTCATCAGCTCGTTGTTGGTACGTTTGCACCAGGCCTTGATATCCTCAAAGAATCCGGCATCCGTTGCAGTTACTTTCAACACCTGTCCAGCTTCCAGTTCATCCAGGTTTGCCTTTACCTGCATAAGCGGTCCCGGGCAGCACAGTCCGCAGGCATCCAGTGCCCTGTCGTAGCTGTCATCCTTATTAGTATCCGGTCTGACCGCCTGTGTATCCGGCTCCAGGATAACCCTCTGCTTAGTCGCACTGAGTACTTTTTCCGGCTTGAAATTCAGGGCTGCTGCTGATCTGTATCCGCCCGTCACGTTCAGGACATCAAATCCATTCTGTTTCAGAATACGCTCAGCAACATAGCCTCTCAAGCCGACCTGACAGTATTCAACAATCTTCTTATTCTTATCCAGCTCTCCAAGCCTGTCTCTCAGCTCATCAACCGGAATATTAATGGCGCCCTCAATATGTCCATTTTCATATTCAATTTTACTGCGGACATCGACAAGCACAAAATCGCTTTTATCCATGCGCAGATAACCAAACCAGGTTACTGTGCTGCTTCTTCCTTCCAGAACATTCTGGGCTGCATAGCCGGCCATGTTCACTGGATCCTTGGCTGAAGAAAACGGAGGTGCATAGGCCAGTTCCAGTTCCGTCAGATCTTCCACGGTACCATTTAAACGCAATACAGTGGCAATAACATCTATTCGTTTATCCACACCATCATACCCGATTATCTGGGCTCCGAGGATTCTGCCTTCCTCATTGAACAGTAATTTCAATGTCATCTGCAAGGCTCCCGGATAGTATGAGGCGTGAGAAGCAGGATGAAGCGTTAATACCTTATATGGAATGCCTGCTTTTCTGAGATTCTTCTCGTTGCTGCCCGTGCTTGCGGCAGTCAGACCGAATATTTTCAAAATGGACGTTCCCTGAGTGCCTTTATATTCAGTTTGGAGTCCTGCAACGTTGTCAGCCGCAATTCTTCCCTGCTTGTTGGCCGGACCCGCCAGAGGAATCGCCGTTTTCTGCTTCGACACGAAATCCACTACTTCCACAGCATCGCCGACAGCAAAAACGCCCTCTTTATTTGTTTGCATTCTCTCGTTGACAACAATATGTCCTTTCGGTCCCAGTTCAATGCCGCTGTTCTTAATAAAAGCGGTTTCTGGAGAAACACCGATTGCCAGAATCACCATATCTGTTGTCAGTTTTGTATCACTTGCCAGAGTGACTTCAATCTGGCTGCCAATTTCTTCAAATGCTTTGATTCCATCTTTGAGTATCAGCTGGACTCCGTTATCAGAAAGTTCTTTCTCAGCAAGCACAACAGTATCTGAATCGAATGGAGGCAGGATATGAGGAGCCGCTTCCACCAGTGTAACATCCAGTTCTCTTTCTTTCAGGTTTTCTGCCATTTCGACTCCGATAAAGCCCCCGCCGACAACTATGGCACTCTGTACACCTTTTTTATCTACATAAGATTTGATTGCATCCGTATCAGGGATATTTCTCACAACAAACACTTTGTTGCTGTCAATTCCTGGGATATTTGGCCTGATTGCACGTGCACCTGGGGAAAGGATCAGGTAGTCATACGTCTCTTCATAAACACCTTTTTCTCTGCTACGGACGGTAATCTTCTTGTTTTCGGTATCCACAGCCGTAACCTCACTGTTGATCCTTACGTCGATGTTAAACCTTTCCTTCATTGCCTGAGGGGTCTGAATCAGCAGTTTGCTTCTATCCTTAATATTTTCTCCGATATAATAAGGCAGTCCGCAGTTTGCAAATGAAATATATTCGTCTCTTTCGAACATAATGATCTGGGCTTCTTCATCCAGTCTTCTGAGTCTTGCCGCCGCAGACGCACCGCCTGCCACACCGCCTACAATCAATACTTTTTTACTCATCTTCTGTTTCCTCCCTATCAATAAGAACTTTTATAAATTTTTCCATTTTTCGGTCAACAATTCTATAATGAATTTCCAGGCCATCTCTTCTGCCCTCTATAATTCCCGCAGCTTTAAGTTTCTGAAGGTGCTGTGAAACCGTGGACTGCGGGATATGCATGCACTCCTGCATATATGTGACATTGCATTCGCCTTTTTTCAGAAGACCGTTCACAATGCACAGTCTCACCGGATGTGCCAAAACTTTCAGCATTTCCGCAGTTTCACTATATTTTTGATAATCATTTTCCATTCGGAATCTCCTTTCATTTGTACGATTCTATATTTATATATTACGATATTGTGATTTATATGTCAATCTTTTTTTGACAAAAAAATAACAGTCCGCTGATTGAATCAGAGGGCTGTTTTCTTTGCCTGCATCAGCCTGGAAATGGTTCTCTCCAGCGCATCAAAGGCCTCCTCGGGATTTCCGATATCCCAAACCGTTTCCTCCATGGGGCAGCACCCTGTCTGAGTCCGGTTTTCAATAAAAGGTACGAGCGTCCCATACTCGTACAGTATGCCGTGCTTCCGGAATACCTCCACAGCTTTTTCGCTCATAAGCTCCCCATAAGCGGCCTCGCCTCCTCCAAGCACTATCAGAAGTGCGGCGGCCTTTCCAATGACCCTGTCCGCAACGGCTCCGCCTGCAAATGCGTTTTTATCCTTTCGCAGGCAATTCATAAGCGTTTTGATTCCTATTTCATTTTCGACTAAAGCCTCCTGATCGTTCCAACATATCACGCATCCGGCGTCCTGATCCTTAAGTATTCTGATTGCCCGATTTAATTTTTTCTTCAAACAGATATCCTCCCTTCTTAAGTACCCGGTATAGAACAGGAATCAGCATTATCTGTATGACCATTCCCGGGATTCCTGTGATTATCCCCGTCAGGAAAGCCGCCCTGTTCGCAAAGGGTGCCTGAAAGAGAAACAGGCCGATACTCGCATAAAGTATACAGGCGTAAACAATCCTGCCCAGTATCATGGATAAAATCAATGCAATATACACGTTGAATTTTTTTATCAGAATTCCTGCAAACAGTCCGTAAGCCGCCAGTTCAAAAACCATGAAATACAGTCTCGGGATGGCGGGCATTCCTGTCAGAAGGCTGCCCAACAAAGGTACAGCCACTCCAAGGGCAGCCCCATACCACGGCCCCAGCATAAGTCCGGCCATCAGTACAGGCAGGTGTATTGGGAGGAACGTCCCTCCGGAGGCCTCCCCAAAGATATGAAATGCCTGCGGCAGAACGATACCGATTGCAGTGAGCAGGCCTGCATAAACCATTTTTTTCGTATTCATATAATCATTTACCCGCTATTTCTTTCAGTCTTGATATGATGGGCAGGTGCTGGGTGCAGAGCTCCTCGCATTTGCCGCATTCGATACAGGTTCCCGCAGCCTCCGGGGTTATATCCCAGTGCATATACAGACGGTCTTCGATGGCACCGTCCTTCCCGGTAAGAATCTTCTGGTTATAGGCATCCATATATTTCGGTATTTCAATATCCTGCGGACATCCTTTGCAATATCCGCAGCTGGTACACAGACTATCCAGAGACACTCCCTTGTTCTGGTAATTCCGGACAATTTCTTCTGCAGGAAGCTCATGCAATCCCTCCACAGCCCGGACCGCATCATCCACATGTTCCTTGGCGGTGCATCCCACCAGCGTTACTGTAATTTCTCTGTGGGAGGCAACAAAGCGTATGGCTGCCTGCGGAACGGTCAGACCTGTACCTTCCGTCAAATACGAGAATGCCTCCTGGTTCAGGGGAATCATGCCGCCTCCCAGGGGGTTCATGACCACTACTCCCATCCCCTTCTTGTAAGCTGCCTCTATTCCGCTTTGTCTGAATTGGTAATTCAACGCATTATAACCGATAAGCATACCTTTGAATTTATCTGAAGCCACTACCTTTTCTATCTCATTTCCCTGCATGTGAGAGGAAAACACTATATTCCGTATGAGACCCTGATTTCTGGCTTCTTCAAAAAAGCCATAAATGGTCTCCATATGTTTCTCCCAGGAATCAAGGCTCAGCATACACCACATATGATAAAAATCCAGATAATCGGTTTTCAAACGGCTTAAAGAAAGATCCAGACGCCTGAAAAAAGCATCACGGCTCACATCGTTTTCCAATGTATTTAAATTGGTTTTGGAAGTAACAAATACCTCACTTCTCTTGACCTGCGACAAGGCAATACCCGTCACGATTTCACTTTTATCCTCACAATAAAATGGAGCCGTGTCCCAATAATTTATCCCTTTCTCCAGGGCATACAACGGAATCTGTGCGCACTTTTCAAATCTTCCGGCCGCTATATCCTCTTTATCATACCGCATTGTGCCCAGCCCAATGGCAGAAACCTTCATGCCTGTGTTTCCATATTGTTTATAATACATAGAGTACCTCCTGCAAACTGCTTCCTCCATAGATTCTTTAAAGAATTATACCATAGGAACAAGAATAAAATACACCCTTTTCTTATCCTTGAATTGCCTGTAATTCCAGGATATGTTATCATAAAATAAGATACAGGAGGTGATTAATATGTCTGCTGACAAAGATCATGAAAACAGGGTGTCATTCTCCACTTCGATTGATTTCCGTCTGTCGGAACAGCTTAAGGATCTATCCGAACGAAGCAAAATCCCTATGTCGCGGCTTATTGACAGGGGAATCGAACTAGTGTTGCAGGAATATGACGGAGATACTGAACAGCCGACGGATTAATTCCAGACAAACTTCTCCAGTACGAAACCTAAGGCCCCCCGCGTCACCCGATATCAGGTGATGCGGGGGGCCTTGTGTCCGTTTACACAATGACAGCGGTGAAAATCCAGATCATTACGGCCATTGTTACCAGGGACAGCAGATTTGAAAGCACCACAACCTTGCTTGCAAAGTAACCGTCTCCACCGTAGTTTCCTACGAAAGCACCAGCTGTAAGGGGTGCCGGGGTTGCAAATATGATTACAAGAATACTCATCAGGAAAATATCCGTCTTCAAAAAAAGTAATGCTGGTATCAGTATGACCGGAAACAGAATAAGCCTGATCAAGGAAGTAGTCCACACACTGGCCGGCCTGATAATCTCACTGAGTTTATTCCTGCTGATAATACTTCCTGCAACAATCAGTGCAAGGGGTATCGTCATGCTTCCGCACCATTCCAATGGCCTGAATATAACGTAAGGAAGGGATATTGGAGTAATAAAGATAATAAAGCCAATAAGCGTTCCAATAAAGCCCGGATTCAGAAATATCTTACGGAAGTTTGCTTTCTCATTTCGTGACAGAATAAATACCCCATAGGAAAACATAAGGAAATTAAAGACAATACTCATCATTGAAATGTAAAAAACTCCGTCATTTCCATACAAGGCATTTAAGACAGGGATTCCCATAAAACTGGTATTGCCAAAAAGCATGAGAAAGTGTCTTGCCGTCATTTCCTTCTCGGGATTCTTTCTGACCCTTACTTCAATTTCAATAAATATAATAATGATAACGCTGAGAATTATAGTGGCAGTCAGCAGATATGCGGAATTCTTAAGCGTGTCTATGGCAAAATCCCTGTCCATGGATGTAATGATCAGCGCCGGAAATGTACCTGATAAAACAAACGTGCTCAGCTTATTTGACATCTTTTCGTCTACAATATTAACCTTGCCCAAGATGAATCCAAAAAACATAATGATAAAAAGTATAACAATTTCAACTAAAGCTTTCTGCATGCTAGCTCTCCCTTTAAAACAAAAAGTCTGATGTGTGATGTCTGACAGCACACAACAGACTCTAGCATTTTTCTCAGGTCATGTCAATCCAGGTCTTCCATTTCAATGTGAAAATAATCATTGAGAATCTGCACTAATTCTTGTTTGGATTTAATGAGGACCTCGTCACGGATTCCGTTGACTTTTTTGATCAGAACGTCGTTATTGATAGAATAATGTCCATTTGGCACCCGGATGTTGGCCATAAGATTATCTGTGAATACATTGAAATCCCGCTGGGTATGGCAGGAACAGTAATGACTTAACGCCACGAAATCCTCCAGTTCAGCTGGATTCGGGTTTACGGAAATCAAAGTTTCCACATCTCCCAAATTGGTTATGCGAGACAGTTCCCACCAGTTCCCCTTTTTGATAAAGCGAAACTTTTCCCCGTGAATATTCTGCAGGACATCCTCTTCCAGCCTTACTGCTCCGCCCGGAACAGGTCCGCCAAAACCCACATCACAGTAATACAGGTCTCCGTCCAGGTTAACTATACTGCCTCTGTGCAGAGCCGGTACGTTAGCTGCCCCTTCCTTCCATACCTTTGCCAGACAGGCGTGGGCATCATATCCGAGGGCTTTGAGGAACGCAAGAAACAGATTGTTCATCTCAAAACAGTATCCGCCCCTTTTTTTTAATATGATTTTATTATATAAATCGTTGATTCCCAGGCTGATTTCCTTTTTATAAAGGCACACATCCAGATTTTCAAAGGGTATGGCGCACTGATGTGCATAGATAACCCTGTCCAGATTATCTTTATCCGGTTCCAGAGGGCCGATAAGATTGATACGCTTCAGGTATACATCGACATCTGGGATTGGATCATATAAATGTTCGTTCATTCCACTCATTTCCTCTCAAAATATACTATTTTGCTGAAGCTGCCTTGATCTTCTTCTCCAAATCCTCTTCCTCATCGAACTCATCGAATACTCCATCGTCATAAATATCATCAAATTCTTCATATTTATCTTCGCTGGTAAAATATTTGTAGGCAAAATGAGCCACAGCAGCAAGCACACTGAGTACGGCAAGAATGCCTATGATTATTCCCAGTTTGTTTCTTCTCTCTGGAACTTCTAAGTTTTTCTTCATGGTGGTATCCTCCTAAAATTTAAGTTTTTGTTCCCCGGTGGCAAGCAGCCACCCCAAACAGATGGGAATAGCAGCCTGTATCACTAAGACCGGATTGTGAAAATATTTTACAGAGCCGGCCCTTTGAAACAAATCTTTCCGTAGATTCATTAAGCCACTTATACTCATTTCTGCTTCCTGCAATTATCCATCCCAGAAACGGCATGATGGATTTGAAATACAGTCCGAACAGAGGTCTGATGCGGGAGGATTCAGGATACGAGGAATCCAGGCAGTATACCCTGCCGCCCGGCCTTACCACCCGGGTCATTTCCCGGATTACCCGGCCATAGTCAGACACATTTCTGAGCCCGAAAGAAATAACAGCTGCATCAAAAAACCCGTCCTCGAAAGGAAGATTCATTGCATCCCCTTTTTGAAACCTAACACTATGGGTATTCTTCCGGTCTGCTTCTTTCTTGCGCCGGTTTGCGATTTTCAGCATATTTTCCGAAAAATCAAGACCATAAATGCTGGCATTCGGATTCATCCGGGCCGCCAGCAGGGAAATGTCTCCCGTTCCGCAGCAGACATCCAGAATCTTTTCGGGATTTTGCCTTGTCACCTCAGAAATAAGACGCAGTTTCCAAAGACGGTGCATTCCAAAACTGATTATATCGTTCATTATATCATATCTGGAACTGATGTTTTCAAAAATTTTGTGGACTTTTGTTTCTTTTTTCACATCTGTCCTCCCAACATCGCATGGACCGCAATCATGATTATGAAAAATGCATTTGATATCGTGTGCGTCCGAACAACGGCTGCCATTGACCGCATCCTCGCAGCCGGATCCACCGGATTTTTAAACAAAGGAAAGGCGGCTCGCGCGGTCATGAAAAGCATCAGGGGAACAAGGAACATTCCTGACCGGAACCAGACATATGCCGCAATAAGAATAAGCACAATAGCTGCAAGGATGGCTCCCCGGATCAGTTTCTGGGCAGATGACCTCCCCAGGATGACCGGAAGCGTCCGCCTTCCGGATGTCTCGTCCTTCTCGATATCCGAGGTATTGTTCACCATCATAATCAGCGCGATCGTCAGGAATGCAGGCAGGGAAAACAGAACCACACGCATATCCAGCCGGGATGCCTGCACGTAATGGCAGGCCACGGTGATCAGAATACCCATGGTGAATCCTGAAACCGCTTCCCCCAGGGGCAGGTGGGATATAGGCAGTTTCCCCAGGGAATACAGGGCAAGGACCGCCACGCCCACGGCCCCGAACAGCAGGGGTGTCCATCCAGCCATCCATAGCGTGTAGATCCCAGACAGGGCAGCCAGGACGATGAATCCGATTCCAATCTTCAGTGCCGTCTTCGGATTCATGTTGTTGTATACCAGGGAGGCATCCGTGGGATCGATGGAGTTTTCCACCGTATCCGTCCCCTTGACGAAGTCTGCATAATCATTGATGGTATTGACCGCACACTGCAGGAAAACGGCTACAAGAAGGGTGGAATAGAAAATTCCGGCATCAAATCTTCCTTCCAGTGCGTAGGCCAGCACCGTTCCCAGAACGACCGGTACAACGCTTGCCGGCCAGGTATGGGGTGCTGCCAGTTCCATGACGGACTTGATGGTTGGTCTGCTGTATTCCTTCATATCCTGCCTCTTTCTAATTCTCGTCCGGCAGCTCGTCCAGCTCCGCCAGAGTGAATACCGGGCCGTCCAGGCACACATATTTGCTTCCGATGTTGCAGCGTCCGCACTTTCCGATACCGCATTTCATGCGCATCTCCAGGGTTGTGATGACGTCTTCTTTGGCAAATCCCATTTTCATCAGCGACTGAGAGGCGAACTTGATCATGATGGGAGGACCGCACAAGATCACTTTCCGGCCGACCGGCGAAAAGGCCAGCTCCTCCAGGTAGGCCGGCACGAAACCGACGTTGCCTTCCCAAGTCTCATTCCCCCGGTCGACGGTCACATGGAGCGTGGTATCCTTTTCTTTCGGCCAGTTTAGGGACAGGTCTTCCTTGAATACCAGGTCCTCCGGAGAGCGGGCGCCGTAGAGGATATCGATATGGCCGAAATCCTCCCGGTTCGCAAAACAGTAGCGGATCAGGGAGCGGACCGGGGCCAGCCCGATGCCGCCTCCGATAAAGAGCAGGTCCTTTCCTTTGAGGTCATCCACCGGGAAGTGGTTTCCGTAAGGACCCCGCACCCCAATCTGCTGGCCGGGAGTCATTTCATGAAAGGCCTGTGTCAGCTGGCCTGCATTCTTGATGGCGGATTCTATATAGTCTTCCCCCTGGGCCGTTATAGAGAACATGGCTTCCCCCACATCCGGCAGGGAAATCATGGCCAGCTGGCCGGGCATCGGAGAAAAGGGCTTCTGGCCATCCAGGGTCTGGATCCGGTATGTCTGCACATCCGGGGTTTCCTGTTTGATGGCGGTCACCTGGCAGACATGGGGAATCAGCGGGTTGCTGCTGCAGGTGCATTCATGGTTTATACTATGCATTTTCCATTTCCTCCTCTGCCACCCTGTCGATAAAGGCGGTTATATCCATGTGGGCCGGGCATTTATCCGCACACCTTCCGCATCCGGCACACAGGGAAGTTTCATATCTTTCATTGAAATAGGACAGCTTGTGCATATAGCGGTTGCGCACCCGCTCCTTTTTGCCCGGACGTGGATTGTGGCCTCCGGCCATCCTGGAATAGTCCGAAAACATGCAGGAATCCCAGCACCGGAACTTGGTGCCTTCACTGCTGTGATTGTCCGAATTCATGTCAAAGCAGTAGCAGGTAGGGCAGACATAGGTACAGGTGGCGCACCCGATGCAGGGCCGGGAGACCTCCTCCCAAATGGGATGTTCGAACATCTTCGACAGCTTCACGGAAATCTCCGGACTCATCTTTACCTTAAGCGTACATTCTGGGGCAGCGGGCTTTTTCCCGCCCTTCTTCAGCAGGGGCTTCCAGGCTTCCATCACCTGTTTGCCCTTGTCTGTATAGGCTTCCACCACGAAGGTATCGCCGGTATCATTCATCATTACATCCGCTCCCGGTGCGTCCGAAGGGCTCAGACCCATGGAATCGCAGAAGCAGGTCCTGTCAGTCTGGGTACATCCCACGGATATCACCGTCAGGTTCTCCCGTTTTCCCGCATAGAAGCTGTCCACATAGGTCTTCTCCAGGAATACCTTGTCCATGCAGCCGATGCTCTTCACATCGCATGGGCGGATTCCGAAGACCACCTGCTTCGGGTTGTCTATTATTTCTTTGATCTCTATATTTTTTCCCATCTTATAGGAGTACATCTTCTCCGTCTGGGGAAACAGGATATCCTTAGGCGGAAGCTCCGTATTGACCCGGGAAAGATCGATGCTGCTTTCCCCATCCCACAGTGCGAACCTGGATACGCCCTCCACCACGGAGGGTACGAAGACGCCTGCCTCCGCGGACAGGATCCGCAATGCCTCCTGTAAATCCGATTTATCTAACTGCATCCTGTACCTCCTACATAAATTCGTCCCTGTCTGTCAGGTCATATTCACCCAGAACCGGCGCCCGTTCGCTCTCCACGCCGCACTCATAGTTTCCAAACAGGTCATTGATATCCTTGAGCATCTTCTTGGTCTGGCGCATGATGGGCAGCCCCATGGGGCATACCCGTTCGCACTCGCCGCATTCGATGCAGCGGTCCCCCACGTGATAGGCTCTGGTCAGACCGTACACCTGGCTTTCGGCCCGGTTGTTCTGCTTGCCCTGCCATCCTACCATGTACTGGTCTGCGTAGCATTCCTTGCAGCTGCAGGCCGGGCAGATGTTGCGGCATGCGTAGCAGCGGATGCATTTGTCATACTGCTTCGCCCAGAATTCATATCTTTCATCCGGGGACATCTTTTCAAACTCCTCGATTTCCCGGAATCTTTCTGCGCTGGCCTTTTCCTCTGTGTTTTCTTCTACCGGTTCCCCAATGAGGATGTCATAGACGACCGGGTTCTTATGGGAACAACCCTCACACACACTGTTTTCCTTGCCGGAACAGGGCATCCCGATCAGGAACAGGTTCTCCCTTTCGATCTGTTTGTCGTTGACCAGGCGGTTCACGGCCCGGGAGTCGCATCCCCGCACGCAGATGCCGATCTTCTTCTCCGGGTACTTGTCATCCAGGGAATATTTGGCCAGGCTGTTGATGCAGTATTCATTCCATACCAGTCTGTCCGCCTCCTCTGGTTTTGCTGCGAACAGGGGGGCCGTTTTGTCTTCAAAGCGGGTCGTTCCCCAGCCGATGATATAGCCTACCGTTCCGTCTTCGAGAAGCCTGCGGGCCGTTTCCCTGAGCTGTGCTTCCCTTTTTATCTCCAATGTGTCATTCATTCTCCGGGCCTCCTTCCTGATACCACTTCTCCTGGAACTTGCTGTTTGGTCCAAGCTCCCGGATCTGTGCCGTAACCTGTGTCATGGTATCCCTGAATTTGGCCGCTTCAGAGCCGGAAATCCACCGGGCCTGGAAACGCTGTGGGTCGATTCCGTTATATTCCAATAATCTTTTCATGAGCATGAACCTTCTTCTGGTAAAATAGTTGCCCGTGGCATAGTGGCAGTCTCCCGGATGGCATCCGCACACCATTACGCCGTCACAGCCCTTCTGGAAGGCCCGCAGGATGAACTGCGGATTGACGCGGCTGGAGCATGGCACACGTACCAGGTGTACGTTTTCCGGATATTTCATCCGGTTCAGGCCGGCCAGATCCGCTCCGGTATAGGTGCACCAATTGCAGGTAAAGGCAATGATTTTCGGTTCCCAGTTCTTTTCTACAGACATAGTGCATCCACCTCCTTGAGTATCTGGTCATTGGTATATCCCAGAAGATCGATGGCGCCGGTGCGGCAGGCTGCCGTGCAGGCTCCGCAGCCCTGGCAGAGTCCGGAATTGACAGTGGCTACCATTCGTTTGATTTTTCGGTTGCCTTCCCTTCCGTCGATTTCCTTCATGGCAATCGCGCTGTAAGGGCAGCATTTTACGCAGAACTCGCATCCGCAGCATTTTTCTTCGTTGACCCGGCTGATCATCGGGGAGGTTTCCATCTGTTCCTTGCTAAACACCCCGCAGACCTTTACGGCTGCCGCAGAGGCCTGGGCTACGGTATCCGGGATATCTTTGGGGCCCTGGCAGGTGCCTGCCAGGAATATTCCGGCTGTCTGGGTCTCCACCGGCCGAAGCTTCGGATGGGCTTCCTGTACCCAGTGGTCCCCATCCATGGAGATGCCCAGTTTGCTGACGATTTCCTCCACTCCCCTGGCAGGCACCATGGCCGTTTCCAGGATGACCATGTCCGCTTTTACGGTTACCGGTTTTCCAATCAGAGTGTCTTCTCCGGTGCAGATGAGCTTGTCCCCCTCTTTGTAGATCTTGGCCACACGACCTCTAATATAGGTTGCTCCGTCCTCCCGGGTCCGGTTGTAGAATTCCTCGTATCCTTTTCCGGGGGTTCTCACATCCATATAGAATATATATACATTCGATCCGGGGATCTTCTCCAGGATCTGATGGGCGTGCTTGGCTCCGTACATACAGCAGGCACGGGAACAATAGCTTTTCCCTTTTTTCTCATCCCGGGAACCCACGCATTTGACGATGACTACATCCTTGGGTTCCTTCTGGTCAGAAGGCCTCAGAATATGGCCTTCCGTAGGACCGGAGGCGTTGACCAGGCGTTCGAACTGCAGACCGCTGATAACGTCCGCATAGCGGCCGCTTCCGTATTCTCCGTACAGCTTCGTCCAATCAATCAGTTCATATCCGGTAGCTACCACGATGGCTCCATAGGTTTCCGTGATTAGCTGGTCCTTGTCCTCAAAATCGATGCACTGCAGGGGGCAGACGATCTGGCAGACCCCGCACTTGGCTGAGCCATTCAGTTTCCGGCAGTTCTGTGCGTCGATGACCGGTTTGGCCGGCACCGCCTGCGGAAACAGCTTATAGATGGCTTTCCGTTCTCCGATTCCCTGGTTGAATTCATCGGATATTTTGGAAGGGCATTTTGTCTCGCATAATCCGCAGCCGGTACAGATGTCATGGTTCACATAACGGGCCTTCTGTCGGATGGTCACCTCGAAATTCCCCACGTATCCGGTTACCGCTTCCACCTCACAGGAGGTTTTCAGCGTAATGTTGGGGTGTGCGCTGACGTCCACCATTTTCGGGGTGCTGATGCAGGCAGAACAGTCCAGGGTCGGAAAGGTCTTGTCCAGCATGACCATCTTGCCTCCGATGGATGGCTCTCTTTCTACAAGCGTCACTTCATGTCCTGCATCCGCAATATCCAGAGCCGCCTGGATGCCGGCAATTCCGCCGCCGATGACCAGGGCCTTCTTATGGATTGGGATGAAGGAGGTGAACAGAGGCTTATTGCTGCCTACCTTGGCAACGGACATCCGTACAAGGGAGATGGCCTTTTCGGTGGCTTTTTCTTTATCGGTATGGACCCAGGCGCACTGCTCCCGCAGATTGGCAATCTCCAGCATGTAGGGATTGATTTTCGTCCCTTTGAGCATCTTGCGAAAGGTTGTCTCATGCATCCGGGGGGTGCAGGCTCCAATCACGATGCGGTCCAGGCTGTGTTCCTCGATGGCATCCTTGATCATCTGCTGACCCGGTTCGGAGCAGGTATACTTGTTCGTCACGGAGTAGACCACGCCCGGTATTTTTCCTATTTCTTCCGCTACTTTTTCCACATCCACCATGGAGGCTATGTTTGTGCCGCAGTGGCAGATGATTACTCCTGTTCGGCTCATCCGTTCTCACCTGCTCTCTTTGCGTATTTTTTCATCAGCTCGAAAGCTGGAAAGAAATGCTTGTGGAGGCCTATTTCCTTTGCACCGGCTCCCATGGCCACAGCCAGCAGCTCCGTGAACTGATATACCGGCAGATTATATTTTTTTTCCATTTTTTCGTTGATTTCCGCCTGACGCATGTCCAGGTTCATATTGCACAACGGACAGGCCGTCACGATGGCCTGGGCCCCGTTTGCCTGGGCATTTCTGAGTATCCTGTCCAATAAGGGTCTGGCTTCCTTCGGCACATCCACCTGATGGCTGGCTCCGCAGCACTCTGTCTTGAAGGACCAGTCCACCGGCTCCGCTCCCGTCAGGGCGACGATTCGGTCCATATCCATGGGGTTCTCTGTATCTTCCCCTCCGGTGACCTCATGGGGACGGGAAAGAAGGCAGCCGTAATAGCACGCGACCTTGAGGCCGCTTAAGGTGCGGACCATCTTGGACCGGCAGGCCTCCATGGCCTCCTCGGTACTGAAGATATCCAGAAAAGACAGGACATCATTTTTGCCTTCATACGGCATCTCAATGATTTCCTGGATCTGCTCTTTCTTCTCCTCATCGGTGCGTACGGCATGCAGGGAATATTTCATCCGGGAATAGCAGGCCGCACAGGGAATGGCGATATCCAGGCCAAGATCCTCGCTTTCTGCCAGGGCCAGATTCCTCGCCGGCAGGGCCAGGGCCATCATTTCATCCTTCGTGTGGGCTGCGGTGGCGCCGCAGCAGTTCCAGTCCTTGATCTCCCGCAGATCCAGTCCGATCTTTTCCGCCACGAATTCGATGGATTTTTTATAGGTAGCTCCGGTCGAGTCCATAGAACATCCCGGATAGTATGCATATCTGAGCATCAGCCCTCACCTCATTTCTTCTTTTTATCCTTCATTGTTTTCCGAATGATCTTCTGCACAGCACCTCTGTCCCTTATCATGACCGGCTTGATCCCGATCAGCTTATGGCTCAGCATATGGGGCACATTCTCCATATCCTGAATGAAATGCCCAGTGGAGACGTTATACAGCCCTTCCAGGATGACCTCCTGGGACTTTCCGAACAGCTTCACGTTTTCCATGAAGATATCATTGAACCGGTCCACTTCCTTCACGGCAACCAGACCCCGCCTCTTGGCTTCCTGCCTGGATTTCTCCATAAGGGAAGGTATATCGATATCGTTGGGGCACCGGTCCACACAGGTGTGGCAGGTGGCGCACAGCCATATGGTCTTCGATTTCAACACCTCATCCATCATGCCCAGCTGCATATAATGGACCACCTCCCGAGGCATCAGGTCCATGGCATGGGCCATGGGGCAGCCTGCACTGCATTTGCCGCACTGGTAGCAGTCGTGCAGAACCACGCCGGTCTCCCGGGTGATCTGCTTTATAAGATTTTTTCCGCTTTTTTCGTTCAAGCAATCATCCATTTTGTTCCTCCTTCACACTGCCGGATGTGGCTTCATCCGTCAGAGTTTTCTTTCTGCCAGACCCTCTGCCAGGTCGGTAAGGGCCGCTTTTTGGGGACTCTCCGGAAATGTTTCCAGGTCCCATATTGCCTTCTGGCTGTATTCCCTGACCTTGTTTTCGGTATAACCGATACTGCCTGTACCGACCACAAAACGTATCAGCCTTTCTATATCCGTCTCCGATTTTTCTTCCGCACAGGCGAGCTTCAGCATTTCTGCATCCTGTTCCGCTTCCAATGCCTTCATGAGGGGAAGGGTGAATATTCCCTTGCGCAGATCCTGCCCCAAAGGTTTTCCCAGCTTCCGGCTGCCTTTGAAATCCAGGATATCGTCCTTGATCTGGAAGGCTATCCCTATATTCTCCCCATAGGAGCGAAGGGATTTGGCTTCTTCCAGTGTAAATCCGCCGGCGACAGCTCCCGTGTAGCAGCTTGCCGCCAGAAGATAGGCTGTCTTTCTCTTTATCTGAAGAATATAATTCTCATAGGTCTGTTTTTCTCTGCTGAAAGCCGTCCGCATCTGCTGGACTTCTCCCAGGCACATCTGGGCAGCGGTATCCGCCAGCACCTCACTGATGCCGGTACCATGATAAGCCGGTATATGTTCCATGGCTTTTGCAAGGAGATAATCCCCGCTCTTGATTGCGGAGTGCCTTCCGATGACCTTGTGTATGGTGATGACCCCTCTTCTCTCATCCGAATGGTCGATCACGTCGTCATGGATCAGGGAGGCGGTATGCATCAGCTCCAACATGCACATCAGGGGAAGGATTTCCCTTTTCTTCCGGTCTCCACCGGCGTATCCGGCCAGGCCGTGGCAAAGGTACGCAAGGGAAGGCCGCAGGCGCTTGCCTCCCGACAGGATGATCCGTTTCAGGTTCTCTGTCAACATGGCATTATCGCTGCCACAGGCCTTCACAAGAAGGGCTTCCAGCCGGTTCAGCTCCCCGGTCAGTTCCTGCAGGGCTACGTTCTCTTTTATTTTCTTTCGGACTTCCAATCCGGCAATTGTCTCTGTCATACTTCCACCTCGGAGGAAATGTGGTTCAGGAATATCCGATATTTTTCTGTATCGAAGATCCGGTTGCCGTCTACCCCGTCCTTGGACTCTTCCTGCAGATAAAGGGAAAACTCTTCAATCAGCTGGCGGCTGTCCAGGGGAATCAGGAAATGGGAAAAGCGGCTGAAGAAGTAATCTCCCAGCAGGGTCGCCGCCGTTTCATTCTCCTCGATCCGGTTATGCAGGCTGCAGAAGCAGTAGAAGCACTGCCCGGCAGCCGCCAGGTTCAGGCCCTTTTCTATATCCGGATACGTACAAAATATCTCTGCCGTCAGGCTTCTCTCCTCTTCTCCGAAAGGCTCCATGCCCATCTCCGCCATCATCCCGTAGCCGTCTGACAGCAGAGCTTCCAGCTTTTCCTGCAAATTCCTTTTGTTCATCATATTATCTTCCTTCGAAAGTCATCAGTTCCATCTTTACGCATTCATTTCCCACGGTTACTTCCTGGCGGATTGGATTATACCCTTCCATAAGGCATTCCACTGTAAACGTTCCGCTGTTTTTCGGCAGCTTGTCGAATTTGAATTCCCCGAAGAAATCCGCTTTTTGTTCCAGCAGCTTCTTCCCGTTGAGGCTCAGGGAAATCCGGGCATCCACGGCCGCTTTCTCGATGTCCCCGTCCAGGAATGCCAGGGCGCCTGCAACGAATACCTTGTTGAATTTATACAGGTTTTTATACAGCACCCGGGGCTGATTGCTCCCATTCGTGATTGGTTTGAGATTCTGTTTGTCCGCCAGCTTTTCGAACTCCGTATCCTCGCAGTGTACAATGCTTAGGGCCCTGAGCGGACAAGACTGTACGCACCGGGGCTCTGTCCATCCATCATCCAGCAGATGGGCGCAAAGGGTGCATTTCTGGGCCGTCTTTAATTCCTCGTTCCAGACAATGGCTCCGTAAGGACATGCGTCTGCCAGCTCTTTTTTTCCTTTGGCTTTTTTCACATCCAGAAGCACGATACCGTCCGGTCTTTTCGTCACCACATCCGGGAATTTCTTCTCGCAGGGTGCCTCGTCGCAGTGCTGACACATATGGGGAACAAAACAAATTTCCGTAAAGGGAACGGATCCCCTCTCATGCTTTTCGGGATTGATCCATTTATTTTCATGTTTCTGCTGCTCATCCGTGTAGGGAAGCCATTTGTTGCCTACATGTTCATCCTTACAGGCAAGCATACAGTTAAAACAGCCAACACATTTTTCAATATCTACTACGATATGCCACTTTTCCATTATTTGTTTTCTCCTTCCCATTTCCGTACTTCCACAAGACAGGAATTGACTGCCAGTCCGTGTGCGTTCTTTGTAATGAAACGGCTAGGTGTCAGGTTATTGATACAGCCATTTTTTTCAACCGCATATCCGGGTTCTCCAAGTGGTTTGTAATCCGCACAGGCTTCAAAGGAATGTACGATTCCTTTTGGCAGCCTCTGGGTAACCTCCAGAGCGCACAGTACGCTTCCCCGGTCGTTGTATACTTCAATAACATCATTTTCCTTTAATCCGCGTTTCTGGGCATCCTCTGGGTTCATTCTGAAAATCCAGTACCGGAATCCATCCACCAGTTTACGATGCTCTTCAATGTCATTGATATTGGAGTCTTTTCCGTCTCCCATGGTATGGAAGCTGTACTTCACATGCGGAGATATGAGCTGCAAAGGAAATCTGCTATACAATTCCTTTGCGTCCCTTCCCTCCCAGGAAGGAATGTAGGTGCAGATTGGAAGACGTTCTTCATCATTTGGATCAAACATTTTCAAAGTCTGTGCTTCAAATTCAAATTTTCCGGATGGCGTCTGAAGTCCTTCATTGTACCTTCCATAATGCTCTGATGGAAGTGGGGAAAGCTCCGGCGTATCCTTTTTGATTCCCTTGGCAAACCAGTTAAATGCTACGGGATCCCTGCGGTTTTCAGGCAATGGTGGAACCACGTAATATCCTTTTTTCAAAAGTTTATGCCAGGATATTTTTTTCGGAAGATCCGTACACTCAAAGTATCTTTTTGCCCAGTCATACTCAGAATTTCCTTCCGAGAACACCTGCCACAGTCCCAGTTTATTGGCAACCGCCTGGAATATGTCAAAATCGGATTTTGACTCGCCTAATGGTTCAATACATTTATGCTGCACAAAAACTACCCTGTGGTTGTTCTGCAGGTAGGTTTTGTCGATGTAACCGCCGGAATTGGCCGATTCTGCAATATCCCATCTCTCGAAGTTGGTGCAGGCCGGAAGGATAATATCGGCAAATTTGGCTTCGCCTTCCATCCAGATAGACTGGTTCACCACGAACTCCAGGCTGTCACAGCGGTACATTCTGGCAAATCTTTTGGAATCAGGCTGTGTTCCGATATGGGAACCTCCATATTTATAATACATCTTGACGGTGCTGTGTCCCGGCGCCGGATATTTGATTTTGGCAAACTGCGCTTGTACAGAATAAACGCCCATATGGTTGGCCTCCGTCTTTCCATCCATAATGGCCTCAGGTATGCGAAGTCGTGGAATCAGCTGCGTTTCAGAATTTACGGAAGGGGACTGAGGCATACGGTTATATATGTTTACACCTGCACCGGTTCCCATATAGTCGCCGGAAAATCCTCCGTCTGCATAGCCAGGGAAAAAGAATCGGGTATCCAGCGGCGTTCCATACTGCAGTCCGCCAAAGTTTACCCCTGGTTTTCCAAGACCCTGCATTGCTATAAGGCACACCATGGCACGCGCCCATTCTGTTCCGAAGGCTGTCCTGCCGGCACAGCCGAATGAAGTAATGCCGCCACAGGCCAGATAGGTTTTCTTTCTTCCCCACTCTTCTGCCAGCGCCCTTACGGTTCTTGCTGCAACTCCGGTATGCTCTTCCTGCCACTCTGGTGTTTTAGGAACTCCATCAGTTTTGCCCATGACATACTCTTCCCATTTTTCAAATCCTTTGGTACGGTCAGCTACGTATTCCTTATCATAGGTTCCCTGATTCATCCAAACGTTTGCAATGGCCAGCGCAAGGGCAGCATCCGTTCCTGGATAAGGAGCTATCCATCTTCCGCCCATAAAAGCTGCTGTGCTGTTAAAGTAAGGATCGATATGCACTACAGGAATTCCAAGCTTTTTAATCCATTCTCGTCGGATGGTACCTTCCTGGGCTCCGTACACGCCGGCAGTGGATTCCGGATCGGATGACCAGAATACGATCATTTCAGAATTCTGCATGCAGTCTTCCACTGTTGAATATGGCTCACATCCTCCGTTACGTGCGCTTCCGCCATAATGATGGGTGGCACCCCAGGCAAAACCTTCCCAGCTGTCCGGATTCAGGGCTGCATTAGTAGCGCCAAGGCAGTTGAAGAACCGCTTTGCCGCACTCAGATAGTATCCGCAGTTACCCCAGGTATGATGGGATCCGGAAGTATGAAATACTGCTCCTGCACCATAGGTCTGCCGTACTCGGATGATTTCCCTGGATACGATGTCCAGAGCTTCGTCCCATGATATTCTCTCATATCCGGAGACACCCCGGTTTTCATAATTCCTTTCTCCGTCTGGATCAAAATCCACACGCTTCATCGGGTAAAGGACCCGGTCCGGTGAATAAACCATGGACTTCCATCCCATGGCGTAGGGAGCAGCTGTAGTTCTTTTCGGAGGCGAGAACTTTTTCCCTCTGGCAGTAATGGTCCAGGGCTCTGCATCTTCTTCGTCAAAATCGATTGGAGTCACCCGCACGATCTTGTCGTCCTTTACATATACAAACAATGGTCCGCCATTGGTTCCAGTCACATAACGCTTCTCACCGTTAGGCATTTTAGTTCCGTAGTTCTTGGCATATAATACGTCGAAAGCAAAAACTTTCAGCAGGAGAGCCGAAAACCACATAGCTTCTTCATCCGGGCCGTTCAGCGCCAGTGATCCGGATTTAGCCGCATTAACGAATTCTGCCTGGTCGCGAATCAGCGCCACGACTTTTCTTGCCACATTCTCATCTTCAAAAACCATCTCAACGTCGGCATCTTTGAAAATACCATTATTGCTGGTCACAAAACCATCCTTGAATTTCAGAAGCCGCCCAAAACTTTCATCCCTGAGCTTCATCTGAACAGTGATATTCTTCTTTCTGAGTTCCATTTTGAATTCCGGGAATGCCAGCGCCAACGCATTCAATGTTTTGTCGAGTGCAAACAGTGTGCCTCCTAAAACTGTTTTGTCAAAAATCTCAAGACCTTTATCAGCTTTCCTACCCATTTCCTACCGCCCTTTCGTAAATATACAATATAGGTGTTTTTTAAATATTCCATTTGTATTCATTTGGTATACCAAAATGATACAACTTTGACAACTAATTGTCAATTATGTTAAGGGATTTAATAAAATGAATTTTTTTCATGTGAAAAACACACGAATTATATAGGCAGAAAAATCAGAATTCCAATCAAAGCGGCTGCAATCGAGACTGTAAGCACTGCCCCGGCAGATACATCTTTTACAAATTTTATCCTTTCGTCCTGCCACGGTATGACAGTGTCCGCCAGTTTTTCAATGGCAGTATTTATTAATTCAGCTGAAATCACCATGCCGAACAGAAGAATGCATACAATCCATTCCCACAGCCGGAGCCTGCAGAAAAATCCGGCAGCAATTACAACGAGCATGGCTGCCACGTGCACCTTCATGTGCCTTTCTGATTTTACGGCAGACAGGATACCTCGAAACGCACATTTAAAACTGGAGGCCTTAAATATTTTCATGATGGTCCCTTCTTGTATTATTTTTTCTTTCTGTCTGATCTGATAATCAGGACAATCATCCACAATCCCATCAGGACTGCAACAAAATATCCGATTAAAGCGATGACAGATACACCATGAAGGCGGGGCCCCGCTTCCATGCCTGCCATCATGGATGATCCCAGTATCATGGAAGCAATTATGATGGCGAATACCAGCCTGTTGACCATGTGATTCAAACGATCCAATGGCTGTTCCAGATTGGTGTGCTCCATCTGAATTTTTGCCTTACCGGTGGAGAGGTTGTTTATTGTTTTGACAATCTGTCTGGACACTTTTGGAAGAGATCTGGCGGACAGGTAAAGGCTCATCATATACTCACTCAGCTCTTCCTTTATGTCTATATTTTTGATCATCTGATTCCTAAAATATGGGATCAGAATATCCATGATTTTCACATCCGGGGCCAGTTCCTCCAGGATAGATTCAATCGTAATGATTCCCTTGGTCAGCATTGTGATTTCTCCCGGCATGGTCAGATGATTATTTCTGCATATAATCAGAACATCCCCAATCAGCTTCCTAAGATTCAGATCGACAAGAGTGTTCTCAATATACTCATTATAAATGGATTCTATATCCGCCTTAAAGGATTGCATATCCAACGGGCCATTCTGAATACAAATACTCCGGACCGCACGGCTCATTTCATCCGGATCAGCAGATACAAAGGCATATAAAAATGAATTAAACTTCCTCTTCATAGGATCTTTAAGGGTTCCCATCATTCCAAAATCTATATAGACAATCTTCCCCTCGCTGACAAAAACATTTCCCGGGTGGGGATCTGCATGGAAGAAACCATCTTCAAATATCTGTTTGAAGTAGTTGTTTGCCAGTTTTATGCAGATCTCGCTGCGGTCATAGCCCTCTTCATCCAGCTTTTTTTTATCGGATATCTTGATTCCATCCACGTACCCGATTACCAGAACGCTGTCTGACGTATATTCCTCAAAAATGGCCGGAGAAGTTATGAATTTTACATCTCGGTTATTTCGCTGAAATGTCCGGATATTCTCTGCTTCATTCAGAAAGTCCAGCTCCTTTTTAGCCGAAATTTCCAGTTCCCCAATAATTTTCTGGAAATCGATCATATTATATTGGGGTGTATGCCTGGCAAACCCCGCCAGTCTTTTCAAAATGGCTATATCGCTCATCATGGACTGTTCAACCATGGGGCGCCTTATTTTAACCGCAACTTTTGTGTTGTCTCTGAGGCAGGCAAGATGGACCTGGGCTATGGAAGCCGTTGCGAGCGGTTCTCGGTCAAACCACAAAAACATTTCTCCGACGGGTTTTCCAAATGCATCCTCAATTACTTTTATTATATCTGTATATGTTTCCGGCTGTACATTGTCCTGAAGCTTCTGCAGTTCCGTGGTGAAAGTGTCAGGCAGCAGATCGGACCTGGTGGAAAGAATCTGACCGATCTTAATAAAAGTGGACCCCAGTTCTTCAAATGATTCCCTGAGACCAACCGGCAGATTTTCTCCTCTGAATCCTCTTTTTATGCCATGGTTGAAAAACACCGAGAGGATTTGCCGCATCCGTTCTTTTTCATTCGATATGCCCATTCTGTCGCTCTACCTCGGATTTTCGATTATTTGTTTTCCAGCTCTGTGATTCTTTTCTCAAGATCTTTAATGTCATCTTTTGTTGCCAGGTTCAGAAGCATTTCCTTTAGCTGTTCTGCCGTGACAGAATCCTTATCGGCCGGTGTTACTTTTTTTCTTTTCAGCTCCTCATTGATTTCCATGCCCTGGGCCACACTGATCTCACCCTTTTTGATCATGTTCTCAATCAGTTCTGTGCCTTTTTCATAGGAATAGGCCATTGAACCAATTCCGGCAAGAATAATATTCTTTAGGGAAATATCCATAATGCACGCCTCCTTTTCATTTGTATCTACAGTTAATTTTAACATACTCAACGTTCATACTCAATCTCAATCGAGTAGGAGGCTAGTCATTAGTTGACTAGCCGACCTCTCACACCACCGTGCGTACCGTTCGGTACACGGCGGTTCTCTAGTTTTCACATATTTTCAGATATTGCTCCGTGAGTGTTATATATCCCAACTCACGGAGTCTTTTGTTGTTAAATGCGGTTTGTAGCACAAAATATCCACTACAATACCAGTTTCCATTTCGCATATTGGCACAGATCCATGCTTTTTCTTCTTCCACATCTAACTTCTTAAGGTTACTAAATCTCGTTTTGACTTTCTTCCATTGCTTCCAATAAATGCACCTAATTCTATG